>NZ_DATBTV010000137.1:0-36988 GCF_036559105.1 Lapillicoccus sp. | reverse complement strand
GCCGGCGCGGGGTCGATCATCTCGTCCCTCGACGACCTCAAGGTCTGGGGCCGGGAGATCGCCGAGGGCCGCCTGCTGCAGCCCGCGACCCAGGCGGAGCGGCTCAAGGCCCGGCGGTTCAACGGGGCCCCGGTCAACCTCGGCTACGGCCTGGGCTGCGAGCGGGTCAACGACTTCACCGGGCACAACGGTGCGATCTACGGGTTCAGCACGGTGGTCTTCCGTTATCCGCCGGGGGACCTCACCCTCGCCGTCGTCGGCAACGAGTCGACCAACTCCACGACGCCCACCTCGACGTTCGGCTACCAGTTCATCCGGCAGTTCTACCCGGCCCAGTGGTCCTGAGCCTCACGCGGGTCGCGTCATCCGACACCTAGGCTGAGGGTCTGGAGGTGCACCGATGGTCGGATCGTCCGGGTCCGCGACGTTCGGCCCGAGCCTGGTCGAGCTGACCACGCGACGGCTTCGCGACGAGATCCTCAGCGGTGCCGTGGCACCGGGGGAGCGGCTCATCGAGGAGCAGATCTGCCGGCGGTTCTCGATCAGCCAGTCCCCCGTGCGGGAGTCGTTGCGGCTGCTGGCCCAGCAGGGCCTCGTCGAGCACCTGCCCCGCCGAGGGGCCCGTGTGGCGGTCTGGTCCGACGAGGACGTCCAGCAGCTCTTCGCCCTGCGGACGGTCCTGGAGCGCTACGCGATCAGCACGGCCCTTCCCCTGACCCCCACGAACGGCACCGACCCGCTCGCCGAGGTCCGCCGGCACCTCGACCGGATGGCCGCCGCAGAGAAGGAGGGCGACCAGCTCGCCGAGGACGACGCGCACCGGGACTTCCACGCGGCGATCGTCGCGCTGGCCGGGAACCGCCAGCTGGATCTCATGTACGAGCCGGTCATGCTCAAGCTGCAGCGCCCGATGGCGGTGAACCTGCGCGCTGAGGCGGCCGCGCTGGGCCCCGGGGAGGGGATCCGCCGGCACCGCGAGCTGATCACCGCCCTCGAGACCGACGACCCGCAGGTCGTCATCGAGGCGCTGGCGAAGCACGGCAGCCAGCGATACCTCACCCCAGCGCCCGCCTGGGCCGCGGGTTCCACCGCCGGATCCGAGGCGTGAGAGCGGTCGGACTCACCGACCTAACACACTCTTAACATCGGGGAAACCCGCCGTCTTTCCTCGATTCTCGATAATCGAGCGGTGTTGAGGCAGCAGATGGACGCGGGTCCCACCCTCGGGCCCTCGGTGGCCGAGCTGGTCGCGCGGTACCGCGAGGGAGGGCTGCGGCCCACCGATGTGGTGCACGAGACCTTCGACCGGATCCGGCGCCGCGGCGACGACGGCACCTGGATCAGCGTGGCCGGCGAGGCCGAGCTGACGGCGCGGGCGACCGAGCTCGAGGAACGGGTGGACCCCGCCTCGGCCCCGCTCTACGGCGTCCCGTTCGGGGTCAAGGACAGCATCGACGTCGCCGGGGTGCTGACGACGCTCGCGTGCCCCGACTACGCCTACCGCGCGACCGTCACGGCGCCGGCGGTGCAGCGGCTGCTCGACGCCGGGGCGATCTACGTCGGCAAGACCAACCTCGACCAGTTCGCCACCGGGCTCAACGGGACGCGGACCCCGTACCCGATGCCCCGCAGCGTCTTCGGTGGGAACCTCATCTCCGGTGGGTCCAGCTCCGGGTCGGCGCTCGCGGTGGCGCACGGGGACGTCCCGTTCGCGGTGGCCACTGACACGGCCGGTTCCGGACGGGTACCGCCGGCGCTCAACGGGATCGTCGGCTTCAAGCCCAGCCGCGGGCTGATCAGCACGGTCGGGCTGGTGCCGGCCTGCCGGTCGCTCGACTGCCTCAGCCTCATCGGCTCCTCGGTCTCCGACCTCGCCCACGTCTTCGACGTCGCGGCCGCATACGACCGCCGCGACCCGTATGCGCGGACGCGTCGTCGCGACCGGCTCGACCCGCTCACCCTGCGGGTCGGCCTGCCCCCGATGGGCGAGCTGGAGTTCTTCGGCGACGAGCCGATGCGGCGGGCGCACCACGAGGCCCGGTCGCAGGTCGAACGCCTCTTCGCGCGGACCACCTCGGCGCCGTTCGGTCCCTTCCTGGCGGCCGGGCAGCTGCTCTACCAGGGCCCCTGGGTCGCCGAGCGGCTCACCGAGTTCGGCGACTTCGTCGCCTCCCACCCCGGCTCCGTGCTCCCGGTGATCCGCGAGATCCTCGGCAGCGCCGCCGCCTACTCCGCCGTCGACGTCTTCGCCGCCGAGCACCGGCTCGGCGAGCTGCGGGCCGAGGTCGCCGCGCTGTGGGAGGACATGGACCTGCTCGTGCTGCCCGCCCTCGGGACCACCTTCACGACCGATGAGGTCCTGGCCGACCCGATCGCGACCAACACCGCGCTCGGCCATTACACGCACTTCGGCAACCTCCTGGACCTCTGCGCGGCGGTGGTGCCGGCCGGCGTGACGTCGGACGGACGCCCGGCGGCCCTGATGGTGCTCGGCCCTGCACTGGCCGACGACCGCGTCCTCGGCGCGGCCGCCGCCCTGGCCGGCGCGAGGACCGCACCGGCCACCCCCTGGGCGGTGACCGGGCCTACGTCCCGCACCACCCTCGTCGTCGTCGGCCACCACCTCGCGGGACAGCCCCGCAACGGGGACCTCACCGACTGCGGCGGGTACCTCCTCGCCCGCACCACCACCTCCGCGGACTACCGGCTCCTCCGGTCCGGCGGCGCCACCCCGGTTCCGGCTCTCGTCCGGGCGACCTCCGCCGGTGCGGCGATCGAGGTCGAGTCCTGGTCCGTCCCCTCGCACGCCGTGCCCGCCATCCTGGCGGGCTCGTCGCCCTCCATCTGCCTCGGCCAGGTCACCCTGGCCGACGGCAGCGTCCAGCTCGGCTTCGTCGGGGGCGCGTCGATCGTGACCGACCCCGACGCCGTCGACATCACCAGCCATGGCGGTTGGCGCCGCTACCTGGCCTCCGTGGCCGCCGGCCACTGACGGCGACCACCACTCGCATACCTGCTCGTCCCCAAGGAGCCTGCGATGTTCCCGACACCGTTCCCGACACCGTTCCCGACACCCGAGAGCAGCGCCGACGAGATCGTCGTCGACGCCCTCCCGTCCCCCTTCCCGATGACCGTCGCGACCACCGCCCTGGTGGTCATCGACATGCAGCGCGACTTCCTGCTCCCCGGCGGGTTCGGCGAGACCCTCGGCAACGACGTCGGCCAGCTGCAGAAGGTCGTCGAACCCCTGGCCGTCGTGATCGCCGCGGCGCGCGCGGTCGGCATGACCGTCATCCACACCCGGGAGGGGCACCTGCCCGACCTGTCCGACTGCCCTCCGGCCAAGCTGCAGCGCGGCAAGCCGTCGCAGCGGATCGGCGACCCCGGTCCGCAAGGCCGCATCCTCATCCGCGGCGAGTACGGCCACGACATCGTCGACGAGCTCGCCCCCATCCCCGGCGAGCTGGTCATCGACAAGCCCGGCAAGGGCGCGTTCTACGCGACCGAGCTCCAGGACGTGCTCTGCGCCGCAGGGATCACCGAGCTCCTCGTCACCGGGGTGACGACGGAGGTATGCGTTCACACCACCGTCCGCGAAGCCAACGACCGCGGCTACAACGCCCTCGTCCTGTCCGACTGCGTGGGCTCGTACTTCCCCGAGTTCCAGCGGGTCGGGCTGGACATGATCGCCGCCCAGGGCGGCATCTTCGGCTGGGTCGCCGACTCGTCCGCCCTCCTCTCCGCCCTCTCCGTGCCGGTCCTCGCCGGCTGACCCGTTCGCCTCCAGGAGCCCTCATGAGCCTGCTCAAGCCCCGGTCCGCCCTGCCCGAAGAGAGTCCCTCGGCCTCGTCGGACACCCCGTCACTGAACCTGCCCTGGTGGACGAAGGGCGACACCAACGCCTTCTTCGGCCTCGGCTTCAACATCCTGGTCAACGTCCTCACGCTGACCTCGCTGCTGATCTTCGTCGTCCAGGTCCCGACCCGCGACGTGCTCGGCACCGTGCTGCCCGCCCTCGGCATCGCCATGCTGGCCGGCAACATCTACTACACGATCCTCGCCCGCCGGCTGGCCCGGCGCGAGAACCGGCTCGACGTCACCGCCCTGCCGTACGGGCCCAGCGTCCCGCACATGTTCATCGTCGTCTTCGTCATCATGCTGCCGATCTACCTGGCCACCAAGGATCCTGTGCAGGCGTGGCAGGCCGGGCTCGCGTGGGCGTTCGTCATCGGCGTCATCGTGCTGATCGGCGCGTTCATCGGGCCGTTCATCCGCCGGATCACGCCGCGGGCCGCGATGCTCGGGACGCTCGCCGGCATCTCGCTGACCTTCATCTCGATGCGGCCGGCCGGGCAGATCTGGGCGGTCGCGTGGATCGGCCTGCCCGTGCTGGGCATCATCCTCGTGGGCTTCTTCACCAACATCCGGCTCCCCGGCGGTATCCCCATAGGGCTCGCCGCCCTGCTCGTCGGCACGGCCATCGGGTGGATCGGTGGGTACATGTCGGTTCCCGACGTCTCCGCCGCGGTGAAGGAGATCGCCATCGCCGTCCCGACGTTGCACGTCGGGATGCTGGCCAGCGGGCTGGGCCAGCTGGCGCCCCTCCTCGCCACCGCCATACCGCTGGGCGTCTACAACTTCGCGGAGGCGATGAGCAACGTCGAGAGCGCGTCGGCGGCCGGCGACAGCTACAACCTGCGCAGCGTCCTCCTTGCCGACGGGTCCGGTGCCATCATCGGGGCCGCGCTCGGCTCGCCGTTCCCGCCGGCCGTCTACATCGGCCACCCGGGTTGGAAGGCGACCGGCGGCCGGACCAGCTACTCGATGGGCAGCGGCATCTTCATCGCGGTGCTCTGCTTCCTCGGTCTGTTCGGCGTGCTGACGACGCTGCTGCCGATCCCGGCGATCGTCCCGATCCTGCTCTACATCGGGCTGCTCATCGGCGCGCAGGCGTTCCAGTCGACGCCGCGGGTCCAAGCGGCCGCTGTGGTCGCGGCGATCCTGCCGAACCTCGCCTCGTGGGGCACCGGCCTCATCGACAACGCCCTGGCCGCGGCCGGCACCAGCGCCGACAAGGTCGGCGAGGAGGCCCTGACGAACGCCGGCCTCGTCTACCAGGGGCTGAAGATCCTCGGCGAGGGCGCCGTGCTCGCGGGCATGGTGCTCGGCTCGATCGTCGCGTTCATCATGATGCGCAAGTTCGTCAGCTCCGCGCTCGCCGCCGCGCTCGGTGGAGTGCTCAGCTGGATCGGGCTGATCCACGCCAGCGAGGTCTCCTGGGCCGCGCAGCCGTCCGTCGCTCTCGGCTACGCGATGCTGGCCGTCGTCCTGCTCGCGTTCGCCTACCGGAACCGTTCCGAGTCGGCGGTTCCCGAGGAGGATGACCCGGCCGACCTGGCCGACCCCGTGGTGGCCGAAGCCTGATCGCCCAGCAGCAGCCCCAGGACCCGACGGGGTCCTGGGGCTGCTGCTCGTCCGGCTGACGCGGAACCGCGTCCGGTCAGGCCTTGGAGTCGAGGACCTCGTGAAGCCGCTCCGCGAACGCCTCGGGCTGACCCGCGTACCCGAACTCGCCGCCGAGGAAGCCGCCGTGGTGGCTGGGGAACTCGACCACCTCCTGGCCGAGGGCCTGTGCCATGGCGACCGACGTGCGACCGGTGATGGTGTCGCGCGACTCCACGCCGACACCGATGACGACCCGCGTCGGCGCGGCGTTGAGGGCGTCGGCGTCGGGACGGTACGCGGTGATGCCGGCGGCGGTGCCCGACAGCAGCGGGTCGTCGCGGCCACCGTCGTCCTCGGTCGGCATCCCGAACATGGCCGGGTCGGGCGGCGGCTGGGCCGCGTAGGCGTCGTTGAACTCACCGTGCCAGGACGTCAGGGCGATGAACTGCGCCATGCCCGCTCCGAACCCGCGCTGGTGGTAGGCGTCCGTAACGGCTCGTTCGGCGGCGAACGCGCCGTCGGCGTCGGGGAGCAGCGCCAGGAGCGGCGGCTCGTGGGCGACGAGGATCCGGACGTCGTCCGGGTGCTCTGCCACCAGCGCGAGGGAGTTCACCGCGCCACCGCTGCTGGCGAAGATGTCGACCGGAGCACCGATCTCGGTGATAAGGGCGTGCAGGTCGGCGACGTGCAGCTCCGGGGAGCGCTCCGTCCGGCCGTCCTTGCGCACGCTGCGGCCGACGCCCCGCGGGTCGTAGACCACGACGGTGCGCTCCGGGAAGTACTCGGCCACGGTGAAGAAGCCCTCGGCGGCCATCGGGTGTCCCGCCATCAGCAGCGGCGGCCGGCCGTCGGTGGTGGGCAGTGGTCCCACGACGTCGTACACGAGGTCGACGTCGGGGGTGTCGAGGGTGTGCGTCTGCTTCTCCATGGTCTCCATCTCGGGGGCCTTTCTGGGTGAGTCCGGTGACATCGCGTCGTCAGTACAGACCCGGGCGAGGCACCGAACTCATCGGCCGGCGGACGACTCGACGCTGTCGATACGGCTCGCCAACCGGTCCAGCCCGTCGCGGATCATCCGCCCGTAGCCGTCGTCGCCGAGCGCGGCCACCGCCTCGAGTCCCGCGCTCAGCTGCTCGGCGGCCTCGGCCGTCCGGCCCTGTCGGAGGAACCCGTCGCCGAGGTTGAGGTGCAGGCTCGGCGCGAGGCCGGTCGCGTCGGGGATGCCGACCGCGGCCAGGTCGGCACCACGCAGGTGGGCGTACTCCGCCAGCGCGGTTGTGTCCCAGGCGACCTCGTCGTCCACGGAGTCCTCCACGTCGGCGAGGTAGTGCGCCAGCACGCAGCGGAAGGCGTGCTCGGGCAGGTCGGTCTGCTCCCAGCACGCGAGCAGCGCCTGCCGCCCGATCATGCGGTCACCGGTCTGCGCGAGGCCGATGGCCTCGAGGATCGTCGGCCACTCCAGCATGACCGGGACCGTAGCGCAGGGCGGCGACGACTCAGGTCGTCTGGTAGACGCCGAGCTCGTTGCCCGCCGGGTCCTGGAAGTGGAACCGCCGGCCGCCCGGGAACTCGTAGGGTCCGTTGGTCACCGTGCCGCCCGCGTCCTGCACCGAGCGCACGGTGGCGTCGAGGTCGTCGGACCAGAGCAGCACGAGGACGCCGTCGGGAGACGGCGTGGAGGCGGCGGTCAGCCCGCCGACCTCCCCGTCGCCCTCGGCGGCCCGGATCCCCGCATACTCCGGACCGTAGTCGGTGAACTCCCAGCCGAACGCTGCGGAGTAGAACGCCTTGGCGGCGGCGATGTCGGGGGCGGCCAGCTCGACGTAGTCGATGGTGTGGTGCGTATGCGTCATTCCGCGACTCTGCCGCGCCCCACTGACACCCGGCGGTATCGCGTCAGTCGAAGGTCTCGAGCAGCAGGGACCGCTCCGCGCCGGTGAGGTTCGTGCTGACGAGGTGGCCCTGGAAGCCGCGGAACCGCTCGCCCAGCCGGTCGAGGTTGCCCTCATCGGTGACCGCGAACAGGACCGAGGTGCCGGGAACGGTTTGATCTCGGATGGACTCGAGCTGCTCCTTGGTGATGCCGACGCCCTGGAGATGCTTGTAGAGCGCCCCGGCTCCGGCACCGATCGCGACCGCTCCGAGCATGGGGACGAAGAAGAGGGTCCCGACCAGGAGCCCCCAGAACGCCCCCCAGCCGGTGCCCCGCCACTCGTCGTCACGGCTGTGCCGCAGGACTGGCTTCTCGGCTCCCTCCGGCCACTCGAGCACGGCACGGTCGATGACCTTCACGAGGCCCTCGCCGCGCGCGAGGTCGAGCTGCTCGCGGGCCGCCTGGGCACCCCCCGGGGTGTCGAACTTCCAGGCCGTGAACGTCGTCATTGCGTCCTCCTCGTCGTGGACGGGCCGGCGCCGTCGCAGGCTTAGCCTGCCACCCTTCGCCCCTTCAGAACACGTCAGGGCAGCCGTGCGACCACCACCCGCTCGAGCACGTCGAGCGGGAGCGACCCCGAGTCGAGGACCGCCGAGTGGAACCGCCGGACGTCGAACCCGTCTCCCTGGCGCTGCTCCGCCTCACGCCGCAGCCGCTGGATCTCGAGGCGCCCGATCATGTAGGACGTCGCCTGTCCCGGCGACACGACGTAGCGGTCGATCTCCGGGCGGACGACACCGGCGGACAAGGGCGAGTTGTCGAGCATGAACTGGACCGCTTGCTCCCGGCTCCAGCCGAGGGCGTGCAGGCCGGTGTCGACGACGAGACGGCTGGCCCGCATCGAGTCCGCCGACAGCATCCCGAGGCGCTCGACCGGTCCGGTGTAGAGACCCATCTCGTCCGAGAGCCGTTCGGTGTAGAGGCCCCAGCCCTCGCTGTAGGCCGAGTTGCGCATGTGCTTGCGGAACTCGGGGATCGAGGACAGCTCGCCGGCGATGGCGATCTGGAGGTGGTGCCCGGGGATGCCCTCGTGGAACGCCATCGCCTCCAGCTCGAACGTGCCCCACGCCGTCGGGTCGGTCACGTTGACGAAGAAGGTGCCGCCGCGGCTGCCGTCGGACGCGGGCGGGAAGTAGAAGGCCTTCGCGCCGGTCGTCGTTCCCTCGACGGCGCACGGCGCCTGCGGCAGCACCTCGAACCAGTCGGTCATCGCCGCCCAGGCGCGGGCCATCGCCGTCTCCGACGCGGTGACCAGCTCGTCGCCGCTGGTGAAGTGCAGCGTGGGGTCGTCGCGCATCCGGTCGAAGATCTCCCGCAGGTCGGACGTGCCAAGGGCCTCTGAGCCGAGCGTGCGGTACTCCGCGCCCAGGGACTCGATCTGGGCCAGCCCGATGTCGTGGATCTCCCGGGCGGTGAGGTCGGTGGTCGTGAAGTACCGCAGGGTCCGGGCGTATGCGTCGTCGCCGCCGTCGAGGTGCGTGAGACCGGCGCGGTCGTCGGGCCTCGCCTGCGGCAGGACCTCGTCGCGCAGCACGTCGCGGTACGTCGCCAGACCCGGACGAAGCCGGGTCTGCACAGCGGTCGCCAGCCGGCCCCGCCAGGCGTCGAGTTCGATCCCGTCCGGCGGTCGCAGCGCGGTGACGAACGGGTCGTCGTCGAGCGGACGAGCCAGCGCGCCCTCGATCTGCGCGATGGTCCCGGAGACGGCGAACGCCGCGGGAGCCCAGCCGTGGGCGAGTCCCTCGCGGTGCCGCTGCCCGACGTCGGCGAACCACCGACCGGCGCCCACCAGCATGTCGGGCATCGCGTCGGCGACCTCGGCGTCGGGAAGCGTGAGCATGCCGAGGATCAGTGGAAGGGCGTCCTGCAGGCCGAAGATGGGGTCGGCCGATACCTCCGCGAGGCGGGCTTCGAGCCGGTCGGCCGTGGTGGTCGCCTGGCTGACGATCACCGCCCGCGTCGTGCGCTCCTGCTCGTCCAGGTCGGCGGCGTCGATCCCTTCGGCCCGCGCTGCCATGTCCCGCAGCCGGGCGATCTCGGCGTCCTCGGCAGCCCGGGATGCGTCCTCGAAGCGTCCGGTCGTCGGGTAGTGGCCCAGCAGGTGGGCGTCGGTCGGTTCGGCCGCCAGTTGGCCGGACCAGAACTCGTCGGACAGGGTGGTCAGCTCGTCGCGTGAGGTCACCAGCGCACGGTAGTACGCCCAGATTCCGCGCACCGTGCGTCGGTACTCGTGCCAGGCAGGGGGCCATGGGTCTCGTCCCAAGAGTGGTACCCGAAGCGGTTCGTCCAGGTGCACGGCATCCCGATGCCTACCTCAACAAGGCCTCCCGCGGTCGCGTACTGCCGGGCCATCCGGTCGGTAGCCGGCGAGGAGGCGAGTCCCGGCGACCCACCGTGACGTGCCCCGGCAGGTCCGGTGGCCGTGAGCCGAGCGAGGTCCATGACATCCTCCGCACCTACGGCGCGGGGCTGGCTCAGCGCGGCTGCCTGGACGCCGCGACCTCGCGCGCCATCCACGCCGCAGCGTCGGTCAGGATGGCCGAGGCTCCGGTGAGGCGGTGCCCCTCGTCGTCGAGGAGGTGCAGCCGAGACCCGGGCCACGCCCGGTGGAGCCGCCAGGCGGTGACCGGAGGTGTGCACAGGTCGTAGCGTCCCTGGACCAGGACGGCCGGTATGCCGGTCAGGTTCGCCGCCCCGGCCAGAAGCGAACCGTCCGGGACGAAGGCGTGGTTCAGCGCGTAGTGGGTGCTGATCCGGGCGAACCCGACCGCGAAGTACGGGTCGGCGAAGATCGCCTCGACGACCGGGTCGGGGGTGGAGAGCATCCCCGCCGTCTCCCAACGACACCAGGCCAGCGCCGCAGGGATCCGCATCGCGTCGTCGAGCGAGCTCACCCGGGCGTGGAACGCGGCGACGAGGTCGTCCCGTTCGTCCACCGGCAGCGCAGAGACGAGCTCCTCCCACCTCTCGGGCAGCAGGTGGTTGGCGCCGTCCCGGTAGACCCATGCGATCTCGCCGACGCTGTAGGTCGTGATGCTGCGCAGGATCATGCCGCGGACCCGCTGCGGGTGGGTCTGCCCGTACGCCAGTGCGAGCGTGGCGCCCCATGAGCTCCCGCACACCACCCACCGGTCGATGTCGAGCGCCATCCGGAGTCGCTCGAGGTCATCGACGAGATGGGGGGTGGTGTTCGTGTCGAGGCTGACCCGCGGGTCGGCGGCGTGCGGCGTGCTGCGCCCACAGCCGCGCTGGTCGTACAGGACGATCCGGTAGGTGCCGACATCGAACGGCCGCATCAGGGCCGGGACATGGCCACCGCCGGGGCCGCCGTGGACCAGGACCAGCGGGATCCCGTCCGGATCGCCGTACTCCGCCCACCACACTCGCTGGCCGTCCCCGACGTCGAGCATTCCCTCCTGCGTCGGGATCGGCGGGGGAGTCGGGTCGCTCACGTCCGGGTCAACGCCGCCGCTCGGACGCCGGTTCCGGTCGACCCGCACCGTCGGGCTGGTCAGGACACCCCACGAGGATCTGCATCTCGACGGACATCAGAGGACCGAGGGCGGCCGTACGCCACGCAGATCTGTATCTCGACGGACATCCGAGGGCGTGGTCGGCGGGAGAACTCACCCCTGCACCGCTGGCCCCGCGTGGTGCCACGATGCGAGGGTGACGCCGACGGATGCCGCCCGGTACCGCGAGCCGGCCGAGGCCGCGTGGCGCTGGGTGCTGGCCCAGGTCGAGGACGACGACGGCCCGCGGATCCCGGCGGGCGTGGACGTCGACACCGGCACGAGCGACCCCACCAAGGACGCCTTCCGCGACGGTCTGCACGAGGGGATCGGCGGGCTGGCCCACGTCCTGGCCGAGATCCGGCTCTCGCGGCCGTGGACCGAGGCGGAGGCCGACCTGGCCGCGGCCGTCGCCGAACGGCTGCGCTCCCGGATCCCCGAGGTCGGCGACGTCTCGTTCTTCGACGGCCTGTCGAGCATTATCGGGGCGCTGATCGCTCTGGACGCGCCGGGCGCCGACGACGCGGTCCACCGGCTCCTCGACACGGCGGAGGCCGACGGGTGGCCACCGGCGTACGCCATGTCGCCCGAGAGGCACCGACCCGGCTCCCGCATCAACGACGCGACGCTGGGCACTGCCTCGGTCCTCCTCGCCGCGGTCTGGGCGCTGCGCCGGAACGTCCCGGGCGCCCGCGCGCTCGCCAACCGGGCCGCGGACGTCCTCGTCGCCGAGGGCGAGGCCGAGCCGACCGGCACGAACTGGCGGATGGTCTCGTCCCGCTTCCTGCTCCTGCCGGCGGGGCAGATGCCGAACTGGTCGCACGGCCTTGCCGGCATCGCCGGCAGCCTCGCCGTGGCCGGTACCGAGCTGAGCCGCCCGGACCTCGTCGAGGCGGCGCGCCGCGGCGCCGAGCACCTCGTCACGCTCGGCGACGCGTCCGACGGCGGGTTCCTCGTCCCGCTCTCCATCCCGCCGGCCGACCCGGCGAAGGTCGACCCGATCTCGTACGGCTGGTGCCACGGCCCCACCGGCACCTCGATGTTCTTCCTCGCTCTCGACCGCGCCGGCGTGGCCGACGTCGCCGGGGAGCCCACGACGAGCTGGTATGCGCGCGGCCGCCACAGCGTGCGGACCTCCGGCCTCCCGGACCGGCTCCGCCCCGGCTTCTGGGACAACGACGGCCGCTGCTGCGGGACCGCCGGTGTCGGCGACGCCATTCTCGACGCCTACGCGAGAGCCGGCGACGACGCCGACCTGGCCTTCGCCGTGCGACTGGGGGACGCGCTCGTCGAGCGGGCCGTCGTCACCGACGGCGTCGCCTACTGGCGGTTCGTCGAGCATCGCGACGAGAACCCGCTGCGGCCGCCCGGCGTCGGCTGGATGCAGGGAGCCGCGGGGATCGCCGCCTACCTCTTCCGGCTGGCCCGGGTCCTCGAGACCGGCCGGGACGCGCCGGCCGTCCAGCGGATGGAGAACTGGTGGGCGGTCGACATGTCTCGGTAGGCCAGTCGGCTGAACATCGGCGGGCGCTAGATCAATCCCGCTGTGCTGGCCTCGTAGACCGCCTCGGCACGGCGGGAGACGCCGAGCTTGCGCAGGATGTTGCCCACGTGGAACTTCGCCGTGGTCTCCGAGATGTAGAGGCGGGCGCCGATGTCGCGGTTGGACATCCCGCGGGCCAGCAGCGTGAGCACCTCGGTCCCACGGGAGGTCAGCTGGTGGGCGCTCGGGGTGTCGGCCTGGTTGAGCCCGCGCACCATGGCCGACGCGCTGCGGGCGTCGAACGCGCTCTCGCCGCGGCTCACGTCGCGGATCGCCCGGATCAGCGACGAGGTGTCGACGTCCTTGACGATGTAGCCCCGCGCGCCGGCCCGGACCGCGCGCAGCAGCAGTGAACGCCCTTCTCGGAGTGAGGGTACCTGGCGTGTCGAGCCGGTCGGCCGGTGTGGAAGGATCGCCGGACGCAACGGATGACGTGACATCGCTCGCGTAGGACTCCCCGGGAGGTCGCCCTGTGACGCTCGCCAGCACCGCCGACGGAGAGCGGCCCCGGTTCCACCGGGTGCTGCTGAAGCTGTCCGGGGAGGTGTTCGGCGGCGGGCGGCTCGGGCTCGACCCCGCCGTGGTCCGCACCATCGCCGACCAGGTCGCCGAGGCGGTCCGCAGCGGAGTCCAGGTGGCCATCGTCATGGGTGGCGGCAACTTCTTCCGCGGCGCGGAGATGCAGGCCAAGGGCATGGAGCGGGCCCGGGCCGACTACATGGGGATGCTCGGCACGGTCATGAACTGCCTCGCTCTCCAGGACTTCCTCGAGAAGAACGGGATCGAGACCCGGGTCCAGACCGCGATCACCATGGGACAGGTCGCCGAGCCCTACATCCCCCGGCGCGCGATCCGGCACCTGGAGAAGGGCCGCGTCGTCATCTTCGGCGGCGGCGCCGGGATGCCCTACTTCTCCACCGACACCGTCAGCGCCCAGCGGGCCCTCGAGATCAAGTGCGACGCCGTGCTGATGAGCAAGAACGGGGTGGACGGCGTCTACGACATGGATCCGCGGCTCCACCCCGAGGCCAAGAAGCTCGACACGCTGACCTTCGACGAGGCCATCCAGCAGGGTCTGCGGGTCGTCGACCAGGCGGCGTTCAGCCTCTGCCGCGACAACAAGCTGCCTATGGTCGTCTTCGGCATGGAGGGCGAGGGCAACATCACGCGCGCCCTGCAAGGTGAGAGGATCGGCACGCTCGTCACCCCGGTGTGACGCCCCGTTGACGACACGACGCATACGGAGAACCCCACGATGATCGACGAGACGCTCTTCGAGGCCGAAGAGAAGATGGAGAAGGCCGTCGAGGTCGCCAAGGAGGACTTCGCGGGCATCCGGACCGGACGGGCCAACCCCGGCATGTTCAACAAGCTCACGGTCAGCTACTACGGCGCCCCGACCCCGCTCCAGCAGCTCGCGTCGTTCCAGACGCCGGAGGCCCGGACCATCATCATCAGCCCGTTCGACAAGTCCTCGATGCACGAGATCGAGAAGACGCTGCGAGAGTCCGACCTCGGCGTGAACCCGAGCAACGACGGCAACATCATCCGCGTCGTGCTGCCGATCCTCACCGAGGACCGCCGCAAGGAGTACATCAAGCTGGCGCACCACAAGGCCGAGGAGGCGCGGATCTCGATCCGCAACGTGCGCCGCAAGGCCAAGACCGACCTCGACAAGCTGGTCAAGGACGGCGAGGTCGGTGAGGACGACGGGGTCCGGGGCGAGAAGGAGCTGGAGTCGATGACCAAGAAGTACGTCGACACGGTCGACTCGCTGCTCAAGGGCAAGGAGAGCGAGCTCCTCGCGGTCTGATCGGCCCACCGAGATGCCCGTACCCGCGCGCGACATGACCGACGAACCGGCGACGGCCTCCGACGAGCCGCAGGGTGCCGTCGTCGCTCCGGTGACGACCGAGGCCCAGTCGGTCAAGGTCTCCCGCGCCGGCCGCAACCTGCCCGCCGCGTTCACGGTCGGCCTGTCGCTCGGTGCCGCCGTGGTCGTGACGCTGTTCTTCGTCCCGAAGTGGACGTTCGTCGTCCTCGCGACCGCCGCGGTCTGTGTGGGCGTCTGGGAGCTGTGCCGGGCGCTGAAGGCCGGTGGGTTCAACGTCCCGATCGTGCCTAGCATCGTCGGCTGCATCAGCATGCTGGGCGCCGCCTACGTCGGGGGCGCCCAGGCGCTGCTGGTCTGCTTCGCCCTGACCTGTGTGGCGATTCTCGTCTGGCGGGTGGCCGACGGCGTGGTCGGGGCGGCGCGCGACGTCATGGGGGGCGCCCTGGTCGCGGCCTACCCGTCACTCCTCGCCGGGTTCTCCTCGCTGCTCCTTGCTCCGGACGACGGTGCGTGGCGGATGTTCACCTTCATCGCGGTCACCGTCGCGAGCGACATCGGCGGGTACACGGTGGGGGTCCTCGCGGGGCGGCACCCGATGGCGCCGACGATCAGTCCCAAGAAGTCGTGGGAGGGGTTCGCCGGTTCGGTGGTCTTCTGCATGGTGGTGGGCGTGGCCAGCGTCTACTTCACGCTGCACGGCGCGTGGTGGGTCGGGCTGGTCGCTGGGGCAGCGGCGGCCGTGGGGGCGACGGCGGGTGACCTGGTCGAGTCGACGATCAAACGCGACCTCGGGATCAAGGACATGTCCAACATCCTCCCGGGGCACGGCGGCCTGATGGACCGGCTCGACTCGTTGCTCATGAACGTCGCGATCATCTGGGCGGTTCTGGCGGTCCTGGTCCCGGTCGGGGGTGGCTGACTCGGCGGCGTTCCACCAGGATCCGCATCTCGACGCCGTCTCGAGCGCCGTTGCCGCCGCGAGCCCACCACGATCTGCATCTCGACGAAGAGCTAGCGCGTGGCGTCGAGGAGGTGGTCGATGACCTGGCGGGTGAGCGGGCGGTCGGTCAGCTCCGCCACCCAGGCTGCGGTGGCCGAACGATCCGCGTCGTCGGTGGCGTCGAGCCAGCGGTTCGCGGCCAGCTCGGCGATGTGACCGAGCACGGCCGCCGCCATGGTGAAGTCACCCGGTCCGGTCAGCCGGGCGGGCCCACCAGCGGAACGGTATGCGTCGTACAGCGCCGTGGCCCGCGCCGCGTCGACGACCGCATGGGTCGGCGCCGGGTCGGTGGCGTACTCCGTGAGGACGAACGCCAGCTCCCAGGACGGGTCGCACGGCCCGCTGTTGTCGAAGTCGAAGACCACGATCCCGCCGTCGGGCATGGCCCGGACGTTGTCGCAGAACAGGTCCCGGTGGCACCAGAGCAGATCGCCCGGGGGAACGAGCAGCCCCTCCAGAGCGACCAGCTCGTCGCGGTGTCCGGCCAGCTCGGCGGCGAACGGGGCGCCCCGGGCCACGACCCGGCCGATGACCTCGTCCCAGGTGGCCGCGCCGACGGGGGCATGGAACCAGCTCGGCACCACCCACGGTCGCGCGGACGCGACCGGACCCGGGGAGCGGGCGGCCCGCATACCGTGCAGTCCGGCGAGCAACGAGCCCACGGCCACCGGGTCCAGCGCCGGGTCGGGGCTGGCCATGTCGACCCACGCGAGCACGCCGACGCGCGACTCGCCCACCTCGGCCAGCAGTCGGCCGTCGCGGGTCCGGCGGACCGCCGGCGCGGGGAGCCCGGCCGAGACCGCGGCCTCGTGGAACGCCACCGCGGCGTAGACGTCCGTCGGGTCGGATCCGCCGGGCCCTCGCGTCTTCACGGCCCAGGAGCCGGTCGTCGAGTCGAGCCGCCAGATCTCACCCAGCCGGCCGCGAGCCACCGGACCGGCCGAGAGCGTCCCCTCGCCGAGGTCGAACGCCTCGAGCACCTCGGCGAGAGTCGACCGGTCGGTCACCGTCGGGCTCCTTCGTCGCGGGACGACGCCTGCGTCAGGCGGGCTCTGGTACGGCCGCCGCCAGCGGCTCGTCGGTTCGGGCATTGTCGCGGGTGAAGTGGCGTCCGGGTAGGGCCACGGCCGCGACGGCGGCGCCGACCAGGCAGATGACAGCGACGAGCGCACTGCCGGCGTGCATCCCCGCCATGAACGCGTCTCGCGCGGCGGCCGTCAGCTCGGGCTGGCCCTGCGCGATCGCGGCGGCGGCGACGACCGACTCGCGGGCCTGGGCCTGCGTCGCCTCGGGAAGCCGGTCGAACGCTCCGCTACTCAGGGCGGCGCCATAGACCGACGCGAAGACCGAGCCGACCACCGCGACGCCCAGCGTGGCGCCGAGCTCCCGCGTCGCGTCGTTGACCGCCGACCCGACCCCGGCCCGGGCCGGTGGCAGGACGCGAAGGATCGACTCGGTGGCCGGGGTCGAGATGAGACCCATCCCGAGGCCCAGGAGCACCATCTGGGGAACGATCGACGTCGCGTACGGGACGTCCACCGGGCTGGCCGCGATCCACGCCATGGCCGACCCGAACATCAACAGTCCCGTGGTCACGACGACGCGGGTACCCAGGCGGGGAGCCAACATTCCGCCGGCGACCGAGGCTACGGCGATGCTCACCGCCACGGGGAGTATGCGGGCGCCGGTCGAGAGGGCGTCGTACCCGCGGACGACCTGGAAGTACTGGGTGACGAGGAAGATGAAGCCGGCGAGAGAGAAGAAGGTAACGGTCACGGCGCCGCTCGCAGCGCTGAACCGCCGGTCAGCGAAGAGGGTGATGTCGAGCATCGGGTGAGCGGCTCGCCGTTCGACGATGACGAACGCGACCAGCATGACTGCGCTGCCAGCGAACCCGATGATCGTGACCGGGGACCCCCAGCCCCGGCTGGGCGCCTCGATGACCGTCCACACCAGCAGGCCGAGCATCGCGGTGGAGAGAACGAGGCCGCGTCGGTCCAGCGGCGGGGCAGCGGGGTCGCGGGACTCGGGGACGAGGAACACGGCGAGTCCGGCGGCCACGAGGGCGAGCGGCGCGAGCGCCAGGAACACACTGCCCCACGAGAAGTGGGTGAGCAGCAGGCCGCCGACGACGGGGCCGGTCGCGACGCCGACCCCGACGACGGCGCCCCAGCCACCGAGCGCGGCGGCCCGCTGCCGACGGTCGGGGAAGGCGTTGGAGATCACCGACAGGGTCGCCGGGAAGATCAGCGCCGCGAAGACGCCCATGACGACCCGAGCGGCGATGAGCGCGGTGTCGGTGGTGACGAGGCCGCCGACGATGCTCGCTCCGGCGAAGCCCACGAGGCCCACGAGCAGCGCCGGACGGCGTCCGTACCGGTCGGAGAGGCTCCCCGCGGCCAGGACGAAGGCGGCGAAGGCCAGGTTGTACCCGTCGACGACCCACTGGAGATCCCGCGTGCCGGACCCGAGATCCCGGGCAATGCTCGGCAGCGCCACGTTGACGATCGTGGTGTCGAGGTTGATCGCGAGGACCGCGGTGTACACCGCGGCCAGGATTCCGGCCTTGCGCTTCATGGGGACCTCACGAGCCAGCGAATGTGGACAGTGTCAACATCGACAAGTGGAACACACGAATGTGGACAGTGTCAACATGTCGGCTAGGATCACGGACGTGAAGGCCTACCATCACGGCAACCTCCAGGCGGAGCTGCTGCGCACCGCCGTGGACCTGGCCCGCGAGGAAGGCCCGTCGGGTGTGGTCCTGCGCGAGGTGGCCCGCCGGGCAGGGGTCTCGCACAACGCCGCATACCGGCACTTCGCCGACCGCGAGGAGCTGCTCGCGGCCACGGCCGAGGCCGGTCAGGACGAGCTGTCCCGCGCCATGGCCAACCGGGCGGCGCGGGTCCGGGGCAGCGACCCCGCGGATCGGTCGGTGCGACGGCTACGCGAGATCGGCAAGGCGTACGTCCTCTTCGCCGTGCGGGAGCCCGGACTCTTCGCGACCGCCTTCGCCGCCACGGTGAAGCGCCCCGGCGACCAGCCCGGTCCCTACGAGCTGCTCAGCACCGCCCTCGACGAGATGGTCGCGTGCGGCACCCTGTCATCCGACCGTCGCGAGGGCGCCGAGGTGGCCTGCTGGTCGGCCGTGCACGGGTTCGCCCTGCTGCACATCGACGGACCGCTGAAGGACGTGCCGGCCCGCGAGCGGAACCGACAGCTCGAGGCGATGCTCGATGCACTCCAGCACGGTCTGGGTTGAGAGACTGGTCTCCTGATGACCGACCTCCCGACGCCCACGAGCACCCCACCGAAGCCGGGCCAGCTGACCTTCGCCGCGCCGCGGCGGGGGAAGCCGCCGCGCCACCTCGCCGACCTCACGTCCGCTGAGCGGCGTGACGTGGTGGAGTCGTTGGGCCACAAGGGCTTCCGGGCCAAGCAGCTCTCAACCCACTACTTCGAGCGGCTGGTGGACACCCCGGACGAGATGACCGACCTGCCCAAGGGCGTTCGCGACGACCTCGTCCGCGACCTGCTGCCCACCCTCCTCACCCCGATGGTGCAGCGGACCGCGGACGACGGCCAGACCGTCAAGTACGCGTGGCGGCTCCATGACGGCGCGATCGTCGAGTCGGTCCTCATGCGCTACCCGAACCGCGTCACGATGTGCATCTCGAGCCAGGCCGGCTGCGGGATGAACTGCCCGTTCTGCGCCACCGGGCAGGCCGGCCTGACTCGCAACCTCTCGACCGCGGAGATCGTCGAACAGGTCGTGTATGCGGCCCGCTCGCTGCGCCGCGGCGAGCTCGCCGGCGGGGGCGACGAGGAGGAGCGCGCGACGCCGCTGCGCGTCTCGAACGTCGTGTTCATGGGCATGGGGGAGGCGCTGGCCAACTACAACGCTGCGATCGGCGCCATCCGCCGGCTGGTCGACCCGGCGCCGGAGGGCCTGGGCATGTCCGCGCGGGGGATCACCATGTCGACCGTCGGCCTCGTCCCCGCGGTCGACAAGCTGGCGGCGGAGGGCATCCCGGTCACGCTGGCCCTCTCGCTGCACGCGCCGGACGACGAGCTGCGCAACGAGCTGGTCCCCATCAACACCCGGTGGTCCGTCGACGAGGCGCTCGACGCCGCATACCGCTACTTCCAGACCACGAAGCGGCGGGTGTCGATCGAGTACGCCCTGATCCGTGACATCAACGACCAAGCCTGGCGCGCCGACCTGTTGGGCCGCAAGCTCACCGCCCGCGGCAAGGGCTGGGTGCACGTCAACCCGATCCCGCTCAACCCCACGCCCGGGTCGAAGTGGACGGCCTCGCGTCCCGGAGTGGAGCAGCAGTTCGTCGAGCGCCTCCGGGCGGCCGGCATCCCGACGACGATCCGCGACACCCGCGGCCAGGACATCGACGGCGCCTGCGGGCAGCTGGCCGCATCCACCGCCTGACGCCCCACTCGTCAGGAGGCGGACTCCACGACGTAGAAGTGGTTGCCGTCGGGGTCGTCGAACTCGAACATCGGCGGCACCTGGTCCCACTGGAGAAGGTCGCCGACCGCGACGCCGCGGGCCGCGAGGTCGGTGCGCTCGGCTGAGGCGTCGGCCACCGCGAACCGGATCCCGGTGTCGGTCGGTCCCTCCGGCTCGCCGGCGGTCAGGGCCAGCGAGGTCGTGGCTCCCCGCGGCGCCACCTCGACCCAGCGCTGCGTCGGGCTGATCGGCGCGTCGAGGCGTTTCTCGAAGCCGAGCGTGCCGACGTAGAAGTCGAGAGCGGCGTCCTGGTCGCGGACGGTGACGCCGATGGTGCGGACGTCGGTCATGGTGGTCATCGTCATGCCTCCTGAGCGGTGGTGGTGTCGGGCCCGCCGTACATGAGCGAACCGGGGGTGGTCAGGGTCTCGCCGGTCTCCAGCCACGTCTTGAGGCCGGAGAGGATCATCGGCCAGCCGCCGTAGAGCTCCGGCGGTGCGTCGTCGGAGAGCTGGTCGTGGGTGACAGTCAGTCGGCACGAGTCGCCGACCGGCTCGATCTCCCAGGTCACCCGCGAGGTGCCCTCACGCTTGGCGTCCTCGCTCCAGAGGGTGTGCATCGTCTGGACCAGGCGCAGTGGCGGGTCGACGACGAGGTTCTCGCCCTCGGCCAGCGGCCGCTCCGCACCGGGGTGCTCGAGCGTGTAGCGCGACCCCGGCGTCCAGTCCGAGCGGGCGCTGACGCCGAAGTGGTACTTCGCGCGAATGACCGGGTCGACGATCGCCGCCCACAGCCGGTCCGGCGTCGTGCGGATGTAGATCTCGAAGACCTTCTCCATGGTGTGCTCCAGCTCGGTCTTGAGGCCGGCCAGTCCGGCGGCCCAGGGTTCGGTGTACTTGCTCACCCACCGGTCGTGGATGAGGCGGATCGGAACCGGGTTGAGGAAGTGCAGCTTCTCCCGGCCCCGGCGGCGACTGACGACCAGCCCGGCCTCCTCCAGGAGGCGCAGGTGCTTGGCCACCGCGATCCGGGTCATCTCACGCCCGGCGGTGAGGGCGACCAGGGACTGGCCGTCCTGCTCGTGCAGGGCGTCGAGCAGGGACCGACGAGTCGGGTCGGCGAGCGCCCGGAACACGGTCTCCATACTCATCAGAATAGGAAACCAAATGGTTTCCTGTCAAGGGACGCGCGGTATGTCGGCGCCCGTCAGGGGTTGCGGGCCAGGGTGTAGCGGACTCCTTGGCTGAACGTCACCGAGCCGTCGGGAGCGGCGGCGTCCTCGATGATGCGGGTCGCGGCCTCGCGGATCCCGGCCCGCTTGTCCTCCGGGGTCAACCCCCAGAAGCCGCGCTGACCGGTCGACATCGTGAAGCGGTACCAGTGGTCTGGGCCCTCGAACCGCACCGGGACGGCGGTCTCCGTGCTGCGTGCGTCCCGCCAGCCGGCTTCGGTGAACAGGCCCTCGACCCCGGAGCTCGACTCGAACGGCCCGGCGACCCCGCTCGTCCGCGCGTCGAGGAGCTGCGGCGGAAGGTAGGGCGCGAACAGCGCGTCGATGCTGTTCCACGTCGGGTCGGGGGGCCCGAACGTCGCTACCCCGACTCGGCCACCCCGCCGCGCCAGCGTGCGCCACCGGGCCAGCGCTTCGCCGGGGTCGGGCAGGAAGAAGAGGACGAGGGACGCGGACAGCAGGTCGAAGCCGTCGCCGGCGACGGAGCCGAGATCGGGCTCCTGGGCGTCCATCGCGAGGACCTCGACCTGGGTCAGGTCCTCCTCGGCTGCCAGCGCGGTCGCCTGGGCGACCATGACCGGCGACAGGTCGCCGCCGACAACCGAGCCGGTCGGGCCGACCGCCCGAGCGATCGGGAGCAGGGCGGCGCCGCGCCCGCAGCCGAGGTCGAGGGCGCGCTCCCCGGGTTGCGGGTCGAGCTCGCCGACCAGCCCGTTGGCGATCGGCTGGAAGAAGTCCACCCCGACCTGGTCGTAGCTGTCGGCCACGGCGTCGAAGAGGGATCGGAGCGTCTCGCGTTGTGCGTCCACGACGCTGATCCTGTCGTGCTCAGTCGGTGAAACACAGCCCCCGGAACCGGTGGAGCAGATCGTCGTCCAGCGCCGAGGCGTCGGCGTCGCCCGTCGGGTCGCCGTGGCGCTCGTAGAGCCACAGCAGCAGCTGACCACCGGTGCCGGTCACCGTCGGGACCCCGCCGGCCTCGAGAGCCGCCCGCGAGGTCGACGTCACCGTCGCCGTACCCGGCACGTCACCGTCGGCCACCAGCCACGCCGCGCCGCTGTCGAGGCAGGCCAGGCCGAGCCGGCCCTCGAGCGGCGCGGGCAGCGCGTCCTTGCCGTCGGCGGCGTCGTCGGCGTCGTCGGCGTTGGACACCGACACCTGCAGGAACTCGTCCACGGCGTCGGCGCCGACGGCCGGGTCGATCCGCACCGTCCCGCCGGCGGCGTGGGCCACGTCCCAGTGGTGGCCGACCGCCTCCTGCACCTGGTGGCGGATGACGAACCCGGCGGTCTGCTGCGACGGCGCCCAGGTCCAGACGCGGATCGCCGGATCGGCCTCACCGAGCACCCGCACGAGCCGCTCGGCGCCGGAACGGAACACGGCCAGGGTCGCCTCGTCGCCGGCCGGCTCCGGCTCCACGAGGTCGTCGGGTCGCTCGGCGTGCCGGTCCTCGACCAGGGTCGCCCAGAACCACTGCACCCGGGTGAGGTGGTGCACGACGTCGCGCACGGTCCAGCCCGGACAGAACTCGACGTCGGCGTCGAGGTTTCCGGCCGCCGCCTCGGCGAAACCGCGGCTGTGGTCGGCGATGGCAGCGGCACACTCCTGCTGGCTCAGTGGCATACCGCCACCGTAGGTCCGGACCCCGACGACGGCCGTCAGACCGCCGCCACCAGGGCGACCGCCTCCTCCGCCTCGTCGACCAGATGGATGGACCGCCCCATCTCTCCCCGTTCCCGCGCCATCGCGCGCAACAACGGCCAGACCGGGAACGTCTCGACCCAGTGGTCGACGCCGACGAGGACCAGGGGTGGGCGCGTGTCGCCGTCCGCCGCGTAGTACAGCCGGGTCGCCAGCTGGAACACCTCCTGCACCGTCCCGGCCTCTCCGGGCATGACGAGGACGCCGGCGTTCGACCGCACCAGGAGCCCGTCCTCGCGGACCGCGTTGGAGAAGTACTTCGCGATCCCCTCGGCGAAGACGTTCGGCGGCTCGCGTCCGTAGAACCACGTCGGGACGCCGAGTGACCGGGGCTGGGGGTCGGGAGCGCCGGCCTCGGCGGCCGGGGCCGGGGAGCCGGCCCGCGGCGTGACCCGCGGCCCGAACGACTCGAGCACCTCGAACGCCACGCGAGCCCAGGCGTCCACGTCAGGGACGAACGTCGGGACCGGGCGGAGCCGCTCGAGGGCCTCGTCGAGCGCGTCCGCCGACGGCGCCACCGCGCCCAGGTTCGCCGCCTCCATCGCCCCCGGACCGCCGCCGGTCGCGACGAGGAGACCGGCCGCGGCGAGGGCGTGGCCGGTCCGGGCCGCCGCGGTGTACCCGCCGGTGCCGCGAGGCACCTGATGCCCGCCCATGATGCCGACGACCCGGCGACCCTCCACCCACTCGTCGAGGGCGTCGCTGATCGAGTCGTCGTGGATGGCCTTGAGCAGGGTGGCGTACGCGTCGTCGGCCAGCCGCATGTCGCGGGCCCACTCGTACGCGCGGGAGTCGACCGTGGCTGCATACCCGCCCGGTCCGTCGAGGCCGGCGTAGAGCTCGGAACCGGTGTACAGGTGCGCGCGGAAGACGTCGACGGGCGTGTCCGGGTCCTCCGGGAAGACGACGGCGCCGTGGGACTGCAGGTGGACCAGCAGGGCCGACGAGACCTCGCCGCCCAGCACCACCAGACCGCTGAGGCGCGTCTCGCGCAGCAGGGCCTTCTCGACTGGCCCGAGGTCCAGATCCTGGAGCCGAACCCCTCCGAGCGGACGGCCGGCGCCGAGCCAGTCGGCCAGCTCGGCGGTCGACTGGATCTCCACACCGGGATCGTGTCACTGGTCTGGGTCCCCGCGAAGTATCGGAGCGAAGCGTGGGCCCCCACGACGGCTCGACGCGAAGCGCCGAACGTCGTGGGGAGAACGTCGTGGGGTGACCTAGTGTCGGGAGCATGAGCACCGGTGCCTACGCGACGACGTACGCGCGCAGCCTCGAGGATCCACAAGGGTTCTGGAGCGAGGCCGCCCAGGACATCGACTGGATCACCCCGCCGGACCGGGTCCTCGACGACTCGCGGCCGCCGTTCTACCGGTGGTTCCCGGGCGCGACCCTCAACACCTGCTTCAACGCGCTCGACCGGCACGTCGACGCCGGCCGCGGCGAGCAGGTGGCCCTCCACTACGACTCGCCGGTCACCGGGACGAAGCGCTCGATCACGTATGCGGAGCTGCTCGCCGACGTCCGCCGGCTCGCCGGCGCACTGGTCGGCGCGGGCGTCGCGAAGGGCGACCGCGTCGTCATCTACCTGCCGATGGTCCCCGAGGCGGTCGTGGCGATGCTGGCCTGCGCCCGGATCGGCGCGGTGCACTCGGTGGTGTTCGGCGGGTTCGCGCCGGCCGAGCTGGCCGCCCGCATCGACGACGCCCGGCCTAAGGTCATCCTCGCCGCGTCGTGCGGCGTCGAGCCGAGTCGCATCGTCGAGTACACCCCGATCATTGCCTTGGCCCTTCAGCGGACGTCTCACAAACCCGAGGTCTGCGTGGTCCTCCAGCGCGAGCAGGGCCCGGCCGAGCTAACGGCGGGCGACGTCGACTGGGCCGACTTCGTGTCCTCACCGGCGGCCGTCGCGGGCGCCGACTGTGTCGAGGTCGCCGCGACCGACCCGCTCTACATCCTCTACACCTCCGGGACCACGGGGAAGCCGAAGGGCGTCGTCCGCGACAACGGCGGCCACGCCGTCGCGCTGCGCTGGTCGATGGAGAACGTCTACGGCGTCCAGCCAGGGGAGACGTGGTTCACGGCCAGCGACGTCGGTTGGGTCGTCGGCCACTCCTACATCGTCTACGCGCCGCTGCTCACCGGCTGCACGACGGTCCTCTACGAGGGCAAGCCGGTGGGCACTCCGGACGCCGGGGCGTTCTTCCGGGTGATCTCCGAGTACGGCGCCGTCGCGATGTTCACCGCGCCGACCGCATACCGGGCCATCAAGAAGGAGGACGCCGCCGGCGCGAAGGCCGCCGCGTACGACCTCTCCTGCCTGCGGACCCTGTTCCTGGCCGGCGAGCGGCTGGACCCCGACACCTGGCAGTGGGCGAGCGACCGGCTCGGGATCCCGGTCGTCGACAACTGGTGGCAGACCGAGACCGGGTGGCCGATCGCCGCCAACCTGCGCGGCCTCGAGACGCTCCCGATCAAGCCGGGCTCGCCGTCGGTGCCGGTGCCCGGGTATGCGGTCACGGTCCTCGACGAGAAGGGGGCGCCGGTCGACCCGGGTGTCGAGGGCGCCATCTGCCTGCGACTGCCCATGCCGCCCGGCACCCTGCCGACCCTGTGGGGCGACGACGACCGCTACGTCGCGTCCTACCTGTCGGCGTTCGACGGCTACTACCTGACCGGCGACGGCGGCTACCTCGACGAGGACGGGTACCTCTACGTCATGGGCCGCACCGACGACGTCCTCAACGTCGCCGGGCACCGGCTCTCGACCGGGTCGATCGAGGCGGCGCTCGCCGGCCATCCCGACGTCGCCGAATGCGCGGTCATCGGCGTCGCCGACGAGCTCAAGGGCCAGGTCCCACGAGGGCTGGTGGTGCTCAAGGCCGGGGTCGACGCCGAGAGCGACGGGGAGCGGATCCGGGCCGAGCTCGTGCAGCGGGTCCGTGACGAGGTCGGCGCGGTGGCGGCGCTGCGGCGGGTCGACATCGTCGGCGCCCTGCCCAAGACCCGGTCCGGGAAGATCCTGCGCAGGACCATGCGAGAGATCGCTGACGGCCGGAGTCCGGCGACGCCGCCGACCATCGAGGACGTCTCGGTCCTGGAACGGCTCACGCCGGTCCTGCGGGGCTCCTGACAGCATCGGGGAATGCTCGGCGTCCTCCAAGGCTTCGCGACGATCGCTGCGGTCGTCGCGCTCGGCTGGGCCCTCGCGCACTACGGCGTCCTCGGGACCAGCGGCCAGCTGTTCCTCAGCCGGCTCGCGTTCTACGTCGCGTCACCCGCGCTCCTGCTCGTCGTCATGGGCCGTACCCCGATCAGCGCGATCATCTCCGCGAACCTCGTCGCCTCGGCCGTGTCGGTCGTGGTCACGGTCGGCGTGTACCTCGCCATCGCCCGAGTCCGGTGGAAGCCACCCCTGGGCGAGTCGGTCATCGGCAGCCTCTGCTCCGCCTACGTCAACGCCGGGAACCTCGGCATCCCGATCGCCCTCTACGTGCTCGGCGACATCTCGCTGATGGCGCCGACGCTGCTGTTACAGCTGCTGGTCATCACGCCGATCTCGCTGGCCCTGCTCGACGCCGACCGCAGCGGCCGCCGTCCGTCGCTGCTGACGGGGTTCCGGAGCGTGACCCGCAACCCGATCACCATCGCGGCGATGGCCGGGGTGCTGCTCTCGCTCGTGGCTCCGTACATCAACCCGGACCTCCTGGCCGCCCTGCTGCAGCCGGTCCAGCTGGTCGGCAACATGGCGGTCCCGGCGATGCTCATCGCCTTCGGCATCTCGCTGCGCCGTGGCCCCAAGCCCGGAGCGGCGGGCTCACGCGCTCACGTGGCGACGCTGGTCGGACTGAAGCTGGTGTTCCAGCCGGTCGTTGCGATCGCCGTCGGGTATGCGGCGGTGGGGCTGCGGGGGACGGCGCTCTTCGCGGCGGCGGTCACCGCGGCGCTCCCCACCGCCCAGAACGTCTTCACCTACGCCAACACCTACCGGCGCGCCACGGTGCTCGCGCGGGACGCGGTGTTCGTGAGCACGTTCCTCTCGGTGCCGGTGATCCTGCTCATCTCGGTGTTCTTCGCTCGGACCTGAGCAGTGGAGGCCGCTGCACGCAACGACGTCGAGCCACCCGACTGATTCCGGCCGCCGGGCGAGTCCCACTCCTATGGACACTCACAACCTGGCCGACCTGTACGACCTGCCGACGCTGGACTGGGAGTCCGTCCGGCACGTGATGGACAGTGGCGTGACGCAGGCCCCCGACTCCGGTGGCCCCAACCGGCACTCGTCCTGGCTCACGACGGTGGACCCCGATGGCACGCCGCATACGACCGCGGTGGGCGCGCTCTGGGTGGACGGCACGTACTGGTTCCAGACCGGACCGGGCACCCGGAAGGCGCGCAACCTCGCCCAGAACTCGAGGTGCTCGATCGCCGTGGCCACCCAGAAGTTCGACCTCGTCGTCGAGGGCACCGCCGAGCCGGTGACCGACCCGGAGACGGTCGCCGCCATGGCCGCGCGCTGGGCCGAGGGCGGCTGGCCGGCCCACCCGGACGAGTCCGGACGGGCCATCACGGCCGAGTACAGCGCGCCGTCGGCCGGCCCGCCACCGTGGACGGTCTACCGGGTGACGCCGGTTACGGCGACCGCGGTCGCCACGGTCGAGCCCGGCGGAGCGACGCGCTGGACCTTCTGAGCGCCGGCGGTCACTGGCCGGTGCGGCCGTCCACGCACTCGCGCAGCAGGTCGGCGTGGCCGCAGTGGCGGGCGTACTCCTCGACCATGTGCAGGAGCAGCTCGCGCAGGGAGATCGTCTGGTCGTCGCGGTAGGTGTACACCTCGCCGAGGTCGGGGTGCTCCTGCACGAACGCCTCGGCGAACGCGATCTCCCGCTCCCAGTCGGCGAAGGCCTGCGCGACGACCGACTCGTCGGCGACCGCAGCGTCGAACGCCTGGTCCGGGTCGGCCTCCGACCAGTAGAGCCGCGGCGCGTCCTCGCGAGCCGCCCGCAGGCGGAACCAGTCACGCTCGACCTTGGCGAGGTGCCGCACCAGCCCGAGCAGCGACATCGTCGACGGCGGCACCGAGCGGGTCGCCAGCTGCTCCGGCGTCAAGCCGTCGGTCTTCATCCGCAGCGTGATCCGGTACGCCCGCAGGTACTCCTGCAGGTTGGTCCGCTCGTCGACGACCTCGATCTGCCCGTGGTCGCGGGGGTCCTCCTCGGGGTCGACCCACATGTCGGGAAACGTCTGCGCCTGGCTCGGGGACATCCGGCGAGTATGCCGGGGCCGGCGCGCCCGGTCGAACGGGTTCCCCTAGGCCCTCCCCACAACCTCCCTCTCGTCGATGGAGATGGTGCCGCCGACGCGCCGTCAGATGTGGGCCAGCGCGCCTTCGAGGACCGAGCGCAGCCGAGAGGTGATGTCGGCGAACTCCGGCGGCCCGATGATGAGCGGTGGCGCCAGCTGGACCACCGGGTCGCCCCGATCGTCGGCCCGGCAGTACAGGCCCGCGTCGAACAGCGCCCGGGACAGGTACCCACGCAGCAGCCGTTCGGACTCGGCGTCGTCGAACGTCTCCCGCGTCACCTTGTCCTTGACCAGCTCGATCCCATAGAAGTAGCCCTCGCCGCGGACGTCTCCGACGATCGGCAGCTCCAGCAGTGTCTCCAAGGAGGCCCGGAACGCCGGTGCGTTCTCGCGGACGTGGTCGTTCAGGCCCTCCCGCTCGAAGATGTCGAGGTTGGCCAGCGCCACCGCCGACGAGACGGGGTGTCCGCCGAACGTGTACCCGTGTGGGAACGACGTGGTCCCGTGCCGGAACGGCTCGAACAGCCGGTCGCTGGCGATCATCGCGCCGATGGGGGAGTACCCGCTGGTCATCCCCTTAGCGCAGGTGATGATGTCCGGCACGTAGCCGAAGTCGTCGCAGGCGAACATCGACCCGATCCGCCCGAACGCGCAGATCACCTCGTCGGAGACCAGCAGCACGTCGTACTCGTCGCAGATCTCCCGCACCCGCTGGAAGTAGCCGGGCGGCGGTGGGAAGCAGCCGCCGGAGTTCTGGACCGGCTCGAGGAACACCGCCGCCACCGTGTCGGGACCCTCGAACTCGATCGCCTCGGCGATCCGGTCGGCCGCCCACAACCCGAACGCCTTGGCGTCGTCGCGCAGGTGCTCCGGCGCGCGGTAGTGGTTGGTGTTGGGCACCTTGAAGGCCCCGGGCACCAACGGCTCGAACATCTCCTTGGCCGCCGGGATGCCGGTGATCGACAGCGCGCCCTGGGGGGTGCCGTGATAGGCGACGTTGCGGCTGATGACCTTGTGCTTGGTCGGCTTACCGGTCAGCTTGAAGAACTGCTTGGCCAGCTTCCACGCCGTCTCGACCGCCTCGCCGCCCCCGGTCGTGAAGAAGACGCGGTTGAGGTCACCGGGCGCCCCGGCCGCGAGACGCTCGGCGAGCTCGACGGCGCGCGGGTGCGCATACGACCAGAGCGGGAAGAACGCGAGCTCCATCGCCTGCTTCGCGGCCGCCTCCGCGAGCTCGGCCCGGCCGTGCCCGACCTGGACGACGAAGAGGCCGGCGAGTCCGTCGATGTACTCCTTGCCCCGGTCGTCCCAGATCGTGTAGCCCTCGCCGCGGACGATGAGCGGTGGCCCGGAGCCCTCGGTCTCCCATGCGGACTGCCGGGTGAAGTGCCCCCAGAGGTGGTTCCGGGCGGCGTCCGCATACGTCGAGCCGGACGGCGTATGCGTCGGGCCGGCGGGCTCACTGAAGGTGTCGGGTGTCGTGGTCATGTCTGGACTCCTACCGGGTTCCCCATCGGTACTGCTGCTTGTTGAGCTTGAGGTAGACGAACGTCTCGGTCGCGCCGACGCCGGGCAGGCCCCGGATCTGGCCCATCACGACGTCGAGGAGATGGTCGTCGTCCTCGCAGACCACCTCGACGAGCAGGTCGAAGCTGCCGGCGGTGGTGACGACGTAGGAGACCTCCGGCATCTCGCACAGCGCGTCGGCGACCAGGCGGACGTCGCCCGGGACCAGGACCCCGACCATGGCCTGCCGGGTGAATCCCACCTGGAGCGGGTCGGTGACGGCGACAATCTGCATGACGTCGCCGTCGATGAGCTTCTGGACCCGCTGCCGGACCGCAGCCTCGGACAACCCGACCTCGCGCGCAATGGTGACAAACGGCTGGCGGCCGTCCTCCTGGAGCAGCTCGACGATGCGCTTGGAGACGTCGTCGAGCGCCGGCAGAAGCCCGTTGGTGCGGTTAGGCATGGTCGTGATCCTCCCTGACGACGAAATCCGTCGTCAACCCCTGGATCAGGAACGAAATCCGTGGTTGTCTGGGTCGCCATGAGGACCCTGCGCAACTTCGTCGGTGGCGACTACGCCGACCCCGAGTCCGACGCCCGCAGCGACGTCGTCGACCCCTCCACCGCCCAGGTGGTCGCCAGCGCCCCGGTCTCGTCGGCCGCGGACGTCGACGGCGCATACCGATCCGCCGCCACCGCCTTCGAGATCTGGGGCCAGACCACTCCGAGCGAGCGCCAGCAGGCGCTGCTCAAGTTCGCCGACGCGATCGAGTCGCACGCCGACGAGCTCGTCCGGCTCGAGGGCGAGAACACCGGGAAGCCGCACGCGCTCACCGCGAGCGAGGAGATCCCGCCGATGGTCGACCAGCTCCGGTTCTTCGCCGGGGCGGCGCGGGTGCTCGAGGGCCGGGCCGCGGGCGAGTACCTCGCCGGTCACACGTCCTGGGTCCGGCGCGAGCCGATCGGCGTCGTCGGCCAGGTCACCCCCTGGAACTACCCGATGATGATGGCGATCTGGAAGATCGGCCCCGCGCTCGCGGCCGGCAACACCGTCGTGCTCAAACCGAGCGATACGACCCCCGAGACCACCCTCAGGCTGGCCGAGCTGGCCGCCGAGTTCCTGCCCCCGGGCACCTTCAACGTCGTCTGCGGCGACCGCGACACCGGGCGGGCCGTGGTCGAGCACCCGACCCCCGCCCTGGTCGCCATCACCGGGTCGGTCCGGGCCGGTATGCAGGTCGCGGAGAGTGCATCGCACCAGGTCAAGCGGGTGCACCTCGAGCTCGGCGGCAAGGCGCCGGTCGTCGTCTTCGACGATGCCGACCTCGAGAAGGCGGTCGAGGGGATCGCCGTCGCGGGGTACTTCAACGCCGGTCAGGACTGCACCGCGGCCACCCGGGTGCTCGCGGCGCCGCGCATCCACGACGACTTCGTCGCGGCGCTCAGCGAGTACGCGCGCGGCTCGGCCACGGTCGGGATGCCGGACGACGACGACGCCCTGTTCGGGCCGGTCAACAGCGCCGGACAGCTGGACCGGGTAACCGGGTTCCTCGACCGGCTGCCCGACCACGCCTCCGTGGGGGCGGGCGGCCACCGCGTGACGGCGCTGGGAGACGGCTTCTTCCTCGAGCCGACTGTGGTCTCCGGGCTCCGTCAGGACGACGAGGCGGTTCAGGACGAGATCTTCGGACCGGTCATCACCGTGCAGCGGTTCGACGACGAGGCCGAGGCGATCCGCTGGGCCAACGGCGTCGACTATGGGCTCGCGTCCAGCGTGTGGACCAAGGACTTCGGCCGCGCCATGCGGGTCTCCAAGGCCCTCGACTTCGGCTGCGTCTGGATCAACACCCACATCCCGCTCGTCGCGGAGATGCCGCACGGCGGGTTCAAGCGGTCCGGCTACGGCAAGGACCTGTCGATGTACGGGTTCGAGGACTACACGCGGATCAAGCACGTCATGGCCAACATCGAGCCCTGACGCCCTGGTCGCCTCACAACCGGCGGGGCACCATCGCGATGGCCTCGATCGACACCAGGAGGCCCCGCGGCAGCCGGACGTTGGCCGGTGCGGACCGGGCCGGCGGCGGGTCCGGCATGTGTCGCTCGTGCACCGCGTTGAGCGGCCGGGAAGTGGTCCACCTCGGCGTAGAAGATGGTGGTCTTGACGACCTCCGCGAACAAGCAGCCCGCCGCCTCGAGGATCGCGGAGAGGTTGGTCAGGGCCTGCTCGGTCTGGGCGTGGATGCCCTCGGCGACGACCCCCGTGACCGGGTCGATGCCGACCGTGCCGAACAGAACACGAAGTCCCCGGCGACGATGGCTTGGCTGTAGGGGCCCGGCGCTGCGGGCGCCCGGTCGGTCGTGACGGCGCGGGTCTCGATGCGTACCTCCGATGAGTCGGGTCAGGTGTGGTCCACGTCGGTGGTCTTGGCTCGCCAGCCGATGCGGCTGTTCATCCGCCACTCCACGACGTTGAGCCCGGTGACGGCGACGGCGGCCAGAGCCAGGACGACGAGCCCCGGCACCACCAGGGCAAGCGGGATGAGCACCACCATCACACCGGCGGTGGTGAGCCGGGTGACCGAGACCAGGTGGAACATCGCCCACCGGGTGAACCCGAACGTCGCGAGGTACAGCGCCGTCCCGCCGAGCAGCATGGCGGCCACCGCGATCTCCAGGTGGTGTGTCGGCTCGGCCACCGTCCCGTGCAGCCCGACCGCGAGCAGGATGATCGCGAAGATGAAGAGGAAGTGCCCGTAGCTGAGGACGAGACGGGTGATGTCGAGCTGCACGCTGGCGCTCCCCATCGCATACCGGACGGCCTGGGCGGCGAACTGGAAGTAGACCCACCAGAGCCCACAGACCAGGAGGAAGGCGGCTGCGACCGCTACCCCGACCCAGACGGTGAGGCCGTGGTCGCCCCGGGTCGACGCGCCGATCGCGACGACGGACTCGCCCAGCGCGATGAGCACGAACAGCCCGAACCGCTCCGAGAGGTGAGCCGCGTTGACGTGCAGTCGTCGGAGCCGAGAGCGGAGCACGGTCGGGGTCGACAGGTCGATGACGGCGGCTGCCGCCCAGATCACCTCCCTGACCACGTCGTCGGTGAGCGCGCCCACCACCAGCAACGGCCCGGTCAGCACCATGCTCACGGTGACGGGCGTCAGACCCGGCCACCGTCCGTGTCGCACACCTCGCAGCACGTCCCGGCCGAGGACGAGCCGACCGACCCAGTAGGCGCCGGCGAAGAGCAGGCTCAGCCCGCCGTAGACCTCGGGCAGGGCGATGGCCATGAAGATGGCGCAGAGGGCGATGGTGAACACGGCGATCCGGGTCGGGGCGCGGTCGACGTCCTGCAGGTTGGTCTGGATCGCGGTGCCGACCCAGAGCCAGTAGAACGGCACGAAGACGATGGCCGCGCGCAGGACGCCGCCCCACGAGTGGTCCACCTCGAGCAGCCCGGACACGCCGGTGACGGCGAAGACGAAGACCAGGTCGAAGAAGAGCTCGGGCCAGCCGACGCGCTTCTCCTGCTCCTCCTGCGGCTCCTCGGGGTGGTGCTGCTCGTCGGTCATGAGTCCTCCCGGTCGGTCGGCGCCGCTGCCGGGTGGCGCCCGCAGCTGCGGGCTCTCCGGAAGGGTAGGCAGCAACCCGGCGCAGCCGCCATGGACGGTGCCAGTCTGGACCGACACGCTCCACCAGCCCCTGAGAGACCAGGCCATGCCCACGACTCGGTTCACCGTCCACACCAGCCTGCCGCCGACCGAGGTGATGACCCTGTTCACCGACTTCGGTCCCGATCGGCCCGGTCGCTGGCCGAACATCGACGAGTCGCACTTCGCGGTGCACGACCAGGGCCCCGACTGGGCCGAGGTCACGGAGGGCAACGCGATGGGCTGGGAGCGCGAGCGGTACTCCTGGGACACCACCGCGGCCACCGTGACCGTCGACACCCTCGAGTCGAACCTGTGGGACGTCGGTAGCAGCTGGCACTATGCGCTGACGCCGGCCTCGACGGGAACCGACGTCCAGGTCACGTTGCACCGCGTCCCGAAGTCCTTCCGAGGCCGCCTCATCGCCGCGCTGATCCCTCTCGTGGGAGCGCGCACGCTCGGGAAGCAGCTCGAGTCGGTGTTGCGCACCGCGGAGCCTCGCTGACGTCACCGCGTCCGGCCGCGAGCGAGGTCTCGAGATGTCGTTCGAGTGGGCTGAGCGGCTCGAGCGGCTCGAGCGGCTCACCGGGTAGCACTGGGGGTGCGGTCGAGACGTACCCATGGCCGGTGGGCGTGACCGTCACGACGGTATGCGCGGGCCAGGCACCCCGGCGGTGGCGCCGGCTCGGGTCTGGCCCTCCAGCCGGGCTGCTGCTTGGTGTGGTGGCACCGCACGCACAGCCCTTGTCCGTTGGCGACGCTCGCCGGACCGCCCTGTGCGTGGTCGACGACATGGTCGAGGTGGCCCACGGGGGCGTCGCACCACGGAGTACGGCAGGTGCCCCGACCTCGAGGGCCGCCAGCGTGCGGGGGAGGTGGCGCACCAGCGAGAGAGCCACCGCTAGGTGACGGCCCCCGGGGGAGGGTGACACGCGGCGAGCCAGTGCCACCTGACCGGCCACCCCGACCTCCCGCGTCGCTCGGCGGCGACGCCGAGTCGATCCGGAGTCTGGCTCCGCCGCGTCGACGGACGCCGGTCGCGCCTGATCCCGTGCCGCGCGCCACCCGTCGAAGTCGTTGTCGTCGGCGCGCACTCGCGGGCGCGCTCCCGCCACGCCTCGGCGACCTCGGCCTGCGACTCGGCGAATTCCGCAGTGATCCGTGCCCGCGCCGCAGCGCACGCTGCCTTGACCCGTTCGAGAGCGGTCAGCCGGTACACCCGATCGGCGTCGGACAGGGCGATGTCGATCGCGTCAGCTCCATCATCACGTCCTCGAACATGCGTTCTATTCTAGCGTCAATTACCCTGGCGCACAACGACTTTCGCCATCCTGAAACGCGTGGACTACGGTTGCCACATGACCCGCTACGGCGCGCAGTACGGCCCCGACGTCACGTTCCTCGGCGTCGACCGCTGCGACCTCTCCGACGAGAGCACGTATGCTCGCGCCGACGTTGTCGTGCTCGGTGCGCCGTTCGACGGTGGTACGTCCCACCGTCCCGGCGCGCGGTTCGGCCCGCAGGCGATCCGGACCACCGACTACCTGCCGCACGACGGCTCGCGGCCCTCGCTGGCCCTGCGGACCGACGGCCTGCGGGACCTGCGGGTGGTCGACGCCGGCGACGTCGAGATGTACTCCGGGGACATCGAGGTCGCGCTCCCGGCCCTCGAAGCCGCTGTCGAGCGCGTGGCCAGGGCGGGCGCCATCCCGGTGATCCTCGGCGGCGACCACTCGATCGCCTACCCCGACGCCAAGGGGGTGGCCAACGTCCTCGGCCACGGCCTCGTGTCGATGATCCACTTCGACGCGCACGCGGACACCGGCGACGTCGAGTTCGGCTCCCTGTGGGGCCACGGCCAGCCGATGCGTCGGCTACTGGAGTCCGGCGCGGTGCGCGGCGACCGGTTCCTCCAGGTCGGGCTGCGCGGGTACTGGCCGCCGCCCGAGACCCTCGACTGGATGGCGGTCGAGGGTTTCCGCTCCTACGAGATGACCGAGATCAGCCGGCGCGGGCTCGACACCTGCCTCACTGAGGCGTCCCGGATCGCCACCGACGACTGCGACGGGGTCTTCCTGTCGGTCGACATCGACGTCTGCGACCCCGGTCACGCGCCCGGGACGGGGACCCCCGAACCCGGAGGGCTCACGGCCCGGCAGCTGCTCGACGCCGTCCGCCGCCTGTGTCTGGAGCTACCGATCGTCGGGATCGACGTCGTCGAGGTCAGCCCGCCCTACGACCACGCCGACATCACCGCCGCCCTCGCGAACCGCGTGGTCCTGGAAGCCCTCTCGGCGATCGCGAGGCGACGCCGCGACGCCGCCGGCGGCGACGCGTACGACCCAGACCGTCCCCTCCTCGAGCGGTGAGATGGGACCGGCCGTAGGTTTCAGGTATGCCGGCACCGACGCAGAAGACCCTCCTCGACACCGTCCCGAAACAGCTGCTCATCGGCGGCTCGTGGCGGGACGCCACCGGCGGCAACACCCTCGCCGTCGAGGACCCCGCGACCGGCCGGACCCTGACCCACGTGGCCGACGCCACGGTCGCCGACGGCCGGGCCGCGCTCGACGCCGCCGTCGCGGCACAGCGCGGCTGGGCGTCCACGGCCCCCCGCGAGCGCGGCGAGATCCTGCGCGCCGCATACCAGCGGATCACCGAGCGGGCGGACGAGTTCGCCCTGCTGATGACCCTCGAGATGGGCAAGCCGCTGGCCGAGTCGCGCGGCGAGGTGGCCTACGGCGCCGAGTTCTTCCGGTGGTTCTCCGAGGAGTCGGTGCGGGTTCACGGCCAGTGGGCGACTTCCCCGGACGGGAAGACCCGGCTGATGACCATGAAACAGCCGGTCGGACCGGCGCTGATGATCACGCCCTGGAACTTCCCGCTGGCCATGGGCACCCGCAAGATCGGACCCGCGGTCGCCGCCGGCTGCACCATGGTCGTCAAACCGGCCCAGCAGACCCCCTTGACCATGCTCCTGCTGGCCCAGGTCCTGCAGGAGTGCGGGCTGCCCGACGGTGTGCTCAACCTCGTCACCACGTCGCATACGGGCGAGGTCTGCGAACCGCTGATCCGCGACCCGCGCCTGCGCAAGCTGACCTTCACGGGCTCGACCGAGGTCGGCCGGAAGCTCGTCGAACAGTCCGCCGAACAGCTCCTGCGGGTCTCGATGGAGCTCGGCGGGAACGCCCCGTTCCTCGTTTTCGAGGACGCCGACATCGACCGGGCCGTCGAGGGCGCGATGCTTGCGAAGATGCGCAACATCGGCGAGGCCTGCACGTCGGCGAACCGGTTCTACGTGCACGAGTCGGTGGTGGAGGAGTTCTCCCGGAAGTTCGCGGCGCGGATGTCGCGGCTGACGATCGGCAAGGGGACCCGCAAGGACGTGACCGTTGGCCCGCTCATCGACGCCAAGGCGGTGGCCAAGGTGACCGAGCTGCTCGACGACGCCGTCGCGAAGGGCGCCCGCGTGGTCACCGGCGGGCAGCCGCAGCGGGGGGCCGGCTACTTCTTCCAGCCGACGGTCCTCGCCGACGTCCCCACCAGCGCCCGCCTGCAGAAGGAGGAGATCTTCGGCCCAGTCGCCCCGGTGACGGCGTTCCGGACGGAGGCGGAGGCGCTGCGGATGGCCAACGACACGGAGTTCGGGCTGGTGGCCTACCTCTTCACCACCGACCTGAGCCGCGCCGTGCGCCTGAGCGAGGCGCTCGAGTACGGCATGGTCGGGGTCAACCAGGGCATCGTGTCGAACCCCGCCGCACCGTTCGGGGGCGTCAAGCAGAGCGGGTTCGGGCGCGAGGGCGGCTTCGAGGGGATCGAGGAGTACCTCGAGACCAAGTACGTCGGCATCGCCCTGTGACG
>NZ_DATBTV010000136.1:0-14052 GCF_036559105.1 Lapillicoccus sp. | reverse complement strand
GCCCACGAGGGCAGCCGGGTCCGGCTCTGCAAGGGGGCGTACAAGGAGCCGGAGTCGGTGGCCTACCAATCCTCCGGCGACGTCGACAAGTCCTACGTGCGCTGCCTCAAGGTCCTCATGGCCGGCCAGGGGTACCCGATGGTCGCCAGCCACGACCCGCGGCTGGTCGAGATCGCCGGCGCCCTGGCCGCCAAGAACGGACGCGCCCCCAGGTCCTTCGAGTACCAGATGCTCTACGGCATTCGGCCCGAGGAGCAGCAGCGCATCGCCGACCGCGGCGACCAGATGCGCGTCTACATCCCCTACGGCGAGGAGTGGTACGGCTACCTCATGCGCCGCATGGCCGAGAAGCCGGGGAACCTCATGTTCTTCCTCCGCGGCGTCGCGACGAAGGGCTGACGTCATGGCCACCACCGCGATCTTCGGCGCCGGCGTCATGGGGGAGACCCTGCTGTCCGGCCTGATCCGGTCGGGCCGGGACGTGGCCGACCTCTCCATCACGGAGAAGCGCACCGACCACGCCGCCGCGCTCAACGCCAAGTACGGCGTGAGCGTGCTCGACAACGCCACGGCCGCGAAGTCCGCCGACGTCCTCGTCCTCGTCGTGAAGCCGCAGGACATGGATGGGCTGCTCGGCGAGATCCGCGATCACGTGGTCTCGGGCAACCTCGTCGTCTCCCTCGCCGCCGGCATCACCACCGCGTACCTCGAGTCCCGGCTGCCCGAGGGGTCGTCCGTGGTCCGGGTGATGCCCAACACCCCGGCCCTGGTCGACCAGGGGATGGCCGCCATCTCGCCGGGGCAGCACTGCACCCCGGAGCACCTCGACGAGGCCGAGGCGCTGCTGCGCTCGTGTGGTCGGGTCGTCCAGGTCCCCGAGAAGTACCAGGACGCCGTGACCGCGATCTCCGGCAGCGGACCGGCCTACATCTTCTACGTCGTCGAGGCCATGATCGAGGCCGGTGTCGTCCTCGGGCTGCCGCGGGCGACGAGTACCGAGCTGGTCGTCCAGACCCTCTTCGGTGCCGCGACGATGCTCAAGGAGACCGGCGAGCACCCGACGGTGCTGCGCGAGCGGGTCTCCTCGCCCGGCGGCACCACCGTCGCTGCCCTGCGCCAGCTCGACGACCACAAGGTCCGCGCGGCCTTCATCTCGGCGATCGAGGCCGCCGCGCAGCGCTCACACGAGCTGGCCGCCGGGAACCCGTGACGCTCACGGTCCACCGCGTCACGCCCGACGACTGGGAGTCGCACCGCGACCTCCGGCTCGAGATGCTCCAGGCCGCCCCGGACGCGTTCTTCACCCAGTTCGCCGACGTCGTCGACGTCGACGAGGACACCTGGCGCGGGCGGATCGCCACGCAGTGCCACTTCCAGGCCCGCCTCGAGGGCGACCCGGTCGGCTCGGTCGGCGTGTGGGACGACCCCGAGACGCCTGGCGACGCCGCGACCCTCGTCGCGATGTACGTCGCCCCGCGAGCCCGCGGCGCCGGAGTGGGCGAGCGCCTGGTCCAGGCGGTCCTCGACGAGGCCGCCGAGCGCGGTCGGAGGCGGGTCGTCCTCGAGGTCACCGTCGGAAACGTCCCTGCGATCCGGCTGTACGAACGGATGGGTTTCGTCGCCGACGGCACCCGTCATCCGCTGCCCCGCAAGCCCGAGCTCGAGGAGCTGGGCATGGAGAGAGTGCTCGAGACCCCGGTCCCTGAGGCCGGCAGCGACGTGGGAGGCTGACGCCATGACCGACGTGACGGTTCGCTCGCTCGGCGAGGAGGACTGGCAGGAGTTCCGGGCCATCCGCCTTGCTGCGCTTCGGGACTCGCCGGACGCGTTCGCCGCGAGCGTGGACGCGGAAGAGGGCTTCGAGGAGGACTTCTGGCGGCTGCGCCTGCGCCGTTCCACCCGACTCGTCGCGGTGCGGCGGGAGGCTGAGGGCAGCACGGTCGGTCAGTCGGTCGGGGTCGTCAGCCTCGGTGAGGGCAAGGACGAGGAGGGCCGGGTCGCCGAGATCTTCGGGCTCTGGGTGGCCCCCGACGCACGGGGCACCGGCGTGGCGACCAAGCTCGTCGAGGCCAGTGCCGAGCGGGCCCGCCGCGACGGCCGCACGCACGTCTCCTACTGGGTCGGCACCGACAACGGCCGCGCGGTGGCCTTCGCCAGCGGGATCGGCTTCCGTCCCACCGACTTCCGGCGTCCGATGCGGGTCACCCCGGGCGCCGGGGAGGACGACGAGGAGGAGATCGCCATGGTCCTCCCCCTCGGTGAGGACCGCGGCCGACCGGACGTGCTCTGAGCGGTCAAAGGGAACCTCGGTAACGTCACGCCCATGCCGACTCAGGCCGAGGTCGTGTGGGACCCGGGTTTCACGCGGTACGACTTCGGTCCCACGCACCCCATGTCGCCGGTACGGCTGGACCTCACGGCGCGGCTCTGTGACGCGTTCGGGCTCTTCGACCTTCCGGACGTCCACCGCCTCGACCCCGGGATCGCGTCGGACTCCCTCCTGGAGACCGTCCACAGCGCGGCCTACGTGGCCGCCGTCAAGGCCGCCTCCCTCGACCCCGAGACGGCCCACGGCGCATACGGGCTGGGCACCGACGACGACCCGGCCTTCGTCGGTATGCACGAGGCGAGCGCCCGTGTCGTGGCCGGTACCCGGGACCTCTGCGAGGCGGTGTGGAGCGGTGAGACCGCGCACGGGGTGAACTTCTGCGGTGGGCTGCACCACGCGATGCGCGAAGCCGCCTCCGGGTTCTGTATCTATAACGACGTGGCCGTCGGGATCCAGTGGCTGCTCGACCACGGCGTCGAACGGGTCGCCTACGTCGACGTCGACGTCCACCATGGTGACGGCGTCGAGCGCGTCTTCTGGGACGACGAGCGGGTGCTCACGGTGTCGATCCACGAGTCGGGCCGGGCGCTGTTCCCGGGTACCGGATGGCCTGGCGACATCGGCGGGCCGGACGCCCAGGGGTCGGCCACCAACGTCGCCCTACCGCCAGGCGTCGCCGACGCAGGGTGGCTGCGCGCGTTCCACTCCACGGCCCTGCCGGTCGTCCGCGCGTTCCGCCCCCAGGTGCTGGTGACCCAGCACGGCTGCGACACCCACCTGCAGGACCCGCTCGCGCACCTCGCGTTGACCGTCGACGCGCAGCGGGAGGCCGCCGATGCGCTGCATCGGCTCAGCCACGAGGTATGCGACGGACGCTGGGTCGCGCTGGGCGGCGGCGGCTACGAGATCGTCGACGTCGTCCCGCGCACGTGGACGCACCTCACGGCGATCGCCGCGCACCGGCCGATCCCCGTGACGGCCGCGGTCCCCGAGGACTGGCGGGAGCACGTCCGGGAGCTCACCGGGCGACCGGCGCCGTTCCGGATGGGCGACCGGTCCCCGGACGCGGGCCCGTTGTGGTGGCGCTCCTGGGACCTCGGCTACGACCCGGAGGACCCGGTCGACCGGGCCGTCATGGCGACCCGCCAGGCGGTCTTCCCCCTCCACGGGCTCGACGTCTACTTCGACTGACCCCATCGGCTGCTGCGGCGCACCGGGGTCGACGCTTTCGGTCGTACGGGCGTCGGCGGTCTAGCCACTCCGGCCACCGCCGACAGCTCCGCACGGGATGACCTGACAACCGACATCTCGCCCACCGGGCCGCACCTTCTCCGCCCGTGCGGAGCTGTCGAACGAGGGGTGCTCGCCGAGAGGGTCGTCCGCCGATCACCACGCGCTTCCGCGGGAGCGACATCGCGGTGACCGGCGTGGCGGCTTGACTTGGGGAGTGGTTGGGTTCGGCAGTACCTTCCCCAAGCGTCACACCTGCCCCTAGAGTGACGTCTTGCACCCGCGTAGTCGACCGCCGGAGGGGAAGCCGGCGCTGGGCGGGGCAGATCGAGGGTCACATGTCCACAGAGCGGCAGCTCGCCGAGGTGCGGTTCCTGACCGTTGCCGAGGTCGCCTCGATCATGCGCGTGTCGAAGATGACGGTCTACCGCCTGGTCCACGCCGGGGATCTCCCGGCGGTCCGTGTCGGTCGCTCGTTCCGGGTCCCGGAGGACGAGGTGCACAAGTACCTGCGCACCTCCTTCGTCGACACCGCGTGACTCCCTGCGCCACCGGTTCCGACTCGCGTCGGCGCCGGTAGGGCCGTTGGCCGGGCGATGCTCGGCCAACGGGAGTCGACAACCCATCCGATTCCGCGGCGTTTAGGCGGTCCCGCACGCGGACGGTACGATGGCGGACGATCTGTTCGGCGTTAGCTCTGGCTGCCCGCCGACACCACGGTAGGCACGACCAACGCGAGGACGGTCCATGGGTTCTGTCATCAAGAAGCGCCGCAAGCGGATGGCGAAGAAGAAGCACCGCAAGCTGCTGCGCAAGACGCGCCACCAGCGTCGTAACAAGAAGTAGTCACGAGAACTAGTCGCGAGCGTTTCGGACGCTTATCGACGGGCCTCCACCCCCAGCCGGGGTGGGGGCCTTCGTCGTCTCGCTAGGATCGACCAGGTCGCCCGAGGTTTCGTCGTGTTGGGGAGAAGGGGGTTGCCGTGGCCTCCGTCGTGCTCGTCACCGGTGTCTCTCGCTACATGGGCGGTGTCTTCGCGCGGGCCCTCGGCGCCGTCGACTCGGTGGAGCGGATCATCGGCGTCGATGTCGTGCCGCCACCGCACCCGATCGGTCGCACCGAGTTCGTGCGGGCCGATATCCGCAACCCGATGATCGGCAAGATCATCGGCCAGGCCGGCGTCGACACCGTGGTCCACATGAACGTCATCGCGACACCGCTCTCCGCCGGTGGCCGGGTCTCCCAGAAGGAGATCAACGTCATCGGCACGATGCAGCTCCTCGCCGCATGCCAGAAGGCCGAGGGGCTCCAGCGGCTGGTGGTGAAGTCGTCGGCCGCGGTCTACGGTTCCTCACCTCGCGACCCCGCGATGTTCACCGAGGAGATGAGTCCGAAGGCGTTGCCCCGCGCGGGTTTCGGCAAGGACTCGGTCGAGGTGGAGGGCTACGTGCGGGGTTTCGCACGGCGACGCCCCGATGTGGGGATCACGACGTTGCGGTTGGCCAACATCATCGGGCCGGGCATCCGCACCTCGATGACCGACTACTTCGCGCTGCCGTTGATCCCCGCGCCGCTGGGCTTCGACGCGCGCCTCCAGTTCGTCCACGAGACCGACGCCGCGTCGTGCCTGGTCCTGGCTGCGACCGGACCGAAGGCGGTGGGCAACGTCAACGTCGCCGGCGCCGGCGTCATCACGCTGATGCAGGCCGCGGCCATGGTCGGCCGCCCGATCTTCCCCGTCCCGCTGCCCGCGGCCGGCTTCCTCGGCGGCGTGGTCAAGCGGGCCGGCCTCGCCGACTTCTCGGACGACCAGATGCAGTACCTCGCCTTCGGCCGCGGCCTCGACACGACGCGTATGCGTGAGGTGCTCCGGTTCGAGCCGCTGTACTCGACGCGCGCCGCCTTCCTCGACTTCGCCCCTCACGTGACCGCGGTCATCCCGGGTGCGGCCAGCGCGGTGAGCGTGGTCCAGGGTGCGGCCGGGTCTGCGGCCAACGCCCTCGTGCACGCCCTCAACGGACGGGGCGCCTGATGGCCCCGCCGAACAAGCGCCGTACCGCCGCGACCGGGAAGGCCGCCACGGCGGCCAAGGCGGCGCCACCGGCCAAAGCCGGCGCGACCGCCAAGACCTCCACTGCGGCCAAGGCAGCCCCTCCGGCCAGCACGGTCAAGACGGCCGGACGCGCGAAGACGGCCAAGACGGCCACGACGGCGAGGGCGGCCGGCCCCGCGAAGAGCACGTCGGCGGCGGCCGGCGCGGCCCGGCGGACGACGACCCAGGACGCGCTGGCAGCCGGGGCGGCCCGCGCGTCCGGCGAGCGGGCCCGTCGTCGCGGTACGCCGCTGATCGCCGTGCCCACCCCGACCGACTCGTCGACCGCCTCGTGGACCGACGCGTCAACGGTCGCCTCGACCGCTGCCGCCCCGACCCCTGCCGCCCCTGGTGCGATCCCCCCGACAACGAAAGCCCTGCCGGCCACGGCAACACCGGTGCGGGCGCCAGACCCAGCAGGCGCTCCCCGCGCGGGTGGGCGCAAGCACCGCCCGCAGCCCGCGCCGCGCGCCACGAAGCCCACCGCCCGCGTCCTCGCCCGCGAGGGCGGCCGTCGCCGCGAGCCGCCCCGCCCGGTACGCCCGCTCCGACCGGTACCCGATCCGCCGCTCCCCAGTGACGAGCCCCAGCCGACTCCCCAACGCGAGGCGGTCCGGCCCGGCGAGGCGTCGCGGATGGTGGCTCCCGGTGTCGAGGACCTGGTCCAGGCCGGTGTCGCGGCCTTGCGAACGGTCGTCGCCGCGTCCGGGGTCGAGCCTCAGGACATCGAGCGACAGGTCGCCAGCACCCTGGCCTTCCTGCGCCGCCGGCTGACCGGCGACTTCGAGGTCGACGACTTCGGCTTCGACGAGGACTTCACGACGAGCGCATACCTGCCGTTGCTTCGACCCCTGTACAAGTCCTGGTTCCGGGTCGAGGTCCGCGGCATCGAGAACATCCCCGCCGAGGGTGGCGGGCTCATCGTCTCCAACCACTCGGGCACGTTCGCCTTCGACTCGTTGATGACGCAGGTCGCGGTCTACGACGAGACGCCATCGCACCGGCACCTGCGGATGCTCGGCGCCGACTTCGTGTTCCAGACGCCGATGGTCTCGCAGGTCGCCCGCAAGTCCGGGTCCACGCTCGCGACCACCGCCGACGCGGAGCTGCTGCTCTCGTCCGGGGAGCTGGTCGGGGTGTGGCCGGAGGGGTTCAAGGGCATCGGCAAGCCGTTCAGCGAGCGCTACAAGCTGCAACGGTTCGGCCGTGGCGGCTTCGTGGCCAACGCGATCCGGGCCGGGGTCCCCATCATCCCGTGCTCGATCGTCGGGGCCGAGGAGATCTACCCGATGATCGGCAACATGAAGACGCTCGCCCGGCTGCTCGGGGCTCCGTACGCGCCGGTGACGCCCACCTGGCCGCTGCTCGGGCCGCTCGGCATGATCCCGTTGCCGAGCAAGTGGCTCATCGAGTTCGGGGTGCCGGTGCAGACCGCGGACCTCGGACCGGGAGCAGCCGACGACCCGATGCTCATCTTCGACCTCACCGACCAGACCCGCGAGACGATCCAGCAGACGCTCTACTCGCTGCTGATGCAACGCCGCTCGGTGTTCTTCTGACCTCTACGTCGCCGCGGTGGACAGCTCGTCCCGTCCTTCGCTGGGCGTGTCAGCCCGCCGCGGGCGGGGCGGACGTGCCGAACCGTCGGATCGGAGGGGGTTGGCCGTCCCGGTGCCACCGACCAACCCGATCGCGCCCTGACGCACACTGGTCCTCGTGAGCACGACGCGGATCACCCTCATCGGACGGCCCGGCTGCCATCTCTGCGACGACGCGAGGGCGGTCGTCGAGCAGGTCGCGACCGAGCTGGACGTCGACTGGGACGAACGGTCCATCGACGACGACCCAGAGCTGCGCGAGCAGTGGGCCGACCACATCCCCGTGACCCTGGTCGACGGCCGAGCGCACGACTTCTTCCGCGTCTCGCCGGACCGGCTCCGGGCGGCGCTGAACCGGCCGCCGCGCCCCGTCGGCCCGCCTCCGGGTGACGCACATCACACCCACGCGGCGGAGCTGCCGTAGGGCCGTCCACGGGCTGGCCCCAGGGTCGTCGCGACTTTGTGCCGACGTTCACAACCGCATACGCTGACAACACCACGCGCTCCCTGCCACCGGGCGAAACTCTCCGGCCGACCTCGCTGGTCGGCCCCGCGTTCGCTTGGGGCCACAGCTGAAAGGAGCCGGTGACCAACCATGTCCGCCGACGCCGCGACCCGCCGGGAGATCCCCGACGCCACGGTTGCCCGGCTGCCGGAGTACCTGCGCGCGCTGACCGACTTCGCCGAGCGGGGCACCAAGAGCGTCTCATCCGAGGAGCTGGCCACGGCCGCCGGGGTGCGCTCCACCCAGCTGCGCAAGGACCTGAGCCACCTGGGCTCCTACGGCGTGCGCGGTGTCGGGTACGAGGTCGACCACCTGGCCGTGGAGATCTCCCGCGCCCTCGGGCTCAGCCAGGACTGGCCGGTCGCCATCGTCGGGATGGGCAACCTCGGCCGTGCCCTCGCCGCCTACTCCGGCTTCACGTCGGGCGGGTTTCACGTGGCCGCGCTGTTCGACGACGACCCGACCGTCGGTGGGGGCCGCGTCGGTGACGTCCTCATCAGCCCGATGAGCGAGCTGCGCCGGCTGATCCGCAGCCGCAGGATCGCCATCGGCGTCATCACCACCCCGGCACCGTCCGCGCAGCAGGTCTGCGACGCGATGGCCGCCGCCGGGATCCGCTCGATCCTCAACTTCGCGCCGGCCGTGCTGACCGCCCCGTCCGGCGTCAACGTGCGCCGAGTCGACCTCGGCACCGAGCTCCACGTGCTGGCCTTCCGTGAGATGCAGGTCGACTCCCTCGACCAGCCCGTGGGGGTCGCCCGGTGAGTCTGCTCGTCATCGGCCTGTCCCACCGCTCCGCGCCGATCGCCTTGCTCGAGGCTGTCGCGGGCGCGCCCACGGGCGCTCTCGCGCACCGGGTCTCGGCCTCCGACGCGGTCGGGGAGTCGGTCGTCCTCAGCACGTGCAACCGCCTCGAGGTGTATGCGGAAGCGCTCACCTTCCACGGGGCGGTGGCCGCGATCGGAGAGTCGCTCGCGGACGTCAGCGGCGTGGACCGGGCCGAGATGACCGCTCATCTCTACGTGCACTTCGAGGACCGCGCCGTCGCCCACGCCTTCTCGGTGGCCGCCGGGCTCGACTCGATGGCGGTCGGCGAGGCGCAGGTCCTCGGCCAGCTCCGCGACGCGCTCCGGGCCGGCCAACGCGCGGGCACCGTCGGAGAGTCGCTGAACTCCCTTCTGCAGCAAGCGCTTCGGGTCGGCAAGCGTGCTCATCACGAGACGGCGATCGACACGGTCAGCCGCTCCCTGGTCGAGGCCGGACTCGACGAGGCGGAGCGGTTGCTCGGCGACCTCGAGCGCCGCACGGTGCTCGTCGTCGGCGCCGGCGGGATGTCCAGCCTGGCCGCCACCACCGCCGCCCGGCGTGGTGTCGGCAGCCTCCTCGTCGCGAACCGCACCCTGGCGCGCGGCGAGCGGCTGGCCGAGGGCACCGGCGGGCGCGCCGTCGAGATGGTCCGGTTGGTCGACGCGATCGCCGAGGCGGACGTCGTCGTCTCTTCCACCGGATCGGCCCAGTACCTCATCGGCGCCGACCTCGTCGGCGTCGCGGCGGCTCAGCACCGGCACGACCGGGTCTTCGTCGACCTGGCTCTGCCCCACGACGTCGACCCGTCGGTCGCCGACCTGCCCGGCACGACGCTGGTCGGCCTGGCCGACCTCGGCGCGATCCTCACCGAGCGGGCGGACGTCGAGACGCTGCCCGAGGTCCAGGCCGTGCGAGACCTCGTCACCGGCGAGGTGGCCGGCTACCTCGCGGCGCGGATGGTGAAGTCGGTCGCCCCGACCGTGGCCGCCCTACGGTCGCGCGCTGCCGCGGTCGTCGCCGGTGAGATGGAACGGCTCGACCACCGGCTGCCCGACCTCGACGAGGCGACGCGTCAGGAGCTCCAGCACGCGGTGCACCGGGTCGTCGAGAAGCTGCTCCACACGCCGACCGTCCGGATCAAGGAGCTGAGCAGCGACGGCCACGGCGAGGACTACGCGGCCGCGTTGCGCGAGCTGTTCGACCTCGACCCCCACACGGTCGCGGCGGTGTCGACGCCGCCGACAGCGGTGCACCACGAGCTGGGCGGTGCGTCATGACGACCCTGCGCCTCGGCACCCGACGCAGCACTCTCGCCCTCGCTCAGGCCCACGAGGTGGCCGACCGGCTGGGGGCGCTCGGCCACGACGTCGACCTCGTCCCGCTCTCGACCCTCGGCGACCAGTCGTCGCACGCGCTGACCACGATCGGCGGGACCGGCGTCTTCGCCGCTGCCATCCGCCGGGCACTGCTCGACGGCGAGATCGACCTGGCGGTCCACTCCCTCAAGGACCTGCCGACCGCTCCCGAACCCGGTCTCGTCGTGGCGGCCACGCCGACCCGGGAGGACCCGCGCGACGTGCTGGTCGCCCGCGACGGACTCACCCTCGGCGAGCTGCCGGCCGGGTCGGTCGTGGGTACGGGTTCGCCGCGGCGGGCCGCCCAGCTCGGGGCCCTCGGTCTCGGCCTCGACGTGGTTCCGGTCCGCGGCAACGTCGACACCCGTCTGGACCTCGTTCGGACCGGCGCCGTCGACGCGGTGGTCCTCGCCCGTGCCGGGCTGGTCCGCATCGGCCGGGTGACCGAGGCCACCGAGACCATCGACCCGCTGCAGATGCTGCCGGCCCCCGGGCAGGGAGCGCTGGCCGTCGAGTGCCGTGAGGACCGCGCCGACGTCCGCGCCGCGATCGCCGCGCTGGACGACGAGGACACGCGGGTATGCGTGACCGCCGAACGCGCGCTGCTGGCCGCCCTCGAGGCGGGGTGCACCGCACCGGTCGGCGCGCTCGCCGAGATCGTGGAGGGTGAGGACGGGCCCGAGCTGTCGCTCCGCGCCTTCGTCGGAACCCCGGACGGGTCGGCCGAGCTGCGCCGCTCCGTCGTCGCGCCGGTGGCCGATCCGGTCGCCGCCGGCCATCGGCTCGCCGCCCTGCTGCTCGAGGACGGCGCCGCCGGCCTCGCCCTGACCAAGAGCCCACCAGCCGCCGCGAGCCGTTCGCCCGGCCCGGCGGAGCTGCCCGATGGCATACCCCGCCCGATTTCGACGTTCACCACTAACCACCAACACCACACGGAGCAGGTCTCGTGACCCCCACTGCCACCACTCGCGCCGGCAAGCCAGTCGGCCGCGTCGCCTTCGTCGGGGCCGGCCCCGGCGATCCCGGACTCGTCACCCTGCGAGCCCGCGACCGGCTCGCGGCCGCCGACACCATCCTCATCGACCAGCTGAACCGCGACGAGCTCATCGCCCGGTTCGCCGGATCCGACGTCACGCTCGTCGACGCCGGCCACGGCGAGCACGGCGAGGAGCTGACCCGCGCGTCGCGCGCCAAGCTGCTGGTCCGCACCGCCAAGGCGCTCGGCGGCGACGGACTCGTCGTCCGGCTCCTCGACGGCGACCCCAGCCTGTTCAGCGGGTTCGCCGAGGAGGCGCTGGCCCTGCACAAGGCCGGCATCCCGTTCGAGGTGGTCCCCGGCGTCAGCGCCGCCTCCGCCGTGCCGATGTACGCCGGCGTCCCGCTGACGACGCAGCAGGCCACGGCCGTGCACGTCGTCGACGCGGGCGACCGCCGGGTCGACTGGGCGCCGGCCGTCCCTGACCACGTGACGGTGGTGGTCCTCGGAGCACCCGAGACCCTGGCCTCCGCCCTCGGCGGCCTCCTGGCGGCCGGCCGGTCGGCGGAGACGCCCGTGCTCCTCACCGAGCGGGGGACGACGACCCAGCAGGTCAGCCGGGTGACGACCCTCGGGGAGTCGGCGGCCCTGCTGGCCGAGTCCACGCTGATCTTCCCGACGCTCGCTGTGGTCGGCCAGAGCGTGGCGCTGCGCTCGGAGCTGTCCTGGTACGAGACCAAGCCACTGTTCGGCTGGACGGTGCTGTTGCCCCGCACCAAGGACCAGGCCGGCGCGACCAGCGAGCGGCTGGCGTTCTACGGCGCCCACGCCGACATCGTGCCGACCATCTCGGTCGAGCCGCCGCGTACGCCGCAGCAGATGGACCGCGCCATCAAGGGGCTCGTCACCGGCCGCTACGAGTGGATCGGGTTCACCTCGGTCAACGCGGTCAAGGCCGTGCGCGAGAAGTTCGAGGAGTCGGGTCTGGACGCTCGCGCGTTCTCGGGCCTCAAGATCGCGGCCGTCGGCGGCGTGACCGCCAACGCGCTCCGCGAGTGGGGCCTGGTGCCCGACCTAGTCCCGTCGGGCGAACAGTCGGCAGCGGGCCTGCTCGCCGACTGGCCGGAGTACGACGACGTCCTCGACCCCATCAACCGGGTCTTCCTGCCGCGCGCCGACATCGCCACCGACACGCTGGTGGCCGGCCTGCAGGACATGGGCTGGGAGGTCGACGACGTCACCGCCTACCGCACCGTCCGGGCCGCTCCGCCGGCTGCCGAGGTGCGCGACGCGATCAAGTCGGGTGCCTACGACGCGGTCGTCTTCACGTCGAGCTCGACGGTCCGCAACCTCGTCGGGATCGCGGGCAAGCCGCACCCGTCGACGGTCGTCGCGGTCATCGGTCCGGCGACGGCGAAGGCGGCCGAGGAGGCCGGTCTGCACGTCGACGTCATGGCGCCCGAGGCGTCCTCCGACGCCCTCGTCGACGCCCTGGCGGCACACGGACTCGGCCTGGCGGTCGCCGCCCAGGAGGCCGGTGGGCCGGTGCGCCGACCCAGCGCGACGAAGGCCACCGCCCGGCGCCGAGCCCGCTGACGCATACCGAGGCCACGCGATGGGTGTCGAGCTCCCGGTGACCCGCCCCCGGCGGCTGCGGCAGAACGCCGCGGTCCGGGCGATGGTGGCCGAGACGCGGCTGCACCCCCGCGACTTCGTGCTGCCGGTCTTCGTCAAGGAGGGGGCCACGGCGCCGACCCCGATCTCGAGCATGCCCGGGGTGGTCCAGCACACCCTGGACTCGCTCGTCGACGAGGCTCGGGCGTGTGTGGCGGCCGGGGTCGGCGGTTTCATGATCTTCGGCGTGCCGACGACCAAGGACGCGGTCGGGTCCGGAGGTGACGACCCCGACGGCATCCTCAACGTCGCCGTCACCCGGGTCCGCGAGGCGGTCGGCGACGACCTCGTCGTCATGGCCGACCTCTGCCTCGACGAGTTCACCGACCACGGCCACTGCGGCGTCCTCGACGAGCAGGGCCGCGTCGACAACGACGCCACGCTCGAGCGGTACGCCTCGATGGCCGTGGCGCAGGCCCGTGCCGGCGCCCACGCGGTCGGGCCGAGCGGGATGATGGACGGCCAGGTCCGCGTCGTCCGGTCCGCCCTCGACGAGGCCGGGTTCATCGACACGATCGTGTTCGCGTACTCGGCGAAGTACGCGAGCGGGTTCTACGGGCCGTTCCGCGAGGCGGTCGAGTCCTCCCTGGTCGGGGACCGGGCGACCTACCAGCAGGACCCGGCGAACGTCGTCGACGCGCTGCGCGAGATCCAGCTCGACCTCGACGAGGGCGCCGACATCGTCATGGTCAAGCCCGCGCTGCCGAACCTCGACGTCGTGCGAGCGGCCACCGAGATCGCGACCGTGCCCGTGGCGGCCTACCAGATCAGCGGCGAGTACTCGATGATCGAGGCGGCCGCCGAGCGTGGCTGGATCGACCGGCGCCGCTGTGCCCTGGAGGCACTGACGTCCATCAAGCGGGCCGGCGCGCAGATCACCCTCACGTACTACGCCCGGGAGGCCGCGGCCTGGCTCGGCGCATGATGATCGACTCCCGGCGCCGTCCGGCGTCGATACCCACCGCCACGAGCATGACCGCCCCAACGATGAGGCCGCTGGCGATCGCCGTGGCCGCCAGGCCGTCCGACCCGGCGACGCCGGTCAAGGCGACCATCAGGCCGACGACGCCGCAGGTCAGGGTGAAGCACCCGAGCCAGAGGAACACCTCCTGCCGGAACACCATCCGGAACACCAGCCAGTGCACCCCGAGCACGGTCGCGACCCAGGGCAGTGAGGCGCTGGGGATCTCGAGGACGCGGATGGCCAGCTGGGTACCCCCGATGATGAGGATCACCTCGAGCGCCACGACGATCCAGAACGCCTGCATCTGACGGGCGTCCGGCCGCACGGCGTCCGGGTCCTCAGGGACCCGCATGATCGCGCGGAGGTCCCAGAGGAACCAGGCGACGCCGATCCCGATGGCGACGTTGGTCCAGGGCTCGCCCAGCGGCCACGCGTTGAGCACGACGAAGAGCACGCCCCCCACCGCACCGATGAGGGCGCCCACCCGCGCACCGTTCCACTGCACCGAAGGTCGAGCCACG
>NZ_DATBTV010000135.1:0-12303 GCF_036559105.1 Lapillicoccus sp. | reverse complement strand
CTGCTCCGGCGGGGTCCGTCGTCACCGAGCCGATGCTCGCCCCGTCGAGGGTGATCGTGAAGGTCCGGTTGGGGTACCAGCCGGCCAGCCGGATCGTCGTCGACTGCCCGACGAACACCGCCGGCGGGTCGAGGGTGAGGGTGCCCTGTCGCACGGTCGGGCGGATCCGAACGACCTGCGGGTCGTGGTCGGAGGCCTGGTCGGCGAACTCGGCGTTGTTGTGGATGACCTGGTACTGAACATCGGTGATCGGTTTGGTCACGAAGATGTGGTCGAGCACCTGGCTGACGCCGTTGAAGACGTAGGTGTAACGCTCGTTCTCCGGGAGGGTCGTGATGAGGTCGGTCAACGTCGCCCCGTTGTCGGTGAGCGTCTGGATCGGCGTCGAGAACTGGTAGTCGTTGAAGTCGCCGGCCAGCACGACGTTGGCGTTCGGGTCGGCCGTGAGGACGGACTTGACGAAGGTGTTGAGCGCTTTGGCCTGTTCGGTGCGCTGGGTCTCCGACGACCGGTTCGGCGGCTGGAAGCGGCCATCAGCGCTCTGGTCGCCGCCCTTGGAGTTGAAGTGGTTCGCCACGACGATGACCTTGCGGTCCTGGAACACGAACTCCGCGGCGAGCGGCTTGCGTGAGCTGCCCCAGGCGAGTGTGTTCGTCGGGTCGACCCGACCGGGACTGAGCGACAGCGCGGCGGTGCCGTCGGACGCTGACGTCACGGTGACCCCGGTGGTCGATGGGTCGACACCGGCAGCCGGTGGCTTCGCAACCAACGTCACCCGGTCGGGGTTGTAGAGGAAGACCGATCGGATGTTTCCGCCGGGCTGGCCACCGTCCAGGTCGTCGACGGGGTTGATCTGCGCGAACGCGTACGTCGGGCCGCCGCCCTTCGAGATGGCAGTGACGAGCTTGGCGAGGGTCTGGTCCGCGGCCACGACGCCGTCGTCGGTGGCACCACTGTTGTCCTGAATCTCCTCGACGGCGATGACGTCGGGCGACTTCAGGTTGCCGACGATGCCGGCCGCGAGCCGGTCGAACTTCTCCTGCGGGTTGGCCGGAGCGAGGTTCTCGACGTTGTACGTGGCGACGGCCAGCTGGTTCGTCGCCTGCGGCACAGCCTCGGTCCGCGGCAGGTGGTTGTCGACATACGTTCCGAGCGTGGTGGCCGCGATCATGTAGCCGCCGAAGGTCGACCAATCGACGGGACCCGTCGTGTCGCCGCTCAGCACGTCCCCGACGTTGGCCGCCGGGACCTGCAGGCTGGTCGGGATGATGAGCAGCCGGCCGGTCGGTATGTCGGCGTAGCTCTTGATATAGGTGCCGCCACGCGGGGTTTCGAGCTCGTGCGGCTTCGTCGTCACGTAGATCTCACGGAACTGCTGCTGACCCGGTCCGACCACGCGTGCGTCGTTGACCGTGACGAGCATGCCCTCGTGCGCCTCCCAGAACTCCAGCGCGGAGCGGGTCGGGTCGACCGTGGTGATCGTCTCGACGTTGGTCACTCCGGCCGGCAGCGGCGGGGCGTAGACGTCCGGGACCGTCGTGGGCGTGATGTCGAGCGGCGGAGGCACGATGTTGCTCGTGCTGACGACCGTGACGAGGGTGGGTGTGATCTCGGTGATCGAGAGGCTGGCGGTCGTCGCGAGAGTCTCACCCGAGGCCAGCGGGTAGAAGTCCGACACCCGCCCGGTGACGAGGACCGAGTCGCCGACCGTCGCCGGGGTGCCGGTGAAGACGAAGATCCCCGACGACGCCGATGGGCGCGAGAGGTCGGGGGTGGGTTGCTGGATCCAGAAGCCCCGGTTGCCGCCGGTGAACCGAACGGCGGTGACGATGCCCGCGACCCGCTCGACGGTGTTGCCCCGCTCGGGTGAGAGGAACCCGGTGCCCTGAATGTCCTGGATGGTCTTCGGGCCCGGCTGGCAGGCCGAATCCGCCGGTGTTGCGGCGCAGTCGACCACCGGCGGCGTCACCGGGCCCGAGGCGGTTTTTGGCGTGGGCCCGGCGACGGTGAAGTCGGCGGCGTTGTTGCCCGTGTTGGAGACGGCCGCGTTGCGCTGGGCCGACGTGGTGTTCGACAGGGCGGGTGCCGGGCCGGCCCCCGCGTAGTCGTTGGCGGCGCCGTAGCCCACGAAATCCACCACCCCGGTGACCCCGTCGCAGTCCGTGCCGCACGTCAGGGTGGTCTGGTTGTTCACGAGCGCCACCTTGCCAGCCGTCCCGCTCATGGCGATCGATCCGTTGACGTTCGGATCCGGCAGCGGCGCGGCCGCCGTGGCGCCCGGCGCCTCCTGGATGAGGAAGTAGGACTTCGCCGCGACGGAGCCGGACAGGTTGGTCTTGTTCGTCCAGCTGGACCCGCCGGCGGCGGCGTACTGCACCGACCACGTCGACAGGTCGACCGCCGTCGACCCGTTGTTGTAGAGCTCGATGAAGTCGTTGGTGAACGGCGCGCCCGAGTTGCCGCCACCGCCGTACACCTCGCTGATGACCACCGGTGAGGCGATATCGACGGCCTGGGCGGTGGGAGCCGCGGCGACAAGGGCCGTCCCCGCGAGGGGGAGCAACGCCAGCGCGGCCAGACGGCGCGCAGGGGAGGACAGCGACGACAACGGCACGGGGACACTCCGGATCTCGGGGGTGAACGCAGAGATGGCGCGGCGGGGTGACGCCACGAATCGGAGAAACCTAGCCGTGCATACCGACCGAAAGCGAGGCATACCGGGTAAACACCGGGTCAAGAAAGCCGCGCTCCCTGTCTAGGCTGACGGGATGGCGGCCAAGGACGCGACGACGCTGGAGGTCCCCGGTCCGGACGGCGCCCGTGAGGTGCGCATCTCGAGCCCGGGCCGTGAGCTCTGGCCCGGTACCGGCATCACCAAGCTGGAGCTGGCCGAGTACTTCGTCACGGTCGGCCCGTGGTTCATGCCGGTCGTCGGCCACCGGCCGATCACCCTGCAGCGGTTCCCGACGGGGATCGACGGCGAGGAGTTCTTCGCGAAGAACCCGCCGCGAGGCGTTCCCGACTATGCGCAGACCGTCACCTTGACCTACCCGTCCGGCCGGAAGCACCCGCAGCTGGTCCTCAACGAGCTGGCCGTGGCCGTATGGGCGGTCCAGATGAACACCATCACCCTCCATCCGTGGCCGGTGTCCGTGACGGGGGAGGAGGGCGACACCGACAACCCCGACGAGCTGCGCATCGACCTCGACCCGCAACCGGGGCGCGACTTCCACGACGCCGCGATCGCCGCCCTCGAGCTCAAGGCGGTGCTCGCCGACCTGGGCCTCACCGCCTACGCGAAGACCTCGGGCAACCGCGGGGTCCACGTCCACGCCCGGATCGAGGCGACCCACGAGTTCCTCGACGTCCGCCATGGCGTCATCGCCATCGCCCGCGAGCTGGAGCGACGGCTCCCAGAGCTCGTCACCACCTCGTGGTGGAAAGAGGAGCGCGGCGAGAAGGTGTTCGTCGACTTCAACCAGGCCAACCGCGACCGGACGATCGCGTCGGCGTTCAGCCCGCGTCCCCTGAAGGGCGCACCGGTGAGTATGCCGGTGGCCTGGGACGACCTCACCGACGTCGCGCCGTCCGACTTCACCGTGCGGACCGTGCCGCCGCTGGTCGAGAAGGGCAACGACCCCTGGGGCTCGATGCCCGACTCGGTCGGCACTATCGACGGAGCGCTCGCGTGGTGGGAGCGCGACGTCGCGGACGGGCTGCCCGAGCTGAACTTCCCTCCGGACTACCCGAAAATGCCGGGCGAGCCGCCACGCGTGCAGCCGTCGAAGAAGCGCTACGAGGACTCCGAGTACCTCCCGGACGAGGGCGGGTACATGCGGGACAACCCGGAAGAACCTCCCGGCGGGTGGGAATCACCGCGGCGGAGGCGACGGTGACCGACCCGTCGCACGATCCGGACGAGCGGGTCGAGCTGACCGGTGAGCAGGTCGAGTTCCTCAACTCGGTGTTCGACCTGGTCCGGGCCGGCGACGCGGTGACCGTCGCCGCCTACGTCGACCGCGGCGTACCCGTCGACCTCACCAACGCCAACGGGGACACCCTGCTGCTCCTCGCCGCCTACCACGAGCATCCCGACCTCGTCCGGGCCCTCCTCGAACGCGGCGCCGACCCGAACCCGGTCAACGGTCGTGGCCAGACGGCGTTGGTGGCCGCAGTGTTCCGGCAGAACCTCGCGATCGTCGAGGCCCTCCTCGGGGCCGGTGCGGACCCGGCGCTCGGGTCGCCCGACGCCCGAGCGACCGCGGCCTACTTCCAGCTGCCGGTCATGGCCTCGCTGCTCAACCGGTCGTGAGCACCTCGGCGAGGTCGTAGGCCGGGGCGCGGTCGACCTGGTCGAGCCGGCACGACGTCGGCTCGCGGTCCGGGCGCCAGCGCAGGAACGTCACGGCGTGACGGAAGCGGGCGCCCTCCATCTGGTCGAAGGCCACCTCGACGACGCGTTCGGGGCGCACCGGCACGTAGGACACGTCCTTGGCCGACGAGAACCGCGACCGGTCGGTGGCGGCGTCCTTGGGGGTGCCGTCCTCGTCCCGGACCACGAGGGGCTCGAACTCGTCCACGAGGTCCAGCCGTCGCTGCTGGGTGAACGCCGCGATCCCACCGACGCCGACCATCCGCTCCTCACCGTCCACCTCGGTGTAGAGCCCGAGGAGCAGGGAGCCCACGCCCTGCCCGGACTTGTGAATGCGGTACCCGTAGATGACAGCGTCTGCGGTGCGAGAGTGCTTGATCTTCAACATCGTTCGCTTGCCCGGGGCGTATGCCTGCTCCAGCGGCTTCGCGACGACCCCGTCCAGCCCGGCGCCCTCGAACCGCTCGAACCAGTCGCGGGCGACGTCGGCATCGGTGGTGACCTGGGTGAGGTGGATGGGGTCGCCGTCCTTGAGGTTCCTGAGGGACTTCTCCAGGCGGGCGCGCCGCTCACGGAACGGCAGGTCCATCAGGGACTCGTCGCCGAGGGCGAGCAGGTCGAAGCAGACCAGCTCGGCCGGCGTCTCCTTGGAGAGCTTGCGGATCCGCGACTCGGCCGGGTGGATGCGCTGAGACAGGTGCTCCCACTGCAGCCGCTCCTCACCGGGGGACCCGCTGCGGACGACGATCTCCGCGTCCACGACGCACTTCTCCGGCAGCAGCCGTCGGACGTTCTCGACGACCTCAGGGAAGTACCGCGTGAGCGGACGGCTGCCGCGGCTGGCCAGCTCGACCTCGTCGCCGTCTCGCAGAACCAGGCAGCGGAAGCCGTCCCACTTCGGTTCGTAGACCAGGCCGCCGGCGACGCTGTCGGCGGCCGGCACCTCCTTGACCGCCTTGGCGAGCATCGGCGAGACGGGCAGGTCGACAGGCTGCTTCACCTCGCCAACCTATCCACGCCAGCCCCTCGGCCCGCCCGCTCCCCTCCCGGCGAGAGGCCAGCTTCGGCCGTTCTGGGATGCTCCATACCGGCCGAAGCTGGCCTCTCGCGGGGACGGGCCCGGGGAGTGGGGCGGGGGGCACCCGGCTCACCTGAGACGATGGCGGACGTGGCACCGACCCGCACCGAGATCTCCACGGCGCAGAAGGTGCTGTGGATCACCGGGGCCAGCAGCGCGGCGGTAGTGGGCGCAGCGGTCAGTGGCTCCCTGGCCACGGCGACGTACTTCGCCCGAAAGGTGCTCACGCCCGACCAGCGACGGCCGGACGACACCGACGTCCTGGCGGTGGACGCCGACCGGGTCACGCTCGCCGCGAGCCCCGAGACGGTCGTCCCCGGGCGCTACGGACTCTGGCTCGACGGGGGCTCCGGGCACGCCCGCGTCGGCGAGATCCTCGAGCGGTACGGCCACGCCGACACGGTGGTGCGCCGACTCATCGCCGTGGACCAGGGCGAGCTGGTGCCCGGGACGGCCCGCTGGAACTCCTACTACTACTGGGCCGACCCGCTGACGAGCGTGGGGCTGCCCTTCCGGGACGTCGCCGTCGAGGGCGAGCTGGGTCCGATGCCGGCGTGGCTGCTCGAGCCGCGGAACCCGAACGGGCACTGGGCGGTCCTCGTGCACGGTCGTGCGGCGCGACGCGAGGAGTGCCTGCGGGCGCTCCCGGTCCTGCTGCGGCTCGGCTACACGTGCCTCGTCGTCACCTACCGCAACGACCCGGGCGCGCCGCCGGCCCCGGACGGGCGCTACAACCTGGGCCTCAGCGAGTGGCGCGACGTCGAGTCGGCCCTGAAGTATGCGGTGGCCGCCGGTGCGACGGGAGCGGTCCTCGGCGGGTGGTCCATGGGCGGCGCGGTCGTCCTCCAGACCCTCAAGCAGACCGCCATGGCCGACTTCGTCGAGAAGGTCTTCCTCGACGCCCCGGTCGTCGACTGGGGCGACGTCCTGGCGCACCACGCCCGGCTTCACCACATCCCGCCGCCGCTGCGCGACCTCGGCACCCTGGTCATGGGGCGGCGCGCGACACGCCACCTCGTCGGCGTCCACGACCCTGTCGACGTCGCTCGGACCAACTGGGTGGCCCGCGCCGACGAGATCCGGCACCCGATCCTCATCCAGCACTCGGTGGACGACGAGTTCGTGCCAGCCGGCCCCTCGCTGGCGTTGGCCGCTGCCCGCCCCGACCTGGTAACGCTGGAGCCCTGGGACACCGCCCGGCACTGCAAGGAGTGGAACCTCGACTCCGGCCGCTGGGAGCAGGTCCTGGCCGAGTTCCTGACCCGCTGACCCTCAGGAGCGGAACCAGCGACCCATGAGGGTCCCGTCCTCCTCGACGACGACCCGGGGAAGGTACCCGGTCACCGTGGCCGCCGCGGTGGTCATCCGCGGGCCGTCGCCGCCCACGACGACGGGAGTCAGCGACAGGCATACCTCGTCGAGGACGCCCGCAGCCACCATCGAGGAGACCAGGTGCGGGCCGCCCTCGGTGAGGATCCGGTCCCACCCACGCTCGGCGAGCAGGGTGACGAGCCGCGTGTCGTCGACCGCGTCCTCGCCACAGAGGAGGACCTGATCGTCGCCCAGGACCGCCTGCGCCTCGGCGAGTCCACGCGAGCTGGTATGCGTGGCCATGAGGACCGAGCCGCGGGGTGCGTCGCGGAGCCGTGGAGGCACCGCTCCGGAGTTCGATACGCATGCCAACGGAAGGTCGTCTGCGAGGCCCAGCCCGGATCGCGTTGTCTGCCAACGGTCCGCCACGGACAGGGCGGTGTAGCCCTCCGACCGGAGCGTGCCGGCGCCGACCACGACGACGTCGCTGATGGCGCGCAGCAGTTCGAACACGACATGGTCGGCCGGCGAGTTGACGGAGCCCGATCGGCCGTCGGGTCCGGTGATCGCCCCGTCGAGGCTGGTCGCGAAGTTGGCTCGCACCCACGGACCCTCGCGGGACTGCGCGGCGTACACCGCCGCCAGGGACGCGTCGTCGAGCGGGTGGCCGGGCTCGACCCCCGTCACGGCGGGCAGGTCCGCCATGAGGAGGCGCATGTCGGGGATTATGTCGCGCGCCACGCGGCCGGGCCGGGCAGGATGGCCGACATGGCGAAGAAGGCGAAGTCCCGCGCGTCCGCGACGATCGAAGAGCTGCTCCGCGTCGGCCCCGGGTTTCGGCTCGCCGACGTCGACTGCGAGAGCACACCGGGCTTCCACGGCGGGAAGCGCAAGGGCAAGGAGGCGCTCGCCGACCACGCGGCCGAGCTGGGCGAATGGCAGGAGCGGCTCTTCGCCGAGTCCAAGGGCGGTGGGACGCGATCCCTTCTCCTGGTCGTGCAGGGCATGGACACCTCGGGCAAGGGCGGCGTCATGCGCCATGTGGTCAGCCAGATCGACCCCGAGGGGATCCGGGCTACCGCCTTCAAGGCCCCCAGCGCCGAGGAGCGGAAGCATGACTTCCTGTGGCGGGTCCGTAACGCCCTTCCCGGCCCCGGGAAGCTGGGTGTCTTCGACCGCTCCCACTACGAGGACGTCCTCGTGGTGCGCGTCCACGACCTCGTGCCCCAGGCCGAGTGGTCGAAGCGCTACGCGCAGATCAACGCCTTCGAGCGCGAGGTCATCGCGTCCGGCACCCGCATCGTCAAGGTGATGACCCACATCTCCAAGGACGAGCAGAAGGCGCGGCTGCGTGAGCGCCTCGAACGCCGCGACAAGCACTACAAGTACAACCCCGGCGACGTCGACGAGCGGCTCCACTGGGACGACTACATGGAGGCGTACCAGGTGGCGCTCACCCGGACCTCCACCAAGGGCGCGCCCTGGTACGTCGTGCCGGCCAACAAGAAGTGGTACGCGCGGTACGCCGTCCAGCAGCTGCTCCTGGACGCGCTGACCGACATGGACCCCACGTGGCCGGTCATGGACTTCGACGTCGCCACCGAGCTGAAGCGGCTCGACGCCAGCTGATGGAGTTCCCCGAGCCGACGAACCTGCGGGACGACCGGCGAGAGGTGCTGCTCGAGTACCTCGACTACTACCGGTGGACGGTGCGGGAGAAGGTCAACGGCCTCGACGACGCCGCGCTCCGCACCAGCCGGCTCGCATCCGGGTGGACGCCGATCGAGCTGGTGAAGCACCTGGTGAACGTTGAACGCCGTTGGATCGTCTGGGGTTTCGAGGGCGTCGATCTGTCCGACCCGTGGCCCGACGCACGTGACGACCGCTGGTATGCGGGGGCGGACGAGCGGGTCGAGGACCTGCTGGACGCGTTCGACGCCGGGGGACGTCACACGCGCGAGGTCGTGATGGCGCACGACCTGACCGACCTCGGCGCACCCAGTGACCGGTGGGACGACGGCCGCCCTCCGCCGCTGGAGCGGGTGCTGCTGCATCTCGTCCAGGAGTACGCCCGGCACGCGGGACACCTCGACATCGTGCGCGAGCTGGCCGACGGGGCGACGGGGGAGTAGCCGCGTTCGTCAGTCGGCGAAGGCGAGGTCGACGACCTCCTTGGCCGCCGCGGAGCCGACCGACAGCGTCCCGAAGACACGGCCGTCCGTGTCGCCCAGCCGGCTCGCCAGGAAGGTCTCCGCGACCACCGAGGGGGAGTACTGGACCACCAGCGCCGCCTGCAGGGCCACGGCGAGGTCCTGGACCAGCCGCCGCGCCCCGAGCTGGGCTTGTACGGGGTCCGCTGACGCGACTGCTCGCATCGCGGTCAGCGCCCCGTCTACCGCCGCGTCCACCCTCCGGTCCAGACCGCGCGCCTGAGCCAGTTCCTTGTCGAGCGCCTCGACGGCGAGCGGCTCGCGGCCGACCGCGCGGAGGACGTCGAGCGCATTGACGTTTCCAGAGCCCTCCCAGATCGAGTTGAGCGGCGCCTCGCGGTAGAGCCGCGCCAGCCCGTTCTCCTCGACGTACCCATTGCCGCCCAGGCACTCCAGCGCCTCCGCGACCATCGGCGGGGTCCGCTTGCAGACCCAGAACTTGGCCGCCGCGACCGCGAGCCGGAGGAACGCGGACTCGCCCTGATCAACGGCGTGAGCGAGCCGCATACCGAGCAGGGTCGCGGCCTCGGACTCGACCGCGAGGTCGGCCAGCACTGCTTGCATGAGCGGCTGGTCGACCAGAACGGCGCCGAACGCCGACCGGTGGCGGGTGTGGTGCACGGCCCGCGTCAGTGCGGCCCGCATCGTGGCGGCCGAGCCGAGGACGCAGTCGAGCCGTGTCGCCGCGACCATGTCGATGATCGTCCGGACGCCGCGGCCCTCGTCGCCGAGCCGGGAGCCCCACGTCCCGTCGAGCTCGACCTCGGACGACGCGTTGGACCGGTTCCCGAGCTTGTCCTTGAGCCGCTGGATCGCGAACGGGTTCAGCGACCCGTCGTCGAGCACCCGTGGAACCACGAAGCACGTGAGCCCGCCCGGAGCCTGCGCGAGCATGAGGAACCCGTCGCTCATCGGCGCCGAGCAGAACCACTTGTGGCCGGTGAGCCGGTACGCGGCTCCGGGCACCGGTCCGTCGGACGCCGGTTCGGCCCGTGTGGTGTTCGCGCGGACGTCGGAGCCGCCCTGCTTCTCGGTCATCCCCATCCCGCAGAGCGCGCCGTCCTTGTCCGCGACGGGACGAAGCTCCGGCTCGTAGTCGCGGGAGGCGAGCCGTGGGACCCACCGCGCGGCGAGATCCGGGTCGTGGCCCAGCGCCGGCGCCGCCGCATACGTCATCGACACCGGGCAGCCGTGCCCGGCCTCCACCTGGCTCCAGACCACGAACCCGACCGCGCGCCGCAGGTGCGCGCCGGACCCGGACGGCCGCGTCCACGGCTCGGCGGTGAGCCCGTACGCGACCGCGGTGCGGAGCAGCGAGTGGTACGCCGGGTGGTAGTCGACCTGGTCGGCGCGTTCGCCGGTCGGCCGGTGGGTGCGCAGCCGCGGGGGCTGGCGGTCGGCGTCGTCGGCCCAGCCCTGCGCCGTGGGCGACCCGGCGAGGGTGCCCAGCTCGTGCAGAGAGGTCGCGTCGGCCGGGTCGCCCCAGCGCGCCACGGCGTCGACGAGGACGTGGTCGGTGCCGAAGGCGTCGTACCCGGTGAGCGGCGGCACCTGGTTGGTCACGTCGTGCGTCCCCACCCGCCGATGGTACTTAGTCTCAATCGTCACACCCGTCACCCGTGTCACAACACAGGATCCGGCTCAGCCGCGGCTACCGTGGTCGCCGATGACGGTGAAAGCCAGGATCCGCCGGGAGCTCGACAAGGTTCACGGCGCCACGACGACCGCGCGGCTGGTGCTCGAGACCGCCCGCGCGTGTCTGCGTTACCGCGTGACCGGGCTGGCGTCCGAGGCGGCGTTCTTCATGCTGCTGTCCCTTCCCCCGCTGGTCCTCGCCCTGTTCGGTGGGGTCGGCTACGTCGGGCAGCTCGTCGGCCGGGCGACCGTGGACCAGGTGACGGCCTCGATCCGCGAGTACGCAGCCCAGTTCCTCACCCAGGAGAGCATCACCGACGTGCTCCTGCCGACGGTCGCCGAGGTGTTCCGTGGGGGGCGGTTCGAGCTGGTTTCGCTGGGGTTCCTGCTCGCGCTGTGGTCCGGGTCGAGAGCCCTGAACGTCTTCGTCGACACCATCGCGATCATGTACGGCCAGAGCGGCATCCGCGGCATCGTCCGGACCCGGGCACTGTCGTTCTCGCTCTACCTGACCGCCCTGGTGTTCGGTGTCGTCATCATCCCGCTGGTGCTCGTCGGTCCGACCCTCATCGACGGCTGGCTGCCGGACCGGGTGCGATTCCTCGGGTCGCTGTACTGGCCCGTCGTCGTCGTCGCCACGATGGCCGCGCTGACCACGCTGTTCCATGTGGCCACCCCCCAGAAGACCCGCTGGTGGCGCGAGTCGCCAGGTGCCGTCCTGGCGCTGGTCATCTGGGTGCTGGCCTCGTTCGTGGTTCGCGGCGCTGTCGGCCTCTCGCTGGACGGCACCTCGATCTACGGGCCGCTGTCGGCGCCGATCGTCGTGCTCATCTGGCTGTACACGCTGGCGATCGCGGTGCTCATCGGTGCCGGTCTCAACGCGGCGACCCGAGTGCTGTGGCCGGTCGCGGTGCGGGTCTCACCCACGACCCGGCTGGTCGAGTGGGCGCGTTCCGAGATGGAGCGCCGACGGTCGTACGGGGAGGGCGAGGGCGACGTCCTGCTCGACGACCTGATGGCGACGGAGCAGCAGTATCTGGACCTGGCGTGGCCCTCCGCGGCGTCAACGCTGGAGGTCCGGAAGGCCTCCTGAACCGAGCGCGGCGTGGGCCCACCCCGGGTTTGGGAATCGCCTGGCAGTTCCGCTACTGTCTACCTGCACCGAGCGGGGAAGTTACACCGCTGGTGTTCGTGCGGACGTAGCTCAGTTGGTAGAGCGCAACCTTGCCAAGGTTGAGGTCGCCGGTTCGAGCCCGGTCGTCCGCTCGGAGGCATCAAGATTGACCTGCCTTCGCGGTGGAGTGGCCGAGAGGCGAGGCAGCGGCCTGCAAAGCCGCGTACACGGGTTCAAATCCCGTCTCCACCTCGATCCACCGGAACACCGTCGGCCTCCCGAGGCCGGGCTCGGGCGATTGGCGCAGTGGTAGCGCGCTTCCTTGACACGGAAGAGGTCACTGGTTCAAACCCAGTATCGCCCACCAAGTCTTACCCCCACTGACCTGGGGAAACGTCCCAAACGGCCGCTCGCGTGGGGCACACGTGGGGGCAGCAGCCGAGGTCGTTGACGGCGGGGGGTCCCGAGTCGCCCCGGAAATGGGCGCGAGCGGGCGGGCGGCCCGAAGCAGCAACGTGGGCGCATCGCTGCCGTGCGTGACGACGAAGGCGATCTGCGCACGCGACAGTTCGAGTCGGGCGCG
>NZ_DATBTV010000134.1:0-1615 GCF_036559105.1 Lapillicoccus sp. | reverse complement strand
ACCGACGCGCACCACGATGGCGGAGCCGGGACGCGCGCCCGCCTGAACGGGACCGGGGTTGGGCTGGCCGTGGGCGACGTCCGCGACCTGGACTTCGTGACGGGTCACCTCGACGGCGCCGATGCGGTCGTGCACCTGGCGGCCAAGGTTGGTCTGGGTGCGCGGTTTGATGACATTGACGACTACGTCTCGAGCAACGCCCTGGGGACAGCGGTGCTCCTTCGCGCCTGCGCCGCAACCGGTGTGCGGCGGTTCGTCCAGGCCAGCTCGATGGTGATCTACGGCGACGGGCAGTACTCCTGCCAAGCTCACGGCCTCGTCCGGGCTGGCCCGCGTACCCCCGCCGCGCTCGCTGCCGGCCAGTTCGAGCCCCCGTGCCCGCACTGCGGGGCCGCCTTGACCCCGATCGAGGTCGACGAGAACGTCGCCGCTGATCCAAGGAACACGTATGCCGCCACGAAGGTCATGCAGGAACAGCTGGCGACAGTGTGGGCGCGAGAAACCAACAGCAGTGTGGTGTCGCTTCGACTGCACAACGTGTACGGGCCGGGCCTACCGAGGGACACCCCGTACGCCGGGGTTGCGGCCATCTTCGCCTCAGCACTCGCCCGGGGCGAGGCCCCCAGGGTGTTCGAGGACGGCGGTCAGCGACGTGACTTCGTGCACGTCGATGACGTCGCCGGCGCTTTCGTTGCCGCGCTCACAGCCACTACCCGATCCGGGCTGCGGCCGCCAGCCGCAGTCGAAGGAAGTCATGCCGCGTACAACGTCGGTTCTGGGGTGGTGACCACCGCCCTGGGGATGGCCGCGGCTCTGGCAGCGGCTGCCGGTGGCCCCCCACCAGTGCTCACCGGGGAGTACCGGCTGGGCGATGTGCGACACATCGTCGCGTCCAGCGTTCGGATCTCAAACGCCTTGGGCTGGTCGGCTCGCGTCCCACTCGAGGACGGCGTGCGGGACCTCAGCGGGTTGGCAGTTCCGCCGGAGCAATAGCGTCCTGCTGCCCTGCCCGCCTTGGCGCCGGCCCGGCCTGTCGTGTCTGACCGGGAAGTTCGAGCTCGAAACGACAACCGCCCGGAACGTTGTGCACGGACAGTGATCCGCGATGCGCTTCGGCGACTCCTTTGGCGATCGCCAGCCCGAGACCGGCTCCGGCGTCGTCGCCGCGCTCCGGCTCGCCGCGCCAGCCGACGTCGAAGACCCGGTCGAGGTCACCGGTCTCGATCCCGCCGCAGCTGTCGGTCACCGAGACGCACGCTCGTCCGTCGGGAGCGCGCCACGCGCTCACCAACACCCGGCCGCCTCCTGGGGTATGCCGCACCGCGTTGCCGACCAGGTTGGTCAGGGCCCGGGTCAGCTCGTCACCGCTGCCCAGCACCGCGAGGCGTTCAGGGTCCGGTGGCAGGTCGAGGTCGAGGTCGACCATCAGCCGTCGAGCATGTTCATCGAGCTCGCTGACCACGTCGTGGGCCGTCTCGACGAGGCTCACCATCCGTGATGCCACCGGTGGATGACCAGCGCCAGCGTGCAATCTACTGAGCTCGAACAGGTCGCCGACGAGACCGTTCATCCGGTCCACGGTCTGACGGATCTGCCGCAACGCCGAGGGCTGGTC
>NZ_DATBTV010000133.1:0-10104 GCF_036559105.1 Lapillicoccus sp. | reverse complement strand
GGCGCCTCCGCGTCGACACGGAACCCGTCGTAGAACCGCCACGCCCGGATCTGGTCGCGCACGGCGAGCAGCTCGGGTGCGCGGCCGGGATCGGCCAGCTCGGTGAGCATGCTCTCCCACGGCTCCATGCCGCGGCTCAGCTCGACCCAGTCACCACCGTCGCGGGTCCGCACCAGCTGGCCCTTCCGACTCACCAGCACCGCGTTGGGGCGGGCCACCGGGCCGCTGAAGACGATCTCCCGTTTGACCTCGGGGTCGAGGTTGAACTCCGTCTCGCCGGGGATCGGGAGACCGAGGTCGACCAGGTAGCCGAAGCCGTCGTCCGTCGCGAACCCCAGCCGCAGGCTCACCGGACCCCGCCGTCGGGTGCCCTCGACCGCATACCCACGTGCGCGGGCACCGTCGAGGCTCTCGGGGCCGGCCCAGAGGGCGGAGGGCAGGCCACCCTCCCGGGCGAGCGAGCCGATCGCCCGCCCCGACCCGCAGTCGGCCAGCAGCCGAAGGGCTCGGTAGAGGCTCGACTTGCCCGAGCCGTTCGCGCCGGTGACGACGTCGAGCCCCTGCAGAGGCACGATGACGTCGCGCAGCGAGCGGTAGCCCGCAACGGCCACGAGCGTGATCACGGGGCGAGCGTAGGTCCGAGCCGCGACAGCCTGGTCAGCCCGGATGGTGGTAGGACCGCACGGCGGCGACGTTGATCGACGCCGACGTGAGGACCAGTCGGGAGATGATGTAGGCCCACAGCAGCAGGGTGGCCGCGACACCCAGCGGCCCGTACAGCTCAGAGGCGTTGCTCAGCTTCACGCCGAAGTAGTAGACCGTGGCGAGGTGCAGCAGCTGGGTCCCGATCCCGAGGAACACCGCGCCAGGGATGAGCCCCCACCATGGCAGGTCGTCCGCGTGGGGAAGCAGATAGGACACCACCCACCACATCACTCCCCATAGCCCCGCGGTGAACACGGTCGCGACCAGCCCGAGTCCCGGCGAGACGTTACGCAGGAACGAGCCCATGGCGGCGAGGGCGATGGCGGCCGTCATGGCGGCGAGCATCACGCTGACCGCTCGCAGTGGTCGATGGACGGAGCGCAGCGGACGGTTCCAGATCAGCGCGGTGGCGACGACGACGGTCTTGGTGAGGGTGTAGGACACGTACAGCATGAGAAACCCGCCGACGATGACCAGCAACCACCGGCTCCGATGCGCCTGGGCGGCCGCCTGCTCGACGGTCGCCATCGTGTAGCCGCGGATGCTCGGGCTGTCCGTGCCCGGGTCGCTCTCGTCGATCGTGAAGCCGAGCAGCCCGACGCTGAAGAGCGCCGCCGGAAGGGTCCACAGGAACAACCGGAAGGCCAGGGCGGCGGCCATCAGCGACCCACCGGCCTCGACGTCGCGTTCCCAGGTTCGCAGCGCGACGTCGACCTGGTGGTAGCGAGAGCGAGAGGAGATCACCCGGTCACGAGTGGCGTAGACCCGCTCGCGGGCCTCCCCGAGGCGTCCCGTCGGGGACTTGGGAGGCGCGGACACGGGGGTCGACGAATCGACGCTTCGGTCCGACCCGTCTGTGGTCACTGTGAGCTCCGGTCCGTGGGGCCATGCTGACGACCCCAGCGATCCGCACCATACTGACGGTATGCCGTCGGAGCGAGCACGTCGGGGAACGCGACGACGGCTGTCCAGGCCCTCGGGAGTTCTCGCCGAGCATTGGACCACGCTGGACGGCGTCGAGGTCTTCTACCGGGAGTCGCCCGGCCCGGCCGACGGCTCGGTCATGGTTCACATCCACGGGTTCGGGATGTCCGGCGCCTACCTCGTCCCGACCGCCGAGCGGCTGGCGGGGGAGTTCCACACCTTCGTCCCCGACCTTCCCGGTTTCGGCCGGAGTGGCAACTCGGTACAGCCCCTCGACGTCACCGACCTGGCTCACGCTGCCGCGGCCTTCCTCGACGACCGCGACATCGCGTCGGCGACGCTGGTGGGCAACTCGATGGGCTGCGCGGTGATCACCGAGTTCGCCTACCTGTACCCCGACCGCCTGGACCGCGCCGTGCTCGTCGCGCCCGCCGGCGGTTTGCACAACCAGCCGCTCCATCGCGCCATGCGCCAGCTGGTCACCGACGGGGTTCGGGAGCCCCCGAAGCTGGTGCCGGTCGCGGTCCCGGACTACCTACGGTTCGGGGTACCGAGCACGCTGCGCCTGTTCCGGGCCCTGACGAAGTACCCCTCGCTCGACCGCCTGCTGGCCATGAAGGTCCCGACCATGGCGGTCATCGGGAACCGCGACCCGCTGATGCCGGGTCCTGACCGGCTCAAGGAGGTCGCCGGGCAGACGTCGAACCACGCCCTGCTCGTCATCATCGAGGGCGCCGCGCACGCCGTGAACTTCAGCCATCCGGACGAGCTGGCCAACGTCATCCGCCTCTTCATGGCCGACCAGCCCGTCGTCGACGACCCGAACGCCCCGGGTGTTACACGCACCTACGAGCTTCACCGCGGCACCCTGGCCCCGCCGAGAGCGGGCGAATAGACCTCCTCCGATCCCGTGGGGAGAGATTTCCGTGTCGGCGCGCAAAATCTCTCCCCGATCCGATGTCCGGACCCGCTGAACACTCTTGTTCATCATCGAACACCGGCGTATCTTCGGGATCATGACCGCTCTGGCCATGCGAACCCAGCACGCCGACCTGCTCGACGCGGCCGTCACCTACCTCGTCGGTAACCCACGAGCGTCGCTGGCCGACATCGCCGCCGCGGCGGGGATCGGGCGGACCACGCTGTTCAAGCGCTACGCCACCCGCGACGAGCTCGAGCACGCCGTCGCCATGCGGGCCGTCGACGTCTGCCTCGGCGCGGCCCGCAGCGCCGACCCCGACGCTCCCGACGGCGGTCTTCGGTCCCTCGTAACCGCGCTCGTCCCGGTCGGACCGCAGCTGAGCTTCCTCTGGCGGACCCCGAGCCTGGAGACCGACGACGACTTCTGCGCCGCATACCAGCGGGTGGACGAGGAGATTCTCGCGGTGCTCGCCCGGGCCCGGGCGGCTGGGGCGCTGGACCCGGCGCAGCCCGACTGGTGGCTGCGGCAGACGCTGGTCGCGCTGGTCTACGTCGCGTGGGAGTGCGTCGGGAGCGGCCGGCTGGCGCGGCTCGACGCGCCCGACCGCGTGCTCGACACGATGTTGTCGGGGGTGGGGGCATGACGACGGTCAGCCAGGTCAGGTCGGCCGCGAGCTTCGCGGGCGGGCTCTACAAGGAACGCTGGGACCGCTGGTATGCGGCGCGCTTCCGGGGCGACCAGCTCGCCCGCCTCAGCACGCGCGAGGGACGCCGCGACCCCTACGCGGTCTACGAGGCCATGCGGGCGATCGGACCGATGGTCCCGACCCGGCTCGGCAACTGGGCCACGACGAGCTACGCCATCTGCAACCAGGTGCTCCGCAGCCGGCAGTTCGGGGTGCGCGAGGAGACCGGCGCCTCGCCGGTGCGCTCACCTCAGGAGGAGTTCGACCTGTCCTTCCTCAGCCTGAACGAACCCGACCACGCGCGGCTGCGGCGGGTCGCCGCGCCGGCGTTCAGCCCCAAGATGATGGCCGGGTATGCGACGACGATCGACCAGACGGTCGGTGACCTGCTCGACGCGGCCGAGGCCAAGGGCACCTTCGACCTCGTGGCCGACCTGGCCGCCCCGCTCCCGATCGCGGTCATCACCCGGATGATGGGGGTCGACGGCGGTGACGCGGCGGCATTCCAGCGCTACGGCGCGGCGCTCGGCAGCGCCCTGGACGGCGTCACCTCGATCGGCCAGGCGCGGCGGGTGATCGAAGCGAACCGCGAGCTCGACATCCTGTTCGCGCGGCTGTTCGAGGAGCGCGCCCGCGAACCGCGGGACGACCTGGTCAGTGTCATCGTCGCGGAGCGGGGGGACACGATTCGGCCCGAGGAGCTGCGGCCGATGTGCTCGCTCCTACTCATCGCCGGGTTCGAGACCACCGTCAACCTCATCGGCAACGCGACGCGAGCCCTGCTCGCGCACCCCGAGCAGTGGGAGATGCTCAGAGCCGACCCGTCGCTCGCCACGGGTGCGGTCGAGGAGACGCTGCGGTGGGACCCGCCGGTCCAGGAGACCGCGCGGTTGTCGTTCCGGGCGACCGAGATCGGCGGCGTACCGGTGCACGTCAACCAGGCCCTCGTCCTCCTGCTGGCCGGGGCGAACCGCGACCCGGACGTCTTCGTCGACCCCACGCGGTTCGACCTCACCCGGACCTCGAGCTCGGAACACCTCGCGTTCTCCAGTGGCATCCACTACTGCCTCGGCGCCCCGTTGGCCCGGCTCGAGGCCACGGTGGCGATCACCGCACTCACGCAGCGGCTGCCACGGCTGCACCAGGCGGGCCGGGTCGTCATGCGGCCGTCGCGGCTGATCCGGGGACCCCTGCACATGCCGGTGGCCGCCTGACGCGCGTCCTGTCGGTCGAGCGGTCTAGGTTCGCGCCATGACCGAGCCCCCACAGAGCTATGCCCAGACCTGGGCGTCGAACGAGCGGCCCGAGCTGCCGCAGACCGGCGACGAGCGCGCCATGCTCACCGCCTACCTCGATCACCACCGGGCCACGTTCGAGCTGAAATGCCGCGGCGTGGACCCGGCCCGGCTCAACGACCGGACCATGCCGCCGTCCACCCTCACCCTGCACGGCCTGCTCCGGCATCTCACCGGAGTGGAGCGTTGGTGGTTCCAGATCAACTTCGCCGGCGACGAGGTCCCGCTGCTCTACTACTCCGACGACGACCCCGACCAGGACTTCGAGCGGCTCGACGGGGACGTCGAGGAGGCGTTCGCGGCCTGGCGTGAGGAGCTCGCGCGCTCGCGGGAGATCGTCGCCGCCCACGACCTCGACGACGAGGGCACTCGGGTCCGCGACGGCGCGCCGGTGTCGCTGCGCGGCGTGCTGCTCAAGATGATTGCGGAGTACGCCCGCCACAACGGTCACGCCGACCTGCTCCGCGAGGGCATCGACGGGGCGACGGGGTTCTGAGGGAGACATGGACTATCGCGAGACGAACCGCCAGGTCATCCAGGGCTTCCGGGCCGGCGAGGACCTGCCCGGTATGCATCGGGAGCGGCTGCTGCTCCTCACCACCACCGGGCGGCGGACCGGCGAGGCGTACACGACGCCGATGATGTTCCACCGGGAGAACGGCCGGCTGTTCGTCATCGCGTCCAACGTCGGCGCGCCGCGTGACCCGGACTGGTGCCTCAACCTGCGGGCGCAGCCGGCGGTCACCGTCGAGGTCGGGGACCAGGAGGGCAGCCCGCCGTATGCGGCGACGGCGTCGGTCCTCGAGGGGGAGGACCGCGCCACGGTCTGGGCGCGGATCGCCGAGCTCTACCCGTTCTTCGTGGACCACCAGACGAAGGCGCCGCGAGAGATCCCCGTCGTCGAGCTGACTCCGGCCTGACTCCCGCACGACTCTGGCCGCGCCGCGTGCGGAGGGCTAGCGTCGCTGGATCGGGCATCGGGCATCAGGCACCGTTCCCGGCCCCGTCGAGAAGCAGGCGAAGGAGAACCTCATGACCGACCACGTGTACCGCGTGACCGAGGTCGTCGGGACGTCGAGCGAAAGCCTCGAAGGGGCGATACGGACCGGGATCGGCAAGGCCGCCGAGACGATCCGCGGCCTCGACTGGTTCGAGGTGACCGAGATCCGCGGTCACCTCGACGAGGGGACGATCAAGCACTTCCAGGTGGCGATGAAGGTCGGCTTCCGCGTCGGTGCGTAGCGGGGATGTCCAGGGTCGCCGTCAGTTGATGATCAGCGAGAGGAACGTCGCGATCACCACCGTGTTGAGCAGCCATGACAGCGCGCTCTGGAAGGTCACGAACCGCCGCATGGACGCGGTGCTGACCGTCGTGTCGGTCGTGCCGAACGTCACGGAGCAGCCGGCCGCCAGGTAGACGTAGTCGGAGAACACCGACTCCTCGGGGCCGGGGAACTCCAGCCCGCCCTCCTCGATGTCCTTGCGGGCGTAGTAGACGGCGAAGCTGAACGTGATGATGCCGAGGCAGCTGAGCACAGTGAGACCGGCCATGGTGGTCACCAGCGCCGGGAGATCCTGGCGGTTGATGACGGCGGTGACGATGGTCGAGAACGCCCAGATCGAGATGATGAGGGGCCACACGATCCCGCCGCCACCCGCGAGCAGCCACCGCTTCCAGGCTTGCTTCGGCAGCGGCGACCCGAGGATCCGGCGCCTCAGCTCGTCGTGGTCGGCACCCCGGAAGGCGCGGACGCCCAACCAGAGGTACGCGATGGCGAAGCCGACCCAGCCGATGAGGTTCGAGCCGTAGTCCTCCTCGAGCGCGAGTTGTGCCGGGGTGAGCTGCTTGCGGAAGCCCATCTCCTGGTAGAGGTCCTGGGCGATGAAGAAGAGCAGGCTGAGCAGGATCCCGAGGCCGAGCGCCGCCCAGAGCCGGAACACGTCGGAGCACGCGCGCGGGATCGGCTTCGGCGCCGGGCCCACCGGGAAGGCGATCGTCTTCTTCTCGGTCATCACACCCCCTGCAGGTCGGTCGAACCCCGCCATTGTCGTGGAGCCGGGCTCGGTTCGGCAGGTCATCGGCGCGGCCGGGCGACCGTATCTCTGGCCGGTGGGCTCGGCTGGGAGTCGAGCGGCTCGGCTGCCGGTATGACATGAGTCAAGCGGCTCGACTGGGAGTCGAGTCGAGCGGCACCGGGGATAAACCCGAGTGGCACCGGGGAGAAACCGGAACCGGCGCACCGATCACGCGCATACCGGCGTGGTCGGGGCTCCTCGCGCCCCGTGAAAGACTTCACGGCGTGTCACCCAGGGCCCGAACCGCGTTGCCGCCCCACGCGACGCCACCGGACCTGATCCGGAACTTCGGCATCATCGCCCACATCGACCACGGCAAGTCGACGCTGGCCGACCGGATGCTTCAGCTCACCGGCGTCGTCGACGACCGCGCGATGAGGGCGCAGTACCTCGACCGGATGGACATCGAGCGCGAGCGTGGCATCACCATCAAGAGCCAGGCCGTCCGGATGCCGTGGGAGCTCGACGGGACGACCTACGCGCTGAACATGATTGACACCCCCGGGCACGTCGACTTCACCTACGAGGTGTCGCGCAGCCTGGCGGCCTGCGAGGGCGCCGTCCTGCTCGTCGACGCCGCTCAGGGGATCGAGGCGCAGACGCTGGCGAACCTTTACCTCGCGATGGAGAACGACCTCACGATCATCCCGGTGCTCAACAAGATCGACCTGCCGGCGGCGCAGCCGGAGAAGTACGCCGAGGAGCTGGCCGGCCTGATCGGCCTGGAGCCGGAGGACTGTCTGCGCGTCTCGGGCAAGACGGGGGAGGGCGTCGAGGTCCTTGTGAACGAGATCGTGCGTCAGATCCCCGGCCCGACCGGCGACCCCGCCGCTCCCGCCCGGGCGATGATCTTCGACTCGGTCTACGACACCTACCGCGGCGTCGTCACCTACGTCCGGGTCATCGACGGTGACCTCAACCCGCGTGAGCGGATCGTCATGATGTCGACGCGGGCCACCCACGACCTGCTCGAGATCGGCGTGATCGCGCCGGAGCCAGTGCCGTCGAAGGGTCTCGGGGTCGGGGAGGTCGGCTACCTCATCACCGGCGTCAAGGACGTCCGCCAGAGCCGGGTCGGCGACACCGTCACCAACGCCGCCAAACCGGCCGCTACGGCGCTCGCCGGCTACCGCGACCCGAAGCCGATGGTGTTCTCCGGGCTCTATCCGATCGACGGGTCCGACTACCCCGCCCTGCGCGACGCGCTCGACCGGCTCAAGCTCAACGACGCTGCGCTGGTCTACGAGCCGGAGACGTCCGCGGCGCTGGGCTTCGGCTTCCGGGTCGGGTTCCTCGGGATGCTGCACCTCGAGATCATCCGCGAGCGGCTGGAACGCGAGTTCGACCTCGACCTCATCTCGACCCTGCCGAACGTGGAGTACGACGTGACGCTCGACGGCGGCGTTCACGTCGACGTCACCAACCCCAGCGAGTTCCCCGACGGCAAGATCTCGGAGATCCGCGAGCCGGTCGTCCGGGCGACGATCCTCGCGCCGAGCGAGTTCATCGGCGCGATCATGGAGCTCTGCCAGCAGCGCCGGGGGAGCCTGCGCGGGATGGACTACCTGTCGCCTGAACGCGTCGAGCTGCGCTACACCCTGCCGCTCGCCGAGATCGTCTTCGACTTCTTCGACCAGCTGAAGTCGCGCACCCGCGGGTATGCCTCGCTGGACTACGAGCCGGACGGCGAGCAGGTGGCCGACCTGGTCCGGGTCGACATCCTTCTGCAGGGCGAGCAGGTGGACGCGTTCAGCTCGATCGTCCACAAGGACAAGGCCTACGGCTACGGCGTCGCGATGGCGTCGAAGCTGCGTGAGCTGATCCCGCGGCAGCAGTTCGAGGTGCCGATCCAGGCCGCGATCGGGTCGCGCGTCATCGCCCGGGAGAACATCCGGGCGATGCGCAAGGACGTCCTCGCCAAGTGCTACGGCGGCGACATCACCCGCAAGCGCAAGCTGTTGGAGAAGCAGAAGGAGGGCAAGAAGCGGATGAAGATGGTCGGCCGGGTCGAGGTCCCTCAGGAGGCGTTCATCGCCGCGCTCTCCAACGACGCCGAGACGGCCAAGAAGTAGCGCCCGAGGTCAGCAGTTCGTCAACCAGGCGACCGGGAATCCGTCGTCCCACCGGGCAGAGGGCCCGTAGTAGGAGCCCTGCATCCACAGCCGGTCGGGGTACCACGCCGAGGCCCACAGCTCGTTGCCGTTGAACCCGTAGAGCCACCCAGTGTTGGTCTTCTGGTCGATGACGTTGTCGTTGCCGTAGCGGGTGGTGGCGGCGTAGACGCCGATCCCGTAGTCGAGCGCGTCCTGCCGGCCGTTGTACCAGGTGAGGGTGTGGATGCGGTAGACCGGCCCGTAGCCCCCGCTCATCGGCACCTTGCAGGCGTAGTGCAGGAAGGCGTCGCTGCGGACGAACGTCCAGTTCCCGCTCGGCATCGGGTGGTTGAACGGAGAGTCGGCGTACGCGCTGGACGCGGTGACCAGCGATGCGCAGAGCGCCACCAAGACAACGGCGAACAGGGTGGCGAGACGACGATTGGCGGTTCGAGACACTCGCACGTGGTTTTCCTCCTGGTTCGTCCCGACGCTACTCCCCGTTACCGTCGGTGCGGGGTCCTAGCGTCGGAGATGTGCGCGAGCACTACTCGCATACCTTCCGGCCGCCGCTCGACCGGTTCGTCACGCTGGCGGTCGGCTACCGGTACGCCGGTGGCTCCCCGGGCGTGCACGTCGGGTTGCCGTCGGGCGCCCTGACGCTGGTGGTGCCGTTCGACGAGCCGTTGTGCCTCAGTGGTGCCGGTCTGGCGGGGCTCACGACGTTCGACGCTGTTCTGGCCGGGCTCGCGACGGGGCCGACACTGATCCACCACGACGGTAGCCAGCACGGGCTGCAGCTCGGGCTCACCCCGAGCGGCGTCCGCGCCGTGTTCGGGATGCCGGCCGGCGAGCTGGCCGAGAGCTCGGTCGAGCTCGAGGACGTCGTCGGTCGTGTCGCGAAGTCCCTGCGCGACGAGCTCGAGGGGTATGCGACGTGGCCGGAGCGGTTCGCGGCGGTCGACCGTGTCGTCCGTGAGCTGATGCGGCGGCACGAGTCGCGGTGCGCCGGTCCGCCGGAGGTCGCGCGGGCCTGGCGGCTGATCCGGTGCGGCGGAGGCCGGACCCCGGTGGCCGGCGTGGCGTCTGACGTCGGGTGGTCGACGCGGCACCTGGAGCAGCGGTTCCGCGGTGAGCTCGGCATCACGCCCAAGGCCGCCGTGCGGATCACCCGGTTCGAACGCTCGGTCGACGCCGCGCGCGACCCGCGTCGCCGGCTCGCCGACGTGGCCGCCGAGTGCGGTTACGCCGACCAGGCGCACCTGGCTCGGGAGTGGCGCGACCTCGCGGGGCGGCCGCCGTCGCGGTGGCGCGTCGAGGACGACCTCGCAGTCGTCCAAGACGAACCGGTGTCGGACTTGGCAGCATCGGGAGCATGACGACACGGACTGACCACAACCTCTG
>NZ_DATBTV010000132.1:0-2014 GCF_036559105.1 Lapillicoccus sp. | reverse complement strand
ACGGCCGCGCGTTGGGGCGGATACCGGAACGGCGGCGAGGGTCTGGGAAGGTGGGTCCGTGACGGTACGGGTCTGGGTGAACGGGCACCTGCGCGGCGACGAGGCGAGCCTCTCGGCGCTGGACCACGGCGTGACCGTGGGCGACGGAGCCTTCGAGACCCTGAAGATCGTCGACGGCCGGCCGTTCGCCCCGACGCGACACGCCCGGCGACTGGACCGCTCCCTGACCGGCCTCGGTCTGCCGCCCGCCGACCACGGCGTCATCGCCTCGGGCGTCGGCGCGGTGCTGGGCACCGGCCCGCCGATCCCGTTCGGACGGCTGCGCTACACCGTGACGGCCGGGGTGGGCCCCCTCGGATCCGACCGCACCGCCACCGACTCGTCCGGACTGACCTACCTCGTGACCGCCGGGGACCAGGCGCGCCCGCCGGAGTCGGGCAAGGTGGTCGTCGTTCCGTGGACGCGCAACGAGCGAGCGGCGACGGCCGGACTGAAGACCACGTCCTACGCCGACAACGTCGTCGCACTGGCCTACGCGAAGGCGCGCGGCGCGTCGGAGGCGATCTTCGGCAACACCCGCGGTGAGCTGTGCGAGGGAACGGGATCCAACGTCTTCGTCGTCATCGACGGGGTGATCGTCACGCCGCCCGTCGACTCGGGCGCGCTGGAGGGCATCACCCGCGGCCTGGCCCTCGAGTGGTGCCGGGAGGACGGGCTGGCGGTGGACGAGCGCGCCCTGCCGCTCGACGTCCTGGAGACGGCCGACGAGGTCTTCATCACCAGCTCGACGCGCGACGTGTTCGCCGTCCACGCGGTCGACGACCGGCAGCTGGCGCCGGGACCGGTGACCAGCCGGGCCGCCAAGATCTTCGCGGCCCGCGGGTCCGAGGACCTCGACCCGTGACCGAGCAGCGGCGCTACCCCAAGGGTGAGGCCCCCGAGGACCTCGACGACAACATCACCCTGGACGCGAACGACGACCGGTGGGAGTGGCGTCGGCGGATCCGGTCCAACCCGGCGTCTCACCGCGCATACCGCACCGTCGTGGCCGTGCTGGGGCTGGTGGTCGTGGTCGTCGGTCTCATCGCCGTGCCGGCACCCGGACCCGGCTGGCTCATCGTCTTCATCGGCGTCTCTATCTGGGCGTCCGAGTTCGAGTGGGCGCAGCGCCTTCTCTACTGGGGAAAGGCCCGGTTGCGTGACTGGGAGCGGTGGCTCCGGTCGAAGCCCTGGTGGGTGAGCGCGCTCGTCGCCCTCGGCACCGCCGCCATCGTCGCCGCTGTGTTCTGGGCGTACCTCGCGTGGGCGGGGTCACCGGCCTGGCTGCCGGACCGGGTCGAGGAGTGGCTGGACCGGCTGCCTGGCGTCGCCTGACCGCTCCTATCGAGGCCGGATTGCGTGAACCGTGGACGCTACGGATATCCTCGGTGCCGCCGTTCCGGGACGTGTAGCTCAGTTGGTTAGAGCGTTCGCTTCACACGCGAGAGGCCAGGGGTTCGAGTCCCTTCACGTCCACCACCTCAATCTGGGCCTGACCTGCGCAAATACGGTTTGACTCCACATCCCCAGTGCACGGCGTGTCAGATACGTGTCAGATGTCGACGCAGGGGATGGGCCGGAACGACCCGGTGGTAGGAGGCGTCAGTGCCGGCCGTGAGTCCCCTCGTGCCCGACCCGGCCAAGCGTGGAGAAGTCTCACGGGCTCTCAAATAGGGGGTACTCAAGTCGACGTTTAGCCCTTGAGGGCAGTTCTGCCACGGCGTCGCGATGAGCTCGAACTGGTGCACCAGCCAACGGATGACGACGACCTCGGACGGCGGCCACGGCCACTCGCAGCGCCACCCCATGGGCGAGCCATCGGGCGAGCCACACCGGTCGGTCCCCGTCGGCTGGTGTCATATGGGCCATCGTGCGGCGTTCTTGCCGCCGAGGTGGGCGCGTTGCGACCTAGCGATAGTCGAGGCTACTGGGGGGCATCGGCAGTTGTGGTGGGCCTCCTGGCTACGGCTGGGTG
>NZ_DATBTV010000131.1:0-47935 GCF_036559105.1 Lapillicoccus sp. | reverse complement strand
ACCGTGGCAGTGGTGGTCGGTGAGCACCCCGAGCCGGTCGGACTCCGGTCTCACGAGGTGGCGGGCGCGTCGGCGGGGTTGTCCGGCGACTCGTCGAGGTGTCGGAACGCCGCGGACATCCGGTGGGCCAGCCCGGGGACGCCGAGGACGACGACGGTCACGAGGAGCAGCCAGCCGAACGCGACCACAGGGAACCAGCGGGTTGTGGTGGCCACTGCACGCTCCTGCCTGGGGTGGTTCCGACCTCTCGGCAGTCTCGTCACGCACCTATCCTTTGTCCACCCCACCGCACACGCGCATACCGAGGCCGTTGGAGGACGCCTGTGGACCAGGCCGACCGGGACCAGCGTCATAGCCGCGCGACGGAGCTCGCTTCGGCGCTCGCCGACCAGGGGGTCGTCGGCGTCGCGACGAGCTTCGTCGACAACGCCGGGATATCCCGCGTCAAGACCGTGCCTCTTGCCAGGCTGCCGGAGCTGGCCGCCTGGGGTGCCGGGTTCTCCACGGCGTTCGACTACTTCCGCGCCGACGACTGGGTCGCCGCGCCGACCAGTGGTGCGGGGCCGGTCGGCGACCAGCGGATCGTCCCCGACCTCGGCCGGCTCGTCGTGCTCGCGGCCCAGTCAGGATGGGCGTGGGCGCCGGGCGACCGCTACGAGCAGGACGGGCAGCCGCACGCCCAGGACACCCGGCTGTTGCTGCAACGGCTGGTCGACGACTGGGCGGAGCGGGACGTGACGTTCCGCTCGGCGTTCGAGGTCGAGTGGGTGGTGTCCGCCGGCTGCGGGGACGCGTTCGTCCCGGCGGCGGTCGGACCGGCATACGGGCTGGGGCGGCTGGCCGCCGTCTCGGACTACGGCCGCGACCTGCTGGAAGCCTTTGTGGCGCAAGGGATCCGGGTGGAACAGCTGCACCCGGAGTATGCGCCAGGACAGTTCGAGGTGTCGGTCGCCGCGGAGTCGCCGGTCCACGCGGCGGACACGTCGGTGCTCGTGCGCGCGACGATCCGGGCGGTCGGGCTGCGCTACGGGTTCCGGACGTCGTTCTCGCCGAAGGTCGATGCGGCCGGGGTCGGCAACGGTGGTCACCTCCACATCAGCCCGTGGCGGGCCGACGAGAACCTCATGGCCGGTGGGCCCGGACGCTACGGGATGTCGCCCGACGGTGAGTCGTTCGCCGGCGGAGTGCTGGCCCACCTGCCGGCGCTCCTGGCGCTGGGCGCGCCCAGCGTCGCGTCCTACCTGCGGCTGGTCCCGCAGCACTGGGCCGGCGCGTATGCGTGCTGGGGGCTGGAGAACCGGGAGGCCGCGCTGCGGCTGGTCACCGGTTCGGCGGGCAGCGAGGCGTGGTCGGCGAACCTCGAGGTCAAGTGCGTCGACCTGCACGCGAACCCCTACCTCCTGCTGGCCGGCGTCCTCGCCGCCGGCGCGGACGCGACGCCGCTGCCCGAGCCGGTCGACGTCGACCCCGCCTCGCTGGACGACGCCGAGCTGGCGCGGCGAGGGGTGGCCCGGCTTCCGACCACGCTGGGGGAGGCGCTCGACGCGTTCCTCGCGGACCAGGTGCTGGCGGAGGCGTTCGGGGCGCCGCTCGTCGCCTCGATCGTCGCCGTGCGCGAGTCTGAGCTGGAGGAGCTGGGCTCCTCCAGCCCGGAGCAGGTGGCCGACGCGTCGCGCTGGGCGCACTGAGCCGCCCCACGAAGTTCTGCGCTTCGCTCCGATACTTCGCGGGGACCCCGACTCAGCGTCAGGCGTCCCAGACCTGCACGGCCGTCTGGTCGACGATGAGCCCCTCCTTGACCCGGGCGACCGCGATGCAGACGACTCGCTGGCCGTTCGGGTAGCGGCAGTGCTGGGTGAAGGCGATCCGGTCGGGGGCGGCGACGCGGTCGGCGACGCGGTGGCCCAGGTTGCGGCCGCAGATGTCGCGGAAGTAGGCGTCGATCTCGTCGGTGCCCGCGAGGATCGCGGGATCGGCCGGCGGGTGGTCGCGGTCCAGCAGGCTCAGCGTGGCGCCGGGCGCGTAGTGCGCGGCGATGGTGCTTGCGTCGTTCGCTTCGATGGCGGCGGCCAGGGAGTCGAGCAGTGCAGCGGTCGTGGTGGTCGTGGGCTGAGTGGTGGTGGTCATGACGAGTCTCCTTGTTTGCGTGGGTGAAGGTGGTGCTGGTGGTGGTCGGGCTCAGTCCCGAGCCTCGTAGACGTGGTTGACGGGTGTCTCGGCCGCGATCCGGACCGAGCCGAAGCCGGCCTCCTGGAGGACGGCGGTGATGCGGGCGGGTCCGGCCTGGGTACCGATGGCCGCCTGACCGGGCTGCGCGAGCGAGCTTGGCGTGCAGATGAGGGTCGAGGCACCGTAGAAGACGCGACCCAGGGGGTTGAGGTTGTCGGCGACGTGGTCGCCGGCGCGAGGTTCGACGAGCATGAACACGCCGTCCGGGGCGAGTGAGGCCCGGATCCGGCGGGCCGCGCCGACCGGGTCGCCCATGTCGTGGAGGCAGTCGAACATCGTCACGAGGTCGTAGCCGGCGCCGGCCGGGTTGGCGGCGAGATCGAGGGCGTCGACGGTGACGAACGTGGTGTTCGCCGTGACGCCGGCCTCCTCGGCGCGGCGGCGGGCCACGACGATCGAGCCCTCGTGGTAGTCGGCGCCGACGAATGACGAGTGCGGATAGGCCGCGGCCATGAGGACCGTCGACGCGGCGTGTCCGCAGCCGACGTCGGCGACCCGAGCCCCGCGCTCGAGCTTGGGGACGACGCCGTCGAGCGCGGGCAGCCACGCGTCGACGAGGTTCGCGACGTAGCCCGGCCTGAAGAACCGTTCGGTGCCGACGAAGAGTCCGGCATCGTGCTCGTGCCAGCCGAAGCCCTCGCCCGTGCGGAACCGGTCGGCGATGGCGTCGACGTCCCGCAGGGCGCCGAGCGCGACCTGCACGCTCGGGGCGAAGTACGCCGGGCTGTCCGGATCGGCGAGGGCCGCGGCCTGCTCCGGGCTCAACGCGTACGTGTCGGTGTCTCCGTCGGTCCGGTGCGTGACGTACCCGCCCGCAGCCTGGTTGGCGAGCCAGGGACGCAGGTACGCGGCGGACAAGCCGGTGCGGTCGGCGAGGCTCTCAGGGGTGACGGGCGTGCCATCGGCCATGGCGCGGTAGAGGCCGAGACGGTCGCCGATGAGGACGAGGCCGGCGGATACCGTCCCGCCGAGGTCGACGACCATCTGGCCGATGAAGGCGTTGAGCAGGTCCGGGTCGGGTTGGCGGGTCTGGGTGATCGTGGTCATGGCGGTACCTCCGGGCGGTGGACGTAGGTGATGTCGACCACGGTCCGCGGCGCCCGTCAGGGCTGCGTCAACGAACCGTCAACGGCTCGCCGGGCCGGTCTACGCTCGTCGTGTGCTCCGGCTTCATCTGGTCGGGCGCGTGGCCGCGGAGGCCGACGGGACCCCGCTGCCCGTGCCGTCGGCAGACCGGGTCCGGGCCCTCGTCGGGTGGCTCGGGCTCCATCCGGGTGTGCAGTCGCGCGGTCGGGTCGCGGCCGCCCTCTGGCCGGACGCCGACGAGGCGCAGGCGCGGGCCCGGCTGCGGACCACGGTCTGGGCGCTGCGCCAGTCCTGGGGCGGGGCTTCGGACCAGGTGTTGGCCGGGGCGCGGGACACGCTCGGGTTCGCCGAACCTCTGTGGGTCGACGCGACCGACGAAAGTGGGCAGGAGGTCTCGGACGGCGAGCTGCTGCCGGGGGTCGACGACGAGTGGGCGGAGACGGAGCGCGAGGCGTACCGCGAGCGGCAGGCCTCGCGCTGCCGGGTGATGGCCGAGCAGGCTCTCGCCGACGGGCGGACGCGCGAGGCGGTCGGCTGGGCAAGGCGCCGCTGCGCGGTGGCCCGGTTCGACGAGTCGGCGCACCGGGCGCTGGTCCGCGCCCTGGTGGCCGACGGCGACCGTGCGGGAGCGGCGGACGCCGTCCAGCGGTTCACCGAGCGGCTCCGCGCGGACCTCGGGGTCGGGCCCAGCCCGACGACCCGCTCGTTGCACGCCGACGTCGCGTCGGGCGCCGCGCCCCGCGCGGCGGTGTCGATCTTCGGCCGCACGGCCGAGCTGGGCCTTCTCGACGCCGCCTGGCGGGCTACCACGCGCGGCAGCGGTCGGGTCGTCGTCGTCACGGGCGAGCCGGGGATCGGCAAGACCACGCTGCTCGACGAGCTGGCTCGCCGTGCCTCGGCCCGTGGAGCCCGGACCGCCGGCGCCGCGGGTCTGGACGTCGGCGGAGCCATGCCGTTCGGGGTCTGGCTGGAGCTCGCCCGCGGGCTCGCCGCTCAGGTGCCGCCCCCCGCCCCGGCGGCGCTCTGGCCACTGGAGCTGACCCGCCTGTCCGAGGACCTCGGCTCGGCCCTCGGGCGGTCGGGGGTGGCGCCGCCGGTCGCGACCCCGGAGCTGGAACGCCTGCGGGTGTTCGAGGCGTCGCTGCGGCTCGTCGAGTGGGCGGCGGCCGATCGACCAGTCCTCCTGGTGGTGGACGACGCCCACCAGGCAGACCGGGCGAGCATGCGGCTGCTCGCCCACCTCGCTCGTCGCCTCGGCGGACTGCCGGTCGCCATCGCGCTGGCCTGTCCCGACCGGCCCACGGCCGAGACGGACGTCGTCGCGGACGTCGCCGCTCGGTCGGGCGTGGGTGTCGTGCGCGTGGCCGTGGGGCCGATCACACCGGAGGCCGTGGCCGCCCTGGCCTCGTCGTTGGGCCTGGCCGGCGGAGGCGACGTCGACCGGGTGGTCGCGGCCGCCGAGGGCAACGCGCTGCTCGCCACGGAGAGCGCCCGGGCCCTGGCCGCCGGCGACAGTGGGCCGCCCCCGAACCTGCGCGCCGCCGTCCGCGTCTCGATGGGCCGGCTCAGCCCGCCGGCCCGCCGCCTGCTCGACCTCGTGGCCGCGGCGGAACGTCCGCTCACCGGTTCGGAGCTGGTCCGGCTGGGCGACCTCGCGGCCGACGACACGGTTGCGGAGGTGCTCGCCGTCGGCCTCGCCACCCGGACCGACGGACGCCTCGGCTTCCGGCACGGCCTGCTTCGGGAGGCCGCCTACGTCGACGTGTCCGACCCCGTGCCGCTCCACGCCGCCCTGGCCGAGGCCGTCGACCAGGCCCAGAGCGCCGAGGTCGCCGGGCACTGGGAACGCGCAGGCCGACCGGACCGGGCCACGACGGCCTGGGTGGAGGTCGCTACGTACGCCCGTTCGGTCGGGGCGTTGGTGGAGGCGGTCGACGCCCTCGGTCGGGCCGTCGACAACGCCCCGGATCGCGGGGACCTGTGGCTGGAGCTCGAGGAGCTGTTCGCCCTGCTCGGCCGGCGCGAGGACGAGGAGCGGACCTGGGACGTCGCCCTGACCCGGCTGCCGGCCAGATCCCTGGCGGAGGCGTGGTGCCGGCGGGGTGACCAGTTCCGGAGCGTGAGCTGCGATCCCGGCCGCTCGTGGACCGCATACCGAGAGGCCCGGCAGGCCTACCGCCGGCACGGATCGGGGGAGGACGCCGGCCGGCTGCGCTTCCGGATCGACATCGGCCTGGCGTGGAACGAGGCGGTCGCCGGCGACCCCGGTACGGCACTGATGGCGCTGGCCGAGCTCGGCCGCTCGCTGGCCGTGGACGCCGACAGCGAGGACCGCCTCGACCTCATCGACATCGGTATGCAGGGCCTCATCCGACAGGGTCGGTTCACCGACGCGGCGGAGCTGGCCCGCACCGCCCAGCCGCTGCTCGACCGCGACGACTCCGCGGGGAAGGGCTGGCGGATCACTGTCAACGCCGCCGCGGCGCTGGTCTGCGAGGGCGACGACGACGGGGCCCTGCGCTTCATCGACCGCGCGGTCGAGGACGCCAGGGAGGCGCCCGCCATCCTCGCCCGGTCCCTCGGGGCCATGGCCCACCTGCAGGCCCGGACCGGCCGGCCGGCGGAGGCCAGGGCCACGCTCGCCGAACAGGGTCGGGTCGTGGAGCGTCTCGCCGCTCCGGAGTTCGCGGTGCAGGCCGCCGCCGACGCCGGACTCGTCGCCCTGGCCCTCGGCGACCCGGTCGAGGCGGCCGACCGGCTCGGCGCGTCCCTGGACGGCGGGCTCGAACCCTGGCGACCGTCGACCGCCCTGGCCCGGGCCGAGGCGCTGGCGCTGGCCGGCGACCACGAGGCCGCGACGAACCAGCTGCGCGCGGCGCTGGAGGAACCCACGACCGCCGCCGACCAGCCCTGGTCGCTGCTCCCGCGCGTCTGCTTCGTCCAGGCCCTGATCGCCGTGGCCCGGCACGACACCCCGGAGGCGATTCGGCGGCTCGACGAGGCGCGCGCGGCCTGGGACCGGCTGCTGCCACGGGTGGGCGCGCTGACCAGCGAGGGGTACCTCGCCAACCTGCTGGACCTGGGCCGCCCCCCGGTTCTCGGCCTCGTGGAGCCGCAGCGCGAGCTGGACCGGATCCAGGCCCTGCGTGAAGGGCTGGCCGCCCGGCCCGGCAGCCCGGTGGAGGTGGCGTGATGCCGCAGTTCGACGACGAGGTCCTCGTGCGGGCGCCGCTGGAGGAGGTCTGGAAGCTCGTCCACGACCCGTCCCGGTACCCCGAGTGGTGGACGGGTATCGGGTCGGTCGAGCCCGCTCCGGACGGCTACACGATGTACCCCGAGGGTTGGCCCGACTACCCGATGCCACAACGGCTGAGCACCTCCTCGGCCGATGGTCGGGTCACCATCTCCTGCCTCGTCTCCGACCTCGAGTACCGCTGGCAGCTCACCGCCGACGGGGAGCGCACGCGGGTCCAGGTCCACGTCGACATCCCCGAGGTGGAGGCCCATCGCCTCGACACTCAGACCGCGGCGATGTCCTCGGCGCTCGTTCAGCTGGCCCGGCTCGCCGCGGCATCGACTGCTCGCTGACGAGAGACTGTCGATTTCCGCATCGGTCGGCCGTCATCCCGGTGTCCGGCTCGACCGAGCCACGACCCGAACCGAACGAGAACGGGCATGACCGAGTACGCGATCTGCCTTCTGGACGGTCTCGACGACGAGCTGCCCACGAGCCATCGGCTGCCGGCGGTCCGTGCGGAGCTGATGGTCCGTGCGGGGTCCCGGACCGGGCCGCAGTGGCGTTCGACCTGGCGATCGCAGGGTGCGACAACGAGGTGGAGCGGGAGCACCTCAGCCGTCGCCGGCAGGAGGCCCTCGGCTGAGACGGACCTGCGGCCCTCCCGGCGTGCCGTGGAAGGATGCTGGGGCGTCATCGTCCCGTTCGTGAGGAGCCCGTCACCATGCCCATCGCCACCCCCGAGGTCTACGCCGACATGCTCGACCGGGCGAAGGCGGGAGCTTTCGCCTACCCGGCGATCAACGTGTCCTCGTCGCAGACCCTCAACGCCGCCCTCAAGGGGTTCGCCGACGCGGGCAGCGACGGGATCGTGCAGGTGTCGACCGGCGGCGCGGAGTACCTCTCCGGCCCCTCGATCAAGAACATGGTCGCGGGCTCGATCGCCCTCGCGTCCTACGCGCACGAGGTGGCCCAGAACTACCCCGTCAACATCGCGCTGCATACCGACCATTGCCCCAAGGACAAGCTGGACGGGTTTGTCCGGCCGCTGCTGGCCGCGTCGACCGAGCGGGTCAAGGGTGGCGGCCTGCCGTACTTCCAGTCCCACATGTGGGACGGCTCGGCGGTGCCGCTGGAGGAGAACCTGCAGATCGCGCAGGAGCTGCTGTCGCTCTGCCAGGCCGCCAAGGTCATCCTCGAGATCGAGGTCGGCGTCGTCGGCGGCGAGGAGGACGGCGTCGCCCACGAGATCAACGAGAAGCTCTACTCGACACCCGAGGACGCGATCGCCACGGCCAAGGCGCTCGGTCTGGGCGAGAACGGCTACTACATGACGGCGCTCACCTTCGGGAACGTGCACGGCGTCTACAAGCCGGGCAACGTGAAGCTGCGCCCCGAGGTGCTCAAGGCCGCCCAGGATGCGGTGCACAAGGAGTTCGGGACGCCCGACGAGAAGCCGTTCCACCTCGTCTTCCACGGTGGCTCCGGCTCGCTGCCCGAGGAGATCACTGCGGCGGTCGACTACGGCGTCGTCAAGATGAACATCGACACCGACACGCAGTATGCGTTCACCCGGCCGGTCGCGGGCTACATGCTGACCAACTACGAGGGCGTCCTCAAGGTCGACGGCGAGGTCGGCAACAAGAAGCAGTACGACCCACGCGCCTGGGGCAAGGAGGCCGAGGCCGCCATGGCCGCTCGGATCGTCGAGGCCTGCGAGCACCTGCGTGCCGCCGGGACCCACGCGTGACGATGTCCACCGACGGCGGACTGCTGGGGGTTCCTGAGACCCGGCTGCCCGTCGACCCGGCGGCGGCCCGGCTGGGGGCCGGCGAGAGTGCCGAGACGGTGGCCGCCGCGTACCCCTCGTCGTCGCTGGCGTGGGCGCTGCTGGCCGAGCAGGCCCTCGGCGCCCACCGTCCGGTCGAGGCCTACGCGTACGCGCGGACCGGGTACCACCGAGGGCTCGACGCGCTACGGCGCGCGGGCTGGCGTGGCCAGGGGCCGATCCCGTGGTCGCACGAGCCGAACCAGGGCTTCCTCCGGGCGCTCGCCGCGCTGAACCGCGCGGCGCGGGCCATCGGGGAGACCGAGGAGGAGCAGCGCACAGCGACGTTCCTGCGCGACTCGTCCCGCGAGGCGGCGGAGACGCTCGGCGTCTGAAACACCCCACGAAGTTCTCCCCACGAGGTTCGCCGCTTCGCGTCGATCCGTCGCGAGGACCCCACGCTTCGCTCCGATACTCCGCGGGGACCCCAACCGACGGGTCAGCCCGACGTACTGCGTGGCGGCCTCGGCGGCCGATGCGACGTCGAAGAGGTTGCTGTCCGGGTCGCTCATCGTGACCCAGCGGAAGCCCTCCTCGCCGCGGCGCTCGACGAGAGTGGCGCCCGCGGCGACCAAGCGGTCTACCTCGGCGTCGACGTCGGTGGAGGTGAGGTCCAGGGCGACTTTGTTCTTGCCAGGCGTGGGGTCCTCGACCTTCTTGAAGGCCAGCATCACCGGCAGGCCCCGCCCTTGAGCGTGACGAACCAGCCGTCGTAGCGGTCGTCCAGCTCGCCGCCGGTCTGCTTCGCACACCACTGGGCTAGCTCGCGGGGGTCCTATGCGTCGACGGTCACCATGCCAGTGGTCAGGGCCATGCCCGGACCGTCACGCCCGGCGGCGACACACCCGCGGTGACGGCGCTCGGCGTCTGACTCGGGCTGCGAGGTGTGCGGCGGCTTCGAGTGGTCACGTCGCGGGTCATGTCGCGGGTCATGTCGCACGAGGGGTCGCGATAGCCGCCGCTGCTGCGACATGAGGTGCGACATGACGGGAGCGCGGCGGGTCGGAAACCCGGATTCCGGTGGGGGCCGCGGCGTCAGGATCGCGCGGGCGCCGACACCCCGCGACGACGACCGTGGACGAACGCCTACCCCTGGCGTCGGAGATCGTCCACGCTGACCGAAAGCCGGGTGAAGCCAGCGATCCGGAAGCCGGGGAATGGACCCCCGATGTGTCCACTCCCCGGCACCTGCCCCCCTTGTGGGCAGCGGATCACCGGCGCAAGCCGTGCCGCAGGCGTTCGGCGCCATCCCCAGAAGGCGCCGAACAGCCATCGTTATCCAATCACCTCGACTGACGTTGCTAGTGGTCAACACCTGCCAATGTCCCTAAGATGCCACCGTGGCCCACTCCGACATGCCCGGCTCGGACCTGATTGACGAAGACCCCCGCGAGACGATCTCGCGCCTGATCGTCGACGAGGAGGCGCGCCTGCGCGTCCGACAGGCCGATCTCGCGACCGCCCGGAACGCCTTGGTCCGGCTGCACGACCTCGGCGCCGCGCCCGCCGTCCCGGCCATCACGCCGATCACCGTCGAAGTTGCTCCGGCCCTTCTGCGCAGCCTGCTCGACCAGACGACGGGCCCGGTCCGCAACGCGGTGATGCGGATGGACGTGGGATCCGGGACCAGTGAGGACTGGATGAGCTACAACCTCCAGGTCGTGCGTGAGGGCAAAGAGCAGCGCACCCTCTACGACGACTCCGTCCTCGAGAGCCCGCTCCTCGCGGCCGACATCGCCGAGTGGGCGGCGGCCGGCGAACGCCAACGCGTGCTGGCCGGAGTACCCAGCGAGTTCGTCGTCTACGGCGACCACGCCGTGGTGGGTCCCGAGGTCTGGGGTGACCCGGCGTCCCAGTACGTCGTCGTGCGCGACCGGATGATCGTCCTGGCCTTCGTCGACCTCTTCGACCGGCTGTGGTCGGCCGCGTCACCCATCCCCGCCCGGAGAGGGGCGGACCAGGGGGAGGACGAGCACCTGCTCGACCTGCTGAGCCGCGGTTTCAAGGACGAGGCCATCGCGCGCTACCTCGGCTGGAGCCTGCGAACCGTGCGTCGCCGCGTAGCCCGGCTCATGGACGAGCTCGGCGCCAAGACGAGGTTCCAGCTCGGAGCCGAGGCGGTCCGGGCCGGCCGGCTGAACGCCTCGGGGACCGGCAGCCGGTCCGACACGGGACCTGCCGCATACCAGGGTTCGGGAACTACCCCGCTGCAGTTGGGTCGTCGGGAGCGCAGCGGATAGCCTCGCTGCGCGCTCGGCCGACGACAGAAGCCGTGCGGACGGGCTCGAGGAGGTGCGCGGATGCCGGCCGTGGTGCTGGTGGGCGCCCAGTGGGGCGACGAGGGCAAGGGCAAGGCGACCGACCTGCTCGGCGACAGCTGTGACTACGTCGTCAAGTTCAACGGCGGCAACAACGCGGGTCACACGATCGTCATCGGGTCGGGCGAGACCGCCGAGAAGTATGCGCTGCACCTGCTCCCGAGCGGGATCCTCACGCCGACGTGTACGCCCGTGATCGGCAACGGCGTCGTCGTCGACCTCGCGGTGCTGTTCCAGGAGATCGACGGGCTGGAGTCCCGGGGCGTCGACACCTCGAAGCTCGTCGTCAGCGCGAACGCGCACGTCATCACGCCCTACAACCGCACCCTCGACAAGGTGACCGAGCGGTTCCTCGGGTCGCGACGGATCGGGACGACCGGCCGCGGCATCGGCCCGACCTACGCCGACAAGATGTCGCGGACCGGCATCCGCGTCCAGGACCTCTTTGACGAGAACATCCTTCGCCAGAAGGTCGAGGCGGCCCTCGACATCAAGAACCAGGTCCTCGCCAAGATCTACAACCGCCGCGCGGTCCTCGCGGACGACGTCGTCGGGGAACTGCTCTCCTACGTCGAGCGGCTCCGGCCGATGGTCCGCGACACCTCGCTGCTGCTGGAGGAGGCGCTCGACCGTGGCGACACCGTACTGCTCGAGGCCGGCCAGGCGACGTTGCTGGACGTCGACTTCGGGACGTACCCGTTCGTCACGTCGTCCAACGCCACCGCCGGCGGAGCATGCACCGGTTCGGGGATCCCGCCCACCCGGATCGACGCGGTCATCGCGATCCTCAAGGCCTACACGACGCGCGTCGGCGAGGGCCCGTTCCCGACCGAGCTGTTCGACGACCACGGCGAATACCTCCGCAAGACCGGCGCGGAGTACGGCACGACGACCGGGCGGCCACGCCGCTGCGGCTGGCTGGACACCGTGATCGGCCGCTACGCCACCCGGATCAACGGCGTCACCGACTTCGTCGTCACCAAGCTCGACGTCCTGACTGGGCTCGACACGGTGCCGATCTGCGTGGCCTACGAGGTGGACGGCGTCCGCCACGACGAGATGCCGATGAGCCAGAGTGACTTCCACCACGCCGTGCCGGTTTACGAGGAGATGCCCGGCTGGTGGGAGGACATCTCCGAGTGCCGGACCTTCGCCGAGCTGCCGGCCAACGCCCAGCGCTACGTCGAGCGCGTCGAGGAGCTGATCGGTGCGCGCGTCTCCGCGATCGGCGTCGGCCCCGGTCGCGACGCGATCATCGAACGGCACGAGATGCGGCAGGTTCGCGGACGGGAGGCGGGGTGAGCGAGCCGTCACGGGCCGGTTTCCACATCCAGCCGGCCAAGGGCTGGACCAACGACCCCAACGGGATGGTCTTCCGCGACGGACGATGGCACGCCTTCTTCCAGCACAACCCGGCGGCTGCGGTCCATACCGACATCCACTGGGGTCACGTCTCGAGCGACGACCTCGTCTCGTGGCGTGAGCACCCGGTGGCGTTCGGTCCGATGCCCGGTGGCCCGGACGAGGGCGGCTGCTGGAGCGGCGTCTGCGTGGACCTCGGCGACCGGGTGGCCGCCGCCTACACAGGCATCGTCACCAGCGCGGTCGACAGCACGGTGTGCGTTCGGTATGCGACGGACCCGGACCTCGACGCGTGGTCGGACCCGGTGGTGGTGGCAACCGCTCCGGGGTCGGGCTCGGGGGAGACCCCGGTTCGCGAGATGCGCGACCCGTTCCTCTTCTTCTGGGCGGGACGGCGCTGGGCGGTGCTCGGCGCGGGCCTCACCGACGGAACGCCCGCCCTCCTGCTCTACTCGTGCGACGACCTCGAGGCGTGGCGGTTCGAGCGGGTCTGGCTCACCGGTGCCGACCCGGTCCTCGGCGCCCTGGCGCCGGCCGAGATCTGGGAGTGCCCGCAGCTGGTCGAGTTCGACGGGTCCTGGGCCCTGCTCGTGTCGTTGTGGCGGGACAACCAGCTCGAGCACACGGTGGCCGCCGTCGGGTCGATGTCGACCGCCCTGGACGGCTCGCCGGAGCTCAGCGTGCGCGGTGGCGCCCGCATCGACGACGGACGGTCCCTGTATGCGCCGCAGGTCGCCCTGGACCCGGACGGCCCGTGGTTCCTCGGCTGGGTGATGCAGGTCGGCGACCCCGGCGAGGTCACCGAGGACGCGGTCGCGGGGTGCCTCACGCTCGTCCGCCGGCTCCGCCTCGACGGTGACCGTGTGCTCAGCCGCGTCGACGCCCGCCAGGCCGGTGTACTCGGCGAGCCGGTCGTCGCCGAGGAGGGACACCTTCCCGCACACGCGCAGGTGGCCGCCACGGGTGATGCCGTGACGCTGCGGGGGAACGAGCTGTCGGTGACCCTGCAACGCGGCGCGGAGGCCTGGTTGGACGGCGAGGTGCTCGAGGTCTACCCGCCGGACGCCCCGCCGCGCACGTACCGGGACCCCGGGACGGCGGTCTGGCGCCTCACCGAAGGCGCCGCCGACGCCACCGTGCGCGAGGTCCGCCCGCAGCGCTGACGCTCAGCGCAGAACGGTCATCCGGTGGGCCGCTCGGGTCAACGCGACGTAGAGCACCCGGGCGCCGCCCGGGGACTCGGCGACGATCGCGTCGGGGTCGACGACGACGGTGGCGTCGTACTCGAGGCCCTTCGTCGACATGGGGTCGGTGACCTGCACGCGGCCGTCGGGGCCGGCGCCCAGCGGGGCCAGGACGGCGGCGTGGTGCGACGGGGTGATCACCGCGACGGAGCCCTCGACCTCCCCCAGGAGCCGTTCGACCGCCGCCGCCACCGACGCATACACGTCGGGGCCGAGCGGTCCGTCGACGGGTTCGACCCCCGTCTCGCGCACTGCCTGGGGGATGTCCGCGTCCGGAACGCTGCGCCGGATCATCGAAGCGGCGTAGTCGAAGATCTCCCGCGCGTTCCGGTAGTTCGTGTCCATGTGGAACAGCCGGCGCGGCTGCGTCCCGAACGCCTCCTCGCGGGCGACCGCGGACTCGGCGGCGTCCGGCCAGGAGCTCTGCGCGGCGTCGCCGACGACCGTCCAGGACGCATACCGGCCGCGGCGGCCGAGCATCCGCCACTGCATCGGTGAGAGGTCCTGCGCCTCGTCGACGAGCACGTGCGCGTAGTCCTCCGGGCGGCCGATCCGCCCCTGCAGCAAGCGTTCCCGCGCATCGTGGGGGGTCAGGGTGTATGCGGGTTCGACCCGGTCGGGGAGCGCTCGGCCGCCCAGCTCGGAGACGCCACGCGAGGACAGGTCGTCGAGCTCCTCGATCTCGTAGAAGCCCCGCTCCTCGCGCGGGGCGTCCTGGACCGGGCCAAGCCGCGCCGCGACGTCGTCGACGAGCGCGACGTCGGCGACCGACCAGACGCCGGTTTCCAGGGCCAGCCGCATCGAAGCGAGCAGCTGCGCCCGCTCCTCGTCGTCGAGAACGCCCTTGGCGTAGCGGGTCAGCCGATCCTCGTCCGCGAGCCAGAGCAGCACCTCGCGCGGGTCCAGCTGCGGCCACCAGTTCTCGAGGAAGGTGGCGACCTCGAGGTGGTCCTCGAACCGGCTCACAAAGTCCTCGCGCTCGGGGTGCCCGCTCTGCCGGTAGGCGGCGTCGGCGAGCAGCTGGACGACCGTGTCGTGGGCGAGGTTCCGCTGGTGCTGCCGCAGCGCGCGCGACCTCACCTGGTCGAGGGTCTGGCGAGGAAGCCGCACGGCGAACCCGGCCACGAAGGCGCGAAACTCCTCCGGCCCGTCCGGGACGGCGTCGTGGGCGGCCCGCGACAGCACCTGACGGATCCGCAGGCTGCCCTTGACCGCCGCCGCTGCAGGGGTGTCGAGGCGCTCGGTGCTGACGGCGTCGACGACGTCGCCGAGGGAGCGCAGCGTGACGGTCTCCTCACCGAGCGACGGGAGCACTCGCTCGATGTACGAGGTGTAGGCCGCGGAGGGGCCGACGACGAGGATGCCCCCGGACTCGTAGCGACGCCGGTCGCTGTAGAGGAGGTAGGCGGCGCGGTGCAGGGCGACCACGGTCTTGCCGGTACCGGGGCCGCCGGTGATCTCGGTGATGCCGCGGGCACTCGCCCGGATCGCCTCGTCCTGGTGTCGCTGGATGGTGGCGACGATGTCGCGCATCCGGGTCCCGCGGCTGCGGGTCAGCGCCGCCATCAGGGCCCCGTCGCCGACGACGACGAGGTCCGGTGGGGCCTCGGCGACCATGAGGTCGTCCTCGATGCCGACGACGTCGGACCCCTTGCAGCGCAGCACGCGGCGGCGCAGGACGCCCATCGGTTCGACGGGGGTCGCGCGGTAGAACGGCGACGCGGCGGGGGCGCGCCAGTCGATGACCAGCGGCTCGTAGTCGTCGTCACGGACGCCGAGCCGGCCGATGTAGCGGACCTCGCGCTCGGGGTCGCCCTCCCCGTCGGGTTTCGGCGGGTGGTCGATGTCCAGGCGGCCGAAGACCAGCCCCTCGTACTGGCTCTCCAGGGCGTTGCGCCGTCGCGCGGCGTGGAAGACCAGGGCGTCGCGCTCGAACAGCCCGGTCAGCTCCTCGTCGCGAGCGGTACCGACCCGGTCCGTACGCCCGCGGGCCAGGCCGTCGGCCTCGACGAGACCGGCGCGGGTCCCCGCCTTGACCAGCTCTGCGTAGACCTGGTCCACGTGAGCCTGTTCGACGGCGATCTCGTCAGCCACAAGGGCCGACATCGAGTCCGCCCTGCTGTCCGAACCGGTCACACACTCCGCCTGGCGAGTCTCGTTGTCGGCGGTCCGGACCCATTGCGAGCTGTGTCGCTCAGGTCAGGCCGCCACGATGGGAACGTGTGAGTCTAGTCCGGTTGGGTGGATGCTTTCGCCAGCCGTCCGTCTCATGGTGAGCGGCCCGTCGGTCAGAGCCAGCCGCGGTGCACGGCCTGCACACCCGCCTGGAACCGGGTCTGCGCCCCGAGCCGCTCCATGACGTGGCGGACCCGGCGCTCCACGGTCCGCTGCGAGAAGCCGGTCTGCCGGGCGATCGCCGCGTCGGTGACCCCGGCGGCCATCAACCGCAGGACGGTGGCGTCGCGGGCGTCGAGCTCGCCCTCGGCGTCGTCCCCGATGGGGGTTCCGAGCTGCCAGAACCGGTCGAACACCCGGATGCCCGCCGAGACGGCCCCCTGCGCGTGTCCCTTGAGTCCTTGCGGACCCTTGCCGTCGCCGGTCCACTCGACGATGCACGTGGTCTCGTCGACGACGACGACGCTGAGGGGGATGTTGGTCATCGAGCGCTGGGCCTCGCCGCCCTCGCGACGGGCCGAGAGCGCCGTGAGCGCCCCCGGCATCTCGAGGACCTGGGTGTCCCAGACGGTGAGCATGTCCACTCGCCGACCGCCCACCCCGATGGTCGGCTCGCGGTGCGACCCGAGGGGCGATGCCATCAGCTCCCGGGTTCGCGCCGTCATCCCGCGGAGGCAGCGAACCGAGTTCTCGGCCAGGGCCACGGCCTCGTTGGTGGCCGCCCCGACGTGCTCGAGGTCCATAAGGACCTCCAGGGTGCCGTGCGAGTCGTCGTCGTCGTTCCGCGACGCGTTGTAGATGCGCGAGAGACCGTCGGCGGCGGCCCGGGCCGCGCTCGCCCGGCGCTCCAGCAGAAGGGCGTGCTGGGTGAGGGCGGTGAGCGGCGGAGGGACGTCCAGCGCCCCGCCGCTCCGTAGGACGACGAGCCCGCGTTCGGCCAACGTCTGCAGCGCCGGGTCCAGCCGGGCGGCCGGAATTCCTTGTGCGAGGAGGAGCTCGCGCGTCGGCCGGGGGATGCGGATCACCGACAGGTAGACGCGCGTGGCGTCGTCGTTCGGGGACTCCAGCCACGCAAGTGATCGCGGCTCGGGTTCCGACTCGCGCCGGGCCGGGGGTGATATTTCCGGTATGTCCGGCACTTGACACCCCTCCACTCCACGCTGCCGGGCCCGAGCTGCTGGCGGAATTCCGCCACTGACTCTACTCCGACAGTTGACCTCTTTACTAAGTCGCGCTTGTTTGCCATTGTGGGCCGTGTCGGTTGCGATCGACATTGCCCCGACGCCGCGGGTCCCCCTCCCAGCGGCGCGGAGCGAGAAGCGCGGTGTTCCCGGGTGATTGTCCCCCCTGCCTCCCGGGAGCACCGCGCCCCGCTTTCAGGGCGCAACCGGCCTCCGGCGGGGCTCGCGCCGCCACTCGGCTTGACGCTGCGTCAAGGGACTCGACGCGGGCTGCAGGGGGCGTCAACTCGCTCGATGCTGCGTCAAGCCGACGAGACGGGCACAGCGCCATCGAGGCGTGGGTCCTAGGGTGGTCGCCGTGGCCGGCTGGGTAGTCCTCGTCGTCGGGTCGGGGGCGCGTGAGCACGCCCTCGCCAGGGCCCTCGCGGCGGACGACGCGGTCGACGCCGTGGTGGCGGCCCCCGGCAACCCGGGCATCGACACCATCGCCCGGTGCGAACCGCTGGCCGACGTCACCGACGCCGACGCCGTCCTCGCGATCGCCAACCGCCTCGCCGTCGACCTCGTCGTCATCGGCCCGGAGGCGCCCCTGGTCGCCGGCGTGGCCGACGTCCTGCGCGCCGCCGGGTTCCTCGTCTTCGGGCCGTCCGCCGCCGCCGCGCAGCTGGAGGGCAGCAAGGCCTTTGCCAAGGAGGTCATGGCCGCGGCCAACGTCCCCACGGCGCGCGCCCACGTCTGCACCACGCCCGAGGAGGTCGACGACGCCCTCGACGACCTCGGCTCGCCGCACGTCGTGAAGGACGACGGACTCGCCGCCGGGAAGGGTGTCGTCGTCACGAACGACCTCGACGAGGCCCGGACCCACGCCGCCGCCTGCCTGGCCAAAGCGGGCGGCCGCGTCGTCGTGGAGGAGTACCTCGACGGCCCCGAAGCCTCCGTCTTCTGCGTCACCGACGGCACCACTGTCCTCGCCCTTCCCCCCGCCCAGGACTTCAAGCGCGTCGGCGACGGCGACGAGGGGCCCAACACCGGCGGCATGGGCGCGTACTCGCCGCTCGACTGGGCCCCCGCTGCCCTTGCGGACCTCGTGGTCGAACGCATCGCGCAACCGACGATCGACGAGATGCGCCGCCGGGGCACCCCGTTCGTAGGCGCCCTCTACGTCGGCCTGGCCCTGACCTCCAAGGGCCCGCGTGTCGTCGAGTTCAACGCCCGCTTCGGCGACCCCGACGGCCAAGTCTCCCTCGCCAAGCTCCGCACCCCGCTCGGCACCCTCCTCCACGCCGCCGCCGACGGCCGCCTCGAGGAGATCGACCACCTCCGCATTGACCCGGCCTACGCGGTCAACGTCGTCGTCGCGTCGAACGGGTACCCCGCCGCCCCCCGGACCGGTGACACCATCGCCGGCGTCGAGTCCGCCGAGACCGTCGACGACGTCTACGTCCTCCACGCCGGCACGGCCCGGGACGCCGACGGGCTCCTCGTCTCCGCGGGCGGCCGGGTCCTCGACGTGGTGGCCACCGGCGCGACCCTCGCAGAGGCGCGCGACGCCGCATACCGGGCCGTTGCGGAGATCCAGCTGGCGGGCGGCCACCACCGCACCGACATCGCCCTCGCGGCGCAACGTGGAGAGGTCACCATCGGATGAGCGCGCCCACCCTGCCGGGCTACACCCACGTCTACTCCGGCAAGGTCCGCGACCTGTACGCGCCGGACGACGCCCCCGATCAGCTGCTTCTCGTCGCCTCCGACCGCATCTCGGCGTTCGACTACGTCCTCGACACCCCGATCCCCGACAAGGGCGCGGTGCTCACCCAGCTGAGCCTGTGGTGGTTCGACCGGCTGTCCGACGTCGTCCCGAACCACCTCGTCTCCACCGACGTCCCGGCCGACGTCGCCGGCCGCGCCGTGCTGTGTCGCCGCCTGGAGATGGTCCCGGTCGAGTGCATCGCCCGCGCCTACCTCACCGGCGGCGGGCTCAGCGAGTATGCGGAGAAGGGCTCGGTGTCCGGCGTCCCCCTCCCGCGCGGGCTGGTCGACGGCGACCGGCTGACCGAACCGGTCTTCACCCCGACCACCAAGGCCCCCGTCGGCGAGCACGACCTCCCGATGACCGCCGCCGAGGTCGCGGAGCTCGTCGGTGCGGACATCGGCGACCTCGCGGACGGCCTCACCCGGCGGATCCTGGCTCGGGGCAACGAGATCGCCATCGAGCGCGGCATCATCATCGCCGACACGAAGGTCGAGTTCGGTGTCGAGCGGACCGACGGGAAGCCCACGCTGATCCTCGCCGACGAGGTCCTCACCCCCGACTCGTCGCGGTTCTGGCCGGCCGAGGAGTGGGAACCCGGCCACCCGCAGCCGTCGTTCGACAAGCAGTACGTCCGCGACTGGCTCACCTCCCCGGCCAGCGGATGGGACCGGAGGTCCGGCGAACCGCCGCCGCCGCTGCCCGACGACGTCATCGACCGGACCCGGCAGAAGTACGTCGACGCATACCAGCGGCTGACCGGTCGCCGGTTCGGCTGAGCCGCCTCGGTAGCCTTCGCCCCATGGGACGGATCGTCGTCGACGTCATGCTCAAACCCGAGATCCTCGACCCGCAGGGCCAGGCCGTCGCCGGTGCGCTCCCACGGCTGGGCTTCGACGGGATCACCGACGTCCGCCAGGGCAAGCGGTTCGTCCTCACCGTCGAGGGCGAGGTGACCGATGACCACCTCGCCCGTGTGCGCGAGGCGGCGGAGACCCTGCTCTCGAACCCGGTCATCGAGGACGTCGTCTCCGTGACGGCCGAGGGCGGCTCGTGAAGGTCGGGGTCGTCACCTTCCCGGGCTCGCTCGACGACCGCGACGCCGCCCGTGCCGTGAGAGCCGCCGGGGCCGAGGCGGTCGCCCTCTGGCACGCCGACCGGACCCTGCGCGACGTCGACGCCGTCATCCTGCCCGGCGGCTTCTCCTACGGCGACTACCTGCGCTGTGGCGCCATCGCCCGCTTCGCCCCGGTCATGGAGGAGCTGGTACCCGCGGCCCGCGGCGGCCTGCCGGTCCTCGGGATCTGCAACGGGTTCCAGATCCTCTGCGAGTCTCACCTGCTGCCCGGAGCGCTGATCCGCAACGACCATCGGAAGTTCATCTGCACCGAGCAGGTCCTTCGCGTCGAGAACGCCTCCACCGCCTGGACCTCCGACCTCCAGGTCGGCAGCCACATCACCATCCCCCTGAAGAACGGCGAGGGCGGTTACGTCGCGGACGAGGCCACGCTCCGACGGCTCGAGGGCGACGGCCAGATCGTCTTCCGGTATGTGGGGCGGAACCCCAACGGGTCCTACCGCGACATCGCCGGCATCACCAACGAGCGCGGCAACGTGGTCGGCCTGATGCCCCATCCGGAGCACGCGGTCGAGGACGGCTTCGGGCCGTCCACCGACGGGCTGGCCTTCTTCACCTCCGTCCTGAACCGGGTGGCCGCGTGAGCGTCGCCGCCCGCGTCGACACCGTCGAGGTCGCGGCCTCCGACGCGCAGACCAGCCAGCCCTGGAGCGAGCTCGGCCTCAAGGAGGACGAGTACGACAACATCCGCGAGATCCTCGGCCGTCGCCCGACGTCGGCCGAGCTGGCCATGTACTCCGTCATGTGGTCGGAGCACTGCTCCTACAAGTCGTCCAAGGTCCACTTCGCGCTATGGGGCGAGAACACCACCGACGAGATGCGCGAGAAGCTCCTCGTCGGCATCGGCGAGAACGCCGGCGTCGTCGACATCGGCGACGGCTGGGCGGTGACGTTCAAGGTCGAGTCGCACAACCACCCGTCCTACGTCGAGCCCTACCAGGGCGCCGCGACCGGAGTCGGCGGGATCGTCCGCGACATCATGTCGATGGGCGCGCGGCCGATCGCGATCATGGATCCGCTCCGCTTTGGCAACCTGCACCACCCCGACACGCTGCGCGTCCTGCCGGGGATCGTCGCCGGCGTCGGCGGCTACGGCAACTGCCTCGGTCTGCCCAACATCGGTGGTGAGGTGGTCTTCGACGACTGCTACCAAGGAAACCCGCTCGTCAACGCGCTCTGCGTGGGCGCCATGCGGATCGAGGACATCCACCTCGCGTCGGCCCGCGGCGCCGGCAACAAGGTGGTCCTGTTCGGCGCCAAGACCGGCGGCGACGGCATCGGCGGCGTCTCGGTGCTCGCCTCGGAGACGTTCGCCGAGGGCGGCCCGACCAAGCGCCCCGCGGTCCAGGTCGGCGACCCGTTCGCCGAGAAGGTGCTCATCGAGTGCTGCCTCGACCTCTACGCCGCCAAGGTGGTGGCCGGCATACAGGACCTCGGCGGAGCCGGGTTGTCCTGTGCCACCAGCGAGCTCGCGTCCAACGGTGACGGTGGGATGCAGGTGGCGCTCGACCTGGTCCCGCTCCGGGACGCGTCGCTCCGGCCCGAGGAGATCCTCATGTCGGAGTCACAGGAACGGATGATGGCCGTTGTCGAGCCGAAGCACCTCGACGAGTTCCTCGCGATCACCGGCAAGTGGGACGTCGAGGCCACCGTGATCGGCGAGGTGACCGACGGTGACCGACTGGTCATCACGTGGCACGACGAGACCATCGTCGACGTCCCGCCGCGGTCGGTGGCTCATGACGGCCCGGTCTACAACCGACCGCTCGCGCGACCCGTATACCTGGATTCGTTGCAGGAGAACGGAACTCACGGCCTCGAGCGTCCCGTCACTGGTGCGCAGCTCCGCGCGACGTTGCTGACGATGCTCGGCAGCCCGAACCTCTGCGACAAGTCCTGGGTGACCAAGCAGTACGACCGGTTCGTCATGGGCAACACCGCGCTCGCGATGCCCGACGACGCCGGCGTCGTCCGGGTCGACGAGCAGACCGGACGCGGCGTCGCCGTCTCCACCGACTGCAACGGCCGGTTCGCGAAGCTCGACCCGTATGCCGGTGCGCAGCTGGCGCTGGCCGAGGCCTACCGCAACGTCGCGACCGCCGGCGCGGCCCCGCTGGCCGTCACCGACTGCCTCAACTTCGGGTCACCTGAGGACCCGGGCGTGATGTGGCAGTTCCGCGAGGCCGTGCGCGGGATCGCCGAGGGCTGCAAGACGCTCGGCATCCCGGTGACCGGCGGGAACGTGTCCTTCTACAACCAGACCGGCGACGTGGCGATCCACCCGACACCGGTGATCGGCGTCCTCGGCGTCATGGAGGACGTGTCGACGCGCACCTCGACCGGGTTCCGGACCGACGGCTCGTCGGTGTTCCTCATCGGTCAGACCCGCGACGAGCTGGACGGGTCCGAGTGGGCTCACGTCGTCCACGGCCACCTCGGCGGCCGGCCGCCGTTCCACGACCTCGACCACGAGCAGCGACTGGCCGGTGTCCTCGTCGAGGCGGCCCGCGAGGGGTTCCTCGACGCGGCCCACGACCTGTCCGAGGGCGGTCTGGCGCAGGCGCTGTGCGAGTCGGTGCTGCGCCACGGCGTCGGCGTGAAGGTGTCACTGAAGCACGTCCACGAGGATGCGTTCGTCGCGCTGTTCTCGGAGTCGGCGGGGCGCGTCGTTGTGTCGGTCGTCCCCGGCAGCGACGACGATCTGCTCGCGCTGGTCGAGGAAGCGGGGCTGCCCGTCGCCCGCATCGGGACCGTCGACACCGACACCGACGGGCTCGTCGTGTCTCTCGGCCACGACGACCGCATCGAGGCCGACCTCGTCACCCTGCGAGACCGGCATACCGGCACGCTGCCCGCGGTCCTCGGCCGCTGACCGGGTCAGCGCACCGTCCAGGCTCCCGGGTCCGGGGGTGCGGGGGACGGCTCGGCGTCGTCCTCGGTCAGCGGACGCGCCCCCGAGACGAACCGGTCCAGCTCGCCCGCGTACCGGACCCCGGCGGGGAACGCCAGCCGCGAGACGCCACGCCGAACGGCCGCGACGTTCAGCGGCGTCACGCTCGCGACGACCACGGAGTTGCCGAACCGCCTTCCGCGCAGCACCTCGGACGTCGCGAGGACGAGCCGGTCCGCATACCCCGCCGCCGGCAGAGTCGCGAGCACCCGGCCCAGGAACCGGCGCCGCGGCTCGTCGGCGACGTTGAGCAGCAGCACGCCGTCCGGGCGCAGGGCGCGGCGAACATCGGTCAGGAAGGCCACGGTCGTGAGCTCCGCAGGGATGCGGCCCTGCGCGTAGGCGTCGACCACGACCAGGTCGGCGCTGCCGTCGGCGAGCGCCCGCATACCGGACGCGCCGTCCACGGGCCGGACCCGGATCCGGTGCCGACGCGGCAGCGGCAGCTCGCGGCGCACGACCTCGGTGAGCTCGCCGTCGGGTTCGAGCACGATCTGGGTCGAGCCCGGACGGGTCGCCTCGACGTAGCGGGGCAACGTCAGTCCGGCGCCGCCGACATGGGTCACCGCCAACGGACCAGGCGGCAGCGTGTCGGCGACGAGGGCGAAGTGCTGGACGTACTCGAACACCAGCAGTAGCGGGTCGTCCGGCTGGACGTAGGACTGCGGCGTCCCGTCGACGACCACGGTCACGCCGCCGTAGGAGTCACGGTCGAGCCGGATCCGTGGCTCGCTCACGCGAGTGGCTGCTCGACGATGCGCTCCTCGCCGTAGCGCGCGAAACCGAGGCCGGTGAGAATCGGGGAGGAGGTGTCCACGACGCCATGGGTCAGGCCCAGGGTGGCCCCGCGCGCCTGCGTCACGCGCAGCCGCTGTGCCAGCACGGCCCGGTAGGCACCGCGTCGGCGGAAGCGGGTATGCGTCGCTCCTCCCCACAGCCGGCACACCGGTCCCGCCAGCGTCCACCCACCGGTACTCGCCGGCTGACCGTCCACGTAGGAGACAAGAATCCCCACGGAGTCGTCCTCGAGGCCGCGCCGCGCCTCGTTCAGGGCGGCTATGTGCCGTTCCGGGGCGACGTCGGGCTGACCGAAGCCGTCGGCGGTGACCTCGAGCATGTCGGCGACCGTCTCCCGGTCGCTCACCCGGCGGACCTCGACGTCCGGAGGTGTGCCGAAGTCGGGCGTCTCCGAGCCGATGGGGAGGGCCAGGACGTCCATCCGCTCGGTCGTCGAGCCGCCCCGGGAGACGACGACGGCTTCGAGATCGCGAGGGACCGTGACGTCGGTCAGCCGCCACCCCAACGTGGTCGACCCCAGGTCGCGCGCCGCGCTCTCGATGTCGTCGGCGAGATCCTCGGCCCGGCGCGACGACCCCAGCACCCACACCATGGTGGCCAGCGGCAGATAGAACGGCGGGTGGACGACGACGAACTCGTCGGTCCTGGTCGACGTCGCGCCGTCCGGCACCCACCGCCACTCGTTGGAGGCCGCCACGACGCGCTCCGCTGTCCAGAGGTCGTCGGGCATCCGAGTAGCGTGGCACGGTGCGGTTCGGGCTGGCGATTCTTCCGGAGCGGCCGTGGTCCGAGGCCGAGCGGCAGTGGCGGACGGCCGAGGAGCTGGGCTTCGACCACGCCTGGACCTACGACCACCTCGTCTGGGGCGGTCTCCCCGACTCGCCGTGGTTCGGGACGACGCCGACCTTGACGGCCGCGGCTCTTGTCACCTCCGGGATCGGGCTCGGGACCTTCGTCAGCTCGCCGAACTTCCGGCATCCCGCCGCCCTCTGGCGCGACGTCCAGTCGCTCGACGATGTCTCCGGCGGCCGGTTCCTCCTGGGCGTCGGCAACGGTGGCGACCTCGACTCGGGGATCCTGGGCGGCCCGCCACTCTCGCCGCGCGAGCGGGTGGACCGGTTCCAGGAGTTCACCCGGCTGTTGCTGCGACTGCGCGAGGACGACCACGTGAGCGTCGAGGGCCGGTGGTTCTCGGCCGACGACATGCGCACGCTCCCGCGGGTCCGCCACGTGCCGTTGCTCCTGGCCGCGAACGGACCGCGGTCCGTGCGGTTCGCGGCGCGGCACGGCGACGGCTGGATGACGACCGGGCCGGGCGGAGCGGAGAGCGTGGACGCCTGGTTCGAGGGAGTCGGCCGCTCGGTCACCACGCTGGACGAGGCGCTGACCTCCGCGGGCCGCGACCCTGGTGCGTACCCCCGCTACCTCAGCCTCGACTCCGCCCCCTCCTACTCGCTGGCCGACCCCGAGACCTTCGGGGGCCACGTCCGCCGCGCAGCGGAGCTCGGGTTCACCGACGTGATCTGCCACTGGCCCCGGTCGACGTCCCCCTACGCCGGCACGGAGTCGACCCTGGAGATCGTTGCCACCCAGCTGATCCCGGAGCTGCGCTAGTGCCGGCCCGCCGCCGTGTGGATCCCGCGGCGGGGCACGACGCGCTCGCGGTATGCGAGTCCGCACCCGACCTGTCGACGGTGCCTCGAGCCGTCGTCGCGACCGCGGTCCGCTTCACGCTCGAGGAGCTCGCGGCGCGGCACCCGGGCCGGTCGGTCGAGGTCCGCGTTCCTCCCCACGGCGCCGTGCAGTGCGTCGAGGGACCGACCCACAAGCGCGGTACGCCACCGAACGTGTTCGAGACCGACGCACCGACCTGGCTCGGGCTGGTGACCGGCACGGTGGCCTGGTCCGAGGCGGAGGCGAGCGGCCGCATCCGGGCGTCCGGACTGCGGGCCGACCTGTCCGCGTACCTGCCCATGGCCGGCGTCTGACGTGACGACGCTGCACGTCGTCGTAGGGCTGCCCGGCGCCGGCAAGACGACGTTGGCCAAGCGGCTCGAGGCCGAGCTGCCCGCACTGCGCCTCACGCCGGACGAGTGGATGGTGCCGCTGTTCGGGGAGTCGGAGGCCGGCGGGAAGCGGAACGCCGTCGAGGGGCTGCTCATCGGGGTGGCGATGCGGTCATTGCGGTTGGGCGTCGACGTGGTCCTCGACTTCGGCGTGTGGAGCCGCGACGAGCGCACCGGCCTGCGCCACCTCGCGGCCGACGTCGGGTCGGTGACGCGGCTGCACTACCTGTCCGTCGAGCCCGAGGAACAGTGGCGGCGCCTGGCGGCCCGGGACGACCCGCGCTCGTTCCGGATCGCCCGCGCGGAGATGGACGGCTACGCGACCCTCTTCGAGACGCCGACCGTCGAGGAGCTGGCCGGCCACGACGACCGGCCCGACGACCCGGACTGGACCGAGTGGTCCCGGGGGCGGTGGCATACGCTGGCCGAGTGAGGCCGGCACCACCACGGACGCCCCACTTCCTGCGGTTCATCGTGACCGGGGCGGTGGTCGGGTTCCTCGCGGGGGCGATCGTCTCGCTGGTGGGTGACTCGGCGACGGACTACTCGGCGGGCTCGCAGATCGCGTTCTTCGGGGTGATGCTCGGCGGGATCGGCGCCCTGCTCGCGGGACTCGTCGCGGTCCTGCTGGAGCGGCGTCGCTGACCGGTCCGCACCGGTTGCTATGGGAGACTGACGGCGTGCCTCGCGGAGACGGACGACTCTCGCACGACCTCGACCCGCTGAACCCCTCCGACAAAGGTCCGCAGGACGCCTGCGGTGTCTTCGGGGTCTGGGCACCCGGTGAGGACGTCGCCAAGCTCACCTACTTCGGCCTGTATGCGCTGCAGCACCGCGGGCAGGAGTCCGCCGGGATCGCGACCGCCGACGGCGACAAGATCCTCGTCTACAAGGACATGGGGCTGGTCAGCCAGGTGTTCGACGAGTCGGCCCTGGCGTCGCTGCGCGGGCACATCGCGGTGGGACACACGCGGTACTCCACGACCGGCGGATCGACGTGGGAGAACGCGCAGCCGACCCTTGGCGGCCTTGGGGACACGTCAGTTGCGTTGGCGCACAACGGAAACCTCATCAACACCATGGAGCTGCGCGACCTTGTCCGGGACCAGCTCGGCTCGTCGGCGGGCAAGCGCGGCGAGCTCGGGCGGGGCAACACGTCCGACACGGCGCTCGTGACGACGCTGCTCGCGGCCGACCCCGACCGCCCCATCGAGACGGCGGCGCTCGAGGTGCTGCCGCTGCTCAAGGGCGCCTTCTGCTTCGTCTTCATGGACGAGAACACCCTGTACGCGGCGCGTGACCCCCACGGGGTGCGCCCCTTGGCGCTGGGCCGGCTGGAGCGCGGCTGGGTGGTCGCCTCCGAGACGGCGGCGCTGCAGACCATCGGTGCGTCGGTGGTGCGCGAGATCGAGCCCGGTGAGCTGGTGGCGATCGACCAGCACGGGCTGCGCTCGCACCGGTTCGCGCCGGCGCAGCCGAAGGGGTGCGTGTTCGAGTACGTCTACCTGGCCCGGCCGGACGCGGTGATCCGAGGCCGCGTCGTCCACGAGGCCCGCGTCGAGATGGGGCGCCAGCTGGCCCGGGAGCACCCGGTCGACGCCGACCTCGTCATCGGGGTGCCCGAGTCGGGGGTGCCCGCGGCGGTGGGGTACTCGCAGGAGGCCGGCATCCCGTACGGGCAGGGGTTCGTCAAGAACGCCTACGTGGGCCGGACCTTCATCCAGCCGTCGCAGACGCTGCGCCAGCTGGGCATCCGGCTCAAGCTCAACCCCTTGGAGCACACGATCCGCGGCAAGCGGCTGGTGGTCGTCGACGACTCCATCGTGCGCGGCAACACCCAGCGGGCCCAGATCCGGATGCTGCGGGAGGCGGGCGCACTGGAGGTGCACGTACGGATCTCGTCGCCGCCGGTGCAGTGGCCGTGCTTCTACGGCATCGACTTCGCCACGCGGGCCGAGCTCATCGCGACCGGGCTCGGTGTGGAGGAGATCCGGGCGTCGATCGGGGCCGACTCGCTCGGGTACATCTCTGAGGAGGGGATGGTGGCCGCGACGGCGCAGCCGGCCAGTGACCTGTGCACGGCGTGCTTCACCGGCGTCTACCCGATCGAGCTGCCCGAGGACGGCCGGATCGGCAAGCACGTCCTGGAGACCCTGCCCATCACGGTGCGGACCGGGCACGACTCGAGCATCGACCTCCTCGCCCTCAACCCCTAACCCGGGCTTTTCTCTGGGTGGAGGTATATCCGAGCGTCCTAGCGCTCTCAGCACCCTCCACCGGTTGTCCACAGGGACGTTGCGGACCCGTTTCGACCGCATCGAAAAGTCCATCGTTCTGGGGTGAGTCCTCGACGACGCTCCGCCGCTCGGCTGGCGCGCGCGCATGAGCTGGCCACGGACCGGGACGGCGTCATCAGCCGGCGCGAGCTCGCGGCGCTCGGCTTGGACCGGTTCGCGGTCCGCGACATGGTGGCGGCGGGCCGGTGGCGGGTTCTCGGGCGGCAGACGGTATGCGTTCACACCGGTGAGCTGTCCGAGCTGGCTCGGTGGTGGCGGGCGGTGATCGAAGCGGGCCCGGAGATCGCTGCGCTGGACGGGGTCTCCGCGCTCATCGCCGCAGGCGCCCGCCACGTCAGCTCGCCTGAGATCCACCTCTCGGTCCGCCATGCCAGCCGGCCCCTTCCGGTGCGCGGCGTCCGCATCCATCAGGTCAGGGGCTGGGATCGGCGCGATGTCACCACGACCGGCGTGCCTCGCATACGCCCGGCCGTGGCCGCCCTCCGGGCCGCACATTGGGCGGCGTCCGACCGACAGGCGGCGTTGTTCCTCTGCGTGGCCGTTCAGCAGCGGATCGTGTCCCCCGGGGCCCTGCAGCTCGCGTCCCAGCGGGTGCACGGCCGCCGCCGCAGGGCGTTCATCCGGCGCGTCGTGGCTGACCTCGCCGACGGCGCACACTCGCTGGGCGAGCTGGACTTCGCACGGTTGTGCCGCGAGCGTGGCCTCCCTGAACCCAGCCGCCAGGTCGTGCGCCGAGGTTCGCGCGGCAAGGTCTACCTCGATGTCCGGTGGGACGACCTGAAGCTGGTCGTCGAGATCGACGGTTCACAGCACACCCAGGGCCTGAGCGTCTCGGACGACAACCTGCGCGCCAACGCGGTCGCGATCCGAGGCGACACGGTTCTGCGCATCGACCTGATCGGGCTTCGAGTTGTCGAACGTCTCTTCATGGACCAGGTCTGCGAGGCACACCGCGTCCTGGGTGGCGGTCGTGGCCGGGCTGCGTGAGTGGAGAGCCGAGCGAGCGGTAGAGCGCTCGGATATACCTCCACCGGAAAACTAGAGTGGTGCGCGTGGTGACATACGCCGAGGCCGGGGTCGACGTCGAGGCGGGGGACAAGGCCGTCGAGCTGATGAAGGACTCGATCCGCCGCGCTCAGCGCCCGGAGGTGCTCGGCGGACTCGGCGGCTTCGCCGGCCTCTTCGACGTGACCCGCCTGACCCGGATGACCCGCCCGGTCCTCGCCACCTCCACCGACGGAGTCGGCACCAAGGTCGCCATCGCCCAGGCCCTCGACAAGCACGACACCATCGGCTTCGACCTGGTCGGCATGGTCGTCGACGACATCGTCGTCTGCGGGGCCGAACCGCTCTATATGACCGACTACATCGCCACCGGCAAGGTCGTCCCCGAACGCATCGCCGAGATCGTCAGCGGCATCGCCGACGCGTGCGCCGAGGCCAACACGGCCCTCATCGGCGGCGAGACCGCCGAGCACCCCGGCCTGCTCGAGCCCGGCGAGTACGACGTCGCCGGCGCGGCCACGGGCGTCGTCGAGTACGCCGACCTCCTCGGCGCCCACCGGGTCACCAGCGGAGACGTCGTCGTGGCGCTCGCGTCCAGCGGTCTGCACTCCAACGGGTACAGCCTCGTCCGTCGCGTCATGGCCTCGGCCGGTTGGAGCCTCGACCGCCACGTCGAGGAGTTCGGGCGCACGCTCGGCGAGGAGCTGCTCGAACCGACCCGCCTCTACACGCATCCGGTCCTCGAGCTCATCCGACTGCCGGACCTGCACGTCCACGCCCTCAGCCACGTCACCGGTGGCGGGCTCGCCGCCAACCTGGCCCGCGTTCTCCCGTCGGGCACGCTGGCCACGATCGAGCGGTCCACCTGGACTCCGCCGCCCGTCTTCGAGACGGTCCAGCGCCTCGGCCGGGTGCCGCGCACCGACCTCGAACGCACCCTCAATCAAGGGGTGGGGTTCCTCGTCATCCTGCCCGCCGAACAGGCCGACCGAGCCGTCGAGCACGCCGAGACCGCGGGCATACCCGCCTGGGTACTCGGCGACGTGACCACCATCGACCGAGCCACGACCACCTCGGAGCTCGTCAGCGGCGCCAAGGGTGTCGACGGAGGAGCGGTCCAGGTGCTCGGCGAGCACCCGGACGCCTGAAGGGAGTCAGAACCGGAGAGCGCTAGCGCTCTCCGGCGGCCCACTTCCCGTACTCGCCGTAACCGTCGTCGTCGTCCTCGACGGCGTCCGTCTCCGGCTCGTACCGCGTGGTTGACCCGTGAAGTTCTCGCTCAAGCGCGCTGAGATCCGTGTCGGGAGAGAAGTACTTCAGCTCCCGAGCGACCTTGGTCTGCTTGGCCTTCGCCCGGCCGCGCCCCATGGCGTGACCCCCTCATGCGTCTGCCGGGGCGGCATCACTCGTGCCGATGGCTAGAAGGCGGTCATCGACCTTTGCGGAGCGGCCCCGGGAATCGTGATCTTCGTGGGGATAACGCTACCCCAGCGTGAGACGTTCCACCTACCGCCCCGCGGGCAGCCACACGCCGCCGGGCGCCGCAGCCGCGATCCGCTCCTCCGCGAGCCGGTTCGCCGCCTCCGACGTGGTCACTCCCCGCGTCGTGGCCTCCCGCAACACGGCGAGCGTCGTCTCGTAGATCCCGGCCGTCCGAGCCCGGGCGCGCTCGAAGTCGAACCCCTGCAGCTCGTCGGCCACCTGGATCACGCCGCCGCTGTTGACGACGAAGTCCGGCGCGTAGAGGATCCCCCGCTTGTCCAGCAGGTTCGCCGACCCACCGCACCCCTCGACCGCGAGCTGGTTGTTGGCCGCGCCGCACACGACCTGCGCCTGCAGCCGCTCGATCGTCTCGTCGTCGAGCGCGTGACCCATCGCGTTCGGCGAGTACACATCCAGCGGCAGCCCAGTCAGCGCGACGGCGTCGGCCGCGACCTCGACGTCGGGATGCTCGGCCAGCACCGATGCGACCGCCTCGGGGCTCACGTCGCAGATCACCACCGACGCGTCGTCCCCCGAGAGGAGCTCGACCAGCCGGCGACCGACCTTTCCGACCCCGGAGATCCCGACCCGCCGACCCGCGAGCGACGGCGTCCCCCACCGGTGCTCCGCCGCTGCTCGCATACCTTGGAACACGCCGTATGCGGTGAGCACCGACGAGTCGCCCGCCCCGCCGTGCGCCTCGGACCGGCCCGTGGCGTACCGGGTGGTCTCCGAGACGACGTCCATGTCGGCGACGTAGGTGCCGACGTCGGAGGCCGTGACGTAGCGGCCGCCGAGGCTCTCCACGAACCGCCCGTATGCGCGCAGCAGCTCGGGGGTTTTGTCGCGGCGAGGGTCTCCGATGATGACGGCCTTGCCACCGCCGTGGTCGAGGCCGGCGACCGAGTTCTTGTAGGCCATCCCTCGGGACAGGTCGAGCACGTCCGCGAGGGCGGCGTCCGTCGACGCATACGGGTAGAACCTCGTCCCGCCGAGGCCCGGACCGAGAGCGGTCGAGTAGAGGGCGATGATCGCCCGCAGCCCGGTGTCCGAGTCGTGGCAGAAAGCGACCTGCTCGTGCGTGAAGGGATCCGTCATGGTGGTGACTCCGCTTCCATCAACGTGCGCGGGGATGACCGCAGTTCGACCCTAATCGGGGGATTTGGGTGGACCTGCCCAAAACCCCCCGTTCGAGCCGATGCCCAAGGTACCGTCGGTCCTGTTGAACAGCGGACCGACCTGAGGGGGTGGGCCCACAACGGGGGTTCAACCACTGAGCGGGAATGCGAGTTACCACGAATGGGATCGTTCGAGCACGAGAGACTGCTGACGCCTGCCGAGGTTGCGGCGCTGTTCCGGGTTGACCCCAAGACGGTCACCCGGTGGGCGCAAGCCGGCAAGCTCACCGCCATCCGGACCTTGGGGGGGCACCGGCGCTATCGCGAGAGCGAGGTCAGCCGGCTTCTCGAAGCGGGTTGACCTCCGCCGAGCAGCGCCGCCGAGCACCGTTGACCACGGCGGACGCGCCGGAGCCGTAGGCTTCGCGCGTGGGTGTCAGTGAGCGGTTGGGCCGTGGCCCCGGGCTGCGTCGGAAGGACTCCGACGCGTCTGGGGCTGACGAGTCGCTTCCCGACGCCGTGACATCGGCACCGGTGGAGCCGGATCCGCCGATGCAAGCCGAGGCGACACAGCCGCGCCGTCCCGCACCTACCGAACCGGCGCACGGTCAGGCCACGTGGATCTCCATCACGCCCGCGAGTGCCCGGCGCACGGCGCTGATGGTGATCGGGTTCTTCATCGTCCTCTCGATCGGCGTCTGGGCTTTCCAGGCGCTGGGGACGTTCCTCTTCATCCTGCTGCTCGCCTGGCTGTTCTCCATCGCGATGGAGCCGCCGGTGCTGTGGATGGTCCGGCGGGGCGTCCGGCGAGGGCTCGCGACCGGGATCGTCCTCATCCTCGGCCTGGTCGTGCTCCTCGGCCTGACGGCCCTGTTCGGTGGCGTGTTCGTCTCCCAGCTCTCGGACCTGGCGAGCTCGCTGCCGAACACCCTGACCTCGGTGATCAACTGGGTCAACGCCACGTTCCACACCTCGTTCGACCTGAACAACATCGCCGCGTCGATCCAGATCACCCCGGACAAGATCGGGGGGTGGGTCGGCCAGTACGGCGGTGGCCTCCTCGGCATCTTCGGTTCGGTGTTCGCCGGGATCTTCGACACCCTGACGATCCTCGTCTTCGCCTACTACTTCTCCGCCGACAGCCCGCGGCTGCGCCAGACCATCGGCTCCTGGCTACCGCCCGCCTACCAGCGCTACTTCGTCACGGTCTGGCAGATCTCGGTCGAGAAGACGGGCGGCTACGTCGTCAGCAAGGTGGCTCTGGCCGCCCTCTCCGCGTTCTTCCACTCGGTGTTCTTCGCGATCATCGGGGTGCCGTACTGGCTGCCGCTGGGCGTGCTCGCCGGCATCGTCGGGCAGTTCATCCCGACCATCGGTACCTACATCGGCGTGGCCCTGCCGGCCCTGTTCACCCTGGTCTCCGACCGTCCCATCAACGCCCTGTGGATCGCGATCTTCGCCACGGTCTACCAGCAGCTCGAGAACTACGTCTTCACCCCGCGGATCAGCCGCCGGACCATGGACGTCCATCCAGCGGTCGCGCTGGGCTCGGTCATCGCGGGCGCGGCGCTGTTCGGGCCGGTCGGCGCCCTGATCGGGATCCCGCTGGCCGCGGCCGCCCTGTCGATCATCGACACGTTCACCCACCGCCATGAGCTGCTGCCCGAGCTCGCCTTCCTCGAGGATGCCGAGAACCGGCAGGACGAGGACGCCCGCGCCGACCAGGAGCGGCACACCCAGGCGCGTCAGGCGGAATAGCGGGCGCTGAGCTCAGTGTTCGTGCAGGTTGTCCGGCTGCGACGCGTCGCCCGGATGCTCGTACCCCTCCTCGAGGCGGACCCGCTCGTGCGTGGCGCGGGCGAGCCAGCGGGCGAACGCCTCCAGTCGGGCCGAGGCCAGCAGCTGGTCGGCCGACCACGCCGTCCCGCCGTCGGGGGTGGCGGCGAGCGCGGCGGCCCGCCGTAGTCGCTCCGGAGCGATGGCGACGTCACTGGTGACAAGTGCCGCCGTCGTCGGCACCGCCGGGTTGTTGGTCCAGGCGGCGGCGACGATCGACCCCAACGCGGCAGCGTCCGACCGTGTGGGCTCCAGGGTGAGCGACCTCGGAGGGTTCGTGGTGTTCGGCGCCGGAGCCACGTGCGGCCCGGAGCACGAACCGGCGGTGGTGTGCTCGCAGAGTCGCTCGACGACGGCCACCTGCGCGACCCATCGCCGCAGCTGACGCCCCTCTCGGGAGTCGGCGACCGGCAGCGAACCAGCCCGGTCCCGTGACCGGAGCCGCGCCAGCCGGTCGTCGACCTCGTCGGAGCCGATCGGCTCGCCGTCGACCCAGGCGGCCACGCTCATCCGCGCACCTCCAGCCGGACCGTCTCCGCGTACTGTGCCCGTCCGAACCACATGACCTTGGCCATCAGCCAGGCGTGCCCGGGCGGCGTGTCGGCCGGCGGCGCGACCTCGATCTCGACCGTCGTCGTCTCGCCGGCGGTCGCGGTGAAGCCTTGCGTGGGGTTCGCCAGCCAGTCCCAGGTGCCCCACGGTGAGGCGACCTGGAGCTCGCCGCGGATCTCCGACAGGGTGCGGTTCCGCAGGCTCAGGGTGACCGTCGTCGAACCCCCCGGCGTCACGACGACCGATGTCGTGTCGACGTCGACCTCGAGCCCGGTCGGCCGGCCCACCTCACCGGTTGCCGCACCGAGCTGGACGTTGCGGGCGAGGTCGGCCGTACTGGGCAGCCCGAACCCCAGCGTCTCGTCGAGCGCCGCGGAGTCGCCGACGAACACGGTCACCACGTCCTCGATGACACCGACCGCACCACCCCCCGCCAGCCCGGCGTCATCCGCCGAGACCTGGGCCGCGACCGCGTACTGGCCTGGGGTGGCTCCCTCCGGCACCTCGACCCAGGACCGGAAGCGGGCGTACCCGCTCGGCGCCAGGACCGTCGGCGCCTCGGGCAGGGTGGCCGTCCAGCCGTCGGGTAGGTCCAGCCGGCTGGCGACGGCGACCGAGCTCGACGCGTACTGGTTCGTGACGACCCAGCTGACCTCGAAACGGTCACCCGCGGCGCACCGTGCGACCGTCGGCGTGATCACGGCCGACACCGGCAGGAAGCCCATCGGAGCGGGTCCGCGGTTGTGCAGCCAGTACCGGCTGAACACCGGTTGGGCCGCCTCGTGGTCGAGGCCGAGGACGGCCGTCGAGGGATCGCCGCTCGCCGCCAGGGTCGCGACGACGGTCTCGATCTGCTGGCCGTCGACGTCCACCTCGAGCACTCCGGCGGCGACGCCGAGCGGCCGGCGCGGTACCTCGAGGAGGTCGGCCCGCGCGGCGGACTGGATGGGTGTCAGGGGGAGGGCGACGGTGGCTCGACGGGACGTCCCGGTCGCCTCCACGAGTCGGATCGTCACGCTGTGGCGCGGGTCGGCGGGGTCATGCGCTCCCGACGCCACGGGGTTGCCCGCGGCCTTGACCGTCTGCACGAGCACGTCACGCTCGGGCTCGACCGCGAGCAGGCTCTGCCTCGCTGGCAGGTCACCGGCCGACGAGTCGGACGGCACCGCGAGGAGCGGGGTGCTGAAGGCCTGTCCACGAGCCGGGAGGTACGCCTCGCGCCAGTCCCCGGCGTTGCTCACCAGGGCGTAGTGGAACTCGTGTGTCCAATGCTGCAGCTGGAACGAGGAACCGTCCGGCGTCGTGCGCCTCGGCGGGTCGATCCACACCCCAGACGGCCATCCGGTGCAGGAGCGCATCAGCGAGAGGTTGAGACCGCCCTCCGGGTCGACGGCGAACCCCGGCAGGCCGTAGGTCAGCAACGCGACCGTCCCGTCCGTATGCGCCTCGACCTCGCGGCCGCCCGCCAACCGCGCGGTCAGCCGACCGGCGGTCACCGCTTCGACGGCGGCGGCAAGGTTGCGCAGGACGACGACCGGGAGGGCGTCGACGTCGCGCAGGTCGGCGTTCGGGACCCACGTCTCGGCCAGGGGTTTCACCGCCGGCACCAGGACGACGTCGTCACCGGGCAGCGACCCGACGCGGCCCTCCACCGCGTCCAGCACGGCATTGGGGCCGTCGGCGAGGACGAACCGGAGGTCGGGCAGGTTGGAGTCGACCCCGAGATCGCCGTACCGCGAGCCGGATGCGGTCGACGTGGTCGCCGTGACCCCGCGACGGGCCAGGGCGACAACGAGGTCGCGCGCGTCGGCCGGATCGCTGTCGTCGGGGACGACGACCTCGGCGACCGCAACGGCGCGCGTCCCGACGCGCTCGCCGGACTCGTCGACGACGTCGACCGCCAACGTCGTGCCGATGCCGAACCAGGTGTTGGCCGGGTTGTCCAGGGTCCACGGGGCGTCGGCGGTGTCGGCGTCGACGAGTCCGAACCCGCGGCCGACCACCCCGGAGGCCACCTCACTCACCGGCAGGCCGCCCGGTTGGTCGACCGGGAACCGGACCCGGACCAGCCGGTCGGACACCTCGTGGTCGAGGAACCGCGTGGTGAGCTCCACTCGGTCCAGCCCGTCGACGAGAGTCGTGACCTGCTCGTACTCGATCCCGTCGACCACCCCACGTGCGACCAGTCGGCGACCGATGATGCTCTGCTGCAACAGGACTCGCGCTTCGGCGTTCGAGGCGTGGACCGAGCGGCCGTTCGGCAGGAGGTGCCATGGACCCTCGCTGAAGCGGGGGTGCGCCGCATACTCCTCGTAGACGCGCAGCTCGTTCCCGGGTCCGGTGAGCAGCTCGCGGCCGCCGCGCCGGTCGTGGACCGAGGTCAGCGTGCCGCCGCGCGCGGGGTCGGCGGTGACCCGGTATGCGGCGTTCTCGACCGTCACCGGCCCGCCGTCGGTCGCGACGTCGGTCCAGCCGTCGGCGGAGCCACCCTCCAGGACGCGGTAGGTCCGCCAGCCCATCGACGGGACGTCACCAGCCACGAAGCGCACGACGCCGGGCGCCTCGAGGACGACGGGCACCTCGGCGCCGGTGTCGTCGACGACGCGGACGCCGCCGGCCGTCTCGACCTCCGCCCGGACCAGGTCGGTACGGGCGAACGCGACGGTGTTGAGGACGACCAGCGCCGTCCCCTCGCCGGTCGTGTCGATGCGGCGCACGATCGCCGCCGACGCGGCGTTGCGGGCGCCCACGGCCAGGTCGTAGGCCTCACGCCAACCGGTGAGGAGGTCGATGTAGACCTGGTCGGCCTCGGAGCCGGTGATCGCGTCGTGGTGCGCGCCGAAGGCCAGCTGCCGCCAGACCTTGTCGAGGGCGGCCTCCGGGTACCTTCCCTCGCCGAGCAGGACGGCGAAGGTGGTCAGCTTCTCGGCGTCGGTGGCGGCCGTCTCGGCAGCGCGCTGCGCCTGCTTCGTGTCGATGTAGGAGACGTCCTTGCCCGTGTAGACCGGGTTCATGTCGCGGCTCTGTGGCGACGGTGTCCGGTGCTGCTCGGCGAGACCCTCCCGGACGCGGTCCATGAACATCCGCGTGGTCCCGCAGACGAACCTCGGCCATACGTAGCTGTCGTTCCACCACCGGTGCAGCTCGGTCACCCAGTTGTTCGGCGGGCAGTAGTCGCCGCCGACCGGGAGCAACGTGTTGCGTGTCGCCGCAACGGGTTTCAGGACCTGGAAGAGGTGGTACGCGATGTCGCCGGCGGCCTCGACCGAGGGTGCGTGCTGGAGCTCCCACCCCGGGCCGTAGTGGTCGGGCATGTAGTGGGTCAGGACTCCGTCGCCGCTCGGCGAGATCCACTCGAACTCGCTCTCGAACTGCATGACGGTGATGTCACCGGTGCGGTCCTGGTCCCAGTGCTGGCGGAGCGGTCCCCACTGGTGGTGAGGTCCGCGGGCCCACGCGCTCCCGGTGAGCCCGGCCTTGGCGGCGAGGCCGGGGAACTGGGGGTCGTGGCCGAAGGCGTCCAGCTGCCAGGCGGTCTGCGGGTCGCCGCCGAGGATGTCGCGCTGGAAGCCGATGCCGTAGACGAAGCTCCGGATCGTCGTCTCGCTGCCGGTGAGGTTGGTGTTCGGCTCGTTGTAGGTCCCGCCGACGAGCTCGACCCGACCCTCGGCCATGAGGCGTCGCAGCACGGCCCGTTGCTCCGGATGGGTGTCGAAGTAGGGCTTGAGGTAGTCGAGCTCGGCCAGGACGAAGTGATAGTCCGGGTCACGAACGGCCAGCTTGAGGTGCGCCTCGACGAGGGCGAACCCGTTGTCGACGAACGCCGGTCGTGTCGACCAGTCGGGCCCGACGAAGTCCCAGTCCGTCGTGTACGACGCCTGCGTGTTCCACCAGACCGGGTCGTAGTGGAAGTGCGACACCATGACCATCGTCCAGCCGGGTTCGGCGACGACGACGGTACCGTATGCGTCGTCCTCGTCACCGCCGTCGCTTGCGGCGCTCACCTGGACAGCGAGCTCGTCGCCGACGCCCGCGCGCTCGGGCAGGTCCAGCGGTACGTCCACGCGTACCGCTCGGTCCCCGGCCGGCACCGTCAGGGCGCCCCGCACGTCGGTCGCGAAGACCGAGCCAGGCGGCTCCGTTCCGGTGACCTCGAGACGGATGTCACCGTCTCGCATACTCCGCTCGATCGTGACGTGCAGCACTTGATGGGGCTGCTCCGGTGTCCCCACGAACCGTTCGGTCGAACGGACCTCGGTGATGGTGACGGGCACGAGCAGCTCCCTTGGTGGTCGGGGACGATTTCTGGTCCATTCGGAGGATATGCAAGGGTCGGGCGGCAGGGGAGGCTGGCTGCATCCTGGGGAAGGGGCCTGCGTTGAGTCGGATGTTGCATGCCCCGCGCCGGCATCGAGACCGGGGCGCGGCCATCGTCGAGTTCGCGATCGTCATCCCCCTGCTGCTCGCCCTGCTGTTCGGGGTCGTGGACTACGGACTGTGGTTCAACGACTCACTCTCGGTCCGCCAGGGGGTGGCCGAGGTGGTCAGGACCGCTTCCGTCCGCGGCTCGTTCACCGGCTGTTCCGGTTCGGGGATGGGCCAAGTCGCCTGTGGCGCGCGGAAAGCCATGGTGACGTCCGGTGGTACGGCGTACGCGAAGGTGTTCAGCACGGGTGACCTCTGGAGCCGGGGCGGCGAGGTCGTCGTCTGCGGAATGGTGGACGCGAAGAGCTTCACCGGGTTCGTCCCGCTCCCGTCGAGCGGAGTGATCCGGTCTCGTGCATCGATGTCCATCGAGAACGTGAACCCCTACCCGACGGACACGACGTACGAGGACTCACCGCCGCCTGGCGAAGACTGGAGCTGGTGCACCAGTTGACGCGGCGGACGAAGGTACGAAGCGATCGTGGTCCTCGTGACCATGGAGCCGTCACGCTGATCGTCACGATTGTCATGTCCCTCGTCCTGGTCGGGATCGTCTCGCTGGTCGTGGACCTCGGCCTCGCGCGCGACACTCGTCGCCAGGCCCAGGAGGCTGCCGACGCCGCTGCCCTGGCCGCCGCGAATGCGCTGTTCCTCAAGACCAGCGACCCCACCTACGACGCCGACTACGCAGGGGCGGTGGACGCGGCCAGGACCATAGCGGGCAAGAACTTCGGGACCAGCGACGGCCAGTGGTCCGCTTGCGTCGACCCTCGTGCCTACGCACTGCGTCCGGGCGGCACGCAGTGCATCTCGTTCCAGGTCAGCCCGCCGCCGTCCGCGGGGACGGGATGGACCACGCTGGTCCGAGTCAAGCTCCCCTTCCGCAACGTGCAGACCCCGTTCGGTGGGGTGTTCGGCTCCGAGTCGGTCCGAGTCGACGCGATCGCCACGGCCGACGTCGTGAACCGGAAGAAGTCGACCTGCTCGGTGTGCGTCGTTGGTTCTGGGGCGCACACCATCGACGGCGCCCTGGATCTCGACACAGGGACCCTCGCGGTCAACGGCACCCTGCAGGGTCGCGGCTCCGTCCGAACGCCCACCGCGGCGGTGCTCCAGGGAGACTCGCCGCCCGGAGTGCGGTTCACGCCGTCGGCCTCGCAGGACCAACCGGAGACGCAGGACCCCCTGCGCTACCTCCAGCTGCCCTACTACGAGGGACTTCCGCAGCGCACCGACCCCTGCACCGAGGGACCGGGGGTCTACGGCGACGTGGACCTGGACGACTCGCCCGGCTCCGCCTGTGTGCTGCGGGCCGGCCTCTATGTCTTCGTCGGCACGGTGCGCAGCACTACGCGGAGCATCGTCGGGTCCAACGCGACGCTCGTGTTCGCCTGCGGGGACTTCCGGGTCCCGAGGACCTGCAGCAGCGGGGGCTCGGGAGGCGGCGGACTGGTCCTCACCGGGACGGCCACGCTGTCGCTCACGGAGCCGGACGGTGGTCCGCACGACGGGTGGGGGATCGTCGCCGAGCGGGACAACCCGGTGCGGCTGATCTTCCGCGGTGACGGCACCAACCGCATCGACGGCACGATCTACGCGGCCAGCGGGACCCTCGACTACGGCGGCAACGGGCCGGGAGGTCCGGTTATGGACTCGTTGGTCGTGGTCGGGGACCTGGCGCTGGGCACCTCCTCCGCTGGGGACTTCGGCGGTCAGCGGGCGCCGTTCCAGTCGACGTACTCGCAGCTGAACAACACCGAGCTCACCACCAACGACATCTTCCTGGTCCCCAACGGCTAGCCCGATCGACACTCACGATATAGCTTGACTTCGCTCGAGAGACGCGACATACTCCAGTCCGAGTATTCAGATCGGAGGGCAGAGTCGATGACACGTCGCCGGGTCAACAACCCGCTTGCCTTGGCCGTACTCGGCTGCCTGGCCGAGCGGCCGATGCACCCGTACGAGATCTCCACGACCCTGCGAACCCGCGGCAAGGAGAAGAGCATCAAGCTCAACTACGGCTCGCTCTACTCCGTGGTCGATTCGCTGCAGAAGCACGGCCTCATCCAGCCGAAGGAGACGATCCGCGACGGCCGTCGCCCCGAGCGGACCGTCTACGCGATCACCCCCGCCGGCTACACCGAGTTCGAGGACTGGCTCAGCGAGCTGCTGGCCGTGCCGACCCGCGAGTTCACGTCCCTCGAAGCCGCGCTCTCGCTGATGGGCGGACTGCGCCCCGGCGAGGTGGCCCGTCTCCTGGAGGAGCGGGCCGGACGGCTCACCATCGAGCTCCGCTCGGAACGCACGACGATCGACGTCACCCGCGAACAGGGCATCCCGGACATCTTCCTCGTCGAGGGACTTCTGCGCATCGCCATGCTGGAGGCCGAGCTCCGGTTCGTCGAGCAGCTCGTCCACGACATCCGGTCAGGCGATCTGCTGGGCGTCACCACCTGGGCGCGCCTCCACGACCTGCTGGCTGAGGGACGCTCCGCGGAGGAGATCCTCGCCGACCCTGTCCGCTACCTGGGGGAGGAGGGACGCGCCCTGGCCGACCTGCCGACCGTCACCGCCAACTAGCCAGACCTAGCCAGACCCATCCGCCGGCGCGGCAACGCCTGCGGCGGGTCTGACCAAGCCATCACCTCGAGTCAACCGGTGGACGAGCCACCAGCGCCTTCGGATGCACCTGGCAGCCTACGGCAGCCCACCGCGCGACTCCTCGCTCCAAGGAGTCACCATGCCCAACCCCATCGGGTCCACCACGACGTGGAACCTCCCATCACCAACCAGTCCACCGCATCTCGCCATCGAAGCCACGGACCTCGTCAAGACGTATGGGACGGGTCGCGGCAAGCCGCCCGTCCAGGCTCTCGACGGTCTCTCCCTGACCGTCCGCCAGGGCGAGGTGTTCGGCCTGCTCGGACCGAACGGCGCCGGCAAGTCGACGACGGTGAAGATCCTCTCCACGTTGACCAGACCGGACGGCGGCCGCGCGGTCGTCGCCGGCCACGACGTCACGAGTGACCCCGACGCGGTCCGTCGGGCCATCGGACTGATCTCGCAGAAGTCGAGCTCGGCACCGATGATGACCGGCCGCGAGAGCGTTCTTCTGGCGGCGCGCATCCACGGTATGACCCGCTCCGAGGCGCGATCCAGGGCCACCGAGCTGCTGGACCGCTTCGACCTCACGGACGCGGCCGACCGCCACACCAAGACCTACAGCGGCGGCATGCTGCGCAAGCTCGACATCGCCGTGGGCCTGGTCGCCCGGCCAACCGTGCTCTTCCTCGACGAACCCACGACCGGCCTCGACCCCGAGGCCCGCGCGCAGATGTGGGACGAGATCGCCCGCCTGGCTGCCGTCGAACAGCTGACCGTCCTGCTCACGACGCACTACCTCGACGAGGCGGACCACCTCGCCGACCGGCTCGCGATCGTCGACCACGGTCGCCTCGTCGTCGAGGGCACCCCCGACGAGCTCAAGCGACGGCTCAACGGCGACGGTGTCGTGGTGGAGGTCGTCGACCAGACGGCCGCCACCATTGCTGCGGAACGCCTTTCGCACCTCGCCGGGCTCAACGATGTCACCCACGAGGGTCGGGTTGTCCGGGCCCGAACCCGTTCGGCCGCCGGAGTCATCCCGAGCGTCCTGGCGTCGTTGGACCAGGCCGGCGTGGAGGTCGACTCGGCCACCGTCTCCCGACCGTCTCTCGACGACGTCTACCTCCACTACGCCGGCCGCACGTTCGAAGTGGAGCCACGGGGATACCGGACGAAGTCCCGGGTCCTCGAAGGAACAAACCGATGACCGCTCTCCTGACCCACTCCGCGCTGCTGACCCGCCGGTCGCTGACCGGGTTGGTGCGGCAACCCGCATACCTGCTCATCACCCTCATCCAGCCGATGATCTGGCTGCTGCTGTTCGGACAGCTGTTCTCCAAGGTCATCGAGATCCCCGGGTTCGCCAGTGACGGGCAGTCGTTCATCGCCTTCCTCACTCCCGGTGTCGTCATGATGACCGCGCTGTTCTCGGCCGCCTGGGCCGGCACGACGTTCATCGAGGACATGGGCCTCGGCGTCATGGACCGGATGCTCGCCTCGCCGGTCCGTCGCGGCGCCCTCGTCAACGGGACCGTGATCTACCAGGGCGTCATCTCGGTCGCCCAGACCGCGGTCGTCCTCGTCGTCGCGTATGCGACGGGCGCCCGGTTCGGGTCATCGGCGGTCGGCATCGTCCTGACCATGGCGGCCGCCGTCCTGCTCACCGTCGTCTTCGCGGCGCTGTCGAACGCCCTGGCGCTGCTGACCCGTCAGCAGGAGACCCTGATCGGCGTCAGCCAGCTGCTGAGCCTGCCGCTGACCTTTCTGTCGTCCGCGATCATGGACCCCAGCCTCATGCCGGACTGGATCCAGACCGTCGCCCGCTACAACCCCCTCGACTGGGCCGTCCTGGTCAGTCGCGAGGCGCTGTCCGCCACCCCGGACTGGGGCGTGATCGCCTGGCGCGGAGGCGCACTCGTCGTCCTCGCCGTCGTCATGTCGTGGCTCGCGACACGGGCGTTCGGGGCCTACCAGCGGTCTGTCTGATCCGGTGGGTGTCGGTGCCGGCCTGCGTGGCACAGTGAGCGCATGGCCGACACCGACACCCGGACGCCCTGGCTGAGCGTCGAGGAGCTCAATGCCAACGGCGGCACGCTCGCCGCGAAGATGGGCATCCTCTTCACCGAGGCGAACCAGGACCGCGTCGTGGCGACGATGCCCGTCGAGGGCAACACCCAGCCCTACGGCATCCTGCACGGCGGCGCCTCCGTCGTCCTGGCCGAGTCGGTCGGGTCGATGATGGCGGTCCTGTACGCGGGCGAGGGTCGGGCCGCGGTCGGCATGACCATCACCGCGATCCACCACCGGCCGGCCTCCTCGGGGGTCGTGACCGCGACCGGCACCCTCATCCAGGCGGGCCGCACCACGGCCAGCGTCGCGATCGCGATCACCGATGAGCAGGGCCGCAGGGTCTGCTCGTGCACCCTCCTCTGCCAGCTGCGGGACGCGCCGCCGGTCGAGCGGTCCTGACGTGCCGGGCACCCCTGGGCCGGTCGCGGTGACGGGCGTCACCGGCGGCCTCGGCGGGATGGTGAGCCGCGCCCTCGCGGACGCCGGCGTCCCCTTGCGGCTGCTGGTCCGGACGCCGAGCAAGGCGCCGTCGATGACGGGCTCGACGGTCGAGCGCTTCGACTACTCCGACCGGAACGGTTGCGAGACAGCGCTGTCCGGCGTCCAAACGCTGTTCTTCGTGTCCGCTGCGGAGGACGCCCATCGGCTCGACCAGCATCGCAACGTCGTGGAGGCAGCGGCCGCCGCCGGCGTCCAGCACGTCGTCTACACGTCGTTCGTCGGAGCCTCGCCGACCTGCACGTTCACCCTGGGCCGAGACCACTTCGCGACCGAACAGCTCATCCGGGACGCGGGAATGACGCACACCTTCTTACGCGACAACTTCTACCAGGACCTGCTGCCCTACTTCGTCGGCGACGACGGCATCCTCCGCGGTCCCGCGGGTGAGGGCCGCGCCGCATTCGTCGCACGGGCTGACATCGCCCGGGTGGCCACCGCCGTGCTGTCGGCCCCCGAGGCCCACGCCGACCGGACCTACGACCTCACCGGACCGGAGGCGCTCACCCTCGACGAAGTCGCGACCGTGCTGACGACCGGTCTGCGTCGGTCGGTCACCTACGTCGACGAGACCGTGCCGGAGGCCTACGAGTCCCGCGCCCACTACGGCGCCGCGGACTGGCAGGTCGACGCATGGGTCTCGACCTACACGGCGATCCGGGCCGGCGAGCTGGAGCCGGTCAGCGGTGACATCGAGACCCTCACCGGCCGCCCCGCGACCAGCCTCGCCCAGCTGCTGGCCGTCCGTCCCTGACGTCAGCGGGGCAACGGTTCCGGACGGGCCCACGCCGGCAGGTCCAGCCACCACTGGAACGACCTCAGCCATTCCGGGCTCACGCCGTGCAGGGCAGCCTGACCCGCCAGATCCGCGAGGCGCTCGGTTTGGCCCCACATGCCGAGCAGGTATGCGTGGGCGCGGGCGAGGCTCTGCGGGTCCGGGTGCCGCCGGCGCAGCTGGTCGGCCGCGAGCGCACTGGTCCGCGCCGTGATCCGGTCCGCGGTGCTGCTGGTGACCCGGACGTTGCCGGCCGCCCCGGCGGCGGTCAGCGTGGTGACGGGGTCGGTGACCGCTTGGAAGGCCAGCTCGACGAGCTCGTCGGCCTGTCCCGGCTGAGCCACCCAGGAGAGCGCCCCCAACGCGTCGTCGATGAGCGTCGGCTCGTCGTTGAACCACGCCTCGGAGAGCTGGGTGGCGTAGGCCGACGCCACGGCCGGCGCCTGGGGGGTGAGCATCAACACGGCAAGGGCCCGCCCGCGCTCCTCGTCGTGGGTGGTGGTCACGGCGGTACGGACCAGACGGTCGAAGGTGGCGGTCCAGCGCGTCATGTTCATCGTCTGGCGCAGCCGGATCTCGAGGCTGCGGGTGAGCGCGTCGACCTCGTGGTCGGCTACTGCACTGCCCCGCTCGACGATTCGGGCGATCCGTTTGCGGGACTCGGCGCTCAGCGCGTTGATGATGCGGCTTCTGGTGGGCGGGTCGATGCGCCGCAGCAGGTTGGCCGACTCGCGGTGGATGCGCACCGACCGGGCCTCGTCGCGCATCAGGACCAGGGCGATCTGGGCGGCCTTCATCGTCTGGGCCGGGGTGAGCAGACCGCGACGTACCTGCGTGGTCGTCGTGAACAGGCATACCCAGAGGCCCGACTCGGCGGTCGGGTTCTCGAGGTACTCCAGCAGGAGCGCGGTGCCGTCGGGATCCGCGGAGTGCTGGAGCAGCCCGACGATGTCCGAGTAGACCTGCGTCGTCGGGTCATACAGCGTCCGCCGGGCCATGGCGGTGAGCGCCGGCGCGCTGCGAGGATGGGCGGCGAGGCGCATCAGGGACTGGTCGCGCAGCGTGAACTCGAGCCCGACGTGCACTGACACCTCGAGGGAGAGGCGGCGGGTCAGCGCCGCCCAGTCGGTGCCGCGGATGAGCCACTCGTCGCGGTTCTGGAGGAACCCCGTCAGCCGGTCCCAGTCCTCACCGCTGAGCGCTGCGCCGTTGAGCGCGCGGTCGAACAGAGTTTGGGCGAGCTCCCGGTCGCCCAGCGCCCACGGGGCCGACAGGAAGGGGACTCGCTGGTGCCGGTCGTCGAGCTGGGCGAGGTACTCGACGGCGGAGAGCAGCTGGCCGTACGGCAGCCCGAGCACCGTCTCGTAGCGCCGGACGATGTTGTGGGTGACGGGCACCTGGCCGTGCTCCCACCGCACGACGGCGGACCGGTGGACGGGCTCGAAGCCGCCGGCACGGGCGAAGCCCGCCGCCGTCTGCACGCCGTCGACGGCGGAATGCTGCCGGGCGTTGGCCAGCAGCCATCCCACGTCCTGGGCGATGGTCGTCTCCATGTTGCATGAGGCTAACCGCCGTGCAACACCAGGGCCCGTTGGGGCCGCGCTCTAGTGGGATGGGGGAGGGCAGGGGGGCTCGCTGTGGATCACAGTCGAGCAGGGGCTTAGGAGCTGTCGCCCGGCGGGTTCCCCTGCTCCGTCCTGTCCGTCCACCCTCGATGCCGGGTCCGACCCGCACCTGGAGCCCGGATGGTCGTGGCCGAGGGCTTCTCCCCGAAGCGGGGCTCGACGTTCAGGCCGCGGTCGACGCGTGGGTGACCGCATCGAGGACGACGTCGGCCAGCTCCTCCGGGTGCGTGTACGGGTTGTTGTGCGAACCGGGCAGCGGGCGCACCGTGACGGTCGGCGACCCCGATGCCGCGGCGAGCCGGTGCAGCCAGTCCTCCGGGGCGTACGAGTCGGCCTCACCGGCCGTCAGGACCAGCGGGACACGCAGCTTCCGGAGCCGCTCGTCGGGGGTATCCCGCATCCCGCTGCGCAGGACCGACCACACTCCGGTCAGCTCGCGCACGGCAGTGGGCACCACCATCAGCTCAGCGGGGGAGTCGCGGCGGTACGCCGTCAGGGTGGCCGCCGCCAACGGGCCGAGCCGCCGCTGACGCGGGGTGAACGTCGGTCCCGCCATCACCAGGCCGAGCTGCGTATGCGTCTCCTGCAGGCTCAGGGCCGCCGCCAGAGCGGCCTGCGAACCGGTCGAGTGGCCGAGCACGACGACCGGACCGGTCACGGCCTGGGCCTCGACCCACTCGGCCGCCACCCGTCCGATGTCGTGCACGTCGGGCTGGGACCCATGACGCCCGGCGGCGCCGAAGCCGGGGAGGTCGAGGACGGTGCAGAGGACGCCCCGTCGCGACAGGGCCTCGGCGGTCGGGAACGTGTACCGAGGCAGGCCGAGGCCGGGCAGGATCACGACGAGTGGCGCGGCGGGCGACGGCTGGTCGACCGAGGGGTCCGACAGGTAGGCATGGACGACGTGGCTCCGGGTGGTGGTCCACGTCTCGTGCGCGAGGAAGGGTGTGGGCATCAGGCGCTGACCGTATGCGGAATCGACCGACGAGGCACGTCGGGTCCGCCCGGGCGGCCTGGCGAGGTCAGGCCGCGGTGCGGCAGGTCCAGGGCTTGAGGCCGAGCTTCGCGTAGAGCCGGTTCGCGGCAGTGATCTGTTCCTCACGGGAGGCCAGGTCGGGCCGTGGGGCGAAGTCGAAGCCGGCGGCGATGCGCCACGCGTCCAGGTTGAACTGGAGGCCCCCGTAGTAGCCGCTACCGAGGTTGAGATGCCAGCGCTGGCTGGACTCGCACCACGCGATCCGGTCCCACATGTCGGCCATGGCCAGGTTGAGCGGCGGCTTGCCGGACGCCGGCGGCGGGGGGACCGGCGGCGGGGGGACCGGTGGGGTCGGGGTGGCCGCCGGCGGCCTCGGCGTCGGCGGGGGCTTCGGCTGCGCGGCGGCCTTGACGACGGCGGCCGCAGCGGCCGCCTGACGAGCCGTCGTCGCAGCGCGCTCGGCCGCCTGGGCCTGAGCTTGCTGGGCCGCGAGCCGGTCGGCCTCTTGCCGGGCGGCCTCGGCCGCGGCGCGTATGCCGGCCTGCCGCGCCTCCTCATCGCGTCGGGCCTGCTCCTGCGCGGCCAACCCGTCCTGACGGGCCTGTTCGAGGGCAGCGCTCGTCTGGCGCAGCGTCGCGAGCTGGGCGACGAGCTGGGTGGACTCCGCCTGGAGAGCGGCGAGCTGGGCGGTCAGCCGTGCCGAGTTCTGCTGGGCCTCGGCCGCCGCCGCACGGGCCTCGGCGGCGGTGTCGTTGCGGCGTTGCTCGGCCTCGGCTGCGGCCTGTCCCAGGGTGTCCGCGAGCAGGTGGGCCGAGTCCGCCTCGGCGGCGGCGTGGACGCGCTCGGCGCCCACGGCTTCCAGTCCGGCCGCCCGGTCCAGGACGGCCTGCGGGCCGTCGCCACCGAGGAGGGCGTCGAGCTGCACCATGCCGCCGCCCTGCTGGTACGCCTCAGCGGCGAGGAGGGAGAGCAGGAAGCTCGCGTCGTCGGCGTGCTGGCGGGCCGAGTCGGCCGCCTGGCGTGCGGTGCCGGCCTCTTCGCTCGCTCGCGCGAGGAGGGCGTCGGCGCCGTGGCTGGCCATGTCGGCCTCGGCCGCGTCGGCTCGAGCCGTGGCCACCGCGTCCCGGGCGGCGGTGAGCCGTGCGTCGAGGCTCTGCGCGGTGGCCTGGGCCGAGGTGACCGCTGACTGTGCCGCGGTCACCTGATCGGCGGTCGGTGTGGGGTCACGGTCGGCGGCCGCCGACGAGATGGTGGTGGCGACGAGGGCGAGGCCGATCGCGGATGCCGCGAGCGGGCGCAGCAGGATGGC
>NZ_DATBTV010000130.1:0-15821 GCF_036559105.1 Lapillicoccus sp. | reverse complement strand
AGCGCCTCCGCGCCGTCGGCTTGAAGGTCACGAAGGGCCGGGTCGCTGCGCTCGAGGCGCTCCAGGAGCACTCGCACTCGAGCGCGGAGGAGCTGCGCCGCCTCCTCGCATCCGAGGGGGTGCGGATGACCCTCCAGGCCGTCTACCTCTCGCTGCAGGTGCTCACCGACCACGGTCTGCTGCGCAGGATCGAACCCGCGGGCTCGGCCGCGCGCTACGAGCCGCGCGTCGGCGACAACCACCACCACCTCGTCTGCACCCGCTGCTCCCGCATCGTCGACGTCGACTGCGCGACGGAGCAGGCCCCGTGCCTCCGGCCGGCGGACACCCACGGCTTCTCCGTCGCCACGGCGGAGATCACGTTCTGGGGCGTCTGCCCCGACTGCGCGGCCCGAACCGCGGCGCAGGCCACCGGAGAAGAAGGAGTGGCATGACCGACGGAACCCACACCACGACCAACAGCGGCGCACCGGTGGGCAGCGACCAGCACTCCCAGAGCGTCGGCAACGACGGCTCGATCGCGCTCACCGACCACTACCTGATCGAGAAGCTCGCCCAGTTCAACCGCGAGCGCGTGCCGGAGCGCGTCGTCCACGCGAAGGGCGGCGGCGCGTTCGGCCACTTCCGGGTCACCGGCGACGTCTCGCGGTACACCCGCGCCGCGCTGTTCCAGCCGGGCGTCGACACGAAGCTCGTCATCCGCTTCTCGTCCGTCGCCGGCGAGCAGGGCAGCCCCGACACGTGGCGCGACCCCCGCGGGTTCGCGATCAAGTTCTACACGTCCGAGGGCAACTACGACCTCGTCGGCAACAACACCCCGGTGTTCTTCGTCCGCGACACGATGAAGTTTCCCCACTTCATCCGCAGCCAGAAGCGGCTCGGCGGCTCCGGCCTGCGCGACAACCACATGCAGTGGGACTTCTGGTCGCTGAACCCGGAGTCGGCCCACCAGGTCACCTACCTCATGGGCGACCGCGGCATCCCGAAGACGTTCCGCCACATGAACGGCTACGGCTCGCACACCTACCTCTGGGTCAACGCGGCCGGCGAGAAGCACTGGGTGAAGTACCACTTCCACAGCGACCAGGGCGTCGAGAGCCTCACCGGCACCGAGGCCGAGCGGATCGCGGGGCAGGACGCCGACCACCACCGCCGCGACCTCCACGACGCCATCGAGGCCGGCGACTTCCCGAGCTGGACCCTGTCGGTCCAGGTCATGCCCTACGAGGACGCCAAGACCTACCGGTTCAACCCGTTCGACCTGACCAAGGTGTGGCCGCACAGCGACTACCCGCTCATCAAGGTCGGCACGATGACCCTCAACAAGAACCCCGACAACTTCTTCGCGCAGATCGAGCAGGCGGCCTTCGAGCCGTCGGCGCTGGTGCCGGGGATCGGGTTCTCGCCGGACAAGATGCTGCTGGGCCGGGCCTTCGCCTACTCCGACACGCACCGCTACCGGATCGGCCCGAACTACCTGCAGCTGCCGGTCAACCGCCCGCGCGTCGAGCTCAACACCTACACGCAGGACGGCCCGATGGCCTACGACCACAACGGCAACGCTCCGGTGTATGCGCCGAACAGCCAGGGCCGTGGCTACGCCGACGTGGTCGGCGAGGTCGAGGACGGCTGGGAGACCGACGGGGCGATGGTGCGGCAGGCATACACGCTGCGTCCCGACGACGACGACTTCGGCCAGGCCGGCACGCTGGTTCGCGAGGTGTGGACGGACGAGCAGCGCTCGGCCTTCGTCGACACCGTCGCCGGCCACCTGCTCGGCGGCGTGAAGAGCCCGGTGCTGGAGCGCGCGTTCGACTACTGGAAGAACGTCGACGCCGACACCGGCAAGCAGATCGAGGAGATGGTGCGCGCCGGCGTCGGTGAGCCCAACCCCGGTGGCGACGCCGACGAGGCCAAGGTGGTCAACGACCCGATCGTCGAGACGGCCACCAACGCCGCCCACTGACGGGCTGCTCTCGGTGGAGGTGTATCCGAGCGCTCTAGCGTCTCGGATATACCTCCACCGAGTCAGGCGGCGGGTCAGCCGATGAGGACGACGACGGCGTGGATGACGAGTCCGACGAGGCCGCCGACGATGGTGCCGTTGATCCGGATGAACTGCAGGTCGCGGCCGACGAACAGCTCCACCCGCGACGCGGTCTCCTTGCCGTCCCACCGGTTGATGGTGTGGCTGATCACGGCGGTCAGCTCGGTGCCGTAGCGGTTCACGGCGAACGCCGCGAGGTCCGCGACGTACCCGTCCAGACGGGCCCGCAGGTCCTGCTCGGCGACGACCCGCTGGGCGAACCTCTCCACCTCCGACTGGATCCGCGTGCGCAGCGGACCCTCGGGGTCGGCGAGCGCCGCGATGAGCGCGGACCGGAACGCACGCCACAGCGACAGGACCGTCTCCATCAGCTGCGGATGGTCGAGGATCCGGACCTTGAGCCGCTCGGCGCGCTCGATGGTCGCCTCGTCGTGGAGCAGGTCGTCGGCCAGGTCGGCGAGCAGGTCGTCGAGGGCGATCCGGGCCTGGTGGGTCGGGTTCTCGCGGATCTCCGAGACCCACTTCAGCGCCTCCTTGTGCATCCGCGTGATGACGAGGTCGTTGACCTGGTGCGGCGCCCACCACGGCGCGCGCTCCGCGAGGACCCGCGCGAACGTCTCGGGGTTCTCGGTGAGCCACCGGTGGAACTCGCCCAGCGCCAGGTCCACCAGCCCGTAGTGCGCCTTGTCGCGGACCACCTCGCCGAGCAGGCTGCCGGCGATCGGGCTGATGGGCTCCTCGCGCAGCCGCGGGATGACCGCCTCCTCGACGATCTCGGCGACCGCCTCGTCGCGCATCCGCTCGAGGCCGAGCGTGGTCATGTGCGAGGCCTCGTCGACGACCCGTCGCGCGTTGGCGGGATCGAGCAGCCAGTTCGCCAGCCGGTCGCTGATCTGGGCCGATAGGACCCGGTCGCGGATGATGTCCTCGCGCAGGAAGTTCTCGCCCATGAAGTCCTGCAGGCTTTGGGCCAGCATGTCCTTGCGGCGCGGGATCAGCGCGGTATGCGGGATCGGGAGTCCCAGCGGGTGCCGGAACAGCGCCGTTACCGCGAACCAGTCGGCCATGGCGCCCACCATCGACGCCTCGGCCCCGGCGTTCACAAACCCCCAGAACCCCTGGTCCTTGACCCGGAGCGTCGCGAGGAACACGACCGCGGCGAACACCAGCAGCGACAACGCCACGAGCCGCATCTGGCGCAGCCCGCGGCGGCGCTCGGCGTCGAGGACCGGGTCGGACGCCAACGACAGGGTGAGAGACGGTTGGGACACGGCCCCTCCTTCCTGCCCGGTTCGGCCCCCTAGCGAGCCGGAGCACGACGATAACCCGGCGAGAGAACGCCTCACGCAGCACCGGGGGTTCCGCGAGCGACGGCGGCGCGCGTACACAACCCGAACGTGAGGGTGACCCGGCTGTCACCGGCCGCGCCGTAGGCTGCCGGACGTGACGTCGGACCCGCGCGCGTCGCTGGTCATGGTCGTCGAGGACGACCCGGCGATCGCCCAGATGGTCAGCCTCCAGCTGGAGCTGTCGGGCTACCGCACCCACGTCGAACGCGACGGGCTGGCGGCGCTCGACGCGATCCGCCGCGACCGGCCGGACGTGATCCTCCTCGACATCGGGCTGCCGGGCCTCGACGGGATCCAGGTCTGCCGCCGGCTTCGGTCCGAGGACGACTGGACGCCGATCCTCTTCGTCACCGCCCGCGACGACGAGGTCGACCGCGTGGTCGGCCTCGAACTCGGTGCGGACGACTACGTCACCAAGCCGTTCTCGCCGCGCGAGGTCATCGCCCGCATCGGCAGCGTCCTGCGCCGCACCCAGCTCCACGAGCGCTCCGAGACGGTCAAGGAGCTGGTCTGTGGTGACGTCCGGCTCGTTCCCGACGAGCGCCGTGCGTATGCGGGTGACAGCGAGATCGCCTTCACGGCAACGGAGTTCGACCTGCTGGCGTACCTGATGGGTTCGCCCGGCCGCGTCTACAGCCGGGAACAGCTGATGCGGCAGGTCTGGGGCTACGACACCGCTGCGGGCCAGCGCACCGTCGACGTGCACGTCGCGCAGGTGCGCGCGAAGCTCGGAAGCCACGACGTCATCCGCACGGTGAGGGGCGTCGGGTATGCGGCGCAGCAGCCGGACCGCGCGTCCGGTCGGCCCGGCCCGTGAGGGAGCGACTGCGACCCACGCTGGCCACCCGGATCGCCCTGCTGGCGGTGTCCGTGGCCGTCCTGACCTCGGTGGCCGGCATCGTCATCAGTGTCAACCTGCTCCAGCGGGCCAACGAGCAGACCGCCCGGGCGGCCCTCGTCGCGCTGGCCGACCAGGCCGAGGCGACGGCCCAGGTGGGCGTGAGCCCGGAAGCGGCCCAGGCGCGGGCCCGCAAGGCGCTGCAGTCGATCAACGTCCAGATCGCCGTCGTGCGCAGCCGCGCGAACGGCGCCCCCACCCTCGTCGGCGACCAGGTCGCCGTGCGGTCGCTCACCCCCGAGCAGACGCAGCGCCTCTCCCAGGGCGAGTCGCTCTCCCTGCGGCTGCCCCGCGACGACGGCATCCTCCTCGTCGAGGCGCGGCCGACGCCGGCCGGCGGGCTCGTCCTCGCCCAGCGTCGCGGCGACGCCCTGGCGCTGGGCGGCCAGGCGTTGCAACAGCTGACCATCAGCCTGGTCATCACCGGTCTCATCGCCGCGGCCCTTGGGTTGCTCGTCGCGTGGCGGCTCTCCCGCTCGCTCAAGCGCACGGCCGCAGCGGCCACGGCCATGGCCCAGGGCTCGCGCGACGTCGCGATCCCCGAGGAGGGTCCGCGCGAGGTGGCCGAGGTCGCCGCGTCGGTCAACCGGCTGGCCGGCGCACTGTCCCACTCGGAGGCCCGGCAGCGCGAGTTCCTCCTCTCGGTGTCCCACGACCTGCGGACCCCGCTCACCGCGATCACCGGATATGCCGAGTCGCTGGCCGACGGTGTCGTCCCGCCGGATCGCCTCGCCGCAGTCGGGACGGTCATCGGAGACGAGGCGAAACGGCTGGAACGCCTGGTCGCCGACCTGCTCGATCTGGCCCGGCTGGACGCGACGGAGATGCGGATGGACTCCGCTCCGGTGGACCTGCGCGGCGTCGTCGACGGCGCCGCCGAGATCTGGGGGCACCGCTGTGCGGCGGCGGGCGTGGACTTCCGGGTGGAGGCGGTGGACCCGGCCATCGTCGTCTTCGCCGACGCACAGCGGCTGCGCCAGGCCCTCGACGGCCTGCTGGAGAACGCTCTCCGGGTCACCCCGCAGGGTGCGCCGATCGTGGTGGCGACGCATACGGAACCGGGCGGTGTTGCGGTCCTCGAGGTGCGGGACGGCGGCCCGGGCCTCAGCGACGACGACCTGACGGTGGCGTTCGAGCGGTCCGCGCTCTACGAGCGGTACCGCGGCATCCGACAGGTCGGCACCGGCCTCGGCCTGGCCATCGTCCACCGCATCGTCGACCGGCTGGGCGGCACGGTGGAGGCGGGGCACGCCGTCGAGGGCGGCGCACGGTTCACCATCCGGATGCCTCTGCTGACGCCGACGGCACTCGCTCCCCCCACCCCGGGTGCCTGGACCGGAACGCGAACCCACCCGTAAAGCGCTCCGAACACGGCTCGAACACGGCGGCGTCAGGGTGGGCGCATGACGTCGTCAGCCGGCTGGTCGGCCGCGGCCCACCTCGTGCGGTCCACGGGCTTCGGGGCCTCGGGGGACCTCGTCGACGCGGTCGTGGCAGCGGGACCGTCGGTATGGCTGCAGACGTCGCTGCGCGCCGCCCCGGAGTCCGACCCCGGGGCGGCCGCAGCACCTCCACCGAACTTCGAGGCGGTGCCCCCAGTGGGCCAGGACGCCACGACGGAGCAGAGGCAGCAGCGCCGGAAGCAGGCGGCCGACCAGGTCACCCAGCTCACCGCCTGGTGGATCCGCCGGATGGTCGCCGTGCAGAACCCCGTGGTCGAGAAGCTCACCTTCGGCTGGCACAACCACTTCGCGACGTCCGCGACCAAGGTGAAGTCCGCACCGATGCTGCTGGCGCAGAACGCGACCCTGCGGGCCAAGGGGCGCGGCACCTTCACCGACTTGGCCGAGTCGATGGTCGTCGACCCGGCCCTCCTGTTCTGGCTGGACGGTCAGCAGAACACCGTCAAGGCGCCCAACGAGAACCTCTCGCGCGAGTTCATGGAGCTGTTCACGTTGGGGCACTCGGGGGGCTACACCGAGCAGGACGTCCGCGAGGGGGCCCGGGCGCTCACCGGCTGGACGCTCGACCGCTCGACCGGCTCCGCGGTCTTCGTCGCCAAACGGCACGACGCCAAGCCCAAGACCCTCCTCGGTACCACGGGGGACCTCGACGCCGCAGCGTTCGTCCGGGCCCTGCTCGACCAGAGGACCTCGGCGCCGTTCGTCACGACCCGGTGGTGGCAGCTCCTCGCCGGGCCCGAGGCGCCACCGGCGGAGACGCTGAGCCGCCTGGTCGCCGCATACGGCTCGAACCGGGACCTCACCGCGCTCTTCCAGGCGATGCTGACCGACGACGCGTATGCGGCGACGTCCGGATCCCTGGTCGCCTCCCCGGTCGAGTGGGTCGTCGGGGCGATGCGCTCCCTCCACGTGAAGACCGACGACGACACCGTCAAGAAGGCCGCCGGAGCGATGCGCGCGCTCGGCCAGCTCCCGTTCTTCCCGCCCAACGTCAGCGGCTGGCCGTCCGGACAGGCGTGGCTGTCCACCGCGTCGGCGACGACCCGGGTGCAGACCGCGGCGATGCTCGCTCGGGCCGGCGACCTCCAGGCCGTGCAGGCCGCACCGCAGGCCGGGCGCGTCGACGCCGTGGCCCACCTGCTCGGCATCCCGGCGTTCTCGGACCGCACGCTGGCCGAGCTGAAGACGCATACCAACGACCCCCAGCGCCTCGTCGCCATGGCGCTGGTCGCTCCCGAGAACCTGGTGATCTGATGGCCAACCTCCCGCCGCTGAACCCGAGGAAGCCGATGGACGGCCTCACCCGCCGGACCTTCCTGCGCGCGTCCGGAGTGGCCGGCGCCACTGCGGTGCTGGCTGGTTCGGCCGGGGTCACGCTCGAGCACGTGCTGGCGCGCGGCCAGTCCGACCCGCTACCGGCGAACAGCCCCATTCTCGTCCTGGTCACGATGTACGGCGGCAACGACGGGCTGAACACCGTTGTCCCGTATGCGGATCCGGCATACCACGATGCGCGGCCGGAGCTCGCCTACACGCCGACGGAGGTGCTCCACCTCGACGACCAGCTGGGCCTCAACCCGGGCCTGACCGGGATGGCCGCACTCTGGAGCCAGAAGAAGCTCGCGATCGTCCGCGGGGTCGGGTACCCGAAGCCGGACCACAGCCACTTCCGGTCGATGGACATCTGGCAGACCGCCTCGCCCGAGACCCCTGTCGCGTCGGGGTGGGTCGGCCGCTGGCTCGACAGCGCCGGCGACGACCCGTTACTGGCGCTCAACATCGGCGAGGTGCTGCCCCCGCTGGCCGTCGGGGCGAAGGCCACCGCGGCCGCCCTGTCGGTCGGGAAGTCCACGTCGTCGGCCATGACCGCGTCGATCCTCAAGGGGTTCGCGACGCCGGACGCCGCCGACGGGCCGGCGGCCAAGCTCGTCGTGGCGTCGTACGCGGCCCAGCAGCGCTGTGAGCACACCTTCGGCCCGATCACCTCGGACGCCGGCGACGAGGCCGGTGGGGACGCCGCCGGGAACGGCCAGCGGGCCGCCCTGACCGCGCAGCTGGACGTCGTCGCGCGGTGCGTCAAGGCGAACGTGCCGACCCGGGTCTACGCGGTGTCGGCGTCGGGGTTCGACACCCACGCGGACGAGAAGATCGCCCAGACCGCTCAGCTGACCCAGGTGGACAAGGCGATCACCGCGTTCCGGAGCGCGCTGACCGGGTCGGCCCGCGAGAAGGACGTCGTGGTCATGGCGTACTCCGAGTTCGGCCGCCGGGTGAAGGCCAACGCCTCGCAGGGCACCGACCACGGCACCTCCGGACCGGTGTTCCTCATCGGCGACACGGTTCAGGCCGGGTTCCACGGCGACCAGCCGTCGCTGACCGACCTCGACAACGGCGACCTCAAGACCACGGTCGACTTCCGGTCGGTCTACGGCGAGGTGTTGGACAAGGTCCTCGGCGCCGACCCGTCTCGGGTGCTCGACAAGACCCCGGCGCCCCTCGGCCTCATTGCCTGACGGCTTCCACCGCGAAGGTCAGCTCGTCGACCCGCGCCCGGAGCTCGCCGTCGGTGGCCAGCTGCTCGCCGACCCGGGTGGCCAGGGCCTGGACCGAATCAGCGGGCATCCCGGCGGGCAGGCCCAGGACGACCCGGAGCACGCCACTCCCCGGTGGCTCGCCCTCCTCCAGCCGATGCCTGAGGATGTCTCCCTCGTCGGCGACGGCCCGCGAGACTGACTGGGCCACAAAGGGATCCGTATGCGCGGGGTGCCACTCGGTCTCCTGCGCGAGTGCCCACAGCATGCTCGGACGCAGCTCGGTCGGCGTCTCCCTCCCCAGGTCCACGACGACGACGTGACAGCCCTCGGCCACCGCCGCCCGGGCCGCCCGCGCCGCCGTCACCGGCACGGGACGGGCGGTGGCGTCCCACGCCGCGAGGGCCGCGACGCTGGTGAACACCGGCAGCGCGCGGCGTCCGTCCGGGCCGGTGAGCGTCACCAGGGCCATGTCCGTCTGCGTGTCGACGGTGTGACCGTGGGCGCCGTCGTCCTGCTCGTCGAGGACGGCGACGACGGGCACCAGCCACCGCGCGGCTGCCGCCGTCCGGACCAGCATCGCGTCGGCCTCCGCCGATGGTCGTCGGTGGACCTCCGCGAGTGCGGCGAGCCAGGCGGGGTCGGCCGCACCGTCGTCCGCCTCGAACCCGGTCCCCGAGAGCGCGCGCCCGGCCCACGGCGTACCCGCGCTGTCGGTACCGCCGTTGGTACCCGTCATCCGTCCGCGATGTCCGGCAGCACGGCCTCGACCTCGATCTCCACCCGCATGTCCGGGTGCACCAGCCCGGCCACGATGACCATCGTCGCCACCGGCGGGTGCTCGCCGAAGACCTCCGCGTGGACCCGGCCGACCGCGTCGCAGTCGCGCCGGTGCGTGACGTACATGCGGGTGCGCACCACGTCGGCGACGCCCGTGCCGAGCTCGGTCAGGGCGTTCTGCGCGGTCTCCAGGGCGACCCGGACCTGCGCAGCCGGGTCCGCGGGGTACCGCACCCGTCCGTCCACCATCGAGGTGCAGCCGGAGACGAACACGAACCGCCCCACCCGCATGGCCCGGGCGTACCCGTACGCCGTCTCCCAGATCCCGCCGGAGAAGTGCCGTACCCGATCCGCCGCCCCCGCGCTCACGGGCGACCCGCCACGTCGAGCGCCTCGGGCAGGGTGAACGCGCCCCGGTAGAGGGCCGACCCGATGATGGCTCCCTCGACCCCGGCGTCGACCAGCGTGCGGAGGGCGCGCACGTCGTCGAGCGTCGACACGCCGCCCGAGGCCACGACCGGGCGTGCGGTGCGCTCGCACACCTGCTCGAGCAGGGCGAGGTTCGGGCCGGCGAGCATCCCGTCCTTGTTGACGTCGGTCACGACGTAGCGGGCGCAGCCCTCGCCGTCCAACCGCGCCAACGTCTCCCACAGGTCGCCGCCGTCGCGGGTCCACCCGCGCGCCGCGAGCGTCGTCCCGCGAACGTCCAGGCCGACGGCGATCCGGTCGCCGTGCTCGGCGATGGCCTGCGCGGTCCACTCGGGCTGCTCGAGCGCCGCCGTACCGAGGTTGACCCGGCGGCATCCGGTCGCGAGCGCGGCAGCGAGGGAACCGGCGTCCCGGATCCCGCCGGACAGCTCGACCTGGATGTCGAGCTTGCCAACGATCGCGTCGACCAGCTCGCGGTTCGACCCGCGCCCGAACGCCGCGTCCAGGTCGACGAGGTGCAGCCACTCCGCACCCTGGTCCTGCCAGGCGAGGGCCGCGTCGAACGGGTCGCCGAACTCTCCGCCGGTGCCGGCCACGCCCTGGACCAGCTGGACCGCCCGGCCGTCGGCGATGTCGACGGCGGGGAGAAGCTCGAGCCGCGACCCGCTCACAGCGACCTCACCCAGTTCTCCAGGAGCTGGGCGCCGGCGTCGCCGGACTTCTCCGGGTGGAACTGGGTCGCGCACAGCGGCCCGTTCTCGACGGCGGCGACGAAGTCGGTGCCGTGCGTCGACCACGTGACAACGGGGGCGACCACGGCGAACGTACCCACCGGGTAGAGCGACCACTGCTGCGCCGCGTACGAGTGCACGAAGTAGAACCGCTCGTCCTCGACGCCCGCGAACAGGCGCGTGTCGGCACCGGGTTTCACCGTCGACCAGCCCATGTGCGGGACGACCTCGGCGGGCAGCCGCTCGACGAGCCCGGGCCACTCGCCGAGCCCCTCCTCGGGCGGACCGGAGAACGGCTCGGAGGAGCCGTCGAAGAGCACCTGCATCCCGACGCACACCCCGAGGACCGGCCGGCCGCCGGCGAGCCGCACGTCGATGAGGCGAGCGCCGTCAGCCTGCCGGAGGCCGCGCATACACGCGTGGAAGTTGCCGACGCCGGGCACGAAAAGGCCGTCGGCGGCGAGGGCCGCCTTGGGGTCGCCGGTCAGCAAGACGTCGGCTCCGACACGCTCCAGCGCGCGCACCGCCGAGTGCACGTTGCCGCTGCCGTAGTCGAGGACCACGACCGTGGGCGGGGACGTCATCGCTTCTCCTCCATCTCGTCTCGCCAGCTCACGTCATCGTGCACCGCCTTGTCGTAGCGGCGCACGGCCGCCGGCTTCGGTGCCACGACGGACGCCCCGAAGGCGTCGGCCGCCAGGGCGGTGCCCGCGAGGTAGGTGCCGCCGGGGAGGCCGAGCACCTCGAGGAGGTCGCCCATGACGGCACGCGCGTCGCCGTCCGGGTCGTGCAGCACGCCGGCCAGCTCGCCCACGGCACCCGGACCGTCGAGGCCGGCGGCGGCAACGACGTCAGCCAGCCGGGCCACCGGCAGACCCCCCGGATGGACGACACCGTGCCCCGGCTGCCAGACCAGCCAGCGGCGTACCGCCCGCCAGCCGCCGGGGGTCACACAGAGCACCGCCCGACGACCCACCACGCCGACCCCTACGGCCGGCCGCAGCTTGTGCGGCACCGGCCGGTTCAGCAACATCGTCACCACGTCGTCGTAGGGGCGGCGTACTGCCGTCGCCTCTCCGGCCGGCAGCACCGCGGTCCAGCGACCGTCCTCGGGAACGACGGCGAGCGGCGCGACGCCGCTCTCGGCCCAGGAGACAGCGGAGTCGACGCCGCCGTGCACGAGGAGGATGCCGCGGGGGAGCTCGCGCGGGGCCACCTCTAGAGGGTGCCCTTGGCGCTCGGTATGCCCGTCACTCGCGGGTCGATCGCGACCGCGGCCCGCAGCGCGCGGGCCACCGCCTTGAACTGGGCCTCGACGACGTGGTGGGGGTCGCGGCCGCCCAGCACCCGGATGTGCAGGGCGATCCCCGCGTGGTGCGCGAGGGTCTCGAAGACGTGCCGGGTGAGCGAACCCGCATACGCGCCACCGATGACGACGTACTCCTGGCCGTCCGGCTCGCCGGTATGGACGCAGTAGGGGCGGCCCGCGACGTCGACCACCGCCTGGACGAGCGCCTCGTCGAGCGGCACGGTCGCGTCGCCGAACCGGGAGATGCCGCGCTTGTCGCCGAGCGCCTCGCGCAGCGCGTCGCCGAGGACGATGGCGACGTCCTCGACGGTGTGGTGTGCGTCGACGTCGACGTCCCCGCTGGCCGTCACGGTCAGGTCGATGAGCGAGTGCTTCGCGAAGGACGCGAGCATGTGGTCGTAGAACCGGACGCCGGTGGAGATCTCGGACTCGCCCGTGCCGTCGAGGTCGAGCGTCAAGTCGACCTTCGACTCGCTCGTGGCGCGGCTCAGGCTGGCTCGCCGGTTGGCCGTCATGCCCGTGCCTCCAGTGCTTGCTGATGCGTGTCGCGTGCGTGCTGCCGGTGCGAGTCTGGCAGATCGGCCATCGCCCTCAGGAACGTCGACGTCTCCTCCGGCGTGCCGGCCGTGACCCGGAGGTGGTGCGGGATGCCGACGTCGCGGACCAGTACTCCGCGGTCCAGCAGCGCCTGCCACGTCTCCCGTGCGTCGGCGAGGCCCCCGTAGAGGACGAAGTTCGCGTCGCTGGGGACCGGTGGGTAGCCGAGCCCGGCCAGCTCGGCGACGATCCGGTCGCGCTCCCCCTTGATGGCCTCGACGGTGACCAGCAGGCTGGCGTCGTGCCGGATCGCGGCAAGGGCGACCGCTTGGGTGGGGTCCGACAGGTGGTAGGGCATCCGGACCAGCCGGAGCGCGTCGACGAGGTCGGGGTCGGCCGCAAGGTAGCCGACCCGCGCGCCGGCGAGCGCGAAGGCCTTGCTCATGGTCCTGGTCACGACGAGCAGCGGCCGACCTTCGAGCAGGGTCATCGCGCTCGGCGTCCCGGGCCGGGCGAACTCCGCGTAGGCCTCGTCCACGACGACCAGCGACGTCGGGGCCGCTTCGACCACGGCCTCGACCACGTCGAGCGTGAGGGCGGTACCGGTCGGGTTGTTGGGCGAGCAGACGAAGACGATGTCCGGTTGCGTCGCGCGGACCTGACGGACCGCCAACCCGGCGTCCAGGTCGAAGACACCGGACGGCGTGCCGCGCAGCCCGTCGACCCAGGTGGTCCCGGTGGTGCGGGTGATGATCGGGTGCATCGAGTACGCGGGGGTGAAGCCGAGGGCGGTCCGGCCGACTCCCCCGAAGGCCTGGACCAGGTGCAGCAGCACCTCGTTCGAGCCGTTGCCGGCCCAGACCTGTTCGGGGGCGATGCCGACGCCGGTCTGGGACCGGAGGTATGCGGCGAGAGCCTCGCGCAGCTCGGTGAACTCCCGGTCGGGGTAACGGTTGAGGTGACGGGCGGTCTCGGTCACTGCCGCGGTGATGGCGGCGACGACGTCGTCCGGCACCGCGTACGAGTTCTCGTTGGTGTTGAGCCGGACCGGGACGTCGAGCTGCGGCGCGCCGTAGGGCGTCCGGCCCCGCAGGTCCGCGCGAAGCAGGTTCTCGATGGCCTCGTTCACGGGATGCTGTCGCCGAACCGGGCGGTCACGGCCTCGCCGTGGGCGGGCAGGTCCTCCGCCTCGGCCAGCGTGACGACGTGCGGGGCGATGTCGCGCAGGGCGGGCTCGTCGTACTCGACGACGTGGATGCCGCGCAGGAACGACTGCACCGACAGGCCGCTGCTGTGACAGGCGCAGCCGGCCGTGGGCAGGACGTGGTTCGACCCGGCGGCGTAGTCACCGAGGGACACCGGCGCATACGCGCCGATGAAGACGGCGCCGGCGTTCCGCACCCGGGCCGCGACCGTTGCGGCGTCACGGGTCTGGATCTCCAGGTGCTCGGCGGCGTAGGCGTTGACGACGTCAAGGCCGGCGTCGAGGTCGTCGACGAGGACGACGCGGGATTGTCTGCCGGTGAGGGCTTGGCCGACCCGCTCGCTGTGCTTGGTGGCGGCGACCCGACGGATCAGGGCCTCCGCGACGGCGGCGGCCAGCTCCTCGCTGTCGGTGACGAGGACGGCGGCGGCGAGGGGGTCGTGCTCGGCCTGGCTGACCAGGTCGGCGGCGACGTGCTCGGCGTCGGCGGTGTCGTCGGCGAGGACGGCGATCTCGGTCGGTCCGGCCTCGGCGTCGATCCCGATGAGCCCCTTGAGGAGCCGCTTGGCGGCGACCACCCAGATGTTCCCGGGCCCGGTGACCAGCGACACGGGCACACAGTCCTCGTCGCCCTCGGTGTAGCCGTAGGCGAACATCGCCACGGCCTGGGCGCCACCGACCGCGTAGACCTCGTCGACACCGAGCAGGGCGCAGGTGGCCAGGATGGTGGCGTTGGGATAGCCCGCGAGCTCGCCCGTGTTCTCCTTCTGCGGCGGGCTCGCGACGGCGAGGGACCCGACACCCGCGATCTGCGCGGGGACGACGTTCATGACGACGCTGGACGGGTAGACGGCCAGTCCGCCGGGCACGTAGAGGCCCACCCGGTCGACGGGCACCCATCGCTCGGTGACGGTCCCGCCAGGGACGACCTGGGTCGTCGTGTCGGTGCGCCGCTGGTCGGCGTGGACCAGCCGGGCGCGCCGGATCGACTCCTCCAGAGCCGCCCGCAGCGACGGGTCGAGCCGGTCCAGGGCGTGCTGCAGCACCTCCACCGGGACCCGCAGGTGCTCCGGCCGGACGCCGTCGAACTTCTCGCTGAGGTCGCGCAGCGCGTCCGCGCCGCGATGCCGGACGTCCTCGACGATCGGGCGAACCTGGTGCAGCGCCGCCTCGACGTCGAACTCGGCGCGAGGCAGCGCGGACCGGAGCGCGCGCACCTCGAGCGGACGTCCCCGCAGGTCGAGAGTGGACATCATGGCGTCAAGTCTAGGTTCCGCCCACCCGTGCGGTCGGAGCCGTCCGAGGTGCAGTCAGGCGGCGAGGGCCATCTCTAGGGCACGCTCCATCGGACTGTCGCTGATCCCCGGATCCTCGTGGACCAGCGGGGTGGCCGACCCGGAGCAGCGGTGGCCGGTCGGAGTGGTGATCTCGACGGTATGCGGGGCAACCACTCGAGCCTGCCAGCCGAGCAGCTCCTTGACCAGGTTGCAGCGCACGCAGAGGCCCTGTCCGTTGGCCGCGCTGGTGCGTCCGCCCTGTGCGTGGGCTGTGACGTGGTCGAGATGCCGGATCGCCGCCCCACATCCCGGGGTGCGGCAGATCCCGCCACCACAACCAACAGGAAGCGGCGCAACGCTCCGTCGAAGAGACGTCGTTGCGAGTCCATCGCCACCAGCGTGCCGTCCGTAGGGTTCGTGTAGAGGCGGCGCAGCCACACCTGCGCCGCCGCTGCGACGTTCCCCGGCCGCTCCGGCTCTCCGGCCGCCACCTTCGTCGGAGGGCGGGACGCAGCGGGAGCCAGCAGCCCTCGTGCCCACTCGGCGGGCACCGTGCCGTAGCCGGTGAGGCAGGCCGGCGTGCCGTCGCCGGACAGCAGCGCCCGGTCCGTGATCACCAGCTGCACCTCGACCGGCACGGCATCGGCGACCGTCTGACCGGTGACGTGCTCGACCAGCGTGTCGGCCATCACCTGACCCTTGGCCCGGGCGTCACCAGCGACCCGCGCCGAGTCCGCGGCTCGCGTCAGCGCCGCCAGCACCCCGACCCCCTGCGTCGCGGGCAACAGCGCGGTGAGCCAGCACATCGTGTCGGGCGCTGGGCGCAGCGTCACCCGGCGCTCCCGCTCGGCGTAGGCCGCACGGTCCACCACCGCTTGGGCGTCCAGCCGGTAGGGATCGCCCGCACCCGGCTCGTCAGCTCCCTCTCACTGAGGCGTCCCAGCGCCTCGCCCACGCTGTGCGACAGTTCGGCGTCCACTCGGGATCGCTGCTCCATCGACAGGGCGGCGCACTCGCCGACGACCAGCGTCGCCCGCCGCTCGGACAGCACCCCACGCTCCAGAAGCGCCAGCAGGTAGGGCATCTCGTGCGTCAACGCATACGCCAGTCGTACGAGGCGGCTCCCGGTGTGCGGCGACTCCCGCCGCGCCAGCGCGACCTGTGCAGCCACTCCGACGTCCGTTCCGCCCCTCCGCCGGCCGCGAGCGCTACCGGCAGCGGCTGGGGGCGCCGTGTCGTCCGCCTCCGGACAGGAGGCCGCTCGGG
>NZ_DATBTV010000129.1:0-4789 GCF_036559105.1 Lapillicoccus sp. | reverse complement strand
CCCTCTCCGTCTCCGAACCTCTCCGTCTCTGGACCTCTCCGTCTCTGGACCTCTCCGTCTCTGGACCTCTCCGTCTCTGGACCTCTCCGTCTCTTGACCTCTCCGCCTCTCGACCCGTACGTCTCCGGACTGCTCAGCCTCCGGACCTTTCTCGATGATGGGAGCATGACGACGTGCCCCTGGAACTGACGGCGGCCCGGGCTGACCCGGCCCTGCTCGACCTGCCCTGGTCCGTTCCGCTGGAGGACTGGCCGGCCGACCGACTGGCCGCTCTCCCGCGCGGCATCTCCCGGCATACGGTCCGGTTCGTCCGTGTCTCCAACCGGGTGCTCGCCATCAAGGAGATCAAGGTCGACCTGGCCCGCCGCGAGTACGCCATGCTGCGCAACCTCGAACGGATGGACCTGCCCTGCGTCGAGCCGTTCGGTGTCGTGAGCGGCCGACAGACCGCTGAGGGCCTGCCCCTCGACGCGTGCCTGCTGACCCGACACCTGCAGTACTCGCTGCCCTATCGCGCGCTCTACAGCCAGTCACTGCGTCCTGACACCGCGCAGCGCCTCATCGACGCGTTGGCCGTGCTCCTGGTCCGGTTGCACCTGGCCGGGTTCTGGTGGGGTGACGTGTCGTTGTCGAACACCCTGTTCCGTCGCGACGCCGGCGCCTTTGCCGCCTACCTCGTCGACGCCGAGACCGGCGAGCTGCGGGCGACCCTCAGCACGGGGCAGCGGGAGCACGACCTCGAGATCGCCCGGGTCAACATCGCGGGCGAGCTGATGGACCTCGATGCCGGGGGGTACCTCGAGGAGGTCGCCGACCCGATCGAGGTGTCGGAACGCATCGTCGAGCGGTACCGCAGTCTCTGGTCGGCCCTCACCGAGTCGGAACGGTTCGAGACCGGCGACCGCTGGCGGGTGGAGGAGCGGATCCGGCGGCTCAACGAGCTCGGGTTCGACATCGACGAGCTGGCCATGTCGACCGACCTCGACGGCACCACGATCCAGATCCAGCCCAAGGTCGTCGACGCCGGTCACCACTCGCGTCGGCTGCTGCGCCTCACCGGTCTCGACGTGGAGGAGAACCAGGCACGGCGGCTGCTCAACGACCTCGACTCGTACCGCGCCGCGACCGACCGGCAGAACGAGGAGGAGGAGCTCGTCGCCCACGAGTGGCTGGCCAGCGTCTACGAGCCGTCGGTCCGCGCCGTCCCGCGCGACCTCGCCGGCAAGCTCGAGCCGGCCGAGCTGTTCCACGAGGTCCTCGAGCACCGCTGGTACATGTCGGAGCGGGCGGGCACCGACGTCCCGATCCGGCTCGCGGTCCGCGACTACATCGACCAGGTCCTGCCGGCCAAGCCGGACGAGAAGGCGGTCCTCGGCGTCGACACCGTCGAGATGCCGGTGGTGGCCATGTTCGACGACTAGGTGTGACCACCGCATGAGCCAGCAGCCACCGCCCCCACCCGGGCCCCGGGATGGCCCGTACGCCGGACCACCCGCATCGCCGTACCAGCCACCGCCGTACCAGCCGCCGCCGCCGGGGTACGGACCGCCGCCTCCCTCGGGGTACGCCTACCCGCCCGCCCAGGGGTACGCCTACCCGCCGCCACCGCAGGACCAGAGGTCGGCATACCAGCCGTATGCCGCTGCACCCCAGCCGTATGCCGGTGCGGCGTACGGGCCGTCGGGCTACTCCCCCTACGCCACGGAGTACTACGCGCACTGGGCCGGCGGGTGGGCGCCCTCCTGCTCGACTACCTCCTCATCCTGCCGGGCTGGCTGCTCGCCTTCTTCGGCCTCGTCCTGGCCACACCGAGCACCGGGTCCCGCAGCCGGGCCGCATCCGGTGGCCCATCGGTCGGCGTGGTTCTGGCCCTCGTCGGCTATGCGCTGATGCTCGGCCTGACGATCTGGAACCGGTACATCCGGGCGGGCCGCACCGGCCAGTCGTGGGGCAAGAAGGTCGTCGGCATCCGGCTGGTTCGCGAGTCGGACCTGCGGCCGATCGGCGCCGGCATGGCGTCCGTCCGCGACATCGCGCACATCGTCGACGGGTTCTTCTACCAGGGCTACCTCTGGCCGCTGTGGGACCCGAAGCGGCAGACCTTCGCCGACAGGATCTGCTCGACCGTGATCCTGGCCCACTGACGGACCGAGCGACCCGGTTGCCTACGACTCCGGTTCGCTGAGCACGAGACCGAAGAGCAGCGTGACGAAGAGCAGGAACGTGACGATGTGCACACCGGTGCACCAGAGGCAGATCGCGTGGATCTGGAACAGCTCGGCCCAGAGCAGGTAGAGCGCTATGAGCAGCCCGACGCCGCAGAAGCCCAGTCGGGCGACGTCCAGGACGGTGGAGCGCCGGCGCAGCAGGCTGGGCCGGCAGAGGACCAGCATGACGGCGAAGAAGAGCAGGCCCAGCGGCGCCACCGGGATGCCGAGAATGGTCGACCACGCCGACGACGTGACCTTCACGCAGTCGACGGCCCCGGAGGCGGGACAGGCCAGCGTCGTGCTGCCGGTGTAGTGCTCGTAGGTGAGGTAGGTCGACACCAGGAGGCCCAACACGCACCAGGTCAGCGAGAGCGGGGCCAGCCAGCGCGGGATCGTCCGTTGCGGCGGACGGGTGGTCGTCTCACTCGTCATCGCACGGTCACTTGAGGGCGGCAGCGGCGGTGGTGACGCCGGACGAGGTGCACACCGGCGCGGGCTGGTTGTTGGTGAGCGCGCACAGCTGCGCGGTGATCACGTTGGCGCTGCCGAGGACGGCCTTGGAGATCGTCGTGGAGGGGTTCGCGATGTCGTCGGCGATCTGCGCCTGGGTCTTGCCCGCGAAGATCGACGGGTCGACCGACGCACCGTTGGCCGTGGCCTTGCCGCCGTAGTCGATAAACGGGATCGAGCCGCCGGGGTTGTAGGTGTCGAAGATCGTCTTGTTGTCCCCCGACAACGTGTCGAGCGGCTGGTTGGTGTTCGTCTGGGTCTCGACACCGGTGAAGCCGAGGTACTGGCTCGTGTACGACGCCCCGTGAAAGCTCAGCGTGGCGGTGTTCGGGTAGGCCTCGGGGGCCGCCCCGCTCGCGGTCGCCTGGAGGTTCGCGAACTGGCCGAACCGCGTCATTGCCACCACGAACGGCCAGCGCTCCGCCGCGCAGAACGGGCAGTACTCGGCGCCGACGTAGAGCACCCCGGGCTTACCGTCCGTCGTGAGCGCCGGGGCCGAGATCGCCTTCGGGGGGTTGGACACGCCCGAGCCGGCGCCGACCTGGTCGAACGTCGCGACCGGCACGGTGCTCAGGGTCGTGTAGACGGCCGGGTCGAGCGGACCGGTCGCGACCGCCTGCTGCTTGGGGCCGAACAGGGCCACCCCGACAAGCACCGCGACCACGACCACCACGGCGGCGGTCGCCGCGATCGCGATGGTCAGCCGGCGGCGCCGCTCCGCCGCCTGCTCCTTCGCCCGGAGCTGGTTGAGGCGGACGTTGTCGGCTCGCGCGCTCTTCGCCACGCCGCCCACGGTAACCGGTCCGCCCGTGAGTGGTCAGGAGGTCTGGGCGGGATGGATACCGGTTCGGTATGCGGGTCAGCGCGCCGCCGCGCGCTGCCGGGCGATCTCGTAGAGCGTCACCCCGGCCGCGACTCCGGCGTTGAGGGACTCGACGGCCGACGACATCGGGATCGACACGACCTGGTCGCAGGTCTCTCGGACCAGACGGGACAGACCCTTGCCCTCCGATCCGACCACGACGACGACCGGCTCAGTGGCCAACGCGAGTCCCGGCAGCTCGACGTCGCCCTCCATGTCGAGGCCGAGGACGAAGAACCCGGCCTTCTGGAACGTCTCGAGCGCGCGGGTGAGGTTCGGGACCCGGGCCACGGGGACCCGGGCGGCGGCGCCGGCCGACGTCTTCCACGCGCTGGCCGTCATCCCTGCGGACCGGCGTTCCGGCAGCAGCACGCCGTGACCACCGAAAGCGGCGACCGACCGGACGACGGCGCCGAGGTTGCGCGGGTCGGTGACCCCGTCGAGGGCCACGACGAGCGGGATGCCGGGCGCCTGCGGGTCCACCAGGTCGCCGATCTCGACGTAGGCGTAGGGCGGCACCTGTAGCGCGAGGCCCTGGTGGACGGCGCCGTCGGTGAGCCGGTCCAGCTCGCCCCGCGGGGTCTCGAGGACGGGGATGCTGCGTTCGGACGCGGTCTTGAGCGCCTCCCGCACGCGGTCGTCCGCGTCGATCCGGCCCGCGACGTACATCGTCGTGACCGGGATGTCCGCGCGGAGCGCCTCGACGACGGCGTTGCGGCCGGCGACGACCTCGGACGACGCCTTGGCACCACCGCCCGAGCGGCCGGAACCGCGAGCGGGACGCCCCTGCGGCGACCGGCCGCCCGTCGCATACCCGGGCTTGGTGCTGCCGGTGCCGCGAGTGGCCGAGCGGGCCTTCTTGGCGGCCGGATGGTACTCGCGCTCAGCGGCTTTTGGCGTCGGCCCCTTGCCCTCCAACGCTTTTCGCCGCTGTCCGCCGGACCCGACGGACGCGCCCTTGCCGGACTTGCGGACCGCTCCGCGGCGCTGGGAGTTTCCGGGCATGTCAGCCACCGTTCCGTCGGGCCAACGACCAGCGCGCCCCGGAGGGTGTGTCGTCGATGACGATTCCAGCCTCGGTCAGCCGGTCGCGAATCGCGTCGGCCGCCTCGAAATCCCTTGCCGCGCGGGCGGACTGGCGAGCAGCAAGCTGGTCGGCGACCAGTGCGTCGAGAGCGGTGAGCGCGTCGTCCGCGCCGCCGGGGCC
>NZ_DATBTV010000128.1:0-2980 GCF_036559105.1 Lapillicoccus sp. | reverse complement strand
GCGGTGACGTTCCAGCGGCTCGGCGTCGAGTGGATCCGCTGCTTGCCCTTCGTCGTGAACCGGAAGTGCTTGACCGCGTTGGTGACGTAGGCCCGACCCGGGTCGATCCCTGCCTCCTGCAGCGCGCCGACGAGGAGCCGGCCGGCGGGTCCGACGAAGGGCTTCCCCTGACGGTCCTCGCTGTCGCCGGGCTGCTCCCCCACGAGCATGAGGTCGGCGTGCGGGTCGCCGCGACCCATGACGACCTGGGTGGCGTCGCGGTACAGCTCGCAGCCCCGGCACGAGGGTGCGGCCGCGTCGAGCGCCGGGATGCTGTGGTCCTCGGGAACCCAGGGCTCGGCGCCCGGGTACTCCTGCCTCGACAACGAGCCCGCGGGCATACGTCCTCCTCAGCGCCCCTCAGTGACGAACCTGCCTGACGCATACCCCGCCCAGCGACGACCGACACCTAGCGCCCGGAGCGACCCTCCACCCGGCCGAGCAGCCGCGCGGGGAGGATCACCCATTGGAGGACGAAGAAGGCCAGGGCGAGCCCGCCCGCGATGAGGGCGGCCGTCGTTCCCGCGACGAACCCGAAGACCAGCACCACCACGGCGACGATGGTCAGCGCCAGGGTGGTGAGACCCGCCTTGGTCGACCGGTCGGCCGCCGACACGAGCTCGGGTTTGGCGCTGCGGCGGAACAGGATCCGGTGCGAGGCGACCGGGGCGACGACGATCACCGTCGAGACGACGGCGAGCGAGAGCGCGACGAGGAAGACGACTCGCAGCGGTGGCTCGAGCTCGCCGAAGCGCTGCTGGAACGGCACCGTGAGGAGAAAGCCGGTGAGGATCTGCAGGCCGGTCTGGGTGACCCGCAGCTCCTGGAGGAGCTCGTTCCAGTTCCGGTCGGCACGTTCTGTGGCGGTCTCGTCACGCTCCGGCCCGTCCGGGTCCTGAGAGTCGCCGCGGTCCTTGCGGCGGTCGTCCTCATCCACGATGCCGCTCCTCTCGTCTGCTGGGAGGGCAGCCTGCCATGGACCGTGCGTGGAGGCATACCGTGAGGAGGTGAGAGGCCGGTGGGCGAACCTGGCCCTGGTCGTGCTCGTGCCGGCCGCGGCCCTCTCCGGCGTCGGTCTGTTTCTCGTGGGCAGCGGCCCGGTGTGGCTCGTTGCCGTGCTCCACGCGGGTCTCGGGCTCGGCCCGCTCGCCCTGGTGCCGTGGAAGAAGCCGGTGGTGCAGCGCGGACTGCGCCGGATGCGCCACGGCCGCACCACGTCCCTCGTCCTCACGTGGGTGCTGCTGGCCGCGGTGCTGTCCGGGCTGCTGCACCTCGTCGGGCTGACCGGGCAGTGGCTCGCAGTGACGACGATGCAGCTGCACGTCACGGCGGGCGTCCTCGCGGCGGTCATCACCGTGGTTCATGCCGTCCAGCGCCCCGTCCGCGTCCGACGGCCGGACTGGGGCCGGCGGACCCTGCTGCGCACCGGCGGGGTGGCCGTCGTGGCCGCTGGCCTCGGAGTGGGGGCGATCACGACGGGCGCCGCCCTGGCCCGGGCGGGTGGCCGGCGGTCGACCGGCTCGTTCCGGCTCGACGATGACGAGGTGCCGGTCACTCAGTGGTTCCTCGACACCGTGCCGACCGTCGACCCGCAGGCGTGGCGGCTCACGGTGGTCTCCCCGCTCGGCGAGCACCGGCTGAGCCTCGCGGACCTCGCCGGGGGCGACGAGATGACGGCCGCACTCGACTGCACCGGCGGTTGGTGGGCGGAGCCGACCTGGGCCGGTACGCGCCTCGTGCGGCTGCTGCCGGACATCGACCGCGAGCTGAGCGTGGTCGTGACCAGCAGCACGGGGTACGCGCGTCGTCTCCCGTTGTCCGACGACCTCCTGCTCGCGACGTCGATGGGCGGTTCGCCGTTGACGGCGGGTCACGGCGCTCCGGTGCGGCTCGTCGTGCCCGGACGCCGCGGGTACCACTGGGTCAAGTGGGTCGAGCGTGTCGAGGTCGTCGCCGGTGCCTGGTGGGCCCAGCCACCCCTCCCGCTGCGCTGACGGTCACGGTCCCCCGCGCCGAGAGGTCAGCTTCTGCTCTCATCCGAGCGTTTTAGGAGCAGAAGTTGGCCTCTCGCGGGCCCGGTGGGGGTGTCAAGATGAGTTGACAACACCCGAGGCGTCAAGATAAGTTGACACTCATGAGTTCCGTGTCCGACCTGGCGAGCACCGCGTCGAGCAGCGACCCCGGCGAGGGTCTGCGGGCTGTCGTCGCCCTCCATGAGCTGCTCGAGCGCCTCGAGTACCTCCACGTCCGGCGCGCCCGGGAGCAGGGCTGGTCCTGGCAGGACATCGCCGGCGTCCTCGGCGTCTCCCGCCAGGCGGTCCACCAGAAGCACGGCCCTCGCATCACCACCGGGAAGGACTGACCATGTTCGAACGTTTCACCGCCTCCGCCCGCGGCACCGTGGTGCGCGCACAGGAGGAGGCCGCCGACGCCGGCGACCACCACGTCGGCACCGAGCACGTCGTGGTGGCCCTCGCCCAGGACGACGGTGTCGCCGGCGCGGTGCTCCGCGACGCGGGCGTGACCGCCGAGAGCCTGCGTCGCTGGCTGCGTCAGGTGCCCGCCGACGACGAGTCGAGCGGCCGCCTCGACGCCGACGCGCTCCAGAGCATCGGGATCGACCTCGACGACGTGCGGCGCAGGGTCGAGGAGACCTTCGGGGCCGGCGCGCTGGACGACGTCCCCGACCGAACCGGTGGTCGCCGGTGGGGCCGCCACAAGCACATCCCCTTCACCGGTCGAGCCAAGAAGTCTCTCGAACGCGGGCTGCGCCAGGCGATCATGCTCGGCGACACGCGGATCGGCTCGGAGCACCTCCTGCTCGGCGTCCTCGACGAGGGCAGCGGTCTCGGAATTCGGATGCTGCGCGACGTGGGGGTCGACCTGGCCCAGCTCCGCGCGACCGCCGTCGAACGGTCCCGTCGCTCCGCCTGAACCCGGA
>NZ_DATBTV010000127.1:0-4621 GCF_036559105.1 Lapillicoccus sp. | reverse complement strand
CGGCGCCATCGCCGAGGTCCTCGACCCCGTCCCGGACCACGTCCGGCAGACGAGCCGGGCGCTGTTCTCGCTCCGCGACCCCGATGCCGACCTGATGGAGGTCGTCGCGCTCGACGGCGACCAGCTCGAGGCGGTCCGGGGTGGTGCCCCGACCAGCCGGATGCACTTCTTCGAGTTCGGTGAGCTGTCGGTGGACGTGGAGCTGACCGTGACCGACGAGTTCTGTGACGTCGTGGGTGTCGTCGCGGACCCGGGCGGCTCGGCGGGGACGTCGCTCACCCTCGACACGATCTCCGCCTCGTTCACCACGATGCCCGACGAGGACGGTCGGTTCGAGGTGCGTCAGGTGCCGACGGGCATGGTCCGCCTCTGCCTGCGACGCGGTCCCCGGTCGACGGTGACGACGCCGTGGTTCGACGCCGGCTGAACCGGACGCCCGCTACGCACCCCACGCGGTGAACGACGCGGCGGTCGCCGCGAGGAGCGGGTCCTGGGCCAGAGCGGTCCGTGCCGCCAGCAGTCCCTCGGCCAGGGAGCCGCCTACGGCCACGGCGGAATGCACCTCGGCCATGACGGAGACCGTGGCCGCGTCGTTGACCGGGACGACGCTGGCGACGACGCTCCGGCAACCGATCGCGAGCAGGCCCGACACCAGTCCCAGCGCTTCGTTCTGACCGAGCGGCATGAGTCCTCCGGAGTCGCAGGCGGACAGCACCACCGATCGGGGGGGCTGGGTCAGCCGGTCCAGGTCGTGGAGCATAAGGGGCCCGTCCCAGAGCATCAGTGACGAGAACAGCGGCGCGTCGGCACGGAAAACGCCATGCGCAGCGATGTGTCCCAGCCGCGCCCCGTCGAGGGCGCTCAGACTGGCGTCAACGGTGGCCCGACGTCCTCTCAGGACCGTTGCGGTGTGGTGGATCTCCTCGAGATGTGTCACTTCCTGCTGTCGGGTACTGAGCCCAGGTCCGGTCACCAGTGTCACCCCGACGCCCGTGCCGCCCGGGACCGTCGGCGTCCTCACGGCCTTCTGCCACAGGGAAGCCGAGGGGGTCACGGAGATCGCCGAACCGCGCAGTCCGGGCAGGAGCCCAAACGGCGCGGAGAGCAGGCTGGCCGGTGGAGCGATGACCAGCGCGTCCGGTACCGGCGAGGGAAGCGCGTCGGCGAAGAGGGCGGCCTGGAGTCTCTCCGCCGTGTGCTCCAGGTTCCCTGTCCGCCCGTAGGCGGCGCGTCGCAAGGCGAACCGTGCGAAGTTCGCCTCGGCCACGGCTCGCTCGTAGGGGCCGATGACATGTTTCGTCGCCCGGCCGTGCGACACCACGACGGCGTACAGCGTGGCGTCGATGCGCATCAGGGACACCAAGGCGCTCGTGCCCACGTCGTGGATCAGCTCGGGGATGTTCGGCCCCGAGACCGCCGTCCGCTCGCGCTGGAGCTGGCGGTAGCGGGCTCGGACTGCGGCCTCCAGCCGGTCACGCTCGCGAGCGAGGCCGTCGTCGTCCGGATGAGCGTTGAGCCGGCGTGACACGTCTCGAAGAGCTCCCGCCTCGCGACCGAGGTCGCTCACTGATGGCGATCGAGCCGGCTTGTCCACCAGCGCGGTTCCGCGCCATCGCTCGGCCCACCACAAGAGCTGTCGTGCTCTCCCGGAGGTGGCGGCCGCCCGAACCGCGAGCTCGGCCAGATCGAGCCCGGGCATGGCGGCTCGCGCTCGCAGCTCCATGTCGCCGATCACCGCGCGGTGCTCGTCGACCGCGTCGAGTCCGACGCGACAGGCATGGAACATCGCGCGTCGGTCACCGCCTTCCTCGGCGAGCAGAGCGGCGGCCAGCCATCCCGTGGCCCGGTCGAGCGGCGGGCCCGAGCCGCGGGCCGTCGCGGCCTCCTCGAGGAATGCGCGCCCCGACCGACCACGAGCATGCGCGACCCGCGCCTGGAGCAGAAGAGCAGTCGGGAGACCGCGAGGATCGTGCAGGCGCACGCTGCGGACCAGCCGGCGGACGACCTCGGCCAGCAGTCTCAGCTCGTCGAGGGCCACGTCCTGGAGGTCCTGCGCCTCCTGGGTCAGCGTGGTGTGGTCCTCGACCAGGCTGGCGTACCTCGCCTCCGCGGAGACCAGCCGGGCTTCGACCGACAGTCGCGCTCGACCGTGACTTCGGAAGAGGGCCGCCGACGCGGTGGCCTTCTCGACCGCGAGCAGCGGCTCACCGTCGGCCAGGGCGCCCTTCCCCGAGGCGAGCAGGAGTTCCGCCGTTCGCAAGGGTGGGTCGTCCGCTGCGAGCAGCTTCGCGTCGACCAGGTCACGGGCCTCGGACGCGAGTCCCGCCACCAGCAGCGCCTCAGCGCGATCGAGGACGAGTTCGACTGGATCGAAACCCTCTGCGGCGTAACGGGATCCGGCGCTGGACATCAAGGTCAACGCCTTGATGAGATCGCCGCTGTCGAGGGCGACGCAGGCGCGGTTGTGCAACGCGATCGTGGCCTCAGAAGTAGCGCCGATCGCGGTGAAGATGGCCTCGGACTCGGCCAGGTCGGCGATGGCCAGCTCGAACTCGCCCCTGGCTCTCCGGACATCACCACGCAGGCTGAGCGCCCGTCCCTCCCACAGGGCGATGTCCTGTTGGCGGCAGAGCCGAATGGCCTCGTCCAGGTCCTGGATCGCGGCTTCGTGGCGGCCCAGGAGCCACATCGCACCACCCCGGCGGTAGTAGATCGTGGCTTGGTCGGCCGGCTGCGCCAGGGCTACGGCGCGGTCGAGCTCCTTGACGCCGCGGTGGGCGTGTCCGGCCATGACGAACGTCGCACCGCGGGTCGCGAGCACGTCAGCGACCCGGCCCTGGTCCACCCGGCGCGCGCGCCGCAGTGCCTGGCCGGCGTGCTCCAGAGCCTGTTCGAGTGATCCACGCTGTCGCAGGACGATCGCTATCGCCTGGTGGGCGTAGGAGGCCGAGACGTCGTCGGGATCTTCTCGCAGCAGCGACGAGGCGGCCGCCAGCGCACGCTCCGGGTCCGAGATGGCGGTGCCCGGCATGAGTTGCGCGGCAAGAGTGGTATCAACGGGGTTCGAGGAATGCTCTGAGTCCTGAAGGGGCTCGAGGTCGCTTGAGTCCGACGTGCTCTTCATCAGCTGCGAGGTCCCGTCATGGCTGTTCACGACCCGTCCAACCCCGACAACCCGCCGGTCGACGTGCGGTACTGGCGAGAGCGGACACCGGAGCTCGCCCGTCGCCGATCCAGAACACAGGCCGCGCTCATCAGGGAGTCTTTCGAGGAGGATCGTCCGTCGTTGCGGAGGCGTGGGCGCATACCGAGCCTCGTGACGCCGCGCTACTCGGGCGAGGACTTCCAGTACTTCTATCGCCAGAGCACGCTGCTGACCCTAGGCCGCGACGCCGCCGATGTGTACCGGGTACTCGGCATCGCCGACCTGGACCGGCCCCGGGTCGGGCCGGGTGAGAGACTGCACCGACTCACGCTCCCGGACCGTGTCGGCGTCCACACCAGCCTGAGTCGACTGGACGGCGAGCTGGGCCCCGGGGTCGCGACACCGGATCACGTGGTGCACCTCTGCGGCAACGGCGTGATATGCCCGGCCACCGAGCCGTTCCCCACCACCGCCACCGGCCCGACCCCGTCGGTGAACCTGGACGCGGAGACCGATGGGCGTCGCGCTCGAGTCGTCCTGATCGACACGGGGCTGACCTCCGGAGTGGTCTCGCGCCACCGCAACCTCAAGGGTGTCCGAGGCGATCGGGAACAGGCCGATCTGGGTCACTACCGAGGCCACGGGGTGTTCGTGGCTGGGGTGCTGCGCGCGATGGCACCGGCAGCGCAGGTGCACGTCGAGGCGTTGCTGTTCGAGCGGGGAGCCGTCCTCGAGAGCGACCTGGCGCCGGCGATGCATCGAGCCCTGGACCAGGCTCCGGACATCATCTCGATGTCCGCCGGCACCCGGACGCGGAGCGGACTGCCGCTGAAGAGCCTTCAGTCGGTGTGGGAGGACCGGTTGCGCCATCTCAAGGGAACGGTGCTGGTGGCGGCCGCCGGCAACGACGGCGACTGGCAGCCGTTCTACCCGGCGGCCTTCCCGTGGGCCGTGTCGGTCGGCGCCCTGAACTCCACGGTGGAACGCCGGGCCGGATACAGCAACTACGGCAGCTGGGTGGACGTCTACGCCCAGGGGAGCCGCATCGTCAACGCCTACCCCAACGGGACGTACCACTACGTCGAAGAGCCCATGAAGGGCCAGCCCGACGCCACGTTCACCACTGGGCTGGCCTCCTGGTGCGGCACGTCGTTCTCCACGCCGATCGTCGCGGGCCTCATCGCGGGCCGGATGACGTGGAGTGGTGAGAGCGCCCGCGAGGCCGCCGACACGCTGCTGGTGCTGGCGCGTAAGAACGCCAAGCTCGGAGTCGGAGCGGTGCTCGAGCCCGGTATGGCTCGGATCAGGAGCTGACGCGACCGGGGGTCATGGTTGCTTGAACCGGCCCCAGCCGTGCCACCGGTCGATGTCGACCCGGGCGGTCACGCGGGGTCGGTTCCGGACGCCGTAGGGCTCGCCGTCGTAGTGCGTCGAGATCCGGTCGATGTCGACGAGGTCGGTGTCGGGGATCCACTC
>NZ_DATBTV010000126.1:0-5055 GCF_036559105.1 Lapillicoccus sp. | reverse complement strand
ATCGCCCGGGAGTTCGCCGCGAACGCCGAGGAGTCCCAGGGGCGTTCGATGATCATCATGGGCGCCGGCATCTGCCAGTGGTTCCACGGCGACGCCACCTACCGGGCGATCCTGTCGCTGCTCATCCTCACCGGGTGCATGGGCCGCAACGGCGGCGGCTGGGCGCACTATGTCGGCCAGGAGAAGTGCCGACCGATCACCGGCTGGATCTCGCTGGCCAACGCCCTCGACTGGACGCGACCGCCGCGCACCATGACCGGCACCTCGTACTGGTACATGCATACCGACCAGTGGCGCAACGACGGATACTCGGCCGACTCGCTGGCGTCACCGCTGGCCAAGGGGTACCTGACCGGGTTGCACACCGCCGACGCGATCGCGCAGTCAGCCCGGCTCGGCTGGATGCCCTTCTACCCGCAGTTCTCGGCCAATCCGCTCCAGGTCGCCGAGGACGCGCAGGCCGCCGTCGACCAGGGCAGCGCGACAAGCGCCGCCACCTACGTGGCGGAGGCCCTCAAGGACGGCCGCCTGACACCGGCCATCGAGGACGTGGACGCCCCGGAGAACTGGCCGCGCACGCTGGTCCTGTGGCGCTCGAACCTCATGGGCAGCTCGGCCAAGGGGAACGAGTACTTCCTCAAGCACCTGCTCGGTACCCACTCGAACGTCATGGGCACCGAGAACCCCGAGACGCCGCGACCGACCGAGGTGGCATGGCATGACGAGGCGCCCGAGGGCAAGCTCGACCTGCTGATGTCCGCCGACTTCCGGATGACGTCCACGACGCTGCTCTCGGACGTCGTGCTGCCCGCGGCGACGTGGTACGAGAAGCACGATCTCTCCTCGACCGACATGCACCCGTTCGTTCACGCGTTCACGCCGGCGATCGACCCGCCGTGGGAGGCGAAGAGCGACTTCGACCTGTTCCACCTTCTGGCACAACGCTTCTCGGACATGGCCAAGACGCACCTCGGCGTGCGCAAGGACCTGGTCAGCGTCCCGCTCATGCACGACACCCCGGGAGAGACGGCACAACCCGGTGGCCGGGTCGAGGACTGGCGGACGACCGACGGCCCGGGGGTGCCCGGGCGGACGATGCCGGCCTTCCAGGTCGTCGAGCGCGACTACACCACCATCGCCGACAAGCTCGCGACCGTCGGGCCACTCGCCGACTCGCTCGGCTTCACGGTCAAGAACGTCACCTACCGGGTGGACGAGGAGGTCGACTACCTCGCGGCGAAGAACGGCGTCATGCTCGGTGGCGCCGGCGACGGGCGGCCCGCGATCGACACCGACGAGAAGATGGCCGAGGCGATCCTGCGCTTCTCCGGGACGACCAACGGGCGCCTGGCCGTGCAAGGCTTCCGAACGCTCGAGGAACGGGTCGGCAAGAAGCTCGTCGACCTCGCCGAGGGTTCCGAGGAGAAGCGGGTCACCTTCGCCGACACCCAGGTCGCCCCGGTGCCGGTCATCACCTCGCCGGAGTGGTCCGGCTCGGAGACCGGCGGACGGCGGTATGCGCCGTTCACCGTCAACATCGAACGGCTCAAACCGTTCCACACACTCACCGGCCGGATGCACTTCTACCTCGACCACGACTGGATGCTCGACCTCGGCGAGGCGCTGCCCATCTTCCGGCCGCCGTTGGACATGCACCGGTTGTTCGGTGAGCCGACACTCGGCCCGGACGGCGCCAAGCAGGTGACCGTCCGCTACCTCACGCCCCACTCGAAGTGGTCGATCCACTCCGAGTACCAGGACAACCTGCTCATGCTCTCGCTGTCCCGCGGCGGCCCGACGGTGTGGATGAGCCCCCAGGACGCCGGAGCGATCGACGTGCACGACAACGACTGGGTCGAGTGCGTCAACGCCAACGGGGTCCTCGTCGGCCGCGCGATCGTCAGCCACCGGATGCCGGAGGGCGTGGTCTTCGTGCACCACGCGCAGGAGCGCACCATCGACGTCCCGAAGTCCGAGGCCACCGGACGCCGGGGCGGGATTCACAACTCGGTCACGCGGCTGCTGGTCAAACCCAGCCACCTCATCGGCGGATACGCCCAGCTGTCCTACACGTTCAACTACCTCGGCCCCACCGGGAACCAACGCGACATGGTCTCGACGGTCCGCAAGCGTTCCCAGGAGGTGACCTACTGATGCGCGTCATGGCCCAGATGGCGATGGTGATGAACCTCGACAAGTGCATCGGCTGCCACACCTGCTCGGTGACCTGCAAGCAGGCCTGGACCAACCGGGCCGGCACCGAGTACGTGTGGTTCAACAACGTGGAAACCCGCCCGGGACAAGGGTATCCGCGGCGCTACGAGGACCAGGACACGTGGAAGGGCGGGTGGGAGCTCGGCCGTCGCGGCAACCTCAAGCTCAAGGCCGGGGGTCGGGTGAACAAGCTGCTCGGCATCTTCGCCAGCCCGGTTCAGCCCGAGCTCAAGGACTACTACGAGCCGTGGACCTACGACTACCAGACCCTCGTGGAGGCACCGCTCGGGGACGACTTCCCGGTGGCCCGCCCGAAGTCCCTGATCACCGGCCAGGACACCAAGGTCACCTGGTCGGCCAACTGGGACGACAACCTCGGTGGGTCCAGCGAGATGGGCCACCTGGACCCGATCGTCCAGAAGATCGACGAGAAGGCGCGTCGCGCGGCTGAGGACACGGTCAAGTTCGAGCTCGAGCAGACCTTCATGTTCTACCTGCCCCGCATCTGCGAGCACTGCCTCAACCCGTCGTGCATGGCGTCCTGCCCGTCGGGTGCGATCTACAAGCGGGCCGAGGACGGCATCGTCCTGGTCGACCAGGACCGCTGCCGCGGCTGGCGGCAGTGCATCACCGGCTGCCCATACAAGAAGATCTACTTCAACCACAAGACCGGCAAGGCCGAGAAGTGCACCTTCTGCTACCCGCGGATCGAGGTCGGGCTGCCGACCGTGTGCTCGGAGACCTGTGTGGGCCGGCTTCGCTACCTCGGCCTCGTCCTCTACGACGCCGACCGGGTCACCGAGGCGGCGACGACGCCGGACGACGGCGACCTCTACGAGGCGCAGCTGAACCTCATGCTCGACCCCGACGACCCCGAGGTGGCGATGCAGGCCCGCCAGGACGGCATCCCCGACGACTGGATGGAGGCGGCCCGGCGGTCCCCGGTCTACGCGCTCGCGAAGCGCTACCGCGTCGCCCTGCCGCTGCACCCGGAGTACCGCACCATGCCGATGGTCTGGTACGTGCCGCCGTTGTCCCCGATCGTCGACGTGCTCGCCGCGCAGGGACATGACGCCGAGGACCGGTCGACCCTGTTCGGCGCGATCGACGCCCTCCGGATCCCGGTCGGCTACCTCGCCGAGCTCTTTACCGCCGGGCGCACCGACATCGTCACCGGGGTGCTGCAGAAGCTCTCCGCGATGCGGGCGTACATGCGCGACGTCACCCTGGGCCGGGACGGCGACCCGGCCATCCCCGCCGCCGTCGGGATGTCGGAGGAGTCCCTGTACGAGATGTACCGCCTCATGGCGATCGCCAAGTACGCCGACCGCTACGTCATCCCCACTGCCCACGTCGAACGCGCGCACGAGCTCGAGGAGATCGCCTGCTCCCTCGACTACGACGAAGGACCGGGCATGTACGAGTCCGGCCCGTTCGGCGAGGCCAGTGGCCGCCCGGCCCCGGTCGCCGTCGAGACGTTCAACGCGCTCAAGCAGCGGCAGACATCCGAGTCCGCGATGACCACGTCGCCCTCCGGTGACCTCCGCGGCCGGGTCAACCTGCTCAACTGGGACGGCAACGGCGCCCCGGACGGCATCTTCCCAGCCAAGAAGAGCGACGAGCGGACGCCGTCGTGAGGTCGCTGCGCCGGCCACGACCTGATCCGCGAGTCGTCTACCAAGTGGCCTCCTGGGCGCTCGACTACCCCTCGTCGCAGCTCGTCGAGCGGCTGCCGCTGCTCGCCGATGCCCTGGCCGAGCAGCCGGCTGCGCCGGAGACCGCCGCGTTGAGTGGCCTGGTCGACCATCTCGGCGCCACGGCCCTGGAACGCCTCCAGAACGCCTACGTCGACGTCTTCGACCTCAGCCGCAAGCACGCCCTCTATCTGTCCTACTGGACCGACGGCGACACCCGTCGCCGAGGGGAGGTGCTCGGGCGGTTCAAGAGCGCATACCGGGCCAGCGGCTTCCTTGTCGACACCCACGGTGAGCTGCCCGACTACCTGCCGATGGTGCTCGAGTTCGCGGCCTGCGCCGACCTCGACGCGGGCAGGGAGCTGCTGCAGGCCTACCGGCCTAGCCTCGAGCTGTTGCGGATCGCGTTGCAGGAGAAGCAGAGTCCGTATGCGGGTGCCCTCGTCGCCGTGTGCGCGACGCTCCCAGGCGAGTCGCCGGCGACCCGGGCCGCGGTCCAGGCGATGGTCGACGCCGGCGGTCCGCCGGTCGAGTCCGTCGGTCTCGAGCCGTACGACCCGCGACTGCTCCCGCTGCAACCGGCCGGAGGACGCTGATGGACGTCGTGCTGTGGGGTGTGCTCCCGTATCTCGTCATCGTCGTGCTGGTCGGCGGCACGGCCTGGCGCTACCGCTACGACAAGTTCGGCTGGACCACGCGCTCGTCGCAGCTGTACGAGTCGCGGCTGCTGCGGATCGGGTCGCCCCTGTTCCACTTCGGCATCCTGCTCGTGCTGGTCGGCCACATCGGCGGTCTGGTGATCCCGGAGTCCTGGACCGAGGCGGTCGGGGTCAGCGAGGGCCTCTACCACTTCAACGCCCTGCTATTCGGTGGCATTGCCGGGGTCTGCACCCTCGTCGGCGTCCTCATCCTCGTGTACCGCCGGCGCCGGACCGGGCCGGTGTTCATGGCCACCACCCGCAACGACAAGCTCATGTACGTCCTGCTCGTCGGGGCCATCGTGCTCGGCCTGTGGACGACGCTGGTCAGCGTCGGAGCCGGGTCGGAGGCCCACAACTACCGCGAGACCGTGTCGGTGTGGTTCCGCTCGGTGTTCCTGCTGCGCCCCGACGTCGCGGCCATGGCCGCGGCACCGATCCAGTTCCAC
>NZ_DATBTV010000125.1:0-58970 GCF_036559105.1 Lapillicoccus sp. | reverse complement strand
CGGCGCAGCTCCTGGAGGATCTCCTGGGTGGCCGCGGGGAAGGTCGAGATGTACTCGTCGATGGACGCTGCCGTGGGAGCCATGGGTCACCCTGGCACGGCTTCCGTGGCGCCGTCGAGCCTCCGCCGGCGATGGCTATGGCACCGGTATGCACGTGGTGATCGGCATCCTGGTCGTCCTCCACCTTGTCGGTGCCGCGGCCATCATCGGCCCGTGGCTGGCCGCGCCGCGGTCCGGTCGGATCCGGATGGCGATGGTCTTGGGCGCACCCGCCCAGGTCGTCACCGGCCTCGTCCTGGTCGGTCTGCACGAGATGAGCAGCGACCCGGCCGACGAGCTCATCCGCGCCAAGATCGGCGTCAAGCTGGTCATCGCGCTGGCGTGCGCCGCGTCTGCCGAGATCGCCAACGGTCGCCAGCGCCGGGCGCTCGCCGTGGAGGGCGGGCCGAGCGTGAGACCACCGAGGACCGCCCGGGCGTGAGACCGAGCGTCCGGCGACCGGGGCCTCCATCAACCGAGGTGACCCCACGACGTGGTGGCCGGTTCGTGCCGTCTGGAGCCGGAATCCCGAGCGGTCCAGAGCACGAACCGGCGACGGGGTCAGGAGGGTCAGGAGGGGTCAGGGGACGAGGAGGAGCTTGCCGGTCGTCTGGCGGCCGGCAAGGGCGTCGTAGGCGGCCCGGGCCTCCGCGAGCGGGTAGCGGCCGCCGATGTCGACCTTCAGCGACCCGTCGGCCACGGCGCCGAGGATCTCCGACGTACGCCACTCCAGCTCGTCGCGCGTCGCGATGTAGTCGCCCATCGTCGGGCGGGTGAGGAACAGCGAACCGCCGCGGTTGAGCCGCTGGATGTCGAACGGGGCCACCTGACCGCTGGCGCCGCCGAACAGCACCATCATCCCGCGCCGCCGCAGCAAGGCCAGCGATGCGTCGAACGTCGTCTTCCCGACCCCGTCGTAGACCACGTGGGCGCCCTCGCCACCGGTCAGCTCCTTGACCTTGTCGGGCAGCTCGCCCAGGTTCGCCAGCTGGGAGTAGTCGATGACGTGGTCGGCGCCGAGCCCCAGGCCGAGGGTCACCTTCTCCGCCGAGCCCGCCGTCCCGATGAGCGTCGCCCCCTTGGCCTTGACCAGCTGGACGAGGAGCTGACCGACCCCGCCGGCCACCGCGTGGACCAGGACGAGGTCGCCCGGCTGGACCGCATACGTGGAGTTGACGAGGTAGTGAGCCGTGATGCCCTGGAGCATCACGGCCCCGGCGACCTCGAGGTCGACGCCGTCCGGGACGCGGACCGCCTTGGCCGCGTCCACCAGGACCGCGCCCGCGGCGCTGCCCGGCCCGTCGGCCCAGGCCACCCGGTCACCGACGGCCAGGTCGACACCGTCTCCGACCGCCTCGACGGTGCCGGCGCCCTCGCCCCCGACGACGAACGGCGTCGGGATCGGATAGACGCCTTCGCGCTGGTAGATGTCGATGAAGTTGATCCCGGCGGCCGCCACGGTGACGCGCACCTGGCCTGGGCCCGGCGCGGGAACGTCGCGGTCCTGCACGGTGAGGACGTCGGAGCCGCCGTTCCGGGGGACGACGAGAGCGGGCACGGTGAGGGTGGAGGCGGTCATGGCGGCCAGCCTAGGAGGGCGACCTGAACATAACGACGCGTAGGGATGTCCATAACGCGAGATGATGTATCAATCCGCTTGCGAGCCCGTCCTCATCGCTGATGTCCTTGTCACATGCTCTCCAGCAGCGCGACGCGAATGTGCACGGGTCGGCCGGTCTCGGCGACCTCGTGGCGCGTCGTCGCGCGCTGTTGTCGCCGGTCCTGACCGCCTGCTCGACCCGCTCAGACCGTCCGACGACAGCCCGCCGGTGCCCGTCCCCGCTTCACGCGGCGACGTCCAGGCGCCGGCCCCGACCCTGGGGACCCGACATGACCGCTTCGACCTCTCCGCTCGACACCCGCGCGGCCGCCGTGCCGCTGGCCGAGCTGCGACGGACCGCCCGCAGCTACGCCCTCAACCCGAACCTCTCCGCGCTGCTCCCCGAGAGCCGCGACCGCACCTGGGCCCGGTTGGCGGGCGACGCCCGCCTGGACGTCTGGCTGATCTCGTGGCCGGAGGGCACCGAGACCGGATGGCACGACCACGGTGAGGCATCCGGCGCCTTCGCCGTGGCCTCGGGCGTCGTGCTCGAGCAGACCTGGGCCCTGGGCGCGGTCCAGCACCGGACCCTGACCGAAGGCGACGCCCGGGCGTTCGGGCGCGACCACGTGCACAACGTCGTCGGCGCCGGTCCCGGCCGGGCGCTGACGGTCCACGCCTACGCCCCCGGCCTGGTGACCATGGGCCAGTTCGAGCTCGGACCCGACGGCCCCCACCGGCTGGCCACGCCGCAGGACGCGTCGTCGTGGTGACCGCGACCTCCACAGCGACCCCGACCGCTGAGCGCACCACCGAGATCCACTGGGAGACGCGGCTGTTCTCCGGCCGGTCGGCTCCGTCAGTGGCAGCGGTCCCCGCCGCGTCGGCCACCGTGGACGACCTGGTCGACGAGGCCCGCGCCGCCTACCACCGGATCTCGCCGCGGGCGGCATACCAGCTGCTGCTGCACGACCGTGCCGTGCTGGTCGACATCCGGCCCGAGGCGCAGCGGCGGGCCGAGGGTGAGGTCGACCCGGCCCTGCGCCCGGTCGTCATCGAGCGCAATGTCCTCGAGTGGCGGCTGGACCCGCGCAGCGCGGCCCGGTTGCCGTGGACCTCGTACGAGACGCGCGTCCTCGTGCTCTGCCAGGAGGGGTATGCGTCGTCGCTGGCCGCCGCGACCCTCGTGCGGTTGGGGCTGAACCGCGCGACGGACATCGTCGGCGGCCTGCGGGCCTGGCGCGAGGCCGGCCTCCCGCTCGCGGAGCGCGTCGCCGCCTGACCACGGCCGCGGTCACGCCGACGGCTACGGGACGATCGTCACCGTGTCGCCGGCGCGCATCGTGCGAAGCATGGTGACCATCTCGCTGCTGGACACCGCGACGCAGCCCGCGGTCGCCCCGCTCCCGCGGACGTGGATGAAGATGCCGGCGCCGCGGTTGGGCCGTTGGGCGTCGGGCGCCCGGTTGAAGTTGACGACGATGACGTAGTCGTACTGGCCGGGGAAGCTCAGCAGCCGCTCGGACCCGTTCGGGTCGGAGAGTGGGAGCGTCGCGTCGAACCCGCCCTGGGACTCGTTGCGGTACGTGTTGTAGTAGGCCGAGTTGTTGTCCTCGACCCAGAAGTCCCCGGCGCCCACGCGTCGGTAGGAGAGCGCGGTTCCGGGGCTGGCCTGGATCCCGAACGCCTCGGTCATCGTGTAGGTGCCGGTCGGGGTGGTGCCGTTCCCCTGGGTCCGCGTCGCCCCGTTGGTCATCCCGCCGTAGCCGATCCGGCCGCCGGAGTCGGTGAACGCGTTGGCGAACCCGCACGGGGTGTTGGTACGGAGCCAGAACGACACGACGGCGGTGGTCCCACCACTGCCGTTGACGACGGTCACCGTGCGCTGGCGGGCGCCGACCGAGACCTGCACTCCGCCGAGCTGGGCGGAGCAGGCGACCCACGAGGGGTCGGAGACCGGAGTCGTGACCGGCGGCGGCGCGGGCGGCGCGGGTGGCGTGGGCTTCGGGGTGGGCTTCGGGGTGGGCTTGGGTGTCGTCGTCACCTTGGGAGTGGCGTTGGTCGTGGTCGCCCGGGTCGGCGTGGTGCGCGGGACGGCCGAGACGGTGAGGGTCTCCGACGGCGCGCTCGACGGCGTACCGGAGGTCGTAGCGGTCGTAGCGGTCGTCGCGGAGGAGGACGTCGAGGACGTGGTGGTCGGCGAGAGGTCGGCCAGCACCGGCGGGTTCACCGGAGGGGTGGCCAGCTCGTGGCCGCACCCCGCCGCGAGGCCCACCACGGCGAGCACCCCCGCGAGCCTGACCGCCAACGCGCCCGCCCGCCGCGGAACCACGAGAGCACGAACCACGACACCTCCGAACGACGACTTCGTAGGAAGGTACACGGGCGCCGGCGAAATGTCCGTTGGCGAGACGGCGCCTCGGCCGGACCTTGCCGGTGACCGTCCCCCCGCGGACGTAGGCTGGACGACGCGATGACCTCCGAGCCCAGCACCCTCTTCGACGACCTCGACCTGCCGCGTCCCGTACCCGGGGGAGACGTCGACGAGCGGGGAATCCCGTTGTGGGCCATCGCGGAACCCGGCGCGGACACGGCTGGCGGACCGGGTCGCCCGACGGACTCCGACGGACGGCTGCACGACCCGCAGGAGCTGCTCAAGGGCCTGAACCCGCAGCAGCGCCTGGCGGTCGTCCACGACGGCCCGCCGCTGCTCATCGTCGCCGGTGCCGGGTCCGGCAAGACCCGGGTCCTCACCCACCGGATCGCCTACCTGCTGGCCGCCCGGCACGTCCAACCCGGCCAGGTCCTCGCCATCACCTTCACCAACAAGGCGGCCGGCGAGATGAAGGAGCGGGTCGCCGACCTCATCGGCCCCCGCGCCAAGGCCATGTGGGTGATGACGTTCCACTCGGCGTGCGTGCGGATCCTGCGCCGCGAGGCGACCCGGCTCGGCCTCAAGTCGACGTTCTCGATCTACGACGCCGCCGACAGCCAGCGCCTCATGACCCTGGTCCTGCGCGACCTCGACCTCGACCCGAAGCGCTACCAGCCGCGAGCGTTCTCGCACGCGGTGAGCAACCTCAAGAACGACCTCGTCGACGAGGAGACGTATGCGTCGCGCGTGGGTGCCGAGGACGGCCCCGGCACGCACCACGAGCGGATGGTCGCGCAGGCCTACACGATGTACCAGCGTCGGCTTCGCCAGGCCAACGCCATGGACTTCGACGACCTCATCATGTCGACCGTCCATCTGCTCCAGGCGTTCCCCGACGCGGCCGAGCACTACCGGCGCCGGTTCCGGCACATTCTCGTCGACGAGTACCAGGACACCAACGTCGCTCAGTACCAGCTGGTCAAGGAGCTGGTGGGCCCGGCCCTCCCGGACGACGCGCCGGCGCACGCGGTGCCGCCGGGCGAGCTGTGCGTCGTCGGCGACGCCGACCAGTCGATCTACGCGTTCCGCGGCGCGACGATCCGCAACATCGTCGAGTTCGAGCAGGACTACCCCAACGCGCGGACCATCCTGCTGGAGCAGAACTACCGCTCCACGCAGACCATCCTGCGGGCCGCCAACGCCGTGATCGCCCGCAACGAGAAGCGCCGCGCCAAGAACCTCTGGACCGACTCCGGCGACGGGGTGAAGATCGTCGGCTACGTCGCCGACAGCGAGCACGACGAGGCGGCGTTCGTCGCCAAGCAGATCGACCACCTGCAGGACACCGAGGGCGTCCGGCCGCGGGACGTCGCGATCTTCTACCGGACCAACGCCCAGTCCCGCGCGTTCGAGGAGGTACTCGTCCGGGTCGGGATGCCCTACAAGGTCGTCGGCGGCACCCGGTTCTACGAGCGCAAGGAGATCAAGGACGCGCTCGCCTACCTCCGGGTGATCTCCAACCCGGCCGACACGGTCAACCTGCGGCGGATCATCAACGTGCCCAAGCGCGGGATCGGCGAGCGGGCCGAGGCCTGCATCGCCCAGCTGGCCGAGCGTGAGCGGATCACTTTCGTCCAGGCGTTGGGGCAGCCGGCGGACGCCCCCGGGATCGCCACCCGGTCGGTGGCGGCGATCGAGGCGTTCACCGCGCTGCTGGAGTCGCTGTCGAGGGTCTGGGCCGACGGGTCTGGCGTCTCCGGGCTCATCGAGGCGGTGGTCGAGCAGAGCGGCTACCTCCGCGAGCTCCGGGCCAGCGCCGACCCCCAGGACGAGACCCGGATCGAGAACCTCGCCGAGCTGGTCGAGGTCGCCCGGGAGTTCGACGAGGAGCGGATCGAGACCGGCGAGGTCGTCTCGCTGGAGGACTTCCTCGAGCGGGTCTCGCTGGTGGCCGACGCCGACGACATCCCCTCCGGCGCACCCGGCGCCGACGGCGGCGTCGTCACCCTCATGACGCTGCACACGGCGAAGGGGCTCGAGTTCCCGGTGGTCTTCCTCTCCGGGATGGAGGACGGCACCTTCCCGCACATGCGGGCGCTGTCCGAGCCGCTCGAGCTGGAGGAGGAGCGCCGGCTGGCCTACGTGGGGATCACCCGCGCCCGCGAGCGGCTCTACCTGTCGCGCGCGGCGGTCCGCTCCGCATGGGGCGCGCCGCAGTACCACCCGGCGTCCCGGTTCCTCGACGAGATCCCGCCCGAGCTGGTCCAGTGGGAGCGCCTCGAGTCGTCGGTCGACGCGGCGCGGCAGGGGCGCCGGATGGGCGGTTCGGCGATGGAGTCGCTGGCGGGTCGCCGCGAGATGGCGCGGGCGTCGTCGCGGCCGGCGCTCCACCTGAACCCCGGCGACCGGGTCACCCACGACTCGTTCGGGCTCGGCACCGTGCTCCGGGTCGAGGGCGACGGGGACCGGGCGATGGCGCACGTGGACTTCGGTGCCGAGGGCGTCAAGCGCCTCCTGCTCCGGTATGCGCCGGTCACCAAGCTCTGAACCGACAGCAGCGCAGCGCCCCAGGATCGGGACACTGCGCTGCGGGTGACGGGAGGACGAGCCCTACGGCATCGTGCCCATCTTCTTGAGCCAGGGGAGGGGCGGGATCGGGGCACCGTCCTGCGGGTGGATCTCGACGTGGACATGCGGGCCGGTCGAGTGGCCGGTGTTGCCGGACATCGACACGAGCTCGCCCGGCGTGACCTGCTCGCCCTGCGTCACGATCAGCTTGCTGTTGTGGCAGAACCAGGAGACGGTCCCGTCCCAGTACTGGATCTCGACCTTGTTGCCGTAGCCGCCCTGCCAGCCGGCGAAGAGCACGGTGCCCGAGGACATCGCCTTGACGGGGGTCCCGACCGGGACCGCGAAGTCCTGGCCTGGGTGCATCGCGCCCCACCGCATACCGAAGCCGGAGGTGAGCTGGTAGCCGCCGTCGATGAACGGGACCCAGTTGTGGGCCGCGGCGGCGGCCGCGTCGGCCTGGGCCTGCTGGGCGTCAGCGTCGGCCTGGGCCTGAGCGGCCGCGGAGTCCGCGGCAGCCTTGGCGTCGGCGGCAGCCTTGGCGTCGGCGGCAGCCTTCGCGTCGGCGGCACCGGCCTGGGCCTGCGTGCGGTCGGCAGCGTCGGCGGCATCCTGCTGGTCGGCGCGGCCACTGGCGGCGGTGTCGAAGGAGTCGGTCCCGGTCAGCGCGGAGGCGCGGGCACTGTCACGTCCGGAGCGCTCGACGACGTCGCGCTCGATGGGGTCCTCGGTCACGAGGCCGGATGCGGTCAGGCTCGTCGCGGGGGCGGCCGAGGCGCTCGGGGCGCCCGTCGTCCCACCGATGTGGGCGCCGGTCGCCGTGAGCACCAGGGTCGCCGCCGCGGCGGTCGGGAGGAGGTACCCGGACCCGACGAAGCGGGGAAGGGAGGAACCCGTCGACTCGTGGGTCCGGGCGGAACGGGCGGAACGATGCCGTCCCGCCGGGGGCCGGTGGCGCCCGCGGTATGCAGCGTCAGACAAGAGAGGGGATCCTTGGGGGCTTCGGGGAGATGACCGGCAGAGGGGCTTTCTGGGTCGGCGGTTACCCTAACGTGACCATTTCGTTATCCCAAATCGCCATCCACAGGTTTGCGGGCGGCGTGACCGAGCGACGAGCCGGTGTGGAGCAGGGGTGGGCGCCGCCGGACAGCACTGGACGGTCGGACGACGACGGGGCACGCGACGGAGCTGGGGACGACGTCGCGGAGCACAACCTAGCGGCCCCGACCGGCCCGCGGGAGGGGTCGGATCGGGCTGTGACCAGGTCCGTTGTCGAACTCGGTCGACGTGGGCGGTCAGCCGCTTCGGCGGCGACCGGCGAACGGCGTCGCGCCCGGCGCCACCGTGCTGCCGTCGGAGTCCAGGTGGGCCAGTGCCGCCCCGATCCCGTGCACGACGGACTGCATGATGGGCAGGCTCATGTGACCTACGCCATGCATCTCGACGTTCGTCACGTTGAGATCGGGGTGCTCCAGGGCGGCCGTGCGCTGCGGGAACATCAGCTGGTCGATGTCGGACCAGTAGCAGAGGAAGCGGGTGCGGCAGCTCTCGACCGGCTGCTCCAGCTCCTGCATCAGTGGGCTCCCGGGGCGCAGCTGCTGCATGATCCGGCTGTTCCACGCGTACGCCAGGTAGGTCCCGTGGTGGGGGCTGCCGAGGGTGACGAGGGTGTGGACCCGCTCGTCCCCGCCCAGCCGCGTCACGTAGTAGCGGGCGATGAGGCCGCCCATGCTGTGCCCGACCACGTGGATCCGCTCGTAGCCGGTCTCGGCCACGATGGCCTCGATCTCCTCGGCCAGCTGCGCGGCGGCGACGCGGACGTCCCCGGTGAGGATCGAGTAGTTCATCGTCGTCATGTGACCGAAGCCGCGGCGGCGCAGCCCGAGGCGCAGCAGGGTGAACACCGACCGGTTGTCGGCCATGCCGTGCACGAGCAGGATCGGCGTCCCGGCCGCCTCGATGTCGGAGATGACCAGACCGCGCTGCACCGGGCCGAGATGCTCGATCCGGTACCCCTGGGAGACGTCCTTGGCGTGCGTCCCCATGATCCCGAGCGGGTAGATCGCGAGATGGGTACCCAGCCACAGCGCCTCCACGGTCGCGCCGGCGAGCCCGGTGGGGGTGGCCAGCGCCCTGGCGGCCTCGCCGACGATGTCGGACGCCGAGGCGGCGGCCCCCTGGACGGCACCCACGACCCGGGAGGCGAGGCCCCAGGCATACCCCTTGACCCGTGCCGCACCGTCAGCTCGGCCGCGGGTGGGCGACCCAGCGGCGGTCGGCAACGAACGAGGCGGCATGGTTCGGCGACACTAACCCCCACCAGGGGGCTTCGCTACGCTTCGCGGCATGTCCGACGCGCCCGACCCGGCCGAACCCCGCGAGCACCTCTCCGACCGGCCGGGGTCGCCCATCCGGGTGGTGGTGGCCAAGCCGGGCCTGGACGGTCATGACCGCGGCGCCAAGGTCGTGGCGAGAGCGTTGCGGGACGCGGGCATGGAGGTCGTCTACACCGGCCTGCACCAGACGCCGGAGCAGATCGTCGAGGCGGCCATCCAGGAGGATGCCGACGCGGTCGGCCTCTCAGTGCTCTCCGGCGCGCACATGACGCTGTTCGCCAAAGTCGTCGACCTGCTGAAGCAGCGCGACGCCTCCGACATCGTCGTCTTCGGCGGCGGGATCATCCCCGACGACGACCTGCCGGAGCTGAAGCGGATGGGTGTCGCCACCGTGTTCACCCCAGGAGCGACCACCACGGAGATCGTCGACTGGGTACGCGCGAACGTCGATCCCAACAGGTGAGACGATTCGCCCACCGTTAGGTCCGGCATTTCCCTCGCGACCTTAAAGAGTTGGCAAAGTCGGTAGGTACTGGAGCCGTGGAGGTTCCACCATGGTCGTACGGAGCAGTGCGACAACCCCCCATGCCGCAGTGTTCCGAGTCGAGGGTGAACAGGGTCGAATCCCCGCTATTCCCGCAGCGGGCGAGATTCGGGCACCACGGGTCTCCGTGGTGGGCCGGGAGCGAAAGCCCCGGCATAACCGCACAGTCGGCGACCGAAAGGTTGTGGGGCCGCCAAGGGGCTGCGGCCCCACAACCAGGTTCGGCTACGGCGGGCACGCCGTGAGTCGACAACATCACCCAATCAGATGGCCTAGGCTCGCGCCCCGTGTCCGAGCGAAGTGACCCCCGGTTGCCGTGTCCGCAAAGGGCCAACCGCCGCCTCGTCCGCTGGCCTCTAGGTGCCGCGACGACCGTCGCCGCACCAGTGGCCGTCGCCACCGCCCTGGCCCTCGTGGCGTGCTCCTCCGCGGCTCCGGGGCCGGGCCCGACGACCGCTGCGGCGGCACCGGCTCACCCGAGCACCTCGACCACCACCACGGAGCCTCCACCCAGCCCGACCACCCCAGCCCTGCCGGGGCTGCCCGGTGGCTCCGTGCTCGCGGTCAAGATCGACAACACGGCCGGGTCCCGTCCGCGGCTGGGGATCGAGCGGGCCGAGGTGGTCTACGTCGAGCCGGTCGAAGGCGGCCTCACCCGCCTCATGGCGGTCTTCTCGACCGGGGCCGGAGACCTGCCGCCCGAGGTCGGGCCGATCCGCAGCGCCCGCGAGACCGACGTCGCCCTGCTGGCCAACTGGGGCCGGGTCGCGCTCGCCTACTCCGGCGGGTCCGCGTTCACCCGCGGCCTCGTGGACCAGGCGAACCTCGCCTCGATCCCGTACGACGCCGGGACCCAGGGGTACCGCCGGACCGGCGACCGGCGGGCGCCCTACAACGTCATCGGCAACAGCCAGGCCCTGCTCGTCCGGGCCGGCACGAGTGCCACCAACGGGGACCCCGGGTTCCGGTTCGGCCCCCCGGGACCGGGCGGGTCCCCGGCCGGCTCGGTGTCGACCGCGTGGCCGGCCTCCCAGGTCGCCTTCACGTGGGACGCCGGGACCGGCCGGTACCTCCTCACGACCGACGGACGGCCCGACGTCGCCCCGGGCGGGGCCCGGGTCGGCGCCGCCACCGTGGTCGTCCAGGAGGTCCCCGCCCACCTCAGCGACAACCGTGACGTCAACGGCGTCCAGACGCCGGTCGTCGACCTGGTCGGGTCGGGCCCGGCGGCGGTGCTCCGCGACGGGCAGGTCTGGAAGGGCCAGTGGGCCCGCCCCGACCTCGGGTCACCGACCAGCTACACCGCAGGCGGCCCCGGGGGGGCGCCCATCCCCATGGCGTCCGGCCCGGTATGGGTGCTGCTCGTCCCGGCCGGGCAGGCCGTCGCCGTCGGCTGACCCGCATACGCCAGGGTATGTGCGTGAGGTCGGTCGCATCGTCCGCGGGGGCCCTCGGCCGGTCCGGACCCGGCCGATAGGCTCGACCCGCACGAAATCGCTCATTCCAACGATGGGACGGCTGGCGTGGACCTGTTCGAGTACCAGGCGCGGGACATGTTCGAGGCGCACGGGGTTCCCGTGCTCGCCGGGATCGTGGCCGACACCCCCGAGGCGGTCCGTGCGGCGGCCGAGGAGATCGGTCCGAAGAGCGGCGGCGTCGTCGTGGTCAAGGCCCAGGTGAAGACCGGCGGCCGCGGCAAGGCCGGTGGCGTCAAGGTCGCGAAGTCGGCCGACGAGGCGGCCGCGGCGGGCGAGCAGATCCTCGGCATGGACATCAAGGGCCACACCGTGCACCGCGTCATGGTCGCCCAGGGCGCATCGATCGCCGAGGAGTACTACTTCTCGGTCCTTCTCGACCGCGCGAACCGCACCTACCTCGCCATGTGCTCCAAGGAGGGCGGCATGGAGATCGAGCAGCTCGCCGTGGAGCGGCCCGACGCCCTGGCCCGCGTCCCCGTCGACCCCAACGTCGGTATCGACGACGCCAAGGCCCGCGAGATCGTCGACGCGGCCGGGTTCGACGAGGCCGACAGGGGCGCGATCGCGGCCGTCCTCACGAAGCTCTGGGACGTCTACCGCGAGGAGGACGCGACCCTCGTCGAGGTGAACCCGCTGGTCAAGACCTCGGACGGGCAGATCGTGGCCCTCGACGGCAAGGTCACCCTCGACGAGAACGCCGACTTCCGGCACGAGGACCACGCCGGCCTCGAGGACGCCCTCAGCGCCGACCCGCTCGAGGCCGCCGCGAAGGAGAAGAACCTCAACTACGTCAAGCTCGACGGCGACGTGGGCATCATCGGCAACGGCGCCGGGCTGGTCATGTCGACCCTCGACGTCGTCGCGTACGCGGGCGAGGAGGTCGCTGCGGACCGCGGCCTCACGACCCCACCCAAGCCCGCGAACTTCCTCGACATCGGCGGCGGCGCCTCCGCGGAGGTGATGGCCAACGGCCTGCACATCATCCTCGGCGACCCCCAGGTCAAGGCGGTCTTCGTCAACGTGTTCGGCGGCATCACCGCGTGCGACGCGGTGGCCAACGGCATTGTCGGCGCCCTCGACAAGCTCGGCGACGAGGCGACCAAGCCGCTCGTCGTGCGCCTCGACGGCAACAACGTCGACGAGGGCCGGCGGATCCTCGCCGAACGGAACCACCCCCTCGTCAGCATCGAGGGCACCATGGACGGCGCGGCCCGCAAGGCCGCCGAGCTCGCTGCAGCGGCGAAGTAGAAGGGGCGGCGGAGCGATGTCGATCTTCCTCAACCAGGACTCCAAGGTCATCGTCCAGGGCATGACCGGCTCCGAGGGGATGAAGCACACCACCCGGATGCTGGCCTCGGGCACCGCCATCGTCGGAGGCGTCAACCCGCGCAAGGCGGGCCAGTCGGTCGACTTCCCGAACGATGTCACCGTGCCGGTGTTCGGCGGTGTCGCCGAGGCGATGGCGCAGACCGGCGCGAACGTGTCGGTGGTGTTCGTGCCGCCGCCGTTCGCCAAGGCGGCCGTCGTCGAGGCCATCGACGCGGGCATACCCCTCGTCGTCGTCATCACCGAGGGCATCCCGGTCAAGGACACCGCGGAGTTCTTCGCCTACTCAGAGAGCAAGGGCGGCACCCGCATCATCGGCCCGAACTGCCCCGGCCTCATCAGCCCCGGGCAGTCCAACGCCGGGATCATCCCCGCCGACATCGCCGGCCCCGGGCGGGTCGGCTTGGTCAGCAAGTCCGGCACGCTGACCTACCAGATGATGTACGAGCTGAGGGACTACGGCTTCTCCTCCGCCGTCGGGATCGGCGGCGACCCGGTCATCGGCACGACGCACATCGACTGCCTCGAGGCGTTCCAGAACGACCCCGACACCGATGCGATCGTCATGATCGGCGAGATCGGCGGCGACGCCGAGGAGCGGGCCGCGGCCTACATCAAGGACAACGTCTCCAAGCCGGTTGTCGGCTACGTGGCGGGCTTCACTGCTCCCGAGGGCAAGACCATGGGCCACGCCGGCGCGATCGTGTCCGGTTCGTCGGGAACCGCCGCGGCCAAGCAGGAGGCCCTCGAAGCGGCCGGGGTCAAGGTCGGCAAGACGCCGTCCGAGACCGCCGCCCTGATGCGCGAGATCATGGCGAGCCTGGACTCGGTCGTCATCTGACCGGCCCTCGGCGCGCCCTCCTCGCCCAGCGGCGGAGAGCGGCGACGATGGCCTCGTCATGACCCTTCTCGACTCGCTCCGCGACCGCGTCCGTGCCGACCCCCGGGCCGACCTCCGGGCCGACCCCCGCCCCGAGACGGGTTCCGACGCCGAGGTGCTCGCGGCGGCGTCCGGGTTCGACTGGTGGCAGGCGCCGGCGGCCGGGGCACTCGCGGCCGCGGGCTCGTGGCTGGTGCTCGCTCTGCCCGCCCTGGTCGTGTGGGTGGCGACCGCGCACACGACGGTCGGCTGGGGCGACGCTCTCGGCATCGCCAGCGCCGGCTGGTTCCTCGGTCACGGGGCCTCGGTCGCCGTCGGCGAGCTGTCGCTGTCCCTGGCACCTCTGGGGCTCTGGCTGCTGGCGCTGCTCCTGACCGTTCGTGGGGCGCGCCGGCTCCTCGACCGCACGGAGCGGACGGCGCCGGGCACCACCTGGCCGCGGGCCCTGGTCCGGCAGGTGGTCCCGGGCTTCGTGCTCGGGTATGCGGGGGCCGGGCTCCTCGCCTGGCTGCTCACCCTGGCCGGTCCGGCTCGTCCGGGGTTCGCGGCCGTGCTCGTCGTCCTCGGCATCCCGGTGCTGGCGCTCGCGTGGGCGCTGCTCCGGCGCTACGTCGCCGACGAGGAGTGCGGCGTGGTCGGCGAGTGGCTCGACCGGCTGCCGCGCTGGTTGCCGCGGGCGGTCCGGCCGGGTGTCCACGGCGTTGCCATCCTGCTGGGGCTCGGCACGGTCCTCGTCGTGATCATGGTCGCCGCCCGCTGGTCGACGGTCTCCGGCCTGCACGCCGCGGTCAACGCCGGCCTGGTCGGCGGGGTCGTGCTCACCGCCGTGCAGCTGCTGGTCCTCCCCAACCTGGCCCTCTTCGCGCTGGCGTGGCTGGCCGGACCCGGGTTCCAGATCGCCGACGGGTCGACGATAAACCTGGCCGGCGCGCACCCCGGCCTGATGCCGATGATCCCGGTCCTGGGAGCCCTGCCCTCGGACGGTGCATGGTCCGGATGGCTGATCCTCCTGCTATTCGTGCCGGTGATCGCCGGCGGCCTCATAGGGTGGCTGGCGTGTCGCAGCCTGGCCCGACTGTCGAGCTGGCGGACCAAGCTCGCCACTGCCCTCGCGGCCGTCGTGACCTCGGCCGCCGGCCTCACCGTGCTCGCCGCCCTCGGTTCGGGAGCAGTGGGGGTGGACCGGCTCAGTGCCGTCGGCACTCGGCCGCTGGTGTTCGGGGCGGCGCTGCTCGGCCTGCTCGTCGCGGGGGCGGCGTTGTCGGTGCTGTCGGCCCAGCTGCTGCTGCGGGCCCGCCCGCACCGCTGACCGCGACGCTCCACGGCCCGCTGTCTGGAGCGGTGGCTGCCGTGGTGGCCTCGTGAGGGTCGTCGTCGTCGGCGGCGGCATCGTCGGCCTCGCCACCGCCCGGGCGCTCGCGCGCCGGGGCGACGAGGTGACCGTTCTCGAGAAGGAGACGGCGCTCGCCCGGCACCAGACCGGCCGCAACTCCGGAGTGATCCACTCCGGCATCTACTACCCGCCCGGCAGTCTGAAGGCGACCATGGCGGTGCGGGGTGCCGCCTCGATGACCGCCTTCGCCCGGGAGCGGGGCATCCCGGTGGAGACGACCGGCAAGCTCGTTGTCGCGACCTCCGCCGAGGAGGTGCCGGGACTGCACCAGCTCGCCGATCGCGCCACCGCCAACGGCGTCCCCGCCCGGCTCGTCACCAAGGACGAGGCCCGCGGCTACGAGCCCTACGTCTCCTGCGTCGAGGCGCTGCGGGTCGAGACGACGGGCATCGTCGACTACGGCGCGGTCTGCGACGCCTACGCCGAGGACATCCGGGCCGGCGGCGGGCTGGTACGCCTCGGCACCGGGTTCGCGGGCGTCGACACGGACGCGGGGAACCTGGTGCGGGTCCGCACGACGACCGGCGACACGCTGGAAGCGCACGCCCTCGTGGTCTGCGCCGGCCTGCACGCCGACGTCGTGGCGCGGGCCTGTGGAATCGAGCCGGAGGCGCGGATCGTGCCCTTCCGGGGGGAGTACTTCGAGCTGGCCCAGCACCGCGAGCACCTCGTCCGCGGGCTGATCTACCCCGTCCCGGACCCGCGGTTCCCGTTCCTCGGCGTGCATCTGACCCGGATGGTCCACGGCGGCGTCCACGCCGGCCCGAACGCCGTCCTGGCGCTGCGGCGCGAGGGGTACACGTGGCGAGACGTGGACCTCGGCGAGCTGCGCGACGCGCTGTCGTGGCCCGGCCTCTGGCGGCTCGGGGCCAAGCACGCCGCGCCGGGGGCGCGTGAGGTGGTCCGGTCGCTGTCGCGGACGGCGTTCGCGCGGAGCCTGGCCCGGCTGGTCCCCGGGATCGAGGCCCGGGACCTCACGCCGGCACCGGCGGGAGTCCGGGCGCAGGCGCTGCGTCGGGACGGCTCCCTGGTCGACGACTTCCTGGTCCAGACCGGTCCGCGCCAGGTGCACGTCCTCAACGCGCCCTCGCCGGCGGCCACGGCGTCGCTGGAGATCGCCGACCACCTGGTCGCCCAGGTGGACGCCGTCGCTCGCTGAGGCCCTCTCCCGGCGACCGGACTCAGATGTTTGTCGGTTCTCCCGCGCCCAGGCATCAAACCGACAGACATCTGCGTCCGGTCGGCGTGGTGACGGTCAGAACTCGGTGAGGGACCCCAACAGCGAGCGCTGACGCTGCTGGCTGCAGACCGACTGGGCGGTGCTGGTGTTCGCCCCGGTCATGCAGTCCTCGTACTGCTTCTGGGGGACGTAGAAGACTGCCTGGGTGATGGCTCCGAGCAGGAGGACGGTCGAGAGCCCCAGCGCTACGGCGGGCCCGAACCGGGTGAACGCCCCGGCCGACGCCCGCGACAGCCGGCGCATCTCGCGCACCGACACGACGATCGCGACGACGATCGGCACGACGACGATCGCCCGCCGCGGGAGTCCCAGGCCGGCGCCGACGAGGATGAGGAGGAAGAGGCAGGCGATGGTCAGGGAGTAGCGACCGCGGGCGCGCAGCTCCTCGCGGCTGACCTGCTGGCCGCCGACCTGCCCCGCCATGTGTCTCCGCTCTCGCCCGTTCGGGTGCACCTCCGGCCCTGGTGACCGCGACCCATCCTCCCCGACAACGACGGGTCGGCCCCCCGGGTTTCGCCCGGGGGTGGCGACCTCAGGGACGTCGACGGTCCTCGCTAGGCTCGAGCACCGTGACGGCAGCCCCCTCCGAGCCTCTCGCCGGCTCGGTCGTCGTGCTCGTCTCCGGGTCCGGCACCCTCCTGCAGGCGCTCATCGACGCCTCGGCCGACCCGGCGTACGGCGTGCGGGTGGCGGCCGTGGGTGCCGACCGTGACGGGATCCAGGGGTTGGCCCGGGCCGAGCGCGCCGGCATCCCCACCTTCGTCTGCCGCGTGTCCGACCACCTCGACCGAGCGGCCTGGGACGCGGCTCTCGCCGAGACCGTCGCCGCCTACGCACCGACGCTGGTGGTGTCCGCGGGATTTCTCAAGCTCGTCGGGCCGGCGTTCCTCGCCCGGTTCGCCGGACGCTACGTCAACAGCCACAACGCTCTGCTGCCGTCGTTCCCCGGCATCCACGGGCCGCGGGACGCGCTCGACTACGGCGTCAAGGTCACCGGTGCGACCCTCTTCGTCGTCGACGAGGGCATCGACACCGGCGTCATCGTCGGCCAGGTGGCGGTGCCGGTCGAGGACGACGACACCGTCGACCGCCTGACCGAGCGGATCAAGGCCGTCGAACGGCCCCAGCTCGTCGACCTCGTCGGACGCATGGTCCGCGAGGGGTTCACCGTCACCGATCGGAAGGTCACCATCCCGTGAGCTCTGCCGACACCACCGACGGGCGGCGCCCCCTCCGGCGTGCGCTCGTCTCTGTGTACGACAAGACCGGGCTCCCCGAGCTCGCGTCCGCCCTCAACGACGCCGGCGTCGCCATCGTGTCGACCGGGTCGACCGCGAAGGCCATTGCGGCGCAAGGGGTTCCGGTGACCGCGGTCGAGGAGCTCACCGGCTTCCCCGAATGCCTCGACGGTCGGGTCAAGACCCTCCACCCCGCGGTCCACGCGGGAATCCTCGCCGACACCCACAACCCGGACCACCTGCGTCAGCTCGAGGAGCTCGGCGTCGAGCCGTTCGACCTCGTCGTCTCCAACCTCTACCCGTTCCGCGACACCGTCGCGTCGGGCGCGTCCCCACAGGAGTGCATCGAGCAGATCGACATCGGCGGCCCGTCGATGGTCCGCGCCGCCGCCAAAAACCACGCGAGCGTCGCCATCGTCACCAGCCCCGAGGCATACCCCCGGTTGAAGGCGGCGCTGGGCGCCGGCGGCTTCACCCTTGCGGAGCGCCAGCGGCTGGCGGCCGAGGCGTTCGTGCACACCGCGAGCTACGACAACGCGGTCGCCAACTGGATGGGCACCGTCGTCGCCGACACCTCCGACGGCACCGGTTTCCCGGCGTGGACCGGTGCCACCTGGGACCGCGTCGCACCGCTGCGCTACGGCGAGAACCCGCACCAGCCCGCGGCCCTCTACCGGCACTGGCGCCCCGGTATCGCCCAGGCCGAGCAGCTGCACGGCAAGGAGATGTCCTACAACAACTACGTCGACGCGGACGCGGCCGTGCGCGCGGCCCACGACCACGGCGACCAGCCGACCGTCGCGATCATCAAGCACGCCAACCCGTGCGGCATCGCCGTCGGCGAGACGCTGGTGGAGGCGTACGACAAGGCACACGCCTGCGACCCCCAGTCGGCCTACGGCGGCATCATCGCCACGAACCGGACCGTCACCGCCGAGCTCGTCGAGCACACCAAGGGCGTGTTCACGGAGGTCATCGTCGCGCCGGACTTCGACGACGACGCCCTGGACCTGCTGCGCGCTCGCAAGACCATCCGGGTGCTGCGCCTGCCCGCCGACATGGGAGGGTTCCGCGACCCGATCGAGGTCCGCCCGATCAGCGGCGGCATCCTCGTGCAAACCCCGGACCGGGTCGACGCGGTGGTCCGCGACGAGGCGGGTGACCCGACCGGCGGCGACGACGTGGCCTACTGGCGGCTCGTGGCCGGGGAGCCGGCCGACGAGACGACCCTGGCTGACCTCGCCTTCGCCTGGCGGGCGATCCGTGCGGTGAAGTCCAACGCGATCCTGCTGGCCGACGACGGTGCGGCCGTCGGCGTCGGCATGGGCCAGGTCAACCGCGTGGACTCGTGCCGCCTGGCCGTGTCGCGCGCCGGGGCCGAGCGGGCGGTGGGTGCCGTGGCGGCCTCCGACGCGTTCTTCCCGTTCGCCGACGGGCTGGAGATCCTCCTCGACGCCGGGGTCCGCGCGGTCGTGGCCCCCGGAGGCTCGATCCGCGACGAGGTCGTCGTCGAGGCCGCCCAGCGAGCGGGGGTCACCATGTACTTCACCGGCACCCGTCACTTCGCCCACTGAGGTGACGTCACGGCTGCTGTGGGCCGCGCTGGCCTTTGTGGGCGGCGCCCTGCTGTCGGTGCAGTCCCGGATGAACGGCGAGCTGGCCACGGTGTTCGGCCACGGGCTCGATGCGGCCCTCTGGAGCTTCGGTTCCGGAACCCTGGCCCTCACCGTCGCCCTGCTCCTGTCCCGACCGATGCGGTCCGGGTTGGTCATGCTGCGGTCCGCGGTGGCCGACCGTCGGCTGCGCTGGTACCAGTGCGTAGGCGGTGCCATGGGCGGGCTGTTCGTGCTGTGCCAGTCGTATGCGGTGCCGCTGGCCGGCGTTGCCCTGTGGACGGTGGCGGTGGTCGGTGGCCAGACGGCGAGCGGGATGGCCGTGGACCGGTTCGGAATCGGGCCGGCCGGTCGCCTCCCGGTGACCGCCGGTCGCGGGATCGCCGCCGCCCTCGCCTGCGTCGGGGTGCTCGTCGCCGTCGGGGGACGCGTCTCGACGACCGACGCGACCGTCATCCTCCCCGTCGTGCTGAGCGTCCTCGCGGGGATGTCCCTCGCGGTCCAGTCCGGCATCAACGGGCGCGTCGGGGTGGCGTCCGGAAACGCCTTCACGACGGCGTGGCTGAACTTCACCCTCGGCCTCACTGTCCTGGTCCTGCTCATCGTGCCCGAGGCGCTGCTCGGCCAGTTCGGCCTGCCCCGCAGCCTGGATGCGCCGTGGTGGGCCTGGTGGGGAGGCCTGCTCGGCATCGGTGTGGTGGCGGCCGGGGTGGTCGGCGTGCGCTACCTCGGAGTGTTGCTGCAGCTGCTCCTCATGCTCGTCGGCCAGCTGTCCGCTGCGGCCCTGCTCGACCTGCTGAACCCTGAGACCCGAGGCACGGTGACCCCACTCGTGCTGCTCGGGCTGCTGGTCACCCTCGCGGCCGCCGCACTCGCGGGGATCAGCGCGACCCGCGCTCGACGAGCCGAACGCCGCGCCGAGGAGCCCACCGAGCCCGTGGCAGGATAGGTCGTCGTGACCGCACGGATCCTCGACGGCAAGGCCACGCTGGCGGCGATCAAGGCGGAGCTCACGGACCGCGTAGCCGTGCTTGCGTCACGTGGCGTCGTCCCCGGGCTCGGGACCGTTCTCGTCGGGGACGACCCGGGCTCCGCCTGGTACGTCGGCGCCAAGCACCAGGACAGCGCGCAGATCGGCGTCACGAGCATCCGCCGCGACATGCCGGCGACGGCCACCCAGGCCGAGGTCGAGGCGGTCATCGACGAGCTGAACGCCGACCCGGACTGCACCGGTTTCCTCGTGCAGCAGCCCACCGGGCTCGACGAGATGGCCCTGCTGTCACGGGTCGACCCGGAGAAGGACATCGACGGCTTGCACCCCACCAACCTGGGCTGGCTGGTCCTGGGCAAGCCCGCGCCACTGCCGTGCACGCCGATGGGGTGCATCGAGCTGCTGCGCCGGTTCGACGTCCCGATCGCGGGGGCCCACGTCGTCATCGTCGGCCGCGGCATCACCGTCGGTCGACCACTCGGGCTCATCCTGACCCGCAAGTCGGAGAACGCGACCGTCACTGTCTGCCACACCGGGACCAAGGACCTCGCGGCGCGGGTGCGCGAGGGCGACATCGTCGTGGCCGCCGCGGGCGTCCCCGGCATCATCACCTCCGACATGGTCAAGCCCGGTGCCGCGGTCCTCGACGTCGGCGTCTCACGGGTCGACGGCAAGCCCGCCGGCGACGTGGCCGCCGACGTGGCCGAGGTCGCCGGGTGGCTCAGTCCCAACCCCGGCGGGGTCGGACCGATGACGCGAGCCATGTTGCTGACGAACGTCGTGGCGGCCGCCGAGCGGCAGGCCGGCCTGGGGTGACGCGGTGAGGTTGGCCGGGCTGCGCCGCCTGGGGCTCTGGTGGGTGATCGCCGGGTTCGTCGTCGTCGGCGTCGGGCTCATCGTGTTCGCCGGGCGCCTCCGACTGGGCGGCTTCGTCATCGGACTGGGGCTGTTGGTCGCCGCGGTCCTGCGGCTGCTGGTCAAGGAGCCGCGCGCCGGCGGGATCGAGGTCCGGACCAAGGCGCGCGACGTTCTCACCCTGCTCGTCGCCGCGGGGTTGGTGTTCGGCGCGTTCTTCCTGGTCCGGACGTGCGGTCCGGTCGACGCGCAGTTCGGCGCCGGGCGCGCCGTGAGCTGCCCCGCAACGCCCTAGACCGGAATACGGGGACCAACCTCAGGGGAGGAGGCCGAGGCCCTTGACGGCCTCGCGCTCCTCCTCGAGCTCGGCGACCGTCTTGTCGATCCGCGCCTGCGAGAACTCGTTGATCTCCAGCCCCTGGACGATCGCCCAGCGACCGTCCGCGATGGTCACCGGGAACGACGACATGAGGCCCTCGGGCACGCCGTAGGAGCCGTCGGAACACACCGCCATCGAGACCCAGTCGCCCTCGGGCGTGCCGTCCCGCCAGGTGCGGGCGCTGTCGATCGTCGCCGAGGCGGCGCTGGCCGCCGAGGAGGACCCGCGGGCGTCGATGATCGCGGCGCCACGCTTGGCCACGGTGGGGATGAACGTGTCGGCCAGCCACTGCTCGTCATTCACCAGCTCGGCGGCGTTCTGGCCGTCAACCTCGGCGTGGAAGATGTCCGGGTACTGCGTCGCGGAGTGGTTGCCCCAGATCGTCATCCGGCGGATGGCGGTGACCGGCACGCCGAGCTTGGCGGCCAGCTGCGAGATCGCCCGGTTGTGGTCCAGCCGGGTGAGAGCGGCGAACCGCTCGTTCGGGATGTCCGGGGCGTTGGACATGGCGATGAGCGCGTTGGTGTTCGCGGGGTTGCCGGTGACGGAGATCTGCACGTCGTCGGCGGCCACCTCGTTGAGGGCCTTCCCCTGCGGGGCGAAGATCCCCCCGTTGGCCTCGAGCAGGTCGCCACGCTCCATGCCGGGACCGCGCGGACGCGCCCCCACGAGCAGCGCGTGGCTGACGCCGTCGAAGACGACCCGAGGGTCGTCGCCGATCTCCACCTTGGCCAGCGTGGGGAACGCGCAGTCGTCGAGCTCCATGACGACGCCCTCGAGCGTCTTCAGAGCCGGCGTGATCTCCAGCAGCCGCAGCTCGATCGGGGTGTCCTTGCCGAGCAGGTCACCGTTGGCGAGCCGGAAGAGCAGGCTGTAGCCGATCTGTCCCGCGGCGCCGGTCACGGCGACCTTCACGGGGGTACGGGTGGCGGGGCTGGCGTCGTTGCTCACGCCCGAAGACGCTACCAGCCGGTATGCCGGTCGGCTCGCCGCCCTCGGCAGCCGCCAGCGGTGGCCTCCGTTCCCGAAGCAACGGTCGCTCGACTGCCAGTCGATCGGGTTGGCTGCCCCCATACGAGCAGCCGACCCGCTGGACTGGCAGTCAAGGGGGAGCGGTCAGCGCATCGTCTGGTAGCGCGGGACGATGTCCTTGGTCAGTGGGAGGAGCCGGCCGCTGGCCAGCTGGTCTGACCCGCCGGTATGCGGGTCGGCTCGCCTCCTCCGGTCGGCTAGGCCCTCCCCGCCTCGGCCTCGGCGTGAGTTTCAGCCTCCGTCATGGGAGTCGGCTCGGTCATGACCTCGCCTGGGTTGACCGCGCCGCCGACGTCGAGGTTGCTGCGGTCGATGCCGGTGATGGCCTCGAAGGTCCACCCCGCGATGACCGCCCCCACGATCGGCGCCACGATGAACACCCACACCTGGCCCGGCGCGCCGTTGCCGTTGAAGAACGCCACCCCCAGTGAGCGCGCGGGGTTCACCGAGGTGTTGTCGATGGGGATCGAGATGAGGTGGATGAGCGTCAGCGTCAGCCCGATCGCAAGCGGCGCGAACCCGGTCGGCGCGTGCGCCGTAGTCACCCCGAGGATAACGAACACGAAGAACGCGGTCAGCAGGATCTCGACGAGTAGCACGGCCACGAGGGAGAAGCCACCCGGGGAGTGCTCGCCGTAGCCGTTGGCTGCCAGTGCTCCGGTGGCGCCCGCAGCACCGCGCACGCTCTTGGCGAGGCTCCAGAGCACGGCACCGGCCAGCAGGGCACCGACGATCTGGGCGGCGATGTAGGCGCCGGCGTCACGGATGTTGTCGAACCGTCGGGCCGCCCACAGGCCGATGGTCACCGCGGGGTTGAAGTGCGCCCCGGAGACGTGCCCCACCGCATACGCCATCGTCACGACCGAGAGCCCGAACGCCAGCGACACGCCGAGCAGGCCGACCCCCAGCTGGGAGGACGGTGCCGTCAGGCTGGGACTCGAGAAGAACGAGGCTCCGAAGATCGCCGTGCCACACCCGCCGAACACCAGCCAGAACGTGCCGAGGAGCTCCGCGCCGAGACGCTTGCGGAGGGCCGGAGTCGTCATGCGGTGAACCTAGCGGAGCGACCAGTACCGGTTCGGGAAGCTATTTATCTTGACGTCAAGATAACGATAGGATGCGGCATGGCCCGGATCATCTACACGCTCACCGACGAGGCACCGCTCCTCGCGACGTACTCCTTCCTCCCGGTCGTCCAGGCGTATGCGTCCGCGGCCGGCGTCGATGTCGAGACCCGCGACATCTCGCTCGCCGGGCGCATCGTGGCAGCCTTCGCCGACCGGCTCCCAGCGGACCAGGCGGAGAGCGACGCCCTCGCCGAGCTCGGCGAGCTGGCCACGACGCCCGAGGCCAACATCATCAAGCTGCCCAACATCTCCGCGTCGGTGCCGCAGCTCAAGGCCGCGGTCGCGGAGCTGCAGAGCCAGGGCATCGCCGTCCCCGACTACCCGGACGAGCCGTCGACGCCCGACGAGAAGGACGCCCGCGCCCGCTACGACAAGGTCAAGGGCAGCGCGGTGAACCCCGTTCTGCGCGAGGGCAACTCGGACCGCCGCGCGCCGGTTTCGGTCAAGAACTTCGCCCGCAAGCACCCCCACTCGATGGGCGCCTGGTCGGCCGACTCGAGGACCAACGTGGCCACGATGGCTGCGGACGACTTCCGCCACAACGAGAAGTCCGTCGTCATCGCCGAGGACGGCACGCTCACCCTGCGACTCCAGCCGGCCGACGGCGGCGACGCCGTGGTCCTGCGTGACGGCGTGCCCGTCACGAAGGACGAGATCGTCGACGCCACGGTGCTGCGCGCGGCCGCGCTGGACGCGTTCCTCGCCGCTCAGCTGGCCCGCGCGACGGCCGACGACGTGCTCCTGTCGGTCCACCTCAAGGCCACGATGATGAAGGTGTCCGACCCGGTCGTCTTCGGTCACGTGGTGCGCACCTACTTCGCCGACGTGTTCGAGACCTACGGCGAGGAGCTCACCGCCGCGGGCCTGGACGGCAGCAACGGACTGGGCGCCATCCTCTCCGGACTGGCCGACCTCGAGCACGGCGCCGAGATCCGGGCGGCGATCGAGCAGCGCCTCGTCGACGGTCCGAAGCTGGCGATGGTCAACTCCGACAAGGGGATCACCAACCTCCACGTCCCGAGCGACGTCATTGTCGACGCCTCGATGCCGGCGATGATCCGCACGTCCGGACACATGTGGGGCGCGGACGGCGCCGAGGCCGACACCCTGGCGGTCATCCCCGACTCCTCGTACGCGCCGATCTACCAGGTGGTCCTCGACGACTGCCGGGCCAACGGGGCGTTCGACCCGACGACGATGGGCTCCGTCCCGAACGTCGGGCTGATGGCCCAGAAGGCCGAGGAGTACGGCAGCCACGACAAGACCTTCGTCATCGACCGGGCCGGGACCGTCCAGGTCGTCGACGGCTCCGGCACGGTCCTCCTGGAGCACGACGTGCAGCCCGGCGACATCTGGCGGGCGTGCCAGACCAAGGACGCCGCGATCCGCGACTGGGTCAAGCTGTCCGTGACGCGGGCCCGGGCGAGCGGCACCCCCGCAGTCTTCTGGCTCGACGAGCAGCGGGCTCACGACGCGAACCTCATCGCCAAGGTGCACGCCTACCTGCAGGACCACGACACCGACGGCCTCGACATCACCGTGCAGTCGCCCGTCGACGCCATGGCCACGTCGCTGGAGCGGATCCGGAAGGGCGAGGACACCATCTCGGTCACGGGCAACGTGCTGCGCGACTACCTCACCGACCTCTTCCCGATCCTCGAGCTCGGCACCAGCGCCAAGATGCTCTCGGTCGTCCCGTTGATGAACGGCGGCGGCCTGTTCGAGACCGGAGCGGGCGGCTCGGCGCCGAAGCACGTCCAGCAGCTGGTCCAGGAGAACCATCTGCGCTGGGACAGCCTGGGCGAGTTCATGGCTCTCGCGGAGAGCCTCCGGCACCTCGCCGAGTCCACCGGCAACACGGGGGCGGCCACGCTCGCGGAGACGCTCGACCGCGCGACCGAGCGGCTGCTCGAGGAGAACAAGTCCCCGAGCCGTCGGGTCGGCGAGATCGACAACCGCGGCAGCCACGCCTTCCTCGCGTACGCCTGGGCCCAGGAGCTCGCCCGGCAGACCGGCAACCCGGAGCTGGCCACGGTCTTCGGTCCGGTCGCGGGGGCGCTGGAGGCGGACCTCTCGGCGATCGAGCAGGACCTCGTCGACGTGCAGGGCGAGCCGGTGGACCTCGGCGGCTACTACCGGCCGGACCCGGCCAAGGCCGACGCGGTGATGCGGCCCTCCGAGCGGTTCGACGCCGCGCTGGCGCTCGTGTCCTCCGCGTCGGACTGATCTCGTGACCGAGCGCAAGCCCGTCGAGTGTTGGTTGACCGACATGGACGGGGTCCTCGTCCACGAGGAGCAAGCCATCCCGGGCGCCTCCGAGTTCATCGGCCGGCTCGTCGCCCTCGAACGGCGTTTCCTCGTCCTCACCAACAACTCGATCTACACGCCGCGCGACCTCCGCGCTCGCCTCTCCCGGAGCGGGATCGAACTGCCCGAAGAGGTCATCTGGACATCGGCCCAGGCCACCGCTGCGTTCCTGGCCAACCAGCGCCCGGGCGGTTCCGCCTACGCTGTGGGCGAGGCGGGACTCACCCTGGCCCTCCACGAAGTCGGTTACACCCTCAGCGAACACGACCCCGACTACGTCGTTCTGGGCGAGAACCGCACGCTGTCACTGGACGCGATCACCAAGGCGATCCGCCTCATCGACGGTGGTGCCCGGTTCATCGCGACGAACCCCGACCCGTCCGGACCGTCGCAAGAGGGTCTGGTCCTGGGGACTGGATCCGTAGCCGCGCTCATCACGCAGGCGACCGGGCGGCAGCCGTACTTCGTCGGGAAGCCCAACCCGATCATGATGCGCACTGCCCTCAACCGCATCGACGCACACTCCGAGACGACGGCCATGATCGGCGACCGGATGGACACCGACGTCATCAGCGGCATCGAGGCCGGCCTGCGAACCGTGCTCGTGCTCACCGGGTCGACCAGCCGCGCGATGGTGGAGACCTTCCCGTACCGACCGACCCGCATCGTCGACTCCATCGCTGACGTCATCCCACTGGTCGACGAGTTCGCCCGCGACTGACTGTCGATAGCATCGCCGCATGTCGACGTCCCGCTTCGCCGAGCAGCTGAACACCCAGATCGGCAACGAGTTCGCCGCCCACCAGCAGTACGTCGCGATCGCCGTGCACTACGACGCGCTCACCATGCCGGCCATGGCCGCGTACTTCTACCAGCAGGCCATCGAAGAGCGCGGCCACGCCATGATGATGGTGCGCTTTCTCATCGACACCGACCGTGACGTGACCATCCCCGGGAGCGACGCGCCCCAGAGCCGCTTCGACGACATTGTCGCGCCGGTCGCGCTCGCCCTCGCCCAGGAGAAGCGCGTCACGACCCAGATCCACGAGCTGACCCGGATCGCCCGCGACGAGAACGACTTCGCCGCCGAGCAGTTCATGCAGTGGTTCATCAAGGAGCAGGTCGAGGAGGTCGCTGCGATGAACGACCTCCTTACTGTGGTCACCCGGGCGAAGGACGACATCCAGTACATCGAGGGGTATGCGTCGGGCCGCCCGTCCGTGAGCGACCCCACCGCTCCGACGCCCGCCGGGGCCTGACAACCGCCTTGAGCGGACCCACCAGCGACGAGCAGGTCCCCGCATACTGGCGCGGGCTCGGGCTGCCAGGGCTGGCCGATATCCACGTGCACTTCCTGCCGCCCTCGGTGCTGGCCAAGGTGTGGGCGTACTTCGACGCCGCCGAGGCCAACTACGGGATGGCGTGGCCGGTGCACTACCGCGGCAGCGAGCCGGACCGGCTCGAGACAGTGCGCCGGCTCGGGCTGAAGGCGATCCCCTCGCTGGCCTACGCCCACCGCCCGGGAATGGCGAGTTGGCTCAACGAGTGGTGCACGCAGTTCGCGGCGCGGGTCCCGGAGGCCGTCCACTCGGGCACCTTCTTCCCGGAGCCGTCGGCGGCGTCGGACGTCCGCGACGCACTGACCGCCGGTGCCCGGCTGTTCAAGGTGCATGTCCAGGTCGGGGTGTTCAGCCCTGTCGACCGGCTGCTCGACGAGGCGTGGGGTGTGCTCGCGGAGGCCCGGGTACCCACCGTCATCCACGCCGGCTCCGCGCCGCGGCCCGGCGAGCACACCGGCCCCGCACCGGTCGCGGAGCTGCTGCGCCGTCACCCGGAGCTCGTGCTCGTGATCGCCCACCTCGGGATGAGCGAGTACCACGCGTTCGCCGACCTCGCCGAGGCGTACGACGGCGTCCATCTCGACACGACAATGGCTGGCACCGACTTCACCGAACAGTTCGCGCCGATGCCCGACGGCTACGTCCAGCGGCTCGCGGACCTGCAGGCGAAGGTCCTCCTCGGCAGTGACTTCCCGAACATCCCGTATGCCTACGCGCACCAGCTCGAGGCCCTCGACCGGCTGGAGCTCGGCGACGATTGGATGCGAGCGGTGCTGTGGGAGAACGGGGCTCGGCTCTTGGGCCTTCAGCCGGGTCCCGCGCGCGATCTCTAGCAGGCGACCGAGGAGGGAACTGTCCACGTTCTCGGCTAGACCTCGACAACGGTCGGTGAGGCGTCACCGCCGCGGACATGACCTGGCCCGCCGGCACTGAGCTGGACACCAGCTTCCAGGACGGCCAGCCACAGCCGGTCACGAACCCCAGCTCATCTCCACCACACGAGGAGCTGACGGTCGGGCCCTGAGGTGTGGTTCCGGGATAGAGCGGTCGGAATACCAAACGCTCAAGCCCAGACCGATCACCCGGCGCTGGCTCGCCTCACGAAGTCGGCGAGGTCGGCGCTCTGCTGCAGCCGCGACGGCTCGTGGACGTACATCATGTGGCCCGCGTCGTAGTACGCGTGCTCGATGTTCGTCTTGAGGCCGGCGGGGATCCGCAGGTGCGCCACGACGTCCTCGGCGGCGAAGTACGGCGTCGCGCCGTCGTAGCGGCCGTAGGCGACGTGCACCTTGAGGTGGGCGTTCTGCCGCAGGGCTCGTTCGAGGTTCGGTGACACGTCCACCGGCCGGCCCTCGAACTCCCTGTAGGACCAAGGGTGCACGCGCGACGTGATCTGCTCGTAGTGCAGGTCGTTGCGGTAGCCGAGCTCGTCGCGGACGTAGGCGTTGAAGGCGGCGGCGTAGGGCCCGACGATCGCGTCGTACGACGGGTCGATCTCGGTCAGCTCCGCGATCGCGCTCTCCGCGGGTCCGGTGAACCGGGAGTCCAGCCGGCCGACGACCAGCCGCTGGTCGCGCAGCAGCTCCGCGAAGAAGCGGAGGTGCTCGATCCTCAGGTCGGCCCGGTCGACGTAGTCCTCGCTCAGCCCGGAGAGCCGGGCGATCGTGGTGACCGCCTCCGCCCGCTCGGCGGCGGTCAGCCGGTCGCCCCGCGAGAGAACCCACGGGTAGTCGCGCCCTGCATACGCCTCGGCCTCCGTGAGGAGAGCGCGCAGCCCGCGGCGTCCCTGCCGTCCGTGGAAGTGCGACACCGCCGCGTAGGTCGGTAGGTAGAGCGCGTGGGCCCGGTCGTTGCGCTGCTTCTCGAAGTCGATCGAGCTGAGGTCGAGGACGCTGGAGATGAGCATGACCCCGTTGAGGTACATGCCGTAGCGGCCCTGGAGGTGCTCGGCCAGCGCCGCGGCGCGCAGCGTGCCGTAGGACTCGCCGGCGAGGAACTTCGGCGACATCCAGCGGTTGTTGCGAGCGGTCCAGAGCCGGATCACCTCGGCGACGGACTCGAGGTCACCCTGGAACCCGTGGTACGGCTCGGGTTTGCCGCCCTCTACCGCCCGCGAGTACCCGGTCGAGACCGGGTCGACGAAGACGAGGTCGCTGACCGCCAGGAGGGACTCGGCGTTGTCGGCCAGGCCGTAGGGCGGCGGGAGGAGGTCGCCCACGTCGCCCATGACGACGCGGCGCGGCCCGAGCAGGCCGAGGTGCAGCCAGACGCTGGACGACCCCGGACCGCCGTTGAACGCGAAGGTCACCGGACGGTCGGCGGGCTTGGCGCCGTCGAGGACGTAGGTCGTCACCGACACCTCGGCCTTCGGCCGGAAGCCCTTGAAGACGCCGTCCTCGTAGACCTCCTCGCGGAGGACGAGCCGACCGGTGACCGCCGTGTAGTGCAGGTCCGTCGGCCGACGCGGAGGGTATGCGCCGTCGTCACCAGGTCGTCGGTCGGCTCGGCCGGCCGCTTGGTCACCTCGGTGACGGTCTCGGTGGTGGACTGGCTCTCGGGTTCACCCTGTAGCGCCGGGGTCACGGCGGCGGGTTCGGTGTCCGGGGTGGGTGCGGCGTCGTCGGGCACCGGGCCACCTTAGCCAGCGGCCCGAGCACACGAACGGGCGTTGGTCGCCCGAACCGGGCGGTTCTCCGGCGGTCGACACACCAATGCCCGTTCGTGTGCACGGGCAGCGCCCCACGGGTCAGCGGTCGCGACCCGCTGGTGGGCCCGCCGTGACCGCGAACGGCTGGGGCGCGGTGAGCCCCTCGGCTCCGAACGCCGCCTCGATACGGCCGCCGATGCTCTCCGCCTGGTCCGCCGGCACCAGCGCGATGGCCGACCCGCCGAAGCCTCCGCCGGTCATCCGCGCGCCGAGCGCCCCGAAGTGGAGAGCGGTGTCGACGACGAGGTCGAGCTCGCGGCAGGAGACCTCGTAGTCGTCGCGCAGTGAGGTGTGTGACGCCACGAACAGCCGGCCGACCTCGTCGAAGTCGCCGCGCCGCAACGCCTCCACGCAGGTCCGAACCCGCTCGATCTCGGTGACGACGTGTCGCACCCGGGCGCGGGAGACGTCGTCGGGGAGCCGGTCGAGGGCAGCGTCGAGGTCCGTGGGATCCACCTCGCGCAGGGTCTCGACGCCCAGCAGGGACGCGGCGTCCTCGCAGGCGGCGCGACGTGCGGCGTACTGACCGTCGACGAGCGCGTGTTCCGCACGGGTGTCGACGACGAGCAGGGTCAGGCCGTGAGAGCTCAGGTCGACCGGCACCTGCTCGACGGCTCCGGATCGGCAGTCGAGGAGGATCGCGTGGTCCGCGGTGGCCCGCATCGACGCGGCTTGGTCCATGCCTCCGGTCGGCGCACCGGCGATCTCGTTCTCGGCGCGCTGGCACCATCCCGCGGCCCGGGCACGGCCGGCGTCGTCGGCGAGGACGTCGAGTCCCAGCAGGTCCGAGAGCGCCGCGACGAGGGCGCACTCGAGGGCGGCCGAGCTCGACAGGCCCGCCCCGACCGGGACGTCGCTGGCGATCGCGATGTCGAGGCCCGGAACCGCGTACCCCTCCTGCCGGAGCACCCAGCAGACCCCGGCGAGGTAGGCCGCCCACCCCTGCGGCCGGCCCGGCTCGATGTCGTCCAGCGCGACCTCGACGATCCCCCCGCGGGCAGAGGTGCTGACCGCCCTCAGCCGACCGTGGTCGCGCAGCCGCACCGCCGCATACGTGCGCTGGGGGAGGGCGATCGGCAGCGCCAGGCCGCCGTTGTAGTCGGTGTGCTCGCCGATGAGGTTGACGCGACCGGGCGCCGACCAGACCCCGTCGGGCCCGTCCCCGAAGGCGCTGGCGAAGAGGGAGGCGGCGGCGTCCACGATCGCCACCCTGCCACAATGCACGCCATGTCCTTCGCGGCCCCGGCCAGCGCTCCGCGCGACGTGACGATGGTCGGAGTGTCGATCCCGATCCCCGCCCCGTTCGGTCCGCAGCTGCAGGCGCGTCGGGCGTCCTATGGCGACCCACTGGCGCCGACCACGCCCGCGCACATCACCCTGCTCGGCCCCACCGAGGTGGCCGACCCCGAGGTCGCCGAGCTGGTCGAGCACCTCGGCGACGCCGCGCGCTCCGTGGACCCCTTCGTCGTCGTGCTCCGCGGCACCGGCACGTTCCGGCCGGTCTCCGACGTGGTGTTCGTCCAGGTGGCGCGGGGGATCTCGGCCTGCGAGCAGCTGGAGCAGGGGATCCGTAAGGGGCGGTGGGGCACCGAGCTGGCGTTTCCTTACCACCCGCACGTGACCATCGCGCACGACGTCGCGGAGGCGGAGCTCGACCGGGCCTTCGACGAGCTGGCGCAGTTCGTCGCCATGTTCGAGGTGCACAGCTTCCACCTCTACGTCAAGGATAGAGGCGGGACCTGGGTCCCGGTCCGTGAGTTCCCGCTGGGTGACATCGCAGGAGAGGCCGACGGGTGAAGCAGCTCTGGGAGAGGGTCAAGGGCCTCAAGCCCTACCGCGCGAACCAGCGGTACAACGAGGTCCGCGGGAACCTTCTCTCCTCGGGGATCGCCTACTACGCCTTCTTCTCGGTCTTCCCGGCGTTCGCCATCGCCGCGGTCATCTTCGGGTTCGTCCTGAACGGTCATCCGGAGCTGCTCAACAGCGTCGGTGACGCCCTGAACCGGGCGCTGCCCGGTTTCGTCAAGACCACGTCGAACCCCGAGGGCCTCATCACGCTCGAGGCACCTCAGCTGTCGCTGCTGACCATCGGCGGGATCGTCGCCCTGGTCAGCCTGGTGCTCTCCGGCATCGGGTGGATCGGGTCGTTCCGCGACGGGATCCGGGCCAGCCTCGGCGCGGAGGGGTCGCCCGGCAACCTGCTGACCGACAAGCTGCGCGACCTCGGCGTCTTCGTGGCGTTCGGTTCGGCGTTCCTCCTCTCCGCCGTGCTGACCAGCGTCATCGGTGCTGCCGCCGACTGGGTGGCGCAACGGATCGGGTTGGGGAGCAACACGATCCTCGTCACGGTGGTCGGGATCCTCGTCGGCTTCGTCGTCGACGTGGGGATCCTGGTCCTGCTGCTGCGGGTCCTGTCGGGGGTCTCGCTGCCGTGGTCGGCGGTCCGGCAGTCCGCACTGGTCGGGGGAGCGCTGCTGGGCATCATCAAGATCTTCGGGCTCCAGCTCATCGGCAACGCCACCAAGAACCCCTTGCTCGGGTCGGTGGCCATCATCATCGGGCTGCTGTTCTGGCTGAACCTCATCGCGCGGATCGTGCTGCTGTCGGCCTGCTGGGCCTATCTCGACACTGCGCACGAGACGGCGGAGGAAACCGAGGACGCCGAGGCAGCCGAGCCCGCGCCGGACCAGGCCGTAGCCGCCGGTCCTGCGGTTCGGCACACCACGGTGCGGCTCATCCCTCCGTCCACCGCGGCAGCCGGCGTCGCCGGCCCGACGGCCAGCCGGCAGCGCGACCGCATCGCGGTGGGCGCCGGTGCGGTCGCCGGTGCCGTGCTCGGTGCGGCGGCGGCGACCGGGCTGGTCGGCGTGATCCGACGCTGGTTCTCCCGCTGACCGGTCGGGTCAGTCCTCGGGTCCCGCTCGCCGCACCCAGCGACGCAGGCCGAGGATGAACAGGAGCCCCACCACGACGATCACCAGCCACATCCACGGGTTGCGGGCCGCGTTCCCCGCCGACGCCAGCAGCCACGGACCTGGGTTGCCGCCTGGCCCCGCCTGCTCCGCCGCCACGACCGGGGGCAGCATGGTCGTGGCGGCCGGGACGGGCTCCTTGGTCGTCGCCGACGGGACCGGCGTACCGGCGGTGGTCGGGGCCGGCGTGCCGCCGAGCTCGGGTGGCTGGGCGGCCCCGGGAGCCACCAGGGCCCCGACCGGCCGCAGCTGCCCGGCGTTGGCGAAGGCCCAGTCGAGCAGGGCCGCCTGCCGCTGCCAGCTCGGTGTGAGGATGGCGCCCATCTGCGTGATGAGCAGGGTCCGGCCGCCTCGGGTGACCGCGCCGACGAAGGTGTTACGGGCTCCGGTGGTGTAGCCGTTCTTGATCCCGATCGTGCCGGGGTAGTTCTCCAGCAGCTGGTTGTGGTTCTGGATCTCGAACGCGGGGGAGACCTTGCCGCTCCGGTCGGTCCCTCCGGGGAACGTGTAGGTCTTCGTGGCGGCCACCTGACGGTATGCGGGCAGCTGCATCACCGCGCGCCCGAGCAGCGCGAGGTCGTAGGCGCTGGAGTGCTGACCCGGCGCGTCCAGCCCGGACGGGTCGACCGCCACGGTGTCCCAGGCCCCCAGCTGGGCGGCCTTGGCGTTCATCGCCGCGATCGTCTTGTCCCGACCGCCGAAGGCGTCGGCGAGCGCATACGCCGTGTCGTTGCCGCTCATGAGGACGAGCCCGTGGAACAGGTCGTCGACGGTGTAGGTGCCGCCGGAGACCATGCCCACTCGCGTGCCGTCGGCGTTGACCTCGTCGTCCGTGGCGACGAGGGACGTGGTCGCGGGGACGGCCGGCATGACGACCAGCGAGGTCAGGGTCTTGAGGGTGCTGGCCGGCAGCAGCCAGGCATGCGGGTTCTTGGCGGCGAGGATCTGGCCCGTGTCCATGTCGGCGATCAGGTAGGACACCTCGGTGCCGTCCGGGGGCGCCGGGACCGAGTCCGGCTTGTCGAGGATGACGCCGGTGTTTGCAAGCTGGGGCCCGCCGACGACGTTGGCCGCCGCTACCGGCGGGGCGGGGAACGGCGTGGGCGGGGCGATCAGGCAGACCGTCTGCACGGTGCTGCCGTCGGACCGCGTGGTGACGCTGGGGTTGGGCTTCGGCGGCGTTTTGGGCGCCGGCGTGGGCGGAGGCTGGGTCACCGTGGTGGCCGTCTGGCCGCTCGGACAGGTGACCGGCGCGGGCGGTATGGTCTCCGTCGGCACGGCGGTCGCGAGCGGGGCGAGCACCGTGCCGAGCAGCCCGGCTACGACGGCCGCCGCGCAGCCGCGAAGCCGTCTCCGGGTGGGGCGCGCCGTCGACATGTCACGGGGAGGGTACGGCATCGTCTCCGTAGGGCAGCGGGTTACACTCCCGAACGGCCCACAGCATCAGCACGTGTGAGGAGTCACGGATGACGCAGACCCACCTCGGTGGAGACTCCTCCGGATCGTCGCCATCCGGGGTCGGGGCTCCCGGGCGGGCGCGCATCGCGGCGCGCACGCTGCGCACCGACCGGTGGTGGGTCGAGCCGGCGGTCACCTTCACCCTGCTGGTGGCCTGGCTGCTGTACGCGCTCATCCGCACGGCGTCGCAGCGCTACTACTTCGTCGAGGAGTACCACTACCTCTCGCCGTTCTCGTCGCCCTGCCTCTCGGCGTCCTGCGTCCCCGCTGCTCGCGACTTCGGGACCTGGTTCGGCGAGTTCCCGCCGTTCGTCCCCCTCGGCCTGCTGGTCCTGCCGTTCCTGCTCGGGTTCCGGCTGACCTGCTACTACTACCGCAAGGCCTACTACCGCTCGTTCTGGCTGTCGCCGCCGGCCTGCGCCGTCGCCGAGCCGCACGGCGCGTACACCGGCGAGACTCGGTTCCCCCTGATCCTGCAGAACGCGCACCGCTACTTCTTCTACGCGGCGATCGTCGTGTCGCTCATCAACACCTACGACGTCATCCGGGCGTTCCACGGCAAGGACGGCGGGTTCGGCATCGGGCTCGGCACGCTGATCATGTTGGTCAACGTCGTCTTCCTCTGGGCCTATACCGCTTCCTGTCACTCCTGCCGCCACCTCATCGGCGGCCGGCTGCGGCACTTCTCCAAGCACCCGACCCGCTACTGGCTGTGGACCCAGGTGTCGAAGCTCAACACCCGCCACATGCAGCTCGCCTGGACGACGCTCGGGACCCTCATGGTCACGGACGCCTACATCGCGCTGGTGTCGGCGGGCGTCATTACCGATCTGAGGCTGGTGAACTGACATGGCTGCTTCCGACACGACGGCGGAGAACCGGGTCGAGCGCCACGAGTACGACGTCCTCGTCATCGGTGCCGGTGGCGCCGGTCTGCGCGCCGCTATCGCCGCTCGCGAGGCCGGTATGCGCGTGGCCGTGATCTGCAAGTCCCTGTTCGGCAAGGCGCACACGGTCATGGCCGAGGGCGGCATCGCGGCGAGCATGGGCAACGTCAACAGCAACGACAATTGGCAGGTCCACTTCCGCGACACGATGCGCGGCGGCAAGTTCCTCAACTCGTGGCGGATGGCCGAGCTCCACGCGAAGGAGGCGCCGGAACGGGTCTGGGAGCTGGAGACCTACGGCGCGCTGTTCGACCGGACGCCGGACGGCAAGATCAGCCAGCGCAACTTCGGCGGCCACGAGTACCCACGTCTCGCGCACGTCGGTGACCGGACCGGCCTCGAGCTGATCCGCACCATGCAGCAGAAGATCGTCTCGCTGCAGCAGGACGACGAGCGGGCGAACGGCGACGCCGAGGGTTTCCTCCGCGTCTTCGCCGAGTGCACCGTCACCGACCTGCTTTGCACGCCGACCGGCGAGATCGCCGGCGCGTTCGGCTACTGGCGCGAGAACGGACAGTTCATCCGCTTCGACGCCCCGGCGGTCGTGCTCGGGACCGGCGGGATCGGCAAGTCGTTCAAGGTCACCTCTAACTCGTGGGAGTACACCGGTGACGGGCACGCCCTCGCGATGCGCGCGGGTTCCACGCTGATCAACATGGAGTTCGTCCAGTTCCACCCGACCGGGATGGTCTGGCCGCCCTCGGTCAAGGGCATCCTCGTCACGGAGTCGGTCCGCGGCGACGGCGGCGTCCTGAAGAACTCCGAGGGCAAGCGGTTCATGTTCGACTACGTCCCCGAGGTGTTCCGCGGCCAGTATGCGGAGACCGAGGAGGAGGGCGACCGCTGGTACACCGACGCCGACAACAACAAGCGCCCACCGGAGCTGCTGCCGCGTGACGAGGTCGCCCGGGCGATCAACTCCGAGGTCAAGGCCGGCCGCGGGTCACCGCACGGCGGCGTCTTCCTCGACATCGCCTCGCGACGACCGGCGGCCGAGATCATGAAGCGGCTGCCGTCGATGCACCACCAGTTCAAGGAGCTGGCCGACGTCGACATCACGTCGGAGCCGATGGAGGTCGGCCCGACCTGCCACTACGTCATGGGTGGTGTCGAGGTCGACCCCGACACCGGAGCGGCCAACCGGGTTCCCGGGCTGTTCGCGGCCGGTGAGGTCTCCGGCGGCATGCACGGGTCCAACCGGCTCGGCGGCAACTCGCTGTCCGACCTGCTGGTGTTCGGCAACCGCGCTGGTCTCGGCGCCGCGGCATACGTCGAGGGCCTGGGGGACAACCGGCCCACGGTCGACCAGGAGCTGGTCGACGCATCGGTCGCGACCGCGCTCCGGCCCCTCGAGCTGGACGGCGGGGAAAACCCGTACACCCTCCACCAGGAGCTCCAGCAGACGATGAACGACCTGGTCGGCATCATCCGCAAGGAGGCCGAGATGGCCGAGGCCCTGACCCGGATCGACGAGCTCAAGGAACGCGCGCAGCACCTCAGCGTCGAGGGCGGCCGGGCGTTCAACCCGGGATGGCACCTCGCGCTGGACCTGCGCAACATGCTGCTGGTCAGCGAGTGCGTCGCGCGGGCGGCGCTGCTGCGGCAGGAGAGCCGCGGTGGGCACACCCGCGACGACTACCCCGCGATGGACCCGACCTGGCGGCAGAAGCTGCTCGTCTGCTCGGGCACCGGCGACGGACCGGTCAAGGTCGAGGAGGAGCGGACGTCGACGATGCGCGACGACCTCATCCAGCTGTTCCAGAAGGACGAGCTGAAGAAGTACCTCACGCCCGAAGAGATCGAGGCGATCCCCCAGTGATGTCGCGGGAAGGCACCCAATGAGCTACGACGCCCACTTCCGCGTCTGGCGGGGCGACGACGACGGCGGCGAGCTCGTCGACTACACCGTCGAGGTGAACGAGGGCGAGGTCATCCTCGACATCATCCACCGGCTTCAGGCCACCCAGGCCGGCGACCTGGCGGTGCGCTGGAACTGCAAGGCGGGCAAGTGCGGCTCGTGCAGCGCCGAGGTCAACGGCAAGCCGCGGCTCATGTGCATGAACCGGATGTCGACCTACGCCGAGGACGAGACCGTCACCGTCACCCCGCTGCGCGGGTTCCCGGTCACCAAGGACCTCGTCACCAACGTCACCTACAACTACGAGAAGGCCCGCCAGATCCCAGCGTTCGCGCCGCCGGCGGGCGTCGCTCCGGGCGAGTACCGGATGCAGCAGATCGACGTGGAGCGCTCGCAGGAGTTCCGCAAGTGCATCGAGTGCTTCCTCTGCCAGAACACCTGCCACGTCTCCCGCGACCACGAGGAGAACAAGGAGGCGTTCGCCGGTCCTCGGTTCTTCATCCGCGCCGCGGAGCTCGACATGCACCCGCTCGACGCGAGGGACGACCGGGCGAACTTCGCCCGCGACAGCCAGGGTCTCGGGATGTGCAACATCACCAAATGCTGCACCGACGTCTGTCCGGAGCACATCAAGATCACCGACAACGCCATCATCCCGATGAAGGAGCGCGTGGTGGACCGCAAGTACGACCCGGTCCGCTGGCTCGGCAAGACGATCACCCGCCGCAAGGACTGACGCTCCGCGCCGGTTGGTGCGGCGCCATCGGATCAGAGCTGGTACGGGCCGAACCGACCCCACGCGACGATGACGGCGAGCACGAGCAGGACGATGTTCACCGGGACGATCGCCGGCTCCTTGCGGCGCACGTGGGTGATCGCGGCCCCGATCATGATGATGACGAGACCCACGGCGGCGATCGGCGTGAGGATCGGGGCGATGCCGGTGGCCGCGGGCAGGATAAGGCCGAGCGCACCCAGGATCTCCGCGGTGCCGATGAGCCGGACCGAGGTCTGGGAGAAGTCGTCCACCCAGGCCATCCGTTCGCGGAGCTTCTCCTTGGGGGTCAGCACCTTGGTGGTGCCCGCGATGAGGAAGGCGGCGGCGAGGACGATCTGGATGATCCACAGTGCGACGTTCACAGGGGGCCCCTTTCGGGAGGTGTCGGGAGGTCCTATCGGCCAACACACTAAGTGGAAGGTACATTCCACTTATGCGTGCGGATGCCCAGCGGAACCGGGAGCGCATCCTCGACGCGGCCCGGGAGGTCTTCGCCGAGCGCGGGACCGACGCGCCGATGAGCGAGGTGGCCCGCCGAGCGAGAGTGGGGATAGCGACGCTGTCGCGCCGCTTCCCGACCCGCGAGGACCTCGTCGCCGCCACCTTCGAGGACCGTCTGGTCTCGTATGCGTCCCTGGTCGAGGTCGCCAGCCAGGATCCGGACCCGTGGCGTGGGTTCTGCGCTCTCGTCGAACGGGTCTGCGGTATGCAGTCCGGTGACCTCGGCTTCACCGAGGTGCTGACCAGGTCCTTCCCCCGGGTGCGGGGGCTCGAGGCGGGACGGCTCCGGGCGTTCGCCCAGTTCGAGGACCTGGTGTCGCGCGCTCAGGCGGTCGGGGACCTGCGCGACGACTTCGTGCCCGAAGACCTGCCCCTCGTCCTCATGGCTCACGCGGGTGTGGTCACGGCGACCGGTGACGCCGCCCCGAACACCGGACCCCGCCTTGTCGCCTACCTGCTGCAGTCGTTCGCCGCACCGGCCCGCGGCGAGCTGCCGCGTCCGCCGACACCGCGCCAGATCTCGCGGGCGCTGGCACGGGCCCAGGTCCAGGCCGGTCGGGCGCCGGTCTAGCGTCCTCGTCTCGTGGAGACGACCGTCAGTGGTGGTGGCGCATCGCGGTGCGGAGGTCCTTGTTCAGCCAGGAGATGACGTCCATCGGGATCTCCTTGGGGCAGGCTGCGGCGCACTCGCCGATGTTGGTGCAGCCGCCGAACCCCTCTGCGTCGTGCTGGGCGACCATCGCGACGACCCGGTGGTCGCGCTCGGGCTGACCCTGGGGCAGCAGCCCGAGATGCGTCACCTTGGCACCCATGAAGAGCATCCCCGACGCGTTGGGGCAGGCCGCGACGCAGGCTCCGCAGCCGATGCAGGCGGCCGCGGCGAACGCCTGGTCGACGTCGTCCTTGGGGACGAGGACCGCGTGCGCGTCCGGGGCGGCGCCCGTGTTCACCGACACGAAGCCGCCCGCCTGGATGATGCGGTCGAACGCCGACCGGTCCACGACCAGGTCCTTGAGGACCGGGAAGGCCGTCGCGCGCCACGGCTCGATGGTGATGGTGTCGCCGTCGGCGAACGAGCGCATGTGCAGCTGGCAGGTCGTGGTCACCTGGGGGCCGTGCGCCTCGCCGTTGATCATCAGGCCGCACATGCCGCAGATGCCCTCGCGGCAGTCGCTGTCGAACGCGACCGGGTCCTCCCCGTCGAGGATGAGCCGCTCGTTGAGGACGTCGAGCATCTCGAGGAACGACATGTCCGGGGACACGTCGTCGACGTCGTAGGTGACCAGGCGACCCTCGGCGTCCGTAGACGCCTGTCGCCAGACCTTGAGCGTGACGCGCATTACCGGGGTCCTCGCACGAGAGTGCCGCACCCTCGCGCAGCGAGTCCCGTGCAGGCTCGGGTGGGGTGAAGGTTCACTTGTAGCTCCGTTGCTTCAGCTCGACGTACTCGTAGACCAGCTGTTCCTTGTGCAGCACGGGACTCAAGGGAGCTTCGCCGTTCCTGTCCCCCTCGAAATCCTGATGGAACTCCCACGCCGCGACGTACGCGTACTGGTCGTCGTGCCGCAACGCCTCGCCGTCGTCGGTCTGGCTCTCCGCACGGAAGTGGCCGCCGCAGGACTCACGCCGGTGCAGCGCGTCGATGCACATCAGCTCGCCGAGCTCGAGGAAGTCGGCGACGCGGCCGGCCTTCTCCAGCGCCTGGTTCAGCTCCTCGTTCAGTCCGAGCACCCGCACGTTGCGCCAGAACTCGTCGCGCAGGCCGCGGATCAGGTCGATGCCCTTGAGCAGCCCCTCCTCGGAACGCTCCATCCCGCAGTACTCCCACATGATGTTGCCGAGTTCGCGGTGGAACGAGTCGACGGTGCGAGAACCGTTGATGGACAACAGTTTCCTAATCCGCCCCTGGACTGCCTCACGAGCAGAGACGACCTCTGGCGCATCCGCCGACACCGGCGCATACGGGCCACTCGCGAGGTACTCGCGGATCGTGTTCGGCAGGACGAAGTACCCGTCGGCGAGGCCCTGCATCAGGGCGGACGCCCCTAGCCGGTTCGCACCGTGGTCGGAGAAGTTGGCCTCACCGGTGACGAAGAGGCCGGGGATGTTGGACTGCAGGTCGTAGTCCACCCATAGCCCGCCCATCGTGTAGTGGACGGCGGGGTAGATCCGCATGGGGACCTCGTAGGGGTTCTCCCCGGTGATCTGTTGGTACATGTCGAGGAGGTTCCCGTACTTCTCGGCGACCGCATCGGCGCTCATCCGCTTCAGCGCGTCAGTGAAGTCGAGGTAGACGCCGCGGCGGAAGTCGCCGACCAGGGGACCGACGCCACGCCCCTCGTCGCAGACGTTCTTGGCCTGCCGCGAGGCGATGTCGCGCGGGACGAGGTTGCCGAACGACGGGTAGATCCGCTCGAGGTAGTAGTCGCGGTCCTGCTCGGCGATCTCCCGAGGGTTCTTCTCGCAGTCCTCGCGACGCTTCGGCACCCAGATGCGCCCGTCGTTGCGCAACGACTCGCTCATCAGGGTGAGCTTCGACTGGTGCTCGCCGGCGACGGGGATGCAGGTCGGGTGGATCTGGGTGAAGCACGGGTTGCCGAAGTAGGCGCCCTGGCGGTGCGCGCGCCACGTCGCCGTGACGTTGCAGCCCATCGCGTTGGTGGAGAGGTAGTAGACGTTGCCGTAGCCGCCGCTGGCGAGCACGACGGCGTCGGCGAGGTGGGTCTCGATCTCGCCGGTCACCATGTCGCGGACGATGACGCCTCGGGCCCGGCCGTCGACGACGACCAGCTCGAGCATCTCGTGGCGGGTGTACATCTGCAGCCGGCCCTCGGCGATCTGCCGCTCCAGGGCCTGGTACGCGCCGATGAGCAGCTGCTGCCCGGTCTGGCCTCGTGCGTAGAAGGTTCGCGACACCTGGACCCCACCGAACGAGCGGTTGTCGAGAAGGCCGCCGTACTCGCGTGCGAAGGGGACACCCTGCGCGACGCACTGGTCGATGATGTTGGCGCTGACCTCCGCCAGTCGGTAGACGTTGGACTCCCGCGATCGGAAGTCGCCACCCTTCACGGTGTCGTAGAACAGCCGGTAGACCGAGTCGCCGTCGGCCTTGTAGTTCTTCGCCGCGTTGATGCCGCCCTGCGCCGCGATGGAGTGCGCGCGACGAGGCGAGTCCTGGTAGCAGAACGAGGTCACCTGGTACCCCGCCTCGGCCAGGGTCGCTCCGGCGGATGCGCCGGCCAGGCCGGTTCCAACGATGATCACGCTGAGCTTGCGGCGGTTCGCGGGGTTGACCAGCTTGGCCTCGAACTTGCGCCGGTTCCACCGGTCGCCGATCGGTCCGGGCGGGGCCTTGGTGTCGGCGATCGGCTGACCCGTGCGGTAGAGCCCGGTAGCCGTGCCGATGTCGGCTGCGGGGGTGTCGGTCTCGGTCATGGGAGCCCTACTTCACGAAGCCGACGAGGATGGACAGGGGTGGCAGGAGGAAGCCGACGACGACGACCGTGGCAACGATGATGGCCAGGGTGTTGGCCGTGCCGCGGGCGCGGGCGGACGAGGTCCAGCCGAGGGTCTGGGCGGCGCTCCAGATCCCGTGCCGCAGGTGCATGCCGAGCGCCACCATCGCGATGACGTAGATGAGGACGACCCACCACACCTGGAACCCGGCGACGACCCGCTGGTAGGGGCTCGGGTAGTCGCCGTTCGCCCGGATCGTGTTCGTCGTGAACTGCAGCAGGTGGAACACGAGGAAGAACAGCAGCGCCACGCCACCCCAGCGCATGAACCGCGCGGAGATCGTCGCCGCGACGGCCTTCTTCACCGCATACCCGGTCGTCCGGGCCCCCTGCGCACGGCTCCACAGGTAGAACGCCGAGTAGACGTGGGCGAGGAGGGCGAAGATGAGCACGATCCGCAGGACCCAGAGGAAACCGGAGTACGGCAGGATCGGCTCGCCGAGGCTGCGCAGGTGCTCGGAGTAGTCGTCGAACGCCTGCTGCCCGCCGAACACCTTGAGGTTGCCGTACATGTGGGCGATGACGTAGAGGACGAACAGCGCGCCCGACACGGCCATCACGAGTTTCATCGCGATCGTCGTGCGGCGGGCCGTCACCGGTGACGGCGAAGCGACGGAGGTGGCCACCCGCCGAATCTACGCCCGCCGCAGGGTCGCTCAGGGCGCGGAACGGGCCTCGGCGCTGTGCCATTCGTCTCGTTACCGATAGGTATGCGGGTGCCGCGGCGGGGTAGGCCGATGCCAACGGGCTAACCTTCGGGACCATGACCGACGGGGCACTGCTGCCGGCCGAGCCAGCGATCGACGGGTTCTGGGCGGTGATTCCCGCCGGCGGGGCGGGTACCCGGCTGTGGCCGCTGTCGCGCCGGCGGTCGCCGAAGTTCCTCCACGACCTCACCGGAGCCGGTCGGACCCTCCTCGAGGGGACGTGGGACCGGCTGGCGCCGTTGACCGACGGCCGGGTGGTCGTCGTGACCGGCCAGGCGCACGCCGACGCGGTCCGCGGGCAGCTGCCGGACCTCGGTACCGACGACGTGGTGGCCGAGCCGTCACCTCGCGACTCGATGCCGGCCATCGGCCTGGCCGCCGCCATCATCGAGCGGCGCGACCCGGACGCGGTGATCGGGTCGTTCGCCGCGGACCACGTGATCCGAACCCAGGGCGAGTTCCGGGACGCCGTCCGGGAGGCGGTCGCGGTTGCGCGCACCGGCCGGATCGTCACCATCGGCATCACGCCGACCCACGCCTCCACGGCGTTCGGCTACATCCGCGAGGGCGCCTCGCTGGCGGTCGACGGTGCACCGCAGGCCCGGGAGGTGGCCGAGTTCGTCGAGAAGCCGGATGAGTCGACGGCCCGCGGCTACCTGGCAGAGGGTGGGTTCTGGTGGAACGCGGGCATGTTCGTCGCCCGTGCATCCGTGCTGCTCGACGCGCTCGACCGCTACCACCACGACCTGGCCGCTGGGCTGCGGGCGATCGCGGCCGACCCGTCGCGGCTGGACGCCGACTGGGCGGGCCTGGAGAAGATCGCCATCGACCACGCGATCGCCGAGCCTGCGGCCGCCGACGGCCTGGTCGCGGTGGTGCCGGCGTCCTTCTCGTGGGACGACGTCGGCGACTTCGCCTCGCTCAGCGCGCTGGTCGCGGCGGGGTCCACCTCGGCGGATGGAGTCACCGTCATCGGTGACCCCGCCGATGTCGTCAGCGTGGACGCCTCCGGACTCGTCGCCGCCCGCGGCGGCCGACTGGTCGCCGTCGTCGGGCTCGGCGACGTCGTCGTCATCGACACCCCGGACGCGTTGCTGGTCGTCGCCCGCGACCGGGCGCAGGACGTCAAGGCGGTGGTCGACCGCCTGAAGGCGTCCGGCCGCGACGACCTGACCTAGCCCGACCAACGTCGAGTACCCGGTCCGGCGGCGCGCATCAGCGCGGTGAGAAGTCCCCCTCCTGAGGGGAAGAAGTCACCGCCGTAGGGGCTGGCAGCCGACCGACGACGTCGGGCGATCCCGAATCAGATCGTCAGCCGATGTCGCGCCTCCGGAAGGTCGTCTGCGCCAAGACCAGCAGGGCGCCCGCGATGACAACGAGCACGAGCAGGGGCATGGCCACGACGCCGGACCCCGGCAGCACCACGGCGTGGACGAACGGCGACACGTCGATCACCGGCTGCGGCAGGTTGAACAGCGGACCGAACTCGCCCACGACCACGAAGGCCGCGAGCAGCGCCCACGCCACGTAGACCACCTTGGGGGCCGAGCCGAAGATCGCGAGGGCCAGCCCGACGCATACCCAGATGGGGGGGATCGTCGCCAGCGCACTCGGCAGCAGGTGGCCGAGGGCAGCGCCGAAGCCGCCGTACTGCGTGCGCGTACCGAGCGCCAGCGCCAGAGCAAGAACCAGCATGAGCAGTGCGCTGCCGAGCAGGGCGATCACCGAGTGGCTGGCCAGCACCGTGTAGCGCCGAGTGCTGGTGGCGAGCACCTGCTCGGTGTGCAGGTCGTTCTCCTCGCTGCGCAGTCGCAGGGCGGCCGAGATGCCGTACGCGGCGGCGCCGATCGCGAGGAACTGCAGCTCGGTGGAGATGAAGGTGTCGGTCAGCGAGGTCGCGTTGCCGCCGAGCTTGCGCAGCAGGTCCTGCATCTGCTGGCTGGAGGCGATCGACGACACGTTGCCGGCCACGGCGCCCAGGACACTGCCGACGATGGCATAGCCGATCAACCATCCGAGCAGGTTGGCCCGTTGGAGCCGCCAGGCCAGAGCCCAGGGCGACCGGAGCGTAGGGGCAGCCTGCGCCGGACCCGGGCGCGAGGGGAGCAACCCGGCGCCGAAGTCGCGACGTTCCTGAAGAGTGAAGGCGAGGGCGACGAGAAGGATCGTGACGACGAGGGGAATGACGGCCACGACGAACCGGTCCTCGCCGAACACCTCGATCTTCTCGGCCCAGCCGAGCGGGGAGAGCCAGGTCAAGAATGAGGCGGCGCCGCTGGCGGTGTCGCCGATCGCGCGCAGCAGGTAGGAGACACCAAGGGCGCCGAAGGCCCAGGCCCCCGCGCCTCGGGTGGTGTTCGTCAGCTGGGCCGCCACGGCAGCGACGCCGGTGAACGTCAGCCCGCTGGTCGCCCACGCGGCGCCGAAGGCCCACGAGCCGCGCGACCCGAGCCCGGTCCCGATCAGGCTGAGCGACGCCAGCAGGCTGGCGACGAGGACCGTGCCGGCCGCGAGGATGACCGCCGCGGTGAGGGGCGCTCGTCGTCCCACCACTCCGGCGGCGACCAGTTCGGTGCGGCCCGCCTCCTCCTCGGTGCGGGTGTGCCGGCGGACGAGGACGATGGCCAAAAGCGCGATGCACACTCCGCCCAGCAGCAGGGTCTTGAAGATCGCGAAGGAGTCGGGGTTGTCCGGGTTCGCGATCGGGCCGTACATGCCGATGAGCGCCGGGCTCGCCAGGAGCTCCCGTGCGGCGTTGACGGCGTCCTGCCCCTGGAAGAGGTCGACGGTGCTCTTCGCCGAACCGCCGGCCAGGGCGACGAGGCCGAGGATGCTGAGGGGGACGACGACCCGGTCGCGGCGCAGGGCCAGCTTCAGCAGGGCGCCGGTCCCGGCATACCCGCTCATGCGCGCACCGGCTCTCGATCCGTCGCGTACTCCTTCAGGAAGAGCTGCTCGAGCGTCGGCGGCTGGCAGGTCAGGCTCTGGATACCGTGCTGGCCGAGGCGGGCCAGGACCTCGCCGACCCGGGCGGTGTCGACGGTGAAGGTCACTCGGGACCCGTCGGTGGTGAGGTCCTCGACGCCGGCGATGCCCTCGAGGAGCTCGACCGAAGGTGCGTCCGCGAGGACCGCGTCCACGCTGGTGCGGCTGAGGTGGCGCATGTCGGAGAGGGCGCCCGTCTCGACCGTGCGGCCGAGCCGGATGATGCTCACCTGGTCGGCGAGGGCCTCGACCTCGCTGAGGATGTGGCTGGAGAGGAGCACGGTGCGGCCCTCGCGGCGCACCTCCTCCACGACGCTGCGGAAGACGGCGTCCATGAGCGGGTCCAGCCCGGACGTCGGCTCATCGAGAAGGAGCAGCTCGACGTCGGAGGCGAGCGCGGCGACGAGGGCGACCTTCTGTCGGTTCCCCTTGGAGTAGGTGCGCCCCTTCTTGGTGGGGTCCAGCTGGAACCGTTCGATGAGGTCGTTCCGGCGGGCCAGATTGGTCTGTCCTCGGAGTCGTCCGAGAAGATCGATGACCTCTCCGCCGGTGAGGTTGGGCCAGAGCGTGACGTCGCCGGGAACGTAGGCCAGGCGGCGGTGCAGGGTCTCGACGTCGTGCCACGGGTCGCCGCCCAGGAGGGTGACGGAGCCGGCGTCGGCGCGGACGAGCCCGAGGAGGATGCGGATGGTGGTGGACTTTCCCGCGCCGTTCGGGCCGAGGAAGCCGTGCACCTGGCCGGTCTGCACCTCGAGGTCGAGGCCGTCGAGAGCGACGGTCGATCCGAAGGACTTGCGCAGACCGGATACGGAGATGGCAGTACTCATGAGAGCGACTGTACACCGTTTTCAGAAAAACGTGAATGTACTAAAGTCTTCGTATGACGGCCCGTGCGACGACCCCTCCGCGCGCTCCGGCGCCTCGCTCCGAGGACGAGGTCCGAGCCTTCGTGGAACGGCTCGGGTCGGCCCTGACCGACGCCGGGATGGCCCGGCTGCCGGCCCGGGCGTTCGCGGCGATGCTGGCCGACGAGGACGGCCGGATGACGTCCGCGGAGCTGGCCGACGTGCTGGAGGTCAGCCCGGCCTCGGTCTCCGGAGCGGTGCGCTATCTGTCCCAGGTGCTGTTCCTGCACCGCGAGCGCGAACCTGGCACGCGGCGCGACGTCTACGTCGTCCGGGAGGACGCCTGGCACGACGCGATCGTCAACATGCGTCGCACGTATGCGCCGATCCAGGCGGCCATCGCCTCGGGCGTCGACGCGGTCGGCGGGCCAGCGACGCAGGCGGGGGAGCGGCTGTCGTCGTCGGCCGACTTCCTCGACTTCATCGCCGACGAGATGACGGCCATCGCCCAGCGGTGGGAAGAGCACCGCAAGACCCTCGGGCCGACCTGACCCCGCCTGTTCCCGGGACGTTCGACAGGAGGGACCAGCGTTTCAGCCGCCAAACGCCGGGATTCGGGGTCTCGCTCCTGTCGAACGTCCCGATCTGCGGCGCAGGGCAACCGCAGCCGCCAGGGTGGCGGCCACCAGCTCGGGCTCGAACATGACCTGTTTCCAGGTGAACCGCAGCACCAGCCAGCCTCGCACGGTGAGTCCGTTGTAGCGACGGGCGTCCCGGTCGAGCGCCTTTGCCGAGCTGTGGAACTCGAAGCTGTCCGCCTCGAGCACGATCTCGAGGTTCTCGTCGGCCAGGTCCACGCGAGCGTAGAAGTCGGGGTCGCGAACGACGAACTGCGGTTCGGCCGACAGGCCGGGGACGTCCAGGGCGATGGCCCGGAGCACGGACTCGAAGGGGTTGGCCGCCCGCGGGTCCGCGGCGGCGGCGACCCGCCAGACGCGATCTCGCTGACGCGAAGACAGGCTGCGCGCCGCGAGCTGGACCGCCTTCGGCTTGAGCCCGGCCCGCCAGGACGAGTCGAACACCGCCAGCGCCTCCGCGAACGGCAGGTCCAGGCAGCAGTCGATGACGGTCCGCACGGGCGACGTCACCCAGCCCTCGACGATGTCGGCGGCGTCGAGGCTCCGCCAGTGGACATGCACGCCCTCGCGCCGGTGCGACGGCAGGTTGCGACGCGGAGAGACGGTGACATGGGGCAGCTCTGGGACGTGGGCCACGGGCCAGCCATGGAACAGCGCGGCCGATGTGTGTGAGGAGGCCGCGGTCAACCGAGAGGCGGCCGCGCGAGCGGGTTCGATGGAGGGCAGCACATATCGGCCGTGCCCCACCCGGAGGATCGCTCCGTCGTCCACGGCACGCTGGATGGCTCGCCACGACGAGCCGCGCCGCAGCGTCGTCCAACCGGCCACGCCACCGAGCCGGGTGAGAACCTGCACGGGGTCGGGCACCAGATCAGCCTTCTGCCGACCGGCAGAGGCGGCGCGGCGATATCCACAGGCTGGGGTCGTGAGTCGGGCCACCAACCCGGCGCGGCGCGTACCGGCGTCGGTAGTCTGCGAGCCATGGCCGAGGAAGCCCGCTCCGAGTCCGACCTGCCGATCCGGCAGACCTACGGACCGGACGACCTTGCCGGGTTCGACCCGGCGGCCCAGCTGGGGGAGCCGGGCGAGTTCCCGTACACCCGCGGCGTCTACCCCTCGATGTACACCGGCCGTCCGTGGACGATGCGGCAGTACGCGGGGTTCGGCACGGCGAAAGAGTCCAACGAGCGGTACCACCAGCTGGTGGCAGCGGGTACCGGTGGGCTGAGCGTGGCCTTCGACCTGCCCACGCAGATGGGCTACGACAGCGACGAGCCGATCGCCCATGGTGAGGTCGGCAAGGTCGGCGTGGCGATCGACTCGATCGACGACATGCGCATCCTGTTCGACGGGCTGCCGCTCGACGAGGTGTCGACCTCGATGACGATCAACGCGCCTGGGTCGGTGCTGCTGCTGCTGTACCAGCTGGTCGCCGAGGAGCACGGGATCCCCGGCGACAAGCTCACGGGGACGATCCAGAACGACGTGCTCAAGGAGTACATCGCGCGGGGCACCTACATCTACCCGCCGAAGGAGTCGCTCCGGCTGGTGTCGGATGTGTTCGCCTACTGCCACCAGGAGATCCCCCGCTGGAACACGATCTCCATCTCCGGCTACCACATGGCCGAGGCGGGGGCCACACCCGTGCAGGAGATCGCCTTCACCCTGTCCAACGCGATTGCCTACGTCCGCGCCGCCCAGGCCGCCGGGCTCGACGTCGACGACTTCGCCCCCCGGCTGTCGTTCTTCTTCGTGGCCCGCACCACCCTGCTGGAGGAGGTCGCCAAGTTCCGGGCGGCTCGACGGATCTGGGCGCGGGTCATGCGGGACGACTTCGGTGCGACGAACCCCAAGTCGCTGATGCTCCGGTTCCACACCCAGACCGCCGGCGTCCAGCTGACGGCGCAGCAGCCGGAGGTCAACCTCGTCCGCGTCGCGCTGCAGGGTCTCGGCGCGGTCCTCGGCGGCACCCAGTCCCTGCACACCAACTCGTTCGACGAGGCCATCGCGCTGCCGACCCAGAAGGCGGCCCGCCTCGCGCTGCGGACCCAGCAGGTCATCGCCTACGAGACCGACGTCACGAAGACGGTTGACCCGTTTGCCGGTTCGTACGCCGTCGAGGCCATGACCGATGAGATCGAGGAGGCCGCTCTCGAGCTGATGCAGGCCGTGGAGGACAAGGGCGGGGCGGTCGCCGCCATCGAGGAGGGCTTCCAGAAGTCCGAGATCGAGCGCAGCGCCTACCGGATCGCCCTCGAGATCGACAACAAGGAACGCACCATCGTGGGCCTCAACCGCTTCCGGTTGGACCTCGAGGAGCCCTACGAACCACTACGCGTCGACCCGCAGATCGAGCGCGAGCAGGTCGCCCGCCTCGCGGCACTGCGCGCCGACCGCGACAACGACGCCGTCCTTGAGGCACTGCAGTCACTCCGCCAAGCCGCGGAGGGGACCGACAACGTCCTCTACCCCATGAAGGAAGCTCTCCGGCTGCGGGCCACCGGCGGCGAGGTCGCCCACGCCCTCCGTGACGTCTGGGGCACTTACATCCCGCGGGACGCCTTCTGACCGAGCGGGCTCCGACCGAGCCGCCCGAGCCGGGCTAGGGCCGGGCGCCGGTCCTCCCCGCTGCCCGGCTGCCGAGCTCGACCCCGCGAGAGAGCGCCTCCTCGGGTCCGGCCCCCGCGAGCCATGCCGCGAGGACGCCCGCGTCGAAAGCGTCGCCGCACCCCGTTCGGTCACCGTTGACGACTGCGGGCGCGGGAACCCGCCAGGTCTGCGCCCGAGTCGCCCACCGCGCCCCGCCGGCCCCCATCGACACCGCTGCGGCCTTCGCGGACCTCAGCATCGCGTCGTCGCCGCCCAGCGCATGAGCCTCGATCTCGTTGGGCAGCAACAGATCCACGCCCTCCGCCCAGCCCAGGACCGCATCCGCGCCGACGCGCTCGACGTGGTTGGCCGCCTGCGGGTCGACCGACGTGGTCCACCCCAGCGACCGCGCCGACTCCAGCGCGGCCACCCCGGCCGGTCGCGACCGCGGGTCCAACAGCACGAACCCGCTGAGGTGCAGGTGCGGTATGCCGGCCGCCGCACCAGACGCCGACAGCTCCGCTGAAGCACCCGTCAGGTCGAGGTCGCCGGGCGAGAGCGCCGCGTTGGCGCCGCGGTCGGGCAGCATCGTGCGCTCGTCCTCCTCGAGCAGGACCACCACGGTGCAGGTGGGCAGCACCGGGTCGGTCGCGAACCGGCATACGACACCGTCCGACTCGAGTCGCCGCCGGGCTGCCGCGCCGGCGTCGTCGTCCCCCACGCGGGACACCAGGGCGACCGGCACACCCGCCGACGCCAGCCACGCCGCGGTGTTGCCACCCGCGCCGCCCGGGAGGATCCGCACGTCGCTGGGCGTGTCCCCGCCGCGCACCACGCCGGCCTGGGGCCGAACCAGGACGTCGAGCCCGACGTCGCCGACGACGACGACCGGCCGAACGGTCACGCCCGCCTGCCGGAGTGGAGCGCGGCCAGCTCGACCGCGACCTCGGCGGCCAGGGCAGCGTTGGAGAGCACCAGCTCGACGTTGGCCCGCAGGCTCTCCCCGCCCGAGCTCTCGTGGAAGAACTCGAGCAGGCGCGGGGTCACGTCCTTGCCCGAGACGCCCTCCCTGGCCAGCTCGGCCAGTCCGGACGCGACGAGGCGGTCGTGGAGCACTGGGTCGACCTGTCGCGCCTCGGGCAGGGGGTTCGCCAGGACGACGCCCGCCGAGTCCGTGCCGAGGAACGAGCGGGCGTACGCGACGGCCGCTGCCTCCGCCGCGGACTCCACCCGCCACGGGACGGTCGAGCCGGAGTCGGTGAGGTAGAACCCCGGGAACTGGTCGGTGCGGTACCCCAGCACCGGGACGGACAGCGTCTCCAGCCGCTCCAAGGTGGCGGGAACGTCGAGGATCGACTTCACGCCGGCGCACACCACGAGCACCGGCGTCGTGGCGAGCACCCCGAGGTCGGCCGAGATGTCGAACGTCTCCGCCGCCCCACGGTGCACCCCGCCGAGACCCCCGGTCGCGAAGACCCGGATGCCCGCGCGGTGGGCCAGTGCTGCGGTCGAGGCCACCGTGGTGGCACCGGTCCGGCCGAGCGCGACAGCGACACCGAGGTCGCGGCTGCTCAGCTTGAGCACGTCGTCCTGCAGGCACAGCCGGTCCAGCTCGTCCGGTGACAGCCCGATCCTCACGAGGCCGTCGAGAACCGCCACCGTCGCGGGCACGGCACCACCGGCCCGGACCGCGTCCTCGATCTCGTCGGCCACCCGTCGGTTGTCCCCTCGAGGCAGTCCGTGGGCGAGAATCGTGCTCTCCAGCGCCACGACGCCGCAGCCGTCGGCCAGGGCCTCGGCCACCAGCGCGGAGACGACGAACGCAGGACCGCTGACCATGGGCGGAGCGTACTGATCGGCCGGGTAACCTTGCCCACCGACATGGACCCACTGCTTCCCGTGCTGCACGCCGCCGTCGACGAGCTCGAGCCCGAGCTCGTCGGTCTGCGTCGGGACCTCCACGCGCACCCCGAGCTCGCACGCCTCGAGACGCGGTCCAGCCGTGTCGTGGCCGACCGGCTGGCCGCCGCTGGCCTGGCCCCGACGCTGCTGGACGGCAGCGGGGTGGTGGTCGACCTCGGAGCGGCGGAACCCGCATACCGGGTCGCCCTGCGCGCCGACCTCGACGGCCTGCCCGTCCCCGAGCGGACCGGCCTTCCGTGGGCCTCGACGACCGAGGGCGTCGCCCACGCCTGCGGGCACGACCTGCATACGAGCGCCGTCCTGGGCGCCGGTCTCGCCCTCGCTACCCAGAGCCCGGCACTCGCGGCCGCCGGGCTCGGCGTCCGGCTGATCTTCCAGCCCGCGGAGGAGGTCATCCCCGGCGGAGCGCACGAGATCATCGACGGCGGCTGGCTGAAGGGCGTCGACGAGGTCTTCGCGCTGCACAGCGACCCGAGCCGCGACGTCGGTGAGGTCGGTCTGCTGGTAGGTCCGATCACGGCCGCCTCGGACAGCGTCGAGGTCACCCTCAAGGGCCACGGCGGCCACACCTCCCGACCGCACCTGACCCAGGACCTCACCTTCGCACTGGCCAAGGTCATCACCGAGGTGCCGGCCGCCCTCGGCCGCCGGGTCGACCCGCGCGCCGGTGCCGCCCTTGTCTGGGGCAGCGTCCACGCCGGCGGCGCCCAGAACGTCATCCCCTCGGTCGGGACTGCCGCCGGGACGTTGCGGATGCTCGACGCCACCCTCTGGCAGGAGATCGGGGCGCTCGTCGAGGAGCTCGTCGAGGCCGTCGTCGCTCCGTATGCGGTGACCGCCGAGCTGCGCTACACCCAGGGGGTGCCCCCGGTCGTCAACGCCGGCCCCTCCGTCGACTCGCTCCGCGACGCGGCCCGCGCTGCCGGACTGGTCTCCGGGACCACCGTGCAGTCCCTCGGGGGCGAGGACTTCGCGTGGTATCTCACCGAGGTCCGCGGCGCCATGGGCCGGCTCGGTACGCGGACGCCCGGGGGACCGACCTACGACCTGCACCAGGGCGATCTCGTTATCGACGAGCGTGCCCTCGGTTTCGGGGCAAAGGTGCTGGTGGGTGCGGCGCTGGATGCCGCGAGGCGTCACGCGCAGGGCGTACTTGACGTTCCGACTCGGTAACGTTCCCCACCCGCCGAAGCACTTCGGGCGGCAGGGCCGTTGGACGGCAGTATCTTCTCTCTCGGACGCGGCGGACCCCTTGCCCGTCCGCCCCGAAGCCCTAAAGGAGTTCTTGTTGTGCGTCAGGTGATGAAGTTCGCGGCGGCCATGTCGGTCGCCGCCGTGGCGTTGGCCGCGTGTGGAAGCAGCTCGAACAGCGGCGGCACCAGCGGAGGCGCGGCGACGTCCGGTGGCACCAGCGCCGCGGGCCTCAAGGTCGGGATGGCCTACGACGTGGGTGGCCGTGGCGACCAGTCGTTCAACGACGCGGCTGCGGCCGGTCTCGACAAGGCGGTCAAGGAGCTCGGCGTCCAGTCCAAGGAGGCCGCGGCGACCAACGGCGAGGCCGAGTCGGCCCGTCAGGAGCGTCTGCAGCAGCTCATCGACGCGGGCTACACCAACGTCGTGGCCGTGGGCTTCGCCTACGCGAAGTCCGTCGGCGCGGCCGCCAAGGCCAACCCGAGTGTCAAGTTCGCCATCGTGGACGACGCGTCGCCCGACTCGGCCGGCTCGAACGTCGACCAGATCACCTTCGCCGAGGAGCAGGGCTCCTACCTCGTGGGCGCAGCGGCGGCCCTGAAGTCGAAGGTCAACCACGTGGGCTTCGTCGGCGGTGTCAACACCGACCTCATCAAGAAGTTCCAGGCGGGCTTCCAGGCCGGCGCCAAGGCGGTCAACCCCAACATCGTCATCGACGTCAAGTACCTCACCGAGCCACCGGACTTCTCGGGCTTCAGCTCGGTCGACAAGGGCAAGGCGGCGGCCGAGGGCATGTACCAGGGCGGCGCCGACATCGTCTACCACGCAGCCGGCGGCTCGGGTGGTGGCGTGTTCACCGCGGCCAAGGCCGCGGGCAAGCTCGCGATCGGTGTCGACTCCGACCAGGCCAAGACCGCGGCCGCGGACGTCCGCGACGTCGTCATGACCTCGATGATCAAGAAGGTCGACGTCGGCGTCTACGACTTCATCAAGTCGATATCCGACAACTCCTTCAAGGCGGGCAACAAGGTCTTCGACCTCAAGGCGGGCGGCGTCGACTACTCGACCACCGGTGGCAAGATCGATGACATCAAGTCCAAGCTCGACGACTACAAGGCGCAGATCATCGCCGGGACCATCAAGGTCCCGACGACGCCGTGACGCGCTGACGACCCGCTGAACCAGCCAGGGGGCCCGGACGACACCGTTGGGTGTCGACCGGGCCCTCCGCTGTCATAGGTTGGCCCCCACGCGCGCGAGCCGCACCCGAGGCGAGCAGGTACCGAGGAGGACGTCATCACCGACTCGACTGTGAAGGACCGGCCGAGCGCGCCGAGCGGCAGCACCGCCCCGGCGGTCGAGCTGCACGGCATCACCAAGCGCTTTCCTGGTGTCGTCGCCAACAAGGACATCGAGATCACCGTCCGGCGAGGCACCGTCCACGCGATCGTGGGGGAGAACGGCGCCGGCAAGTCGACGCTGATGAAGATCCTCTACGGGGTGCAGCAGCCCGACGAGGGCACCATCGCCGTGAACGGCCAGACGCTCGCCCTGCGCAGCCCCACCGACGCGATCAACGCGGGCATCGGCATGGTGTTCCAGCACTTCATGCTGGCCGACAACCTCACCGTCCTCGAGAACGTCGTGCTGGGCGCGGAGAAGCTGCACGGCATCGGGGACGATGCGCGCAAGGCCATCGTCGACATCTCTGACGCCTACGGCCTGCGGGTTGACCCCGACGTCCTGGTCGCGGAGCTGGGCGTCGGCAAACGGCAGCGCGTCGAGATCCTCAAGGTCCTCTTCCGGGGCGCCAAGATCCTCATCCTCGACGAGCCGACCGCCGTCCTGGTCCCGCAGGAGGTCACCGAGCTCTTCGACAACCTGCGCGAGCTGAAGTCCGAGGGCCTCACCGTCATCTTCATCTCCCACAAGCTCGACGAGGTGCTGTCGGTCGCCGACGAGATCACCGTGATCCGGCGCGGCACCACGGTGAAGGGCAACATCGACCCCAAGACGGTCAACGCGCGGCAGCTGGCCGAGCTCATGGTCGGCTCCGAGCTGCCGTCGCCGCAGACCCAGGTCAACTCCGTGACCGACCGCGTGGTGCTCACCGTCGAACACGTCAACCTCGACGGTGCGACCGGGGGCAGCCGGGTCCTGGAGGACATCTCGCTGACGATCCGCGCCGGCGAGATCGTCGGCATCGCCGGGGTGGAGGGCAACGGTCAGGCCGAGCTCGTCGAAGTGGTGATGGGTATGCGCGAGCCCACCTCCGGGGTCATCACGCTCGACGGGGTGGACATCTCCAACTGGGAGGTCCGGGAGATCCGCGAGGCCGGGGTCGGGTACATCCCCGAGGACCGGCACCGACACGGGATGCTGCTCGACGCGCCGCTATGGGAGAACGTCATCCTCGGCCACCAGACGCAGGCCCCCAACGTCGGCGCAGGCGGCCTCATCAACGCCAAGGCAGCCAAGGCCGAGACCGAGCGGATCGTCAAGGAGTACGACGTCCGGACGCCGTCGATCTTCGTCACCGGCGGCTCGCTCTCCGGCGGCAACCAGCAGAAGCTCATCATCGGCCGCGAGATGACGCACGACCCGAAGGTGCTCCTGGCCGCTCACCCGACCCGTGGTGTGGACGTCGGTGCCCAGTCGGCCATCTGGGACCACATCAAGCGCGCCCGTCGGGCGGGGCTCGCGGTCCTGCTCATCTCCGCCGATCTCGAGGAGCTCGTCGGCCTCTCCGACACCATCCGGGTGATGCTGCGTGGTTCGCTGAGCGATGACTACGACCCGGACACGGTGACCCGCGAGGAGCTCGGAGCCGCGATGACCGGGGCGAACGCGCCCGCCCCCCACGAGGCGCCCGAGACGTCCCCGCCGCATACCGGGACCGGCGAAGTGGAGCCACGGCGGGACCGGACGGAGTCCGGGACCGGCGAAGGAGATTCGCGATGAAGCGGATAGATCCGCGCCGGGTCGCCCTCGGGCTGGCCGCGCCCCTGCTGGCGATCGTCGTCGCGTTCGTCGTGACGTCCCTGATCCTCCTCATCGCCGGTGACCCCGTCGGGGCGGTGTGGGCACAGCTGATCAAGGTGCCGCTGCCTCGCCAGATCGTCGCGATCATCAACGCGGCGACGGTCTACTACCTCTCGGCGATCGCCGTCGCCGTCGGATTCCGGATGAACCTGTTCAACATCGGCGTCGACGGCCAGTACCGCGTCGCCGCGTTTGCTGCGGCCGTCTTCGCCGGCCAGGCCTGGCTTCCTGGGCCGCTGAACATCGCCGTGTCGCTGCTCGTGGCGATGGCCGCCGGCGGCCTGTGGGCCGGAATCGCCGGCATTCTCAAGGTGACCCGCGGTGTCAGCGAGGTCATCTCGACGATCATGCTCAACGCCATCGCCACTTTCCTCGTCTCGTTCCTGCTCTCGAAGGCGGCGCTGCGCGTCGAGGGCAGCAACGCGGTCAACACCCGGCCGATCCCGGAGTCGTCTCGCGTCCCCGGCATCTCCGTGGACGGGATCATCGCGACACCGAACCTCATCTACGGCTTCATCGTCCTGGCCGTCGTCGTCGGACTGGCCTACTGGTTCGTGCTGGGCAAGACCCGGTTCGGGTTCGACCTGCGGACGACCGGGCGGTCCGAGACCGCCGCCGTCGCGAGCGGCGTCAAGGTCAAGCGGATGGTGCTCACCTCGATGGTCATCTCCGGAGCGGCCGCCGGCCTGGTCGGGATGCCGCTCCTCTTCGGGCAGGACTACACCTACGGCGACACCTTCCAGTCCGGCCTCGGGTTCGCCGGCATCGCCATCGCGCTGCTCGGCCGCAACAACGCCATCGGCATCGTCTTCGCGGCGCTGCTGTGGGCCTACCTCGACGCCCAGGGCAACGGTCTGCAGATCAACGCCGGCGTCTCCGACCGCCTCGTTCTGGTCATCCAGGGCGTCATCGTCCTCTCGGTCGTCATCGCCTACGAGCTCGTCCGGCGGGCCGGGGTCCGGATGGAGCAGCGGCGGGTCGCCTCGCAGCTCGCGGCCGCTCGAACGCCGTCGCCCGAGACGGAAGGGGCCCCGGCATGAGCGACCAGGGACTGGTCATCACGACGGGCCTCGAGACGCCGCCTCCTCCTCGTCGACCCATCCATCGCGCCCGCTGGTTCTGGTTCGCCGTCATCGGCGGCGCGATCGTCGTGCTCTCCACCGTCCGGGTGATCACCGGCGCCGAGGACATCGACTCGTCCGGCGCCCTCACGGCCGCGATCGCGCTGGCCATGCCGATCGGGCTGGCCGGCCTCGGCGGCCTCTGGAGCGAGCGCGCGGGCGTCGTCAACATCGGTCTCGAGGGCATGATGATCCTCGGGACGTGGGGTGGCGCGTTCTTCGCCTACTACTACGGCCCCTGGGTCGGGATCCTCGGCGCGATCCTCCTCGGCATCGTCGGTGGCGCGGTCCACGCGCTGGCCACGGTCATCTTCGGCGTCGACCACATCGTCTCCGGCGTAGCGATCAACCTGCTCGGCGCCGGCGCCGGTGCCTATCTCGCGGTGCGGACGTTCAGCAGCCTGCCCGGCGGCGGTCCGACCCAGTCGCCGCCGTTGCCGCAGCTGCCGTTCATCAGCATTCCCTGGCTGAGCGACTGGCTCGGCCAGATCGAGGAGACCGGGTGGTGGCTGGTCTCCGACATCGCCGGCGTGCTCCGGGCGCTCACGACGAACCTCAACGTCCTCAGCATCATCGCGGTCCTGCTGCTGATCCTGTCGTGGTGGATCCTCTGGCACACGCCGTTCGGGCTGCGGCTCCGGTCCTGCGGTGAGGCCCCGCACGCCGCGGAGACGTTGGGTGTCAACGTGATCCGCTACAAGTTCATGGCGGTCCTCATCTCCGGCGGCCTCGCCGGCCTCGCGGGCGGCTTCCTCGTCCTGGTCGCCTCGAACCTCTACCGGGAGGGTCAGGTGGCCGGCCGAGGGTACATCGGCCTTGCCGCGATGATCTTCGGCAACTGGCGGACCGGCGGCCTGGCCGGCGGCGCGGCGCTGTTCGGCTATACCGACGCGATCCAGCTGCGCGGCGGCGGCGACGTCGTACGGGCCTACCTGCTGCCGATCGCCACCTTCCTGATCGCGTGGGGCGTCTGGATCCTCGTCCGGCGGCGTCAGGGCAAACCTGTGGTCGGCGTCGTCACGGTCATCCTCGGCATCCTGTCGGCGGTCTGGTTCCTCGGGGTCACGCGCGTGTCCAACGAGTTCACCGGCATGACGCCCTACGTCGCCACGTTGCTGGTCCTCGCCTTCGCCTCGCAACGGCTGCGACCACCGGCCGCCGACGGGCAGGTCTACCGCAAGGGTGAGTCGACGTGACGGACTGGCCGGCGTTGCAGGCCGCTGCCGCGGCGGCGATGGAGCACGCATACGCCCCGTACTCCCGGTTTCCGGTCGGGGCGGCCGGCCTCGTCCACGACGGCCGCGTCGTGTCGGGGTGCAACGTCGAGAACGCCTCCTACGGTGTCGGGCTCTGCGCGGAGTGCGGGATGGTCTCCGACCTCCACCGCACCGGCGGGGGGCGGCTCGTCGCGGTGGTGTGCGTCGGCGGCAACGGTGAGGTGCTCATGCCCTGCGGTCGCTGCCGGCAGCTCCTGTGGGAGAACGGCGGTCCGGTATGCGCGCTGCTCACTCCCGAGGGCGAGCTCACGATGGCGCAGGTGCTGCCTCAGGCGTTCGGGGCCGAGGACCTCGACGCGGCGGCCGCCCGCCATCCCGCCTAGTCACCTCACGAAGTTCTACGCTCCGCTCCGATACTTCGCGGGGACCCCAACCGAGTGAGGGCTAGGGCGCCACCAGGTGGCCCTCGGCGTCCAGCGTCACGGCGATCGGGTCGATGATCTCGAACCCGTCACCACCGTGGGACTCGAGGTTGCGGAACCCGATGGTCGCCGAGCCGCCGTCGCGCAGTCGCACGATCGGCGCCGCGAACAGGTCCGGCTCGGGCAGGAACGGTCGGGCCTTGTTCATGTCCCACGGCCCGACCACGGTCGGCGACGGGACCGACCACGTGGAGTACTCGCCCCACTCGGCGATCCGCTCGGCCGTCTGTTCCTGCGGGTCACAGGTGAACTCGAGGACGGGACGTCCGGCGACGACGACGTTCTGGAGCACCTCGAGCTGGCCGAACCCCGCGCCGGCGTCGCACAGGGGCGGTCCCAAGGTCCAGGTGGCGAGGTCCTGGCTGGTGGCGTGCGCGACGCCGTCGTCGTTGCGTCCGGCCGCGACACTCCGGGCGGTAACGAACAGGTGCCAGCCGTCTCTGTCGGGGTCGGGCAGGACGGCCGGGTCGCGCCACGTCTCGCTGGAGCCCTCGAGGTCGGGTGCCCCCTCCCGCGTTGGCCTGCTGTCCTCCGGAACGGTCGCCCCGTAGCAATGCGGTGCTTGCGGGGAGCGAAATGGGCGTGATGACAACAAGTTCGCTCCCCGGTGGGTTCAGCCGGTGTAGGACGGCTTGGGTGGCCCGCCGACGGCGGGAGCGACGCCGGCCCCGACCACGACGGGCTTGCGCTCTTGGTGAAGCCGCCGGCCCTACTGACCGGGGTCGACCATGATGGCGGGTATGAGCGAACCGTTCCACGCCGTCGACGTCATCATCACCAAGCGTGACAGGGGCGAGCTGTCCGACGAGCAGATCGACTGGGTGGTCGACGCCT
>NZ_DATBTV010000124.1:0-12153 GCF_036559105.1 Lapillicoccus sp. | reverse complement strand
CGCCGGGGTAGAGCAGCGCCTGGTGGGCGACCCGCGGGCCGCCCTCGTCACGGAGGACCATCGACACCACCGCGGCGAGGTTGCCGCCAGCGCTGTCGCCGCACACCGCCAACCGCTCGGCGTCACCGCCCAGCGGTCCCGCGTCGGCACCGAGCCAGCGCATCGCGTCGACGCAGTCCCACACCCCTTGCGGCGCCATGAACTCCGGCGCCAGTCGGAGGCGTCGGGTGACAGGGAGTCGCCGGTGGGCACCGGGACAGTGTGACGCCGGGCGGCACAGGCGCCGCACATAGGCTGGCGGCATGAGCGTCCGCCGCGTCATGGGCATCGAGACGGAGTACGGCATCTCCGTTCCGGGCGACCCTGCGGCGAACCCGATGATCCTCAGCGGGCACGTCGTCAACGCGTATGCGAGTGCCCACGGAGTGCGGTCGGGCCGGGCGTCGTGGGACTACGCCGACGAGGCGCCGCTGCGCGACGCCCGGGGCTTCGAGATCAGCCGGGCCCTGGCCGACCCCGGCCAGCTGACCGACGTCGAGGACCCGACCCTGGCCAACGTCGTGCTGACCAACGGCGCGCGGCTCTACGTCGACCATGCGCACCCGGAGTACTCGTCGCCCGAGGTCACCAACCCGCGGGCGGCGGTGACGTGGGACCGCGCCGGCGAGCTGATCATGCTCGAGGCGGTCCGCCGCCTCCAGAACCGGCCCGGCCTGCCCGGGGTGAACCTCTACAAGAACAACACCGACGGCAAGGGTGCCTCCTACGGCACGCACGAGAACTACCTCATGCGCCGAGAGACCCCGTTCGCCGACATCGTGCGGCACCTCGTGCCGTTCTTCGTGGTCCGCCAGGTGATCACCGGGTCCGGCCGGGTCGGGATCGGACAGGACTCGCGGACACCGGGGTTCCAGCTGAGCCAGCGGGCCGACTTCTTCGAGGTCGAGGTCGGGCTGGAGACGACCCTTAAACGTCCGATCATCAACACGCGGGACGAGCCGCACGCCGTCGCCGACCTGTACCGCCGGCTCCACGTCATCATCGGCGACGCCAACCACTGCGACGTCGCCAACCTGCTCAAGCTCGGCATGACCAGCCTCGTCCTCGCCCTCATCGAGGACCGGGCGATGACCAAGGACCTCACCCTGGCCAAGCCGGTCGCGACGTTGCACCAGGTCTCGCACGACCCGACGCTGCAGGCCAAGGTCACCCTGCGGGACGGCGGTCAGATGACCGCGCTGGAGCTGCTCTGGGAGTACCACGACGCGGTCGCCGCCTACCTCGACGTGCGAGGGCTCGGCGGAGAGTCCGACGACCCGCATACCGCGGAGGTGATGCGGCTGTGGGGGGACGTCCTGCACCGCCTGGAGACCGACCCGTCGACCTGCGCCGCCGACCTCGACTGGGTGGCCAAGCAGCAGGTGCTGGAGGGGTACCGCGAGCGCGATGGTCTGGACTGGAGCGACCCGCGGCTGCGTGCCGTCGACATCCAGTGGAGCGACGTACGCCCGGAGAAGGGGCTGTTCCGGCGGCTCGCCGACCGCGGGCGGATGACCATGCTCGTCGACGAGGCGGCGGTCGAGGCGGCGGTCACCACCCCTCCGGAGGACACCCGGGCGTGGTTCCGGGGCACCTGTCTCGACAAGTGGCCCACCCAGATCGCGGCCGCGTCCTGGGACTCGGTGATCTTCGATGTCCCAGGCCGGCAGGCCCTCCAGCGGGTGCCGATGCTCGAGCCGGAGCGCGGGACCAAGGCACACGTGGGCGCGATCCTCGACCGTAGCCCGGACGTGATCACCCTGCTGCGTGAGCTCGACGCGGCAGCGGGTTAGGTTGGAGCATGGCAACGCAGGAGCACAGCCGCCCGCAGCGGCGTGAAGGGGAGCCCGAGCCGGAGCCTGACGCCCCGGTCGCACCGGAGGCGAGCGCCCGCAAGGAAGCCCTCGACGACGACATCGACACCGTGCTCGACGAGATCGACGGTGTCCTCGAAGCCAACGCCGAGGAGTTCGTGCGCGGGTTCGTGCAGAAGGGCGGCCAGTGAGCTCGGACGTGTCCTCGGCGGGGCGTTCGGGCCGGTTGCCCCAGGCGTTCACGGTCCCCGGCTCGTCGTCGTTCAGTGAGTTCGTCGGGCAGGTCGCGCCCGAGCTGCTGCCCGCGCGTCGTCCGTTGCCCCCCGGGGCCAGCCTCGAGGCGCCGCACGGGACGACGATCGTCGCGCTCGAGTTCGCCGGGGGCGTCATCATGGCCGGCGACCGCCGCTCCACGATGGGCAACCTCATCGCCAACCGCGACATGGAGAAGGTCTTCGCCGCCGACGAGTACGCCGTGGTCGGCATCGCCGGGACGGCCGGGCTCGCCATCGAGCTCGTGAAGCTCTACCAGGTCGAGCTCGAGCACTACGAGAAGATCGAGGGCACGCTGATGTCCGTCGAGGGCAAGGCGAACCGGCTCGCGAACATGATCCGCGCCCAGCTGGCCATGGCCATGCAGGGCCTCGCGGTGGTGCCGATCTTCGCCGGCTACGACGTGGCCGACGGCAGCGGCCGGATCTACTCCTACGACGTGACCGGCGGCTGCTACCGCGAGCACGACCACCACAGCATCGGCTCGGGCTCGCTCTTCGCTCGCGGTTCAATGAAGAAGCTCTGGCGGCCCGGACTCGACGCCGACGCCGCCGTGCGGGTCGCGGTCGAAGGGCTCTACGACGCCGCGGACGACGACTCGGCCACCGGTGGCCCGGACCTGGGGCGGCGGATCTGGCCCACGGTGGCGGTCGTCGACCTGGAGGGGGTGCGGTTCGTCTCCGAGCAGAGCCTCGCCTCGATCGTCGAACAGGTGGTCGCCGACCGTCAGGGCAACCCCGGCGGCAACCCAGTGGGTCAGGGTGGAGGTGCGCGATGAGCATGCCGTTCTACGTCTCGCCCGAGCAGCTGATGAAGGACAAGGCGGACTACGCCCGCAAGGGCATCGCGCGCGGCCGGTCGGTCGTCGTCCTCGTCTACGACAAGGGCATCGCGTTCGTCGCGGAGAACCCCCAGAGCCTGCGCAAGATCTCCGAGATCTACGACCGGATCGCCTTCGCGGCGGTCGGTATGTACTACGAGTTCGAGAACCTCCGGGTCGCCGGCATCCGGTATGCGGACCTGCGCGGCTACTCGTACGACCGGTCCGACGTGAGCGCGCGTGGGCTCGCCAACGCCTACGCGCAGACCCTTGGCACGGTCTTCACCCAGGAGCCGAAGCCCTACGAGATCGAGCTCGTCGTCGCGGAGGTCGGAGAGACGCCCGAGCGGGACCAGATCTACCGGCTCACCTACGACGGCTCGGTCGCCGACCAGCACGGGTTCGTCGTCATGGGCGGCGCCAGCGCGCAGGCCGAGACCTCGCTGCGCGAGCGGTGGGCCCACGGGCTGACCCTCGCGGGAGCGCTCCGGCTCGCCGTCGACACCCTCGCGCAGGACCCGAACGGCGGCCCCGCGCGCACGCTCACCGCGGAGCAGCTCGAGGTCGCGGTCCTCGACCGGCAGCGTCCGCGGCGCACCTTCCGCCGGATCGCGGGTCCGTTGCTCGAGGACCTCCTCAACTCCGAGAGCCCGGTCTCGGACGCGCCGATGGTCGACGACGGCCGCCCCGGCCACCACGACGTGCTCACCGGGGGCCTGCCGGTCCCCGAGACGCCCGGTACCGACCAGCCACCCCCCGCGGACTCCGACCCCGGCACCGGATCCAGAACGGAGGACCTGTGACCACCGACCTCTACGACGCCCCGGCCACCTCCCTCGGGGGAGACGCGGCGGACCTGCACGCCTACGAGGGCCACGCTCTGCTGATCGTCAACACTGCGTCGAAGTGCGGGCTCACGCCGCAGTACGCCGGTCTCCAGCGGCTGCAGGACCGGTTCGCCGATCGCGGGTTCACCGTCCTGGCGTTCCCCTGCAACCAGTTCGGGCAGCAGGAGCCGGGCGGCGCCGACGAGATCCGCTCGTTCTGTCAGGACCGCTTCGGGGTCACCTTCCCGATCTTCGACAAGGTCGAGGTCAACGGACCCGGGCAGCATCCTCTGTATGCGTCGCTGACCCAGGTCGCGGACGCGGACGGGGTCGCCGGCGACATCCAGTGGAACTTCGAGAAGTTCCTGGTGGCGCCGGGCGGCGAAAGCGTGCAGCGGTTCCGGCCCCAGGTGGAGCCCGAGTCGGCCGGGCTCGTCGCCGCGATCGAGAGCGTGCTGCCCGAGTCGAGCTGACGCTCAGCCGGGCCTGCGGGTCAGCCGGGTCAGCAGGGTCAGCGGCGGACGCCGGCCTCCTCCTGGCTCGTCTCGTCGGCGGCAGCCGGTCCGTCGTGGTGTGCGTGGACGTCGGCCGAGTGGTCGAGCGTGTGCTCGGCCACCTCGACGTCTACCAGGGTCATCACCTCGGTCGGGGCCTCCGCCGGAACGACTGGTCCCGCGGAAGCGGACGGTCCGGAGGCGTCGGGTCCGGTGGCGTCCGGTCCGACGGCACGGCCCAGCTGCTGCAGCAGCTCGCCGACCGTGCTCAGCTGCGCGGTGATGCTCTGACGGCGGGCGTCGACAGCAGCCAGCTGGTTCTCGGTGTCGCGCTGGATCCGTTCGGTGCTCTCCTGACCCTGCCGCTGGACCAGCGTGGCCTCCTCCTGGGCGAGCTGTTCGACCCGGGTCGAAGCCTGCTGCAGGCGGTCGGCGTGCTTGGCGATCTCCTTGCTGAACGCGGCCAGGGCATCGGCCTGGCCGCGGTGGATGTCGACGATCGCCTGCGCCTCCGCTCGCCGAGCGTCCGCGTCAAGGTTCGCCTCGTCCAGCAGCACCGCGGCGCGCTGACGGGCCTCGTCGACGACCCGGTCGGCGTCGCCGCGGGCGGTGAGTCGCACGCGATCGGCGTGGCGCTCGGCCTCGGATCGCGCGGCGGTGGCCGACGCGTCCGCCTCGGCAAGGGTGCGTTGCGCCTGGTCGCGTCCGGCCGCGCGCAGCTCCTCGGCCTCCTCGTTGGCCAGCGCGAGGATCGACCCGATCCGGGCTCCGACGTCGCCGGCGGACGGGGCGCTCTGCGGTGCCTGCTTCTCCAGCTCCGCGATCCGCGCGGTGGCCTCGTCGAGGCGCCGCTGGACCTGGTTCAGATGGTCCTGCATCCGGGTGAGCTCGATGGTGCGGTCCGTAGCCAGCCGCCGAGCGGTCACGACGGAGGTCTGCATCTCGTCCATCGCGGACTTGACCTGCTCGGGGTCGAAACCGCGTAGAACGGTCCTGAACTGCGATTCTTCCGACATATCCGCTAACTCGATTCGGCCTGGGCGCTCGGCTGGGCGAAGTGATTCGACGCCGACAGCGCTCCGGTTGGGTGCGTGAAAGGGGTGGTGACGGAGAAAGTCTCCCGCCGACTGCTCAGCGGCGCACTCCGCTGTCCCGCCAGTCCGCCGTGTTCCCCGGCGAGGACCAGGAGTCCGGCACGGTGTAACCGCCGTCCGGATCGGCCACGGCAGCTTCGCGAGCCGGCTCCGCGGACCCGGTCAGGGCCGGCGCGCGGGGTGCCGGCGTCGCATCCGTGGACGGGGCCGACTCTGACGGCTCGGCATTGGGGAGCAGGGCTCGAGCCAGCCGCTCCCGGACCTCGGCCAGCTGGGCCCGCACCCGAGCGCGGTGTTCCAGCGCCTCGTTCCGGATCCGGGTCGCCTCGTCCCGGATCGCGGCCGCGTCGGCCCGGGCGTCGGTCAGCAGGAGATCCCTCTGGGCGGACGCGCGCTCGTGCACGGTGTCCAGCTCCTCGGTGGCTGCGGCGATCTCGCCCGTGAGCGAGGCCAGGCGCTGCTCGTGGGCGGCGCTCGTCGTGGCGAACTCGGCCTCCGCCTGGGCCTGCCGCTCGGCCTGCTCCGCGGCCAGCCGCGCGTACGCCTCGGCGTCGGCGCGATGCTGCGACTCGCGCAAGACGCGGGCGTCGGCCAGGATGCGCTCCGCCTCGGTGTGCGCGGTGGCAGTGATGGCCACCGCCTCACGCTCGGCCCGTTCGCGGATGTCGGACGCGTAGTGGTTCGCCTCGGCGCGGCTGGTGACCGAGGACGCCTCCGACTCGTCGTGCAGGGCCTGCGCCTTGTCGTGGGCCCGGCGGGTGATCTCGGCGGCCTCGGCCGCCGCCGCCCCGAGGATCTCACTGACGCGCGATCCCACACGCTCGAACGAGGCGTCGCCGCCCGCCGGTCTGCTCTCCAGCTCGGCGATCCGTCGCTGGGCGTCGGAGAGTGCGGCCCTGAGCTCCTCCTGGCCGCGCTCGGCGGCGCGCACCTGGTCAGCGCGCTCCTCCGCCTGCCGGGTGGCGTGGTTGAGCGAGGTGTAGAGCTCGTCGAGGACCTGCTCGACCTCGTCCGGGTCGTAGCCGCGCCGGACCGTGCGGAACTCCGGGTAGTACTCCTCGTCCGGGTCGTTCGGTGCGTCAGTCATGGTCGTGTTCCCCCATGGTGTCATCCCCGGGCTCACACGTCATCCCGAGGACCGGCGCGATCCGCGCTCGCGAAGGTGGAGCTCTGCGCCGAGAACTCGTCCAGGTCTCTGGACAGCTCCTCGTCCAGGGTGCTGAGCATCTTCACGATCTCCCCGAGCTGCCGCTCGACCTCATCCCGGTTCCGTGCCTTGTCGTCGAGGTCGGCCTGCAGGCGACGGCCCTCGTCGACGGCCTCCCGACGGGCCGCCTCGACGATCTGCGCCGCCTCTTGCTCGGCGTGCTGGACCTTCGCGTGGAGGGCGGCGTCAGCCTCACGCCGGGCCGCCGCCTCCGTGGAGGCCTGCAGCACGATCGCGTCGGCCGCGTCGACAGCCGCAGCCTTCATCCGCGCGGCCTCCCCTTCCGCCTTGCGCCGGACCTCGTCGGCATACCGCTGACTCTCGGCCCGAAGCTGGCCGGCCTCCTCGTCGGCCAGGCTCAGGATCGCGCTGACCCGCGTGCCGACGTCGGCGAACACGTGGTTGTGGCTGTTCTCGCTCAGGGCCGCCAGCCGAGTGACGGCTTCGTCGAGGTCGGCGTTGAGAGCAGCCTCCCGCTCCTGGGCCTTGGTGAGCTCCATGGTGCGTTCGGCGGCGGTCCGGCGCGCAATCGTCAGGGAGGTGGTCACCTCGGTGAGCGCAGCCGTGACCTGCTCCGGGTCGAAACCACGGAGCACCATTCTGAACTGCGGTTGTTCGACCATTCCGACCCCTCGATACGGAGTGAACACGCGGCAGGCTGATACTGAGGTTCGTCCCCGAATGGTCGCTTGGATGGGGGGTCCGATGTGCGGAAACCCCCCAAAATCGTCAGGACTGCGTAGTTCGATCGGACTACGAGCGGGCGTCCTCGATGATGGTCAGCTCGTCCGCGCGGTCCAGCCCCGCCTTCCGGCCGGTGCGCGCCAGGCCCAGTTCGCGCTCCCAGGCCAGGGCGTCACGGAGCGTGTCCACGAGCCCACGAGCTGACAACCCCGCAACCTGCGCGGAGGTCGTGTCACGGGCGCTGAACCCCGCCCACTCCGGGTCGGCGAGCCACAGCGCCAGGGATCTCTCGCCCATGAACTCCTCGACACCCGCGTCCCGCAGCGCCTCGTCCGACACCGACACCTCCACGCCGGCGAACCCCGCCACCTCGCGGGCAGCGGCCAGGACGTCGCCGAGCACCCGCTGGGGACCGTAGGCGTCGACGGCGCCGGTGACCCCGCGCAGCCCCGCGTCGACGATCCACGCCGCCAGGTCGGTCACGTCGAGGAACTGGGCGGGCCGGTCGGTGCGCTTCGGGACAAGAACCGGGCCGCCATCCTCCCGGGCCAGGGCGAACCGGCCGGGCCAGTAGCCGAACCGGTCGCTGCGGTCGCCGTACCCGACGATGAGCCCGCTCCGCGCGAGGAGCACGTTGTCGCCGCGGGCCGCGCGGCAGGCCACCTCGCAGGCGACCTTGCCCTCGCCGTAGGTCTCCGGCGCGGCCTCGTCCCCGTCGAGGGCCGGCAGCAACGGCGTATCGAGGCCGGCCCCGGGACGCGAGTGGTCGGCATACACCGAGCCCGAGGAGACGAACACCCAGCGCTCGCTCCGGTCGCTCAGGGCGGCGAGCGCGGAACGCACCTGGCCGGGCTGGCGGCTGACGTCGACGACCAGGTCCCAGCCGGGGGTGACGAGCGGTCGGTATGCGTCGGTCCGGTCCCGGTCCCCGGTAACGAGGCGGGCGCCCTCAGGGACGGACCCGCTCTCGCCACGGGCCAGGCAGGTGACCTCGTGACCCTGCCCGACCGCGTACCGGGCGACCGCACCGCCGAGCCAGGCCGTACCACCGAGGATGAGGACTCGCACACGACCGACCTTCCCAGCCAGGGCGCGCGGCCACGTACCAGGTTCGCTGAGAGCCGAGAGTCACCCCACGAAGTTCTCCCCACGACGTTCGCCGCTTCGCGTCTCCGCGGGGACCCCGAATGCCGGGGCGGCATACCCTGGGGAGATGGACCGGCGGATCTTCGGGATCGAGAACGAGTACGGCGTCACGTGCACGTTCGACGGCCAGCGCCGGCTCACCCCCGACGAGGTCGCGCGCTACCTCTTCCGCAAGGTCGTCTCGTGGGGCCGGTCGAGCAACGTCTTCCTCGGCAACGGCTCCCGGCTCTACCTCGACGTCGGGTCGCACCCGGAGTATGCGACGCCGGAGTGCGACGACGTCCGCGAGGCCGTGATCCACGACAAGGGCGGCGAGCGGATCATGGAGGGCCTGGTCGAGGACGCCCAGCAACGGCTGGCCGAGGAGGGCATCCCCGGCGAGATCTACGTCTTCAAGAACAACACCGACTCCGCCGGAAACTCCTACGGCTGCCACGAGAACTACTGCGTCGGGCGGGCGGGGGAGTTCCAGAAGATCTCCGACGTCCTGATCCCGTTCCTCGTCAGCCGCCAGATCACCTGCGGCGCAGGCAAAGTCGTCACCAGCAGCGCTGGCGCGAAGTTCTGCGTGAGCCAGCGCGCCGACCATATCTGGGAGGGCGTCTCGTCGGCGACGACTCGCAGCCGCCCGATCATCAACACTCGCGACGAGCCGCATGCCGACGCCGAGAAGTACCGCCGCCTCCACGTCATCGTCGGCGACTCGAACATGTCCGAGACCACGACGATGCTCAAGCTCGGCTCGGCCGACCTGGTCCTGCGGATGATCGAGGCCGGCGTGGTCATGCGGGACATGGCGCTGGAGAACCCGATCCGCGCGATCCGCGAGATCAGCCACGACATCACCGGGCGCAAGCTCGTCCGGCTGGCCAACGGCCGGGAGCTGTCCGCCCTGCAGATCCAGCGGGAGTACTTCGAGCGCGCGATGTCCTTCGTCGAGCGTGAGGGGATGACCGCGCCGATCCAGAAGCACGTCCTCGACCTCTGGGGCCGCACGCTCGACGCGGTCGAGTCCGCCGACCTCTCGCGTGTCGACACCGAGATCGACTGGATCATGAAGTACCGGCTCATCACTCGCTATATCGAGAAGAACGGGCTGTCGCTCTCCGACCCGCGAGTGCTGCAGCTGGACCTCGCCTACCACGACATCAACCGTCGTCGCGGGCTCTTCTACCTCCTTCAGCGCCGGGGGCTGGCCGCCCGGGTCTGCAGCGACATCGAGACGTTCCACGCCAAGGTGCGACCCCCGCAGACGACCCGGGCCAAGCTGCGCGGCGACTTCATCCGGGCCGCTCAGGAGCACCGTCGCGACTTCACCGTGGACTGGGTGCACCTCAAGCTGAACGACCAGGCCCAGCGCACTGTTCTGTGCAAGGACCCGTTCGCGTCCGAGGACTCACGGGTGATGAGGCTCATCGACAGCATGTGAGCACGCTGTGCGCACCATGTGGTCGGTGGCTCCGAGCCACAGGCGTCGCGGTTACAGTTGCGGCTCCCCGGTCCCCTTCCGAAGGTCCTTCTCGCGTGCGCTCCTCCCGCGCGGCCATCGCCGCTGCCCTGACCTCCCTCGTGCTCGTCCCGGCCCTCGCGGCCTGCTCGTCCGACGGTTCGGCGTCCGGCTCCGCGACGACCGCCGCCGCGGGCGCGGCGACCGCCGCCGCCACGGACCCGGCCCACACACCGCTGAACAAGCCCGAGGACCTCAAGGTGCTGGACGGGATCACCGTCGCTGGTGACGACCCCGCCGTCACCCCGAAGGTGACGATCGCGTCGCCGCCGGTGAGCGTCGGCGCGACCGCCGAGAAGACCCTCAAGGAGGGCACCGGCGACGCCAGCGTGGGTGGCGACAAGGTCACCGTCCGACAGGCGCTGTTCCTCGGCAAGGACGGCAAGCAGCTCCAGAGCGACTTCGAGGCGAAGTCGACAGCGTCGTTCATCCTCCAGGGCACCGACACCATCCCCGGCCTCATCACCGCGCTGACCGGCGTCAAGACCGGCTCCCGCGTCCTGTTCGCCATCCCCCCCGTCGAGGCGTTCGGCACCAACGGGCGGGCCGAGGCGGGCATCGGCCCGACCGACAACCTCGTCGTGGTCGCCGACGTCGTCTCGGTCGGCAAGGTCCTCAAGCAAGCCGAGGGTGCCGCCGTGGCCCCCGTTCCCGGGCAGCCGACCGTCACGTTCGACGCGACGAACGGCCCGACGATCACCGTCCCGAAGACCGCCGCCCCCACCGCGCTCGTCAGCCAGAACCTCATCGACGGCACCGGTCCGGAGGTCCAGACCGGCCAGACCATCACCGCCCACTACACCGGAGCCCTCTGGACCGATGGCACCGTCTTCGACTCGTCGTGGAAGCGCCAGTCGCCGGCCACGTTCGCGATCGGCACCGGCAACGTCATCCCGGGCTGGGACAAAGGCCTGGTGGGCAAGAAGGTCGGGTCGCGGGTACTGCTCGTCGTGCCGCCGGCCGACGGCTACGCCGACAAGGTCCAGGGCCAGATCCCGGCCAACTCCACCCTGGTCTTCGTCGTCGACATCCTCGACGCCAGCTAGGTCACCCCACGACGTTCTCCCCACGACGTTCGCCGCTGCGCGTCGATCCGTCGCGGGGACCCCGACTAGTTTTGGGGTATGCCCGCCGACGCCCCGACCATCCTCGCGACGTCCGGAGGGCGGGTCGAGGGCCGTCGTACGCCGTGGCAGGTCGGGCCGCTGACGGAGTATGCGGTCGAGCTCGCCCGCGTCTCCGGACGACGGCCCCGGGTGTGCTTCCTCGCGACGGCGCTGGGCGACAGCGCGTTCGCGCTCCAGGCGTTCTACGACGCGGCCCGGTTCGCCGGGTTCGAGGCGTCGCACCTCGCGCTCTTCCCGATGCCCAACATCGACGACCCGCGCGCCCATCTGCTCGCCCAGGACGTCGTCTGGGTGTGGGGCGGAAGCGTCGCCGGGCTGCTGGCGATGTGGCGCCTCCACGCTGTCGACGTCGCCATGCGCGAGGCATGGGAAGCCGGCGTGGTCCTGACCGGGGTCTCGGCCGGGTCCATCTGCTGGCACGTCGGCGGCCCGACCGACTCGTTCGGCCCGGACCTGCGCCCGATCACGAACGGGCTGGGCCTGCTGCCCTGGGGCAACGGCGTCCACTACGACTCCGAGGGGCAGCGCCGGCCGCTGCTGCACCGTCTGGTCGCCGACCGGACCCTGCCGACGGCCTACGCGACGGACGACGGCGTGGGCCTGCACTACCGCGGCACCGAGCTGGTCGACGCGCTGACCGAGATCCCCGGCAAGGGCGCATACCGGGTCGAGCGGGGACCCGACGGCACGGCCGTCGAGACCCGGATCGAACCCCGCTTGCTGTGACGCGACGGCGTGATCCGTCACGTCGCGCGTCATGTCGAAGGTCCATGTCGAAGGTCCATGTCGAAGGTCGTGTCGAAGGTCATGTCGCAGGTCATGTCGCACCCAGGGTCGTGCTCACGACACCAGCGGCGACATGACGCGCGACATGAACGCCGGATCGCCGGCCCAGCCGAGCTCACCCGCATACGGCAGACTTGGGGCATGGCACTCGACCCGGACCGCACCAAGCCCGAGCTCGACTTCCCCGGCGACGCGCCGCCAAGGGAGCTGGTCGTGGAGGACCTCATCGACGGTACCGGCGACGAGGCGACCGCCGGCCGCACGGTGAGCGCGCACTACGCCGGCTGGGCCTTCTCCACCGGTGAGGAGTTCGACGCCTCGTGGAACCGCGGCGC
>NZ_DATBTV010000123.1:0-24137 GCF_036559105.1 Lapillicoccus sp. | reverse complement strand
GCCAACGAGTGGTCAGTTGGCGTACTCGCCCCTGTAGTGCTCGAACGTCCAGCCGACGATCGACACGATCCCGAAGAACGCGCCGATGATGAACAGCCACCACCCGACGGCCAGGCCGAGGAAGCACACCGCGCCGGTGAGCCCGAGCCACAGTGGCCACCAGGAGTACGGCGTGAAGAACCCGTAGTCGCCCTCCTGCTCGGAGATCAGCGCGTTGGGGTTGTCCTCCGGGCGGTTGTCGAACCGGCGCCCGGTCACCGTGAGGTAGAAGGCGATCAGGCTGCACAGCGCGGCGGTCAGGAAGATGCCGAACGGCCCGACCATCTCGGTCCACCCGCTCCAGAACCCGTAGAGCAGCCCGACCGGGACGAAGAACACCGCCAGGACGATGAACACCTTGGCTTCGACCCTCATCGGGTCGCCGTCCCGTGTCCGGGTCCGTCGGGGTCGCTGGACTCACCGGGGTCGTGCCGAGGCATCTCGCCCAGGTCGGGTGGTCCCATCGCCTTGACCAGTGCCGGCGCGTCCGGGGCCCGCACCGTCGGAGGCGCGACCTCGGGATGGTGCAGGTCGAACGCCGGCCGCTCGGAGCGGATCCGCGGGATGCTGTCGAAGTTGTGGCGTGGCGGCGGGCAAGAGGTGGCCCACTCGAGCGAACCGCCGTAGCCCCAGGGGTCGTCGGTCTCGACGAGCGGTGCGTAGCGCCACGTCTTCCAGACGTTGTAGAGGAACGGCAGTGTCGACGCACCGAGGAGGAAGGCGCCGGCCGTGGAGATGACGTTCGCGGTCTGGAACCCCTCCTCCGGAAGGTAGTCCGCGTACCGGCGGGCCATGCCCTCGATGCCCAGCAGGTGCTGGATGAGGAAGGTCGTGTGGAACCCGATGAACAGCATCCAGAAGTGGATCTTCCCGAGCCGCTCGTCGAGCATCCGCCCGGTGAACTTCGGCCACCAGAAGTAGAAGCCGGAGAACATCGCGAAGACCACCGTGCCGAACACCGTGTAGTGGAAGTGCGCCACGATGAAGTAGCTGTCGGAAAGGTGGAAGTCGAGGGCCGGGCTGCTGAGGATGACGCCGGTCAGGCCGCCGAAGAGGAACGTGACGATGAAGCCGATCGCCCAGATCAACGAGGCGGAGAAGGTGATGGACCCGCCCCACATCGTGCCGATCCAGTTGAAGAACTTCACCCCGGTGGGGATGGCTATCAACATCGTCATGATCGCGAAGAACGGCAGCAGCACCTGGCCGGTCGCGTACATGTGGTGCGCCCAGACCGCCGCGGACAGGGCCGCGATGGCGATCAGCGCGAACACCATCGTCTTGTAGCCGAAGAGCGGCTTGCGCGAGAAGACCGGTAAGACCTCGCTGATGATGCCGAAGAACGGCAACGCGATGATGTAGACCTCTGGATGGCCGAAGAACCAGAACAAGTGCTGCCAGAGCATGGCTCCGCCGCTCTCGGCCTCGAAGACGTGGGCCCCGAACCGTCGGTCGGCGCCCAGCGCCAGCAGCGCGGCGGCCAGGACCGGGAACGCGATCAGCACCAGGATCGACGTCACGAGGATGGTCCACGTGAACATCGGCATCCGGAACATCGTCATGCCGGGGGCCCGCATACAGATGATCGTCGTGATGAAGTTGACCGCACCGAGGATCGTGCCGAACCCCGACAGGGCCAGGCCGAAGACCCACAGGTCGCCACCGAGCCCCGGGCTGTAGCTGTTGTCCGACAACGGCGAGTAGGCGAACCAGCCGAACGCCGCTGCGCCCTGCGGCGTGAGGAAGCCCGCGCCGGCGATCGCACCGCCGAAGAGGTACAGCCAGTACGCGAACATGTTGAGGCGCGGGAACGCGACGTCCGGTGCACCGATCTGCAGCGGCATCACCGCATTCGCGAATCCCGCGAACAGCGGAGTCGCGAAGAGCAGCAGCATGATCGTGCCGTGCATGGTGAACAGCTGGTTGTACTGCTCGGGGTTGTCGACGACCTGCAGCCCGGGAGCGGCCAGCTCGGTGCGGATGAGCAGGGCCATGATGCCGCCCAGCAGGAACCACACGAACGAGGTGATGAAGTAGAGGTTGCCGATGACCTTGTGGTCGGTGGTGGTGATGTACTTGATGACCGTCTGGCCGGGCAGGAGCTTGGGGCGCCGGTAGGTCCGTTCACCGGTGGAGTACTCGAGCGTCGACCCGCTCGGCGTCGTCGTCGTGGCGGCCATCTCTAGCTCCCGGAGGCTGAGGGGACGAGTTTCTGGTCCGCGGGCAGTACCGGCTCGCGGCTGAGAGTGTTGGGCAACTGGCCGGTCTGGCCGAGAGACTTCAACCGCGCGATCTCGGCGTCGTAGGCCCCCTGGGACACGACCTTGACCTGGAAGAGCATCTGAGAGTGGTAGGCGCCGCACAGCTCGGCGCACTTGCCCTGGAAGGTGCCCTCCTGCAACGGAACGACCTGGAACCGGTTGGTCTTGCCGGGGATCACGTCGAGCTTCTGCAGGAACGCCGGGACCCAGAACGAGTGGATGACGTCACGAGCGTTGAGGACGAACTCGACACGCTTGTTGACCGGGAGGACCAGGACCGGCTGCTGGTTCAGCGGCTCGCCGGTGCTCTTGTCGAGCTCGACCTGGACACCCGACTCGTAGACGTTGGCATCGACGTAGTTGAAGTCCCAGCTCCACTGCTTGGCCACGACGTTGATGGTGACGTCGGGCTTGGCGGAGACGTCCAGCAGAGCCGACTCGTCGCGCGCGGTGTAGTAGAAGAGCACACCAACCATGAGCACGGGGACGATCGTGTAGAGCATCTCGATCGGCACGTTGTACCGCAGCTGAGGCGGCAGGCCGACGTCGGTCTTCTTCCGGCGGTAGGCGACCATCACCCAGACGGTCAGGCCCCAGACGATCAGGCCGACGGCCAGGGCGGCGATCCAGGTGCCCACCCAGAGGTTGGTGACCCGGCCCGTGTTGTTGGTGACCTCGCCGCCGTTGGTCCCCTGCGGAAGCCATCCGCTCGACGCGGTGCCGTTGCTGGCACACCCGCTGAGGAAGACCGACGCCGCGACGAACAGGCCGGTGAGGGTGAGCCCCCGACGCGTCTGGCGCGCGGTCGGTCGTAGGTGCTTGCGCAACGGGGAACCTTCCGGGTCGGCGGAACCACAAGGACGCGAATCGGTGACCTCAGCGTACGTCGTCACCCTACTGCGTGGCCCCCCAGAATCATGGCTGGGTCGCGTCGCTGGTGAGGCTAACGTGACAGGCGTGTCGACGCTTTCGGGACCCCCCGGGACGAGCCGGGCGCGGGTCCTGCTCGACGGGGCCACCGCGCCCTTGGTCCCCGCCGCTCGCGAGGTTCTCGTGGCGGCGCTGGACGCGGGATGGGCCGACCCGCGACGGCTCTACGCGGAGGGCCGCCAGGCCCGGCGCCTCCTCGACGACGCCCGCGAGGCGGTCGCGTCGGGGCTCGGGGTACGGCCGCCCGAGGTCAGCTTCCTGCCGAGCGGCCCGGTCGCGCTGGCAGCGGGGATCGACGGCATCCGGTATGCGGGTCGCCGGCGCGGTATGCGGACGGTCGCCGGGGCGGTCGAGCACTCCGCGGTGCTCGTCCCCGGTCGGGCGCTGGCGGCGGGTTCCGACTCGCCGCAGCTGCTGGACGAGGTGGCGGTGGACGTGTCCGGGCGGGTGCTGTTGCCCGCCTGGGAAACCGCCCTCGCGGAGCCCGGCACGGTGGTCGCCGCGCTCCAGAGCGCGAACGGAGAGGTGGGCACCCGTCAGCCCCTGGCGGCCGTGTGGGAGGCCTGCCGGGCCCGAGGCGTACCGCTCGTCGTGGACTCTCAGGCCGGGCTGGGACGCGACGCGGTGCCCGAGGCCTACGACGTGCTCGTCGGCGACGCCCGGTCGTGGGGCGGGCCGGCCGGCGTCGGGGTGCTCGTCGTGCCGGAGCGCACGCGGTGGCGACGCCCGGGAGCGACGAGCGAGGCCGAGTTCGGACGGACCGACGCGGAGCCGGTGGTGCCCCTGGTACTCGCGGCGGCGGAGGCGTGGCTCGCGACGACCGCGGACCCCGTCGATGAGTCGATCAGCGCGCGTGAGCTCGTGGAGCAGGTCCGCACGGCGGCGGCCCGCGTTCCGGACACGATGGTGGTGGGCGACCCGGTCGACCGGCTGCCTCATGTCGTGACGTTCTCGTGCCTGTTCGTCGACGGCGAGGCGCTGGTCCATGAGCTCGACCGGCGCGGCTTCGCGGTGGCGTCCGGGTCGGCGTGCACGGCCTCCACGCTGGAACCCAGCCACGTGCTCGCCGCGATGGGCGTCCTGACCCACGGAAACGTACGGGTGACGCTCCCGTTGGCGGCCGCGGTTCCAGGTGGTGAGGCGGCTCGAGCGGCCGGGGTCCGGGCGTTCTGCGACGAGCTCCCCGGCGCGGTCGCCGCCGTGCGGGCGCAGCTGGGGACCGACCGGCTGTGAGCGCCGAACGCGAGGCGGACGAACGCGTCGAGGTCGTCGAGGTGGACGCCCGGGGCCTCAGGTGCCCGGTCCCGGTGGTCCGGCTCGCCGCGGCGATCCGCGACCGGCCGGAAGGGTCGCTGGTGCGGCTCCTGGCGACCGACCCGGCGGCGCGCTCCGACGTGGCCGCGTTCTGCCGGATGCGGGGTCACGAGCTGGTCGAGATCACCGACGAGCCGGAGCACACCGCATACCTCGTCCGCACCTAGCTCCGCACGAGCGGACCTTGGGCGCCGGAAGTCCGGGCTGTCCGCCGGAAGGTCCGTACGTGCGGAGACGTCAGCGGAAGGGTTCGGGCAGCGGGGCGGTCAGAGCGTCGGCCAGCAGCTGTAGGTACGCGGACCGGGGCACCTCGGTGACACCCAGCGTCGCCAGGTGCGGCGTGCGCCACTGCACGTCGACGAGGCGTCGCGGGTCGCCGTCGGCGGCCACGATGTCCACCATCCCGGTGACCGCCGCCTTGGACGCGTCGGTCGCCGTGTGGAACATCGACTCCCCCGCGAACAGGCCACCGATCGCGATCCCGTACAGCCCACCCACCAACCGGCCGTCCTGGCGCACCTCGACCGAGTGCGCCCACCCCATCCGGTGCAGCTCGGTGTAGGCCTCGACGATCTCGGGCGTGATCCACCGACCGGTACGCGACGGGTCGGCGCAGCCGGCGACCACCCCCGCGAAGTCGGTGTCCACGCATACCTCGAAGTGCCGCATCGACCGCCGCAGCGACCGACTCACGTGGTGGTCCCGCGGACGCAGGATCCCGCGCGGGTCCGGGGACCACCACCCGATCGGGGACGCCCCGGCGGCGCCGAGGCCCATCGGGAACAGGCCACGCGCGTACGCCTCGAGCACCGTGCCCGGTGCCAGGTCGGCGCCGACCCCGACGAGGTCCTCCCCCTGGTCCGCCCCGGTGGCGTCGAAGACGTACCGGGACGGCGGCGGGACCGTGGGCACGGCGGTCAGCCGTGCCGGCAGGCGACCACCGGGCTGATCTCGTCGGCGGAGTCGGCTCCGTAGGCGTCCGCGAGCCGCGACAGGAAGTGCTCCTGACGCAACTGGTACTCCTGCGTCCCCACTGTCTCGATGACGTAGGTCGCGAGCATCGAGCCCAGCTCGGCGCAGCGCCGGAGGTCCAGGCCACCGGAGAGGCCGGTGAGGAACCCGGCCCGGAACGCGTCGCCGACGCCGGTCGGGTCGGCCTTGCGGACCTCCCGTGCTACCGACACCGAGATGACGTCCTCCCCCTTGCGGTGGATGGTCACTCCCTCACTGCCCCGCGTGATGACCCGGACGTCGACCCGACGGGTGATCTCGTCCGCGGACCAGCCGGTCTTCTGCTCGGTGAGGTGCGCCTCGTACTCGTTCGTGAAGAGGTATGCGGCGCCGTCGACCAGGCGGCGGATCTCCGGGCCGTCGGCGAACGCCAGCTGCTGCGACGGGTCAGCGATGAAGGGGATGCCCCGGGTGCGGCACTCCTGGGTGTGCCGGAGCATCGCCTCGGGGTCGTTCGCGCCGACGAGGACGAGGTCGAGCCCGCCGACGCGCTGGGCGATCGGGTTCAGCTCGATGAGCCGCGCGTCGGACATCGCGCCGGCGTAGAACGTCGCGATCTGGGCCATGTCGTCGTCGGTCGTGCAGACGAACCGCGCCGTGTGCCGGGTGTCGCTGACGTGGACCGACTCGCAGTCCACCCCGTGACGCTCCAGCCAGGACCGGTAGTCGCCGAAGTCCTCGCCCACCGAGCCGACGAGGATCGGCCGCTGGCCGAGGTTCGCCATACCGAAGGCGATGTTGGCCGCCACGCCGCCGCGCCGGATCTCCAGCTCGTCCGCGAGGAAGGAGAGCGAGATCTTGTCGAGCTGCTCGACCACGAGGGAGTCACGGAAGCGACCCCGGAAGGTCATGAGGTGGTCGGTCGCAATGGACCCGGTGACCGCGATCTTCACGGGCGGCAACCTACCCCGGACATGCACGTCGGGGTGACATCGAGGCCGGGAAGCCGGCCGATGTCACCCCGACGGGTGCCTGCTGGTGCAGGGATCAGCTGAAGCTGTCGCCGCAGGCGCACGAGCTGCCCGCGTTGGGGTTGTCGATGGTGAACCCCTGCTTCTCGATGGTGTCGGCGAAGTCGATGGTCGCGCCGAGGAGGTAGGGGGCGCTCATCCGGTCGACGACCACCTCGACGCCCTCGAAGTCGCGCACCAGGTCACCGTCGAGCGTGCGCTCGTCGAAGTACAGCTGGTAGATCAGCCCGGAGCAGCCGCCGGGCTGGACGCCGACGCGCAGGCGTAGGTCGTCGCGGCCCTCCTGCTCGAGGAGGCTCTTGACCTTGGAGGCGGCGACGCCGGTGAGGACGACACCGTGAGTGTCGGTCTGCTGGGTGGTCTGGTCCTGGACGCTCATCCGTGGGTTCCTTCGGGTGTGCGGGGGAAGTCGGGCGTAACTGCCACAACCGCGCTGTCCCCAGATGTGTTCCCGAGGACCGCTCCAGTCTAAGCCGTGCCCTCGGGCGATGGTGACCAGGTCGCCGCCACGCGCGCGGCGCGGGCCTCCAGCGTGCCCACCGGGTCGGCGAGGGCGCCGGGGACGTCCTCGGGGCGGTCGCAGACGGCGTAGGCGCCCGAGAGCCCCGCGGTCATGGCCTCCCGGCGACCGACGCGCACCTGTCCGGCCAGGGCGACGGCGGGTACGCCGGCGGCCATGGCCAGCTCGGACACCGCCGACGGCGCGGAGTCGCGCAGACTCCGCCAGTCGTAGGTGCCTTCCCCCGTGACGACGAGATCCGCGCCGGCGACGAGCGCGGGCAGACCGATCTGCTGGGCGACGTACTGGGCCCCGTCCGCTCGGCGAGCCCCGAGCAGGAGCAGCGCGAAGCCGATGCCGCCGGCGGCGCCGGCCCCGGACTCCTTGTCGATGCGCCGGGCACCGCCCCCGAGCAGGTCGCGCGGTTGAGGAAGCACCCGCGTGACGACGTCCACCCACTGGCCGAAGGCCGCCTCGAGGGCCTGCGCCTGTTCCCTGGTGGCACCACGACCCTCGGCCTCGACGGCGCTCGCGCCCTGGAAGCCGAGCAGCGGCAACGTCGCCGACGTCGCCAGGACCAGCTCGACGGCCCGAAAGCGATGGACGACTGAGGTCAGGCCGGGGAGGTGACCGGTCGTCGCCTGCTGGAGAGCGAGGCCGCCCGCGCCGAGGACGTCGCGCTCCCCCGCACCGAGCGCCGCGAGCATCCCCGCGCCTGCGTCGTGCACCGCGGAGCCGGCGACGCCCACGACGATTCGGCGCGGTTCGGTGGAGAGGGCCAGGAGGAGCAGCTGGCCCACACCGAAGGAGGAGGTATGCGCCGGGTCGCGGTGGTCCGCGCCGACCAGGTCCGGCCCGCAGGCCTGCGCGGCCTCGACGTAGGCGGTCCGGGTCCCGTCGTCGTCGACCAGGAGCACCCCGGCCGGCACGGCGCGACCCGTCGGGTCCTCGATCGTGGCCGCCAGCGTCTGGCCACCGAGGGCGTCCCCGAGCACGTCGAGGAACCCGGGGCCGCCGTCCGACATGGGCGCCAGCACGAGGTCGTCGTGCGGCGCCGCGACGGACCACCCGCGGGCCATCGCCATCGCTGCCTCCTGAGCGGTCAGCGTCCCGGCGAACCGGGTCGGGGCGAGGACGACGCGCATACCGTCATGCTGGCAGGCCCGCTGGCCGCGTCCGAACTGAGATGTCTGTCGGTTCTCGGCGTCCCGGGGGCCAAACCCGACAAAGATCTGAGTCCGGTCGCGCGGGCGGAGCGCAGGTCGGAGTGCGTCTGGTGCTGCCCAGACGACCCCTACCGCACCCTGAGCCTCACGGTGCGGCTTCAGCCTGGTCCCTGGACCTCATGTCGCGGGTCATGTCGCGCTGGCGGTCGTGATCACCACCTCGGTCGCGACATGACCCGCGACCTGACCCGCGACATGACCCCGTGACGTCGTTCCGGGAGCAGCCATGGCGGGACGCGCTGACGCCGCTGGGTCGGCGCGGAGACCCAGTCCGACGAGGCGGTCGCACCGGGCACACCGGGCACACCGTGACGAGTCGAACACCTTGCGGCTCGACGGGCTGGCGAACCGGTAACCCGCCCCGGCATACGATCGGGTCGTGACGACGATCGCACGCGAAGGCGCCCACCCCCGCCCCTCGCTGATGCCGCTTCTCGTGCTCGGTCAGGGCCGCGACCTGGACTCCGAGCGCGGCGTCGAGTGCCCCGGCGATCTGCCCGCCCCATCCGATCCCGGACTGGTCGCCCGTGCTCGCAAGGCCAAGGCCGCGCTGGGCGACACCGTGTTCGTGCTCGGTCACCACTACCAGCGTGACGAGGTCATCGAGTTCGCCGACGTGACCGGCGACAGCTTCAAGCTGGCGCAGCAGGCGGCCGCGCGACCGGACTCGCCGTACATCGTCTTCTGCGGCGTCCACTTCATGGCCGAGTCGGCCGACATCCTCACCTCGAACGACCAGACGGTGATCCTTCCCGACCTCGCGGCCGGCTGCTCGATGGCCGACATGGCCGGCATCGGTCAGGTCGAGGACGCGTGGGACGAGCTGCTCGACGTGTTCGGCGACGGCATCGCCCGGATCGTCCGTCCGGTCACCTACATGAACTCGTCGGCGGCGATCAAGGCGTTCACCGGCCGGCACGGCGGGACGATCTGCACGTCGTCCAACGCGAAGACGGCGCTGCGCTGGGCCTTCGACCAGACCGGTGGCGTCGACGGCACCGGCAAGGTGCTGTTCCTGCCCGACCAGCACCTCGGCCGCAACACCGCGGTCCGCGAGCTCGGCCTGTCCCTCGACGAGTGCGTCCTCTGGGACCCGCACAAGCCGCACGGAGGCGTGACCCGGGAGCAGCTGGAGCGGGCCCGGATGATCCTCTGGCGCGGGCACTGCTCGGTGCACGGCCGCTTCACCGTCGAGGCGGTCGAGCAGGCGCGTCGCGACATCCCCGGTGTCAGGGTGATCGTCCACCCCGAGTGCCGCTACGACGTCTGCGAGCGGGCGGATGAGATCGGCTCCACCGAGCGGATCATCAAGACCATCGGGGCGGCTCCGGACGGCACGTCCTGGGTGGTCGGCACCGAGCTCAACCTCGTGAACCGGCTCCGCGAGATGTACCCGAACCAGACGATCGCCTTCCTCGAGAAGAACGTCTGCTACTGCTCGACGATGAACCGGATCGACCTGCCGCACCTCGTCTGGGCGCTCGAGTCGCTGGTGGACGGCCGCGTCGTCAACCCGATCCGGGTCGACCCCGACGTCGCGCACTGGTCCCGGATCGCCCTCGACCAGATGCTCGCCCTGCCCGGCGAGACCGCGAAGGACTGATGACGGCACTCGACCGGGTGGCCGTCCTTTCCGACGTCCACGGCAACCTCACCGCATACCAAGCGGTCCTCGCGGACATCGACGCGCGCGGCATCCGGCGGATCGTCAACCTCGGTGACGTCGTGGGCAAGGGACCGCAGGGAGCGGCCTGCGTGCGGCTGACGCGGGAGCGCTGCGAGGCGACGGTCCAGGGCAACTGGGAGGCGTTCCTCAGTGCCGGCGTCGACGGGGCGGCGGCGTGGTGGTGGAACCAGCTAGAGCCCGACCAGCAGGACTGGCTCGCGGGGTTGCCGTTCTGCCACGACCTCGTCCTCAGCGGCCGGCGTATCCGAATGCTTCACGCCTCGCCGCAAGGGGTGTTCAGCCGGGTGTCCTACCGGCACACGCCGGAGCAGTACGCGGGCATGTTCGTCAACTCGGAGCACACCGCTGACGGGCCGGAGCCGTCCTGCGTCCTCTACGGCGACATCCACGGCACCTATCTCGAGGGCGACGACAACCAGACCCTGGTCAACGTCGGCAGCGTCGGGAACCCGCTCGACGCGACGACCGCCTCCTACGTGGTTCTCGAGGGCGTCCCGGACTCGCTCGATCCGGCGCCGTTCGGGATCCAGTTCGTGCGGGTGCCGTTCGACATCGACACTGAGATCGCGATCGCCGCGGCGTCCGGTATGCCGGAGGCCAGGGAGTATGCGATCGAGCTGCGGACCGGCCTCTACCGGGGATACCAGCAGGACTAGTCGGCGGCCTCAGTCGTCGGAGTGGCTCACCACGTTGATGACGGTGCCGTTCGGCGCCCGGACGAAGAACCGCCGGACCCCCCAGGGTTCGGTGGTCAGCGGGTGGACGATCTCGTACCCGCGCCGCTGTGCCTCGGCGTAGGCCTCCTCGACCTCGTCGCCGACGTGGACGGACAGCTGCGAGTCGACCGGTGCGGACTCGTCCCGGGTCACGACCTGCACCGACGCCCGCCCGTCGGGCGTGCTGAACCGGGCCACCCAGCCGAGGTTCATCTCCTCGACGCTGAGGCCGAGGTAGTCCATGTAGAAGGCGCGCGCCTCCTCCAGGTCGGTGGCGGGCAGGTTGGCGGTGACACCGGTGGGATGCATTCGGTGTCAGTCCTTTCCCACGGTCAGCGTCATCCCCGCGATGCGGAGCCGCTCCACGAGGGCGTCGCCCATGGCCACCGCCGGCGTCAGCACTCCCCCGCCCGACTCCAGCGGGTCGGCGGTGAGGCACAGGGCCGACTCGCCGAGCATGACCGCCGTCGCCGCATACCCGGGGTCGCCCTTGGCCGCGACCACCGCGAGGAGCCGCCGTCCGGACTCGGTCGTGGTGCGGAGCTCGACCCGAAAGTGCCCCTCGGCGCGGGCCTTCTCGCCGGGACCGTCGCCCGGTGACGGCAGCAGTCGGTCGGCGACGGACCGGGTGTAGCGGTTCGACATCGCGGCCAACGCGGTCCCCAGGCCGGCGGCCAGCCCGTATGCCTGCAGCCGCGCCTCCGTGCCTCGCCCGAACCCGACCGCCTCGCGGTACCGGAACGCGGGCCCGTAGGCGTGGTCGAGCAGGGAGTCGCTGCGGCGGACGATGCGGGAGTTGTAGGACGCCATCACCCACGGCGCCGTCCACCGGCCGGTGGTCGCGTCGCGGTAGACGTACATCGCGTCGCGCTGCCCCGAGCGGTCCGGCTCGGCGGCCCGGTCGGTGCTCAGGGCAAACGGGTCGAACACCACCCGTCGCCGCGACGGGTCGGCTTCCAGCGCCTCCAGCTGGGAGCGCATCGTGTCGATCGTGCCGCCGCTGAACCCGCCGCTGAACTGCGTGACGAGCAACGTCGTGTCACCCAGTCCCCCGAGGCCCAGGCGGTCCGCCTCCCGGTGAAGAAGGTGGACGCCGAGGTCCGACGGGATCGAGTCGAACCCGCAGGCCGTGACGATGCGGGCGCCCGTGCGCTCGGCAGTCTCGTGGGCCGCGTCGACGGCGTCGCGGACGAAGAGCACCTCACCGGTCAGGTCGGCATAGTGCGTTCCGGCCTCCGCGCAGGCCCGGACCAGCGGGAGCCCGTAGCGCGCATACGGACCGACGGTGGTGACGACGACCCGCGTCGACCCGGCGAGGTCGGTGACCTGGGCGGGGTCGGTCGCGTCGCAGACGACGAGGGGCCAGTCGCGACCGCCGGCGGGGAGGTCTGACCGCACCTTCTCAAGCCGCTCGCGCGAGCGACCGGCGAGTGCAACCCGCATGCCGGCTGGTGCCTGTCGGGCGAGGTAGGCGGCGAGCAGGCGGCCAGCGAAGCCGGTGGCGCCGAAGACGACGAGGTCGTGCTCCCGGTCGGTCGACATGGCGTTCACCGGGTCATGGCTCCGAGTCGAGCCAGCAGCAGCGCCTCGGCCTGGCACACCCGCTCGAACTCACCCAGGTGCAGCGACTCATTGGCCCCGTGAGCGCGGCCATCGGGGTCCTCGACGCCGGTCACGAGAATCGCGGCGTCGGGAAAGACCTCGGCGAACCGTGCGACGAACGGGATCGACCCACCGGCGCCGATGTCGACGGGCTCGACACCCCACGCGTCGGTGAAGGCGGCGCGGGCCTGGTCGTAGACCGGGCCGTTCGCGTCGGCGTCGAACCCGGGGCCTTCGTCGTCGAGGGTGAGCTCCATCCGCGCGCCCCACGGGAGGTGCTTCTCGAGGTGTGCCTTGAGCAGCGCGTAGGCCTCCCGGGTGTCCTCGTCGGGGGCGATGCGCATGGACAGCTTGGCCGAGGCCGAGGGGACCAGCGTGTTGGACGACCGCTCGACGGTCGGCGCGTTGAACCCGATCGTCGTCAGCGACGGCTTGTTCCAGAGCCGGGTGAGGATCGAGCCCGACCCGATCGTCTGGACCCCGTCGAGCAGTCCGGACTCGAGGCGGAGGCGCTCCTCCGAGTAGTCGAGGTCGGACGCCTCCCCCGACTTGAGGCCCTCGACGGCCAGGGTGCCGTCGGCGTCGTGGAGGGTGGCGATGAGGCGGATCAGGGTAGTGATGGCATCCGGTACCGCCCCGCCGAACATCCCCGAGTGGACGCCGTGGTCCAGGGTGGTGATCGTCACGACGACCCGGATGAGTCCCCGCAGGGTGACCGTGAGCGCCGGTTCACCGATGTCCCAGTTGCCGGAGTCGGCCAGGACGATCGCGTCCGCACGCAGCTTCTCGCTGTGCCGCTCGAGGATCGCCAGCAGCGAGTCGCTGCCGACCTCCTCCTCACCCTCGACGAAGACCGTGACGCCGACCGGCGGCCCGTCCGGGAACGCGCGCAGGGCCGCGATGTGGGCCATGACCCCCGCCTTGTCGTCGGCCGCCCCGCGGCCGTAGAGGCGACCGCCCCGTTCGGTCGGTTCGAACGGCGGCGAGTCCCACAGGGCTTCGTCCCCTGGTGGCTGCACGTCGTGGTGGGCGTAGAGCGTGATCGTGGGCGACCCGGGTGGGCCGTCGAGGTGGCCGATCACCGCCGGCCGACCGCCCTCGCGGACGATCTCGACCTCGAGACCTTCGGAGCGCAGCAGTCCGGCGACCGCGTTCGCGCTGTCCTCGACGTGCTGCTGGTCGAAGGCGTCGAGCGAGACGCTGGGGATCCGGACCAAGGTGTCCAGGTCGAGACGCACCGCCGGCATCAGGGCGGTCACCCGTTGCTTGATCTGCTCGATCTGGTCGGGAGTGAGGACGTCGTCAGCCACGGCGGCGACTCTAGCGGCGCCCGTGACCCGGGCGACGGCATACCCTGTGGGGGTGCGTATGCCCTGGCAGCAGAAGACCCTCAACGACGAGTTGGCCGCGACGACCACCGTCCAGGACGAGCGGCCGGGCGCGAAGAACCGTCCGACTCCGAAGCGACGCGACCAGGAGGCGGCCCGGAAGCAGCCGCTGGTCGTGACCGACCGCAAGGTGGCCAAGGAGCGCGACAAGGAGAAGCGGCGCGAGGCGCTGGCCCGCCAACGGACGGCGATGGTCACCGGTGACGACGCCGGGCTGCCGGCGCGTGACAAGGGCCCGGAGCGCCGCTACATCCGCGACTACATCGACGCCCGGTGGAGTGTCGGCGAGATCGTCCTGCCGATCATGGTCATCGTGCTGGCCCTGTCGTTCCTGCGCACCAGCTGGGCGCTGATGACCGTCTTCTTCCTCACCTACGGCCTCATCGCCGTGGCGATCATCGACGCGGTGCTCATGTGGCGGCGGATCAAGTCCCGCCTCGTCGCCAAGTTCGGCGTCGGCAAGGTGCCCCAGGGCGCGCTGATGTACGCCGTGATGCGGGCCTTCCAGCTGCGCCCGACCCGGATGCCCAAGCCGCAGGTCAAGCGGGGCGACTACCCCACGTAGTCACCCAGCGTCGGCCTGCTCAGCCGAGGTCGGCGAACGCCTTCGGGGTGCGCGTCACGGCGTACGTCGCGAAGTACAGCTTGGCCAGGGTGCCGTCCGCGCCGCGGACCAGCTCGAGGCGTTCGCCCTGCTCGCGTCCGGCGACGGCCCGGAAGGTCGCCACGTCCTCCCGCACGAACCGCGTCTCGTCCCGCGGCGTCCCGGCCACGACCCGCATCCAGAGCTCACCCTCGCGGACCTCGAGGACCAGCTCCTCGCCCTCGCTCCACCACGGGCCGAGCAGCTCGTCGAGGTCGGGCTGAGGCCGTTCGGGGACCCAGGCCGACTCGATCCGGGGCAGGGCGTCGAGGACGCAGTCCAGCAGCCGGGTCGCGAGGGGGCCGGCCTCGGCGCCGGCGGTCGACGTCGCGACGACGAAGACACCCACGCGGTTGGTGCGGTTGACCCGTAGCCCCGAGAGGAACCCGGGCATCGCTCCGCGATGACCGACGTGGACCCGGTCGCCGCTGCGGACCAGCTCGTAGCCCAGCCCGTAGCCCGCGCGCCAGCTCTCCAGGTCGATCATGACCAACGGCCGGCACATCTCGTCCAGCGTCTGGGGCCGGAGCACGCGAGGGTCCGGCTGGGCGAGGAACGTCGCGTAGCGCGCCATGTCGGCGACCGTCGACCAGAGCCCTCCGAGCGGGGCCGTCGCGCGCAGCTCCAGCCGGGGTTCACGGGTCGCGGTGCCGGCGAACGGGTCGACCTGGAAGCCGTATGCGTGGTCGGCCGACGGGGTCAGGCCGGTGCGGCTCATCCCGAGCGGGGTCAGCACGCGTTCGCGCAGCACCTCCTCCCACGGCTGCTCACGCAGGCGTTCGACGACCTGGCCGAGCAGGGCGAACGCGAGGTTGGAGTAGTGGAAGGCGTGGTGGGGCGGGAGCACCTGCTCCGCGTCCTCGAGCTCGGCGACGAGGCGGTCGACGTCCGGCGCGTCGAGGTCCTCCCACAGATGTCCGACCGGCTCGCGCTGCAGGCCCGAGGTGTGGCTGAGCAGCCGACGAACGGTCAGGCTGGCGTGCCGCGACTCGGGCAGCCAGGTGCCGAGCGGGTCCTCGAGGTCGAGCCGGCCCTCGTCGCGCAGCTGCATGACCAGCACCGCGGTGAAGCTCTTGGTGATCGAGCCGATCATCACCTGGGTGTCGTCGTGCGCCGGTGTGGGCGGGTCGAGCCGAGCCAGGCCGACGTGGCTCGACCAGGCCAGCTCACCCTCCCGGGCGACCCCGACGGAGAGTCCGGGCGTGCGCCAGCTGCGCTGAGCGTCGGCGACCTCGGCCGAGAGGGTGGCGGCGAGGTGTTCGGGAAGGGGCATGTCGCGGAGGCTACCCACCCCGGTATGCGCGTCCTCACCGTCCGGTCCCCGTCCTGTTCCCGTCCGGTCCTCGTCATCGACTGCCAGTCAAGCGGCTCGGCTGCCGGTGGAACACCACTCAAGGTGCCCGACTGCCAGTCGAGCCGCGGACGGAGTCGGTGAACCGCCAGCCAAGGTGCTCGACTGCCAGTCGACCGGCCCACCCGGACGCCGAACCGGAGCCTGATTCACGACGCGGCCACCTCGAACCCTCGCACGGCACGCCCGAGCCGTCGCGCGGCCCGTCGGTCGTCAGACTGGGCGACCCCGCCAGCGGACGGTGGCGCCCACCGCATACGGGGCCGGGCGACACCCGTGGACCACCGATCCCGGGTCGTGGCGACCTGCGGCCACCGGTCGCGGCGACGCATACCCGTGCCGTCGTCCGCAGCCCGACCGGCGCCGGGAGGTCCCGGCCACCCGGACGGCGTCGAGGCCACATCGGGTCATACGGCGACCGGCCGGTCGGCGTCGTAGTCCTGGGGCGCGTCCTCGCCCTCGAGCTCCGGTCCGTGGCCCTGGCCGGCCGACTCGCGACCGGGCATGAAGAACGCGAGGACCAGCACCGCGACTCCGGTGACGGCCGCGAAGACCATCCCGAGCTGGATCCCGCCGCTCAGCGCCGAGACCGGGTCGGAGCCGGACGACACCAGGGTCGCCGACCGCACCGAGAGGATGGTCACGACGACCGCGGTGCCGATCGCCGCGGCGACCTGCTGCAGGGTGCCGAGCACGGCGCTGCCGTGCGGGTAGAGGTGCGGCGGCAGGGCGCCGAGGCCGGTCGTGAAGACCGGGGTGAAGATCAGCGCGAACGCGACACTCATCAGCACGTGGAGGGTGAGCAGCCACCAGGCCGGGGACGAAGTACCGATTGTCGCGAACCCCGCGAGCACGCCGAGCAGCAGCGCCGACCCCGGCACGACGAGCACCCGCGCGCCGTACTCGTCGAACAGGGCGCCGACCCGGGGGCCGAGCAGGCCCATCACCAGCCCGCCGGGCATGAGGAGCAGCCCGGTGGTGAGGGGCGTCATGCCGGAGACGCTCTGGAGGAACAGCGGCAGAGTGATCATCACGCCCATCAGCGCCATGAAGGCCAGGCACATGAGCGCCAGCGCGATCGCGAAGGTGCGGTAACCCAGGGTGCGCAGGTCGAGCAGCGGGGTACCGGTGCGCTGCAGCCGCAGCTGACGCCACCCGAACACCACGATGAGGAGCGCCCCGACGACCAGGGTCGGTACGGCGGGCAGGCCGCCGACCTCCCGCGTGTCCACGCCGATCTGGCTCAGCCCGTAGACGAACGTGCCGAACCCGAGCGCCGAGAGCACGACGCTGACCCAGTCGATCCCGCCGGGCTTCGGTTCGCCGACGTTGACCAGCTTGCGCAGACCGATGACGAGCATGCCGGCCGCGATCGGGACGACGACGGCGAAGATCCAGCGCCACGAGCCCAGCTGGAGAAGGACTCCGGACACGGCCGGGCCGAGGGCGGGCGCGACGGCCATGGCGAGGGTGACGTTGCCCATGACCTTGCCGCGTTCGCTCGGGGCCACGATGGTCATCAGCGTCGTCATCAGCAGCGGCATCATCACGGCGGTGCCGCTGGCCTGGACGATCCGGGCCGCGAGCAGTACGGGGAAGCTCCACGCCGCGGTCGCAAGGACCGTGCCGGTGATGAACAGCCCGAGCGCCACCGTGAACGCCCGACGGGTGGTGACGCGCTGCAGGAACCAGCCGGTCATCGGGATGACGACGGCCAGGGTCAGCATGAACGCTGTCGAGAGCCACTGCGCGGCCCGCGCGGTGATGTCGAAGTCGTGCATGAGCCGCGGGATCGCGTTGACCATGATGGTCTCGTTGAGGATCACCACGAACGTGGCGCCCACGAGGACCCGCAGGATGCCGGTGGCGTCCGGGTGCGTGGACGTCGCCGTCCGGTGGTCGGTGGAGGGGGTCACGTCGGGTCCTTCGATCGTCAGGCTCGGGCTCATGCGGGTGAGACCCCGTCGTCTCGCTGAAGTCATCGGGTGCGGCGGCCGAGATGGTCTGAGGGCGACGACACCGCCAACATCCCTGTCTCCTGCGCGTACCCGGAAAGGCTATGCGGGCTCCCCGACACCGCGGCAACCGCTTTTCACCGGGGCGCGACGGCGCGTCAGCGACGTCACTGCATCGGCTGGAGGCTCATCGGTCCGTAGACGACCGTGTCGCCCTCCCGCAGGGTGACGGCGTCCACGCCGGCGTCGAGCAGGTCGCGCCACTCCTCACCGAGCCAGGACTCCGCCTCGCTCTGCGAGGGGAACGTGCCCCCGGCCGCGGTGTCGGTGACGGGGTGGCGCTGCGCGTCGAGGAGCTCCCAGGACCAGTTCCCGCTCATGGTGCCGATGCTACGCATACTCTGCCGGTCGACCCGGCGTGAGAGGTTCGTCGCATGACCCGCCCGCGCCCGCATAGCCGTCGCGTCCTGCCGCTCGCGGCCGTCGCCGCGCTGGTCCTCGGCCTGCTGACCGCCACCTCCGCGCACGCGGCCACCTTCCAGTACTGGGGCTACTACCAGCTCACCAACGGTGCCTGGGTGTTCGCCCAGAAAGGGTCCGGCGAGACGAACCCCACCGACGGGTCCGTGGAGGGTTGGCGGTGGGCCATCACCGAGGAGAGCGGGACTCCCCCGCGTACCCCGCGGGTGACGCCCACGTTCGAGCAGGTCTGCGACGCGACCGACGCGCAGTCCGGGATGAAGCGGGTCGCCGTCGTCCTCGACTACGGGCGAGCGGTCGACGGCGACGGCACCTCGACACCGCCCGACGTGGCGGCCGAGTGCGCCGTCGTCCCGGCCGCGGCGACGGGCGCCGAGGTCCTGGCGGCCGTCGCGGCGGTGCGCAACGGCACCACCGGACTCGTCTGCGGCATCAACGGCTACCCGGCGACCGGCTGCGGCGGTGCCGTGGCCTCGCTCACCGAGGAGCAGAAGGCCGCGGACACGCCGGTGACCCTCGCCGCCGCGGCGTCGGCGTCGGCCCAGACCCAGCCGCCGGATGGTACGACTCCGGGCGCGACACCGTACTCACCCACGGCGACCGCCGGGCCGGTGACCGCACCGGCACCCGGCGCCGCGAGCGGATCGGGTGTCCCGCTCGTCGTCTGGGTCGGACTGGTGATCCTGCTGCTCGGCGTCGCCGCGCTCGTGTGGGCGGCCCGGCGACGCGGCCAGGAGGTCTGACCCGCCGTCGAACCGGGCTCAGGCCTGCCGGGTCTGCACCTGGACGAACGGCGGCTTGACCACGGTGGCGGCAACCTCCCGGCCGCGGACGTCGATGACGACATCGTCACCCAGGCCTACCGACGGCTCGAGCAGGGCGAGGGCGATCCCCTGACGCAAGGTCGGCGAGAACGTCCCGGACGTCACCTCGCCGACCGGCCGCCCGTCGACGGTGACCGTGCAGTGCTGGCGCGGGATGCCGCGGCCGGTGACGAGCAGGCCCCACGACTGCCGCGCCGGGCCGGCCGCCTTCTCGGCGGCGAGGGCCTCACGACCCCAGAACTCCGGTTTCTTCCAGCCGACCGCCCAGCCTGCGCGGGCTTGTACCGGCGTGATGTCGAGGGACAGGTCCTGCCCGTGCAGGGGGTAGCCCATCTCGGTCCGCAGCGTGTCGCGCGCGCCGAGACCGCACGGCAGCCCGTCGTATGCAGCCATGGCCTCGGTCAGTGCGTCCCACAGCGCCACGGAGTCCTCCCAACGCGGTACCAGCTCGTACCCGCGCTCGCCGGTGTAGCCGGTCCGGCACACGATGACCGGGCGGCCGTCCCAGTCGGCCACGGCGAACCCCATGTAGTCGTGCTCGGTCGGCAGTCCCAGCGCTCGGACCACCTCGTCCGCCTGCGGTCCCTGCACGGCGATGATCCCGTATGCGTCGTGCAGGTTCTCGACGTCGATCCCCTCGGGCGCCGCCTCCGCGAGCAGTCGCACGACCTCCGTGGTGTTGGCCGCGTTGGGGATGAGGAAGACGTCGTCCTCGGCACGGACGTACTGGATGAGGTCGTCGACGACCCCGCCGGACTCGGCGCAGCACATCGTGTACTGCGCCTTGCCGGGCCCGATCTTGCGCAGGTCGTTGGTGAGGCAGGCGTTGACGAAGTCGACGGCACCGGGGCCGGTCACCGACGCCTTGCCCAGGTGGCTGACGTCGAAGATCCCGACCCGCTCGCGCACGGCGGTGTGCTCCGCGACGACCCCGCCGCCGGGGTACTCGATGGGCATGTCCCATCCCCCGAAGTCCGCCATCTTCGCCCCGAGGGCGACGTGACGCTCGTGCAGTGGCGAGGTCTTGAGGTCGGCCATGCCGCCGAGGCTAGTCGGGTCCCCGCTGCGTATCGGAGCGGAGACGTCGTGGGGTCACCTGGTAGGGGTCAGCTGCCGGCCTTGCGGCGGAACATCTGCTGCGCCTTCGCTGGTCCGTGCGCCTCGTTGACCTTCGGTGCGTCACCGTCTGCCGAGACGTCCATCCCGGCGTGGGCGTGCTTCTTGTCCAAGGCTTCGCGGAACTTCGCCTTCATCTCCTCGGAAGGTCCGGACGACTTCTTCTTGCCCTTCGAGGTCCCTTTGGACGTGCCCTTGGACGGCATCTCACGCTCCTGACGTGTCACCTCTCGACGTCACGTTGACGTCGCTCCCACGGTGTCTTCCGAACCACTGTGTCATCCGGTGCGCGCCGGGCGCCACGCGGTTCAGGCCTGGCCGCGCCGCTGGCGCGAGCTCCACTCGCGCATCCGCTTCGGGTAGCCGGTCAGCAGGACGTCGTAGACGGGGATGTCGAGCGAGCGCGCGAGCTCGAAGGCCGCCTTGCGCGAACCGACGGCGCGACGGGTCCACTCACCGTCGGTCGCGACGAGGACGACGCTCTCGGCGGTGACGTTCGTGGCCGGTTCGACGTAGGCCTCGACGCCCCTGCGCGTGGTCGCGAACCCGCGCAGGTGGTCGCGGACCGCCTTGTGGTCCACCGACATGCTCGGACCGTCGCTCCGGCGCGGATCCCCGCTCGCCTTGCCGCGCAACCGGCCGAACAAACGCATGGCTGAGGGTACCCTGCGCAGGTGGTTGCTCCGGGAGGGCAGGGCCTTTGGCAGCCCCGGGGATCCGGGCTGCTCGTCGCCGTCGTGGGGCTGTCCGTCGTCGCGCTGGTCGTCCACGGCGCGATCGCTCTGCTGCTCCTCCACGGCACCGTACGGCCTCCCGTCGCCGCGGACCGGCCGGTCGGGCGACCGACGCCGACGGCGACCACTCCGAAGCCCACCACGACACCGGCGCCGACCTCCCCGCCGCCCAGCACCGGCACCCCCGGATCGGCGGCTCCGGCGGCCGCGGGCGCGCTGCACCTCGACCATGCCTGCCTGGTCGCCGACAACCCGCCGACCTCGGCGCACATCCCGTCGGGCGACCCGTTCGGCTCCGATCTCAGCCACCTCGGCAGCGGTGCGGAGCTGCAGCGCCTCTACGACGTGCACAGCGGCACGCTGGAACCCGCGGACGCTGCCGGGCCGGTCCGCGAGTGCGACCGCCGGCTGTGGGCCATCGTGGTCGCCGCCACGCCCGTGGAGGTGCTCGAGTACGTGGACGAGCTCCTCGTCTTCGACGCGGACGTCAGCGCGGGCACGGCCGTCGGCGAGGTGTTCGCCCAGCCGAACAGCACCGAGGCGAGCGCCCACTGGCGGCTCTCTCTCGCGCTCAACAACTCCACCGACCTCGACGTCACGTTCAACGTCGCCCACGAGGTCGGTCACCTGCTCAGCCTCAACCGGGCCGAGATGACCGGGCAGGACGAGTCCTCGTGCCAGGGGATCTTCATGGGAGAAGGGTGTCTGAAGGACCGGGCGACGCTCGCGACGTACATCGACGACACTTGGGGCGACGACGTGCTCGACGAGTGGTCCACGGCCGACGACCTCACCGACGACCAGCAGCAGGCCGACGCTTTCGACGCCTTCTACGAGAAGCACCACGACCAGTTCGTCGACGCGTACGCCGCCACCCACCCGGTCGAGGACTTCGCCGAGAGCTTCGCCATGTGGTGCGCCCTCGGCCCGTCCAGCCCGCTCCTGCCGGACTTCATCGAGGGCGACCCGACGGACGGCGCCGCGAAGCTCGCCTGGTTCGACGACCCGTCCCACGCCGTGGGGTTGCAGGCGCGCGCACGGCGCGAGGCGCTGCAGGCCTTCACGCGCTGACCTCGGAAGACCCGGGAGGACCCGCATACGTCATCAGTGACAAGATGCTGACGTACCCGCTTGCGAAGGAGCTCGCTCATGCCGGCTGATGCCGACACGCCCTACGACGTCGTCGTCCTGGGGGGTGGCAGCGGAGGGTATGCCTGTGCCCTGAGGGCCGCGGAGCTCGGACTCTCGGTCGCTCTCGTCGAGAAGGGCAAGCTCGGCGGCACGTGTCTGCACAACGGCTGCATCCCCACCAAGGCCCTCCTCCACGCCGCCGAGGTGGCCGACTCCGCCCGTGAGGGCAGCCGGTTCGGCGTCAAGTCGACCTTCGAGTCGGTCGAGATGAGCGGCGTGCACGCCTACAAGGACGGTGTCGTGGGGCGGCTCTACAAGGGGCTCCAAGGCCTGGTGGCGTCGCGGTCGATCGAGTTCGTCCAGGGCACGGGCCGGCTCGGTGGCCCCGACACCGTCGATGTCGACGGTCGCCGCATCACCGGCCGCAACGTCGTGCTGGCGACCGGCTCCTACGCGAAGTCGTTGCCCGGCCTGGAGATCGGCGGTCGGATCATGACCAGCGACCAGGCGCTGACCATCGACCACGTCCCGGCCCGGGTGGTCGTCCTGGGCGGTGGGGTCATCGGCGTCGAGTTCGCGTCGGTGTTCCGCTCGTTCGGCTCGGAGGTGACCATCGTCGAGGCGCTGCCGCGGCTGGTCGCGGCCGAGGACGAGGCCATCTCGACCCAGCTGCAGCGCGCCTTCCGCAAGCGCGGCATCGCCTTCCGCACCGGTGTCCGGTTCGCCGGAGCGCGGCAGGAGGGCGACGTCGTGACCGTGGAGCTCGAGGGCGGCGGCTCGGTCGAGGCGGACCTGCTCCTCGTCGCCGTCGGCCGCGGTCCGAGCACGGACGGGCTCGGCTACGAGGAGGCCGGCGTCACCGTCGAGCGCGGCCTGGTCCCGACCGACGAGCGGCTCCGGACCAACCTGCCCCACGTGTATGCGGTGGGAGACATCGTCCCGGGGCTCCAGCTCGCGCACCGGGGGTTCGCGCACGGAATCTTCGTGGCCGAGGAGATCGCCGGCCTCTCCCCCGCGCCGGTCGAGGACCGCGGCATCCCGCGGGTCACCTACTGCGACCCCGAGATCGCCTCCGTCGGGCTGACCGAGACGCAGGCCCGAGAGGCATACCCGGAGGTCGAGACCTACGAGTACAACCTCGGCGGCAACGGCAAGTCCCAGATCCTCCAGACGCAGGGTTTCGTCAAGCTCGTCCGCGAGAAGGATGGCCCGGTCGTCGGGGTGCACATGATCGGCTCGCGGATGAGCGAACAGGTCGGCGAGGCGCAGCTCATCGTCAACTGGGACGCATTCCCGTCGGATGTCGCCGGCCTGGTCCATGCGCACCCGACCCAGAACGAGGCCCTCGGCGAGGCGCACCTCGCCCTCGCCGGGAAGCCGTTGCACGCCCATGCCTGACCACCCATTGACCCGCACGTCCCCATGAGGCCGACCGCTCGGCCACAATGTGCGCACCGACCGATCGCCAAGCCAGTCGCCAATCCAGCCTTCTGAGGAGTTCGTCTCATGTCCGAACGCGTGACCATGCCGGCCCTGGGTGAGTCCGTTACCGAGGGGACGGTCACCCGCTGGCTGAAGAACATCGGCGACTCCGTCGAGGTGGACGAACCGCTCCTCGAGGTCTCGACGGACAAGGTCGACACCGAGATCCCGTCGCCGGTCGCGGGCACCCTGCAGGAGATCCTCGTGCAGGAGGACGACACCGTTCCCGTGGGCGCCGATCTGGCCGTCATCGGTGAGGGCGCCGCGGCCGGTGGCTCCGGCGAGCCCGGCGGTGGCGACGAGGCGCAGAGTGGGGCGGCTCAGGGCGACGCGGCCGAGGAGGACGCGGCCGAGTCGCAGGACGCGTCGGCGCCCGAGCCAGAGCAGCCCGAGCCAGAGGCCCCGTCCACGGAGCAGCCGGTCGCGGAGCAGACCTCGGAGCCGGAGCAGAGCCAGGCCCAGGGCTCCGGTCAGCAGCAGTCGAGCGGGGGGGCGGACGGCGCGGGAGGTTCGGGCGGTGCGTCCGGCGGGCAGACCGTCACGATGCCCGCGCTCGGCGAGTCGGTCACGGAGGGCACCGTTACGCGCTGGCTGAAGGCGGAGGGCGACACGGTCGAGGTCGACGAGCCGCTGCTCGAGGTCTCCACCGACAAGGTCGACACCGAGATCCCCTCGCCGGCCGCCGGTGTCCTCTCGAAGATCCTGGTCCAGGAGGACGAGGTCGTGCCCGTCGGTGGTGACCTGGCGGTCATCGGCGGCGAGTCGGGCGGCGAGTCG
>NZ_DATBTV010000122.1:0-103764 GCF_036559105.1 Lapillicoccus sp. | reverse complement strand
CGCAGGCTCGGACGTCTCGGCCACGACAGCTCAGTGCTCATCTACGGGGCGGCCGCACTCAGCGACGTGACCCAGGACGTCGCCGACCGGTCGATCCAGGAGGCCCTGGACGGCGGCATCAACCACCTGGACGTCGCCGCGAGCTACGGCGACGCCGAGCTGCGGCTCGGGCCGTGGATGCCGCAGATCCGGGACCGGGTCTTTCTGGCCACCAAGACCGGACAGCGGGACCGCGACTCGGCCTGGCGCGAGATCAACGCGTCCCTCGAGCGGCTGCAGACCGACCGGGTCGACCTGATCCAGCTGCATGCGGTCGGCGACCTCGGTGAGCTGGACCTGGCGACCGGCGCCGACGGCGCGCTTGCCGCGGCTACGCGGGCGCTGGACGAGGGTCTCGTGGGCGCCGTGGGCATCACCGGTCACGGCTGGACCGCACCCGCCACGCACCTCGAGGCGCTGCGCCGGTACCCGTTCGCGACAGTGCTGACGCCGCTCAACCCCGTGCTCTGGCGCGATGACGCCTACCGCGCGGACTACCAGGCGCTGGTCGACGAGGTCCGCCGGCAGGACGCCGGGCTGATGACCATCAAGACCGGGTCGCGCCGGAACTGGCCCGAGGGCGCCGAGAAGACGCATACGACCTGGTACGAGCCGTTCGACGAGCAGGACCGCATCACGGCCGCGGTGTCGTGGGTGCTTTCGCACGACGAGGTCACCGGCATCCCCACGGCGGGCGACGTCTCGCTGCTGCGCCTGTTCCTCGAGGCGGAGCGGAACCGCGTCTCCCCCGCCGACGGCGAGGCCTCGTTGTCGAGCGACACCGACTACGCGTCGCCGTTCGTCGCGATGCCCTTCTAGCCAGACGTCGGCCAGCCTCGAGTGCTGACGTACCAGCCGGCCGAGGTCAGCACCGCGGCGATCAACAGTGCGAAGAGCAGGCCACCGGCCAGGGGCAGGAACCATCCTGGTGCGCGCCGCGACCGGACGGCGGCCGCCTTGACGACGAACGCGCCCATGACGGCGCAGCCGAGCACCCCGTGCACGACGGTCCGGGTCCCGACCGGCTCACCGTCCTTGAGCGTGCCGCTCTCGAGGCCGAGCGCCCACAGGCAGCTGTAGGCGACGAACACGGCGAGGATGACGGCGATCGCGCCGGAGAGGCGGTGGGCGGGGCCGACCCAGGCCGGCGCCGGGCGGCCGAGCCGGCCGTAGATCCAGAGACCACCGAGGATCTGAAGCACGGCGAGCACGCCGACGACGGTCGCCAGGACGACCTTCATGTCGATGACGGTGCGGAAGCCCAGCGTCGTCGTCCCCTGGAGCGTCGGGTCGTGGATCTTCCCGAACACGCCCACGAGGACGGCGACCACGGCGCCGACGGCGAACGCGGTGAGGGGAACGGCGAGGCTCTTCGTCGGAGCGGTGGTGTCGGCCACGAGACCAGAGTCCTCCGCGCAGGGCCCCGTTGGGAATCACCCCGCCGGCATGCGTGTCGGCGCGGGTCGGCGGCGTGGGTCAGGCCGACGTCCGGAGCAGCTCGGCGATCGAGCGCGAGGCACCCGCGAACGGGTCACCGTGGGACGGGACGCCGTGCTCCAGGCCGCGGTCGGCCAGCGCGTGCAGCGTCGCCTCGGCCTGGTCGGCGTTCTCGGTGAACTGCGCCGGTCCACGCTCCAGGCGACCGATGTTCCCGACGACGTCGCCGAGCAGCACCGTCGAGGATCCCGGGTCGACCAGGCATACGTGCCCGGCCGTGTGGCCCGGCGTGGGTACCACCTCGAGTCCGAGCACCGAGTCGCCGGCACCCACCACGTCGACAGCCACTCTGGTGGCCTCCGCGATGACGCGGGCGTCCCCGGCGCCACCGAGCACCTGTGCCTGTGGTGCCCGGCTGACCACCTCCGCCAGGCCGCCGGTGTGGTCGGGGTGGTGGTGGGTCAGCACGATGTAGCGGATCGCCTCGAACCCGGAACCCGCTCGCGCCAGGGCCTCGGCGATGAGGTCGACGTGGCCGGGCTGCTGCAGTGTGTCGACGAGGATGATGTCGTCGCCGTCGCGCACGACGAAGGCGTGGACGACGAAGGACACCGGATCGGGCCCCGCGACCCCCGCGGGCATCACGATGTCGGCGCGCGCCGGAAAGAGCTCCACTCGCCCAGTATCGGCGTGGTCAGTGCGCGACGGGTACCCGCAGGACGTCGGCGAGCTCGGCGCCGGGTTCGGGAGCCGGCGCGTCCGGAGGCGGGGTCTCCGCGACCGGCGACGGGCGGACCGTCCTGGCCACGACCACATCGCCCTCCTGCAACGACAGGGCGTCGACGTCGCCGCGGGTCAGCTGGGCGGTGAACTCGCCGTCCGCGTCGTCTCGCAGCTCGACCCGGACCTCGAACCCGAGCCGGACGATCCGCGTCACCGTCGCGCGGACGCCGTCCCGATCCACACCGGTCGAGCGCTGCAGGACGATGTCGTGCGGCCGGACGAGCTGATCTCCGAGCCGGGACACCGAGCCGAGGAACGACATCACGAAGGCGTTCGCGGGGCGGTCGTAGAGGTCGTCCGGGGTGCCGACCTGCTCGATCCGACCCTGGTGCAGCAACGCGATCCGGTCGGCGACGTCGAGCGCCTCCTCCTGGTCGTGGGTGACCAGGACAGTGGTGACGTGCACCTCGTCGTGGAGTCGGCGCAGCCACGCCCGCAGGTCGGCGCGGACCTTCGCGTCGAGGGCGCCGAACGGCTCGTCCAGCAGCAGGACCTTCGGGTCGACGGCGAGCGCGCGGGCGAGGGCCATCCGTTGGCGCTGTCCGCCGGACAGCTGGGCGGGGTACCGGTGCTGGAACACCTCAAGCCCGACGACCTGGAGCAGCTCGTCGACGCGGCGCTGGATCTCGGCCTTGGGCCGGTGCCGGATGGACAGGCCGAAGGCGATGTTGTCGCGCACCGTCATGTGCTTGAACGCCGCGTAGTGCTGGAAGACGAAACCGATCCCCCTCTTCTGCGGGACGACCCGGGTGACGTCGGCACCGCCGATCATCACGACGCCGCTGTCCAGGTCGTCGAGCCCGGCGATCGCCCGCAGCAGGGTCGACTTGCCCGAGCCGCTGGGCCCGAGCAGCGCGGTGAGCGACCCCTCGGGAATGTCGAGCGAGACGTCGTCGAGCGCGCGGAACTCGCCGAACGCCTTGCGCGCGTGGGAAACCGTGATCATCGGGTGGACCTCTTCCGGTCGAGCAGGGTCATCAGCGCGAGCGCGACGATGGCCATCCCCATGAGCAGGGTGGCCGCGCTGTAGGCGCCGAACGTGTTGTGGTCGTCCAGGTAGCGGCCGTGGACGAGCAGGGTGAGGGTCTGGGACACGCCGGGGAAGCCCGAGGACACCATGATCACGGCACCGAACTCACCGAGCGACCGCGCGATGGTGAGGACGATCCCGTAGGTGAGCCCCCAGCGGATGGCGGGCAGGGTGATCCGCCAGAACGTCTGCCACCCGGAGGCACCCAGGGTCGCCGCCGCCTGCTCCTGCTCCTCGCCGATCTCGTGGAGCACGGGCTCGACCTCGCGGACGACGAAGGGCATGGTCACGAAGATCGTGGCCAGCACCATGCCGGGCAGCCCGAAGATGACCCTGAAGCCGAGGGCCTCGACCCCGCCGAACCAGCCGCCCACCCCCCACAGGAGGATCAGGGCGACGCCGACGACGATGGGCGACACCGCGAAGGGCAGGTCGACGACGGCCTGCAGGGCCGCCCGCCCGGGGAACCGGCCCCGGACCAGGGCCAGCGCCACGGTGATCCCGAAGACGACGTTGACCGGCACCACGATCGCGACGATGAGCAGCGACAGGTTGAAGGCCGAGATCGCCGCAGGGGTCGTGACCGAGGCGACGAACGCCCCGATCCCCTCGCCGAACGACCGCCACAGGATCACCGCGACGGGCAGCGCCACGAGGACGCCCAGGTAGGCCAGGACGATGGTCCGCGCGGTCAGGCGGGCACCGGTGCTGAGCCTCACGGCGCCTTCTCCTCGCGACGCTGCTGCACTCCCGCGACCAGCCGCAGGACGAGGAGCACCAGGAAGGCGACCAGGAGCAGCACGACCGACACGGCGGCGGCGTTGGCCGGCCGGTCGATCTCGATCTGCTGCTGGATGTACTGCGACGCGACCTGGGTCACGCCCGGGATGTTCCCCCCGATGAGCACCACGGAGCCGTACTCGCCGATCGCCCGCGCGAACGCGAGCCCGCCGCCGCTGAGGATCGCGGGCGCGAGGGTCGGCAGGAGGACCCGACGGAAGATCGTCCAGTTGCTCGCTCCGAGTGACGCCGCCGCCTCCTCCACCTCCCGGTCGGCCTCGATGAGGACCGGCTGCACCGCCCGGACGACGAAGGGCAGGGTCACGAAGGCCAGGGCCACGGCCAGCCCGGCCGTGGTCGCGTTGAGGCGCACCCCCACCGGGCTGTTCGGGCCGTAGAGCGACAGCAGCACAATGCTCGCCACGATGGTGGGCAGGGCGAACGGTAGGTCGATGAGCGCGTTCACCAGGCTCTTGCCCCGGAAGTCGTCCCGGACCAGAACCCAGGCGATCAGCGTCCCCATGACGACGTTGAACAGGGCGACGACCGCCGAGGCCCCGAGCGTGACCCGCAGTGCCGCCAGCGCCGCGGGAGCCGTCACGGCGTCCCAGAACTCCCCCAGGCCCCCCGACAGGGCCGTCAACGTGAGCGCCGCCAGCGGCAGCAGCACGATGACGCTCAGCCAGAGCACCGACACCCCGATCGCCAGGGGACCGACGGTGCCGGTGACCCGGCGCATACGAGGGGGTCGCTCGACGCGCTCCGGTGCCGGGGGTGCGGGTGCGGTGGTGACGCTCATGACGTCACTTCGTGGCTGCGTCGTAGATCACCGCGATGGTCCCGGTGTCCTTGGCGAAGAGGGCCTTGTCGACGGTCTTCCAGCCACCGAGGTCGGCGATCGTCCAGAGCTTGGCCGGCGCCGGGAAGCTGGAGGCGTACTCCTTGGCCACCGCCTCGTCCACCGGGCGGAACCCGGCCTGGGCCAACAGGGTCTGCGCCGCCGGCGTGTAGAGGTAGTCGTTGAACGCCTGGGCCGTGGCGAGGTTGGTGCTGGTCTTGACCACGGCGAGCGGGTTCTCGATCTTGAACGTCGTCGGCGGGGTAACGTGCTCGACCGGGTCGCCGCCGCGCTCGAGGAAGATCGCCTCGTTCTCGTAGCTGATCAGGGCGTCGCCGGTGCCCTGGAGGAACGTGTCGCTGGCCTCACGACCGGACTTCGGCTGGGTCGTGACGTGGTCCTTGACCAGGGCGCTGACGTAGTCCAGGCCGGCCTGCGCGTTGGTGCCGCCGTCGCTCTTCGCCGTGTACGGCGCCAGCAGGTTCCACTTGGCGGAGCCGGAGCTGAACGGGTTGGGCGTGACGACGTTGACGCCCGGCTTGAGCAGGTCATCCCAGTCCTTGATCCCCTTCGGGTTGCCCTTGCGGACCACAATGGTCACGACCGAGCCGAACGGGATCCCCTTGTACTGGCCCGAGTTCCAGCCGGCGTCGACCAGCCCGGCGTCGACCAGCCGGGTCACGTCGGGCTCGACGGAGAAGTTCACGATGTCGGCGGTGGCGCCGGCCGCGACCTTGCGCGACTGGTCGCCCGAGGCGCCGTAGGACTGCTGGAAGGTCACACCCTGGCCGGCAGCCGTCGCGGTGAAGGCCGGGATCAGCTTGTCGAAGCCGGGCTTGGGGACGGCGTACGCGTACAGGTTGATGGTGCCGCCCGACCCGCCGGCGGCCGGGGCCTGAGTGGCGGCCGGGGCACCGACCACGTCACTGGACCCGCCGCTGCAGGCGGAGGTCGTCACCAGGGCGAGAGCCGCGCCGAGCGCGGCGACGAGGGTGGGACGACGACGAGGGATGGACATGATGCTCCAGAGGCCACGGGGTCGAGTCGTATAACTCGATATTTCCCATCAGATAAGTAGGACTTATCAATCGTGGACCAGCCGCCGAGGCCTCGGCACACCTCGTCCGGATCCTGGACGCCCAGGGAGTCTTGATGCGTTCCAGAAGACAGGGGCATAGTGAGCGGCGTGTCGACGACCGCCGACCTCGAGCGCCGGTTGCGAGGAGCGTCCCTGCGGGTGACCGTGCCCCGGTTGGCGGTGCTCGCGGCGGTGGATGCCCACCCCCACGCCGACACCGACTCGGTCATCGGCGCCGTCCGCGCCGAGCTCCCGGCCGTGTCCCACCAGGCGGTCTACGACGTCCTTCGGGCCCTCACCGCGGCTGGACTGCTCCGGCGGATCCAGCCGTCGGGGTCGGTGGCGCGGTACGAGGCGCGGGTCGGGGACAACCACCACCACGTCGTATGCCGGTCGTGCGGGTCCATCGCCGACGTCGACTGCGCCGTCGGCGAGGCGCCCTGCCTCACCACGTCCGCGGACCGTGGCTTCGTCATCGACGAGGCCGAGGTCACCTACTGGGGCCTGTGCCGGGACTGCGCGGCGGTCCCGGCGACCGTCTGACCCATCGAGAACATCATCCGGAGCACGGCCCGAGGAGAGGCAGCGAACGTGTCCAAGCACGGCAGCGAGAGTGAGAACCCGGTCGTCGACGCACCGGAGCCGACGGCGAGTCGACCGCATACGAACCAGGACTGGTGGCCGAACCAGCTGAACCTCCAGGTCCTGAGCCAGCACTCGCCGAAGTCCAACCCGTTGGGCGCGTCGTTCGACTACGCGTCACAGTTCGCGGGCCTCGACGTCGAGGCGTTGAAGCGGGACGTGCTCCAGGTGATGACGTCGTCGCAGGAGTGGTGGCCGGCCGACTACGGCCACTACGGGCCGTTGTTCATCCGGATGAGCTGGCACTCGGCCGGCACGTACCGGATCCACGACGGGCGGGGCGGCGCCGGCGACGGTGCTCAACGGTTCGCCCCGCTCAACAGCTGGCCCGACAACGTGAGCCTCGACAAGGCGCGCCGGCTGCTGTGGCCGGTCAAGCAGAAGTACGGGCAGCGGATCTCGTGGGCCGACCTGCTGGTGTTCAGCGGGAACGTCGCGCTCGAGTCGATGGGGTTCCAGACGTTCGGGTTCGGGTTCGGGCGGGAGGACACCTGGGAGCCGGAGGAGATCTTCTGGGGGCCCGAGGACACCTGGCTCGGTGACGAGCGCTACAGCGGCGAGCGGGACCTGTCCGGACCTCTCGGAGCCGTCCAGATGGGGCTCATCTACGTGAACCCCGAGGGCCCCAACGGCAGTGCCGACCCGTTGGCGTCGGCGCACGACATCCGCGAGACGTTCCGCCGGATGGCGATGAACGACGAGGAGACGGTCGCCCTCATCGCCGGCGGCCACACGTTCGGCAAGTGCCACGGCAACGGCGACCCGAGCCTGCTCGGGCCGGAGCCGGAGGGCTGTCCGGTCGAGCACCAGGGCTTCGGCTGGTCGAACGCCAACGGGACGGGCAAGGGCAAGGACGCGATCACCAGTGGCCTGGAGGGCGCCTGGACGCCGACGCCGGTCACCTGGGACAGCAGCTACTTCGAGACCCTGTTCGGCTACGAGTGGGAGCTGGGTCAGAGCCCGGCCGGCGCGAAGCAGTGGCACCCCAAGGGCGGTGCCGGTTCTGACGCGGTGCCGGACGCGCACGACGCGTCGGTGCGACACGCCCCGATGATGCTGACGAGCGACCTGGCGCTGCGGATGGACCCGGTCTACGAGCCGATCTCGCGGCGGTTCCTCGAGCACCCGGACGAGCTGGCCCTGGCGTTCGCCAAGGCCTGGTACAAGCTGCTGCACCGCGACATGGGACCGGTGTCGCGATACCTGGGGCCCTGGGTCGCCGAGGCCCAGCTCTGGCAGGACCCGGTGCCGGCGGTGGACCACGAGCTGGTGGACGACGCCGATGTGGCGGCGCTCAAGGCCGCGGTGCTGGCGTCGGGGCTGTCGGTCGCGCAGCTGGTCGGGACGGCGTGGGCGTCGGCGGCCAGCTTCCGCGGCACAGACAACCGCGGCGGCGCCAACGGTGCGCGGATCCGGCTGGAGCCGCAGCGCAGCTGGGCGGCCAACGACCCGGCCACCCTGGCGACGGTGCTGTCGACCCTCGAGGGCGTCCAGGCGGAGTTCAACGACGGCGCCGGCAGCAAGCGGATCTCGATGGCCGACCTGATCGTGCTGGCAGGAGGGGCGGCCATCGAGCAGGCCGCCGCGGCGGGCGGCCACCAGGTGACCGTTCCGTTCGCGCCGGGCCGCACCGACGCCTCGCAGGACCAGACCGACGTCGAGGCGTTCGCCGTGCTCGAGCCGCAGGCGGACGGCTTCCGCAACTTCCTCCGCGCGGGCGAGAAGCTGGCGCCGGAGACGTTGCTGCTCGACCGGGCCAACCTGCTGCGACTCACCGCACCCGAGATGACGGTGCTCGTCGGCGGCTTGCGCGCCCTCGGCGCCAACGCGGGAGGCACGTCGCTCGGCGTCCTCACCGACCGGCCCGGAACGCTGACCAACGACGTGTTCGTGAACCTGCTGGACATGGCGACCGAGTGGAGGCCGTCCGAGTCGGCGGAGAACGTCTACGACGGCCGCGACCGGGTCTCGGGTGAGCCTCGGTGGCAGGCAACAGCGGTCGACCTGGTGTTCGGCTCACACTCCCAGCTCCGGGCGCTGGCCGAGGTGTATGCCAGCGACGATGCCCAGGCCAAGTTCGTCCAGGACTTCGTGGCCGCATGGGTCAGGGTGATGAACCTGGACCGCTTCGACCTCGCCTGACGCGCAAATCCCGATCGGGGAGCGATTTCGGTGTCATCACACCGATTTCGCTCCCCACTGGTATTCCGGGGGCGGCGGGACTCAGATCCCTCGGCCGGGCGAGAGGATGTGGTTCGGGTCGAAGGCGTCCCTGACCAGCCGGTGCGCGGCCAGCGTGGGCGGGTCGAGCTGCTTGGACAGGGCGTGGTGCTTGAGCGAGCCGATCCCGTGCTCCCCCGACAGCGTGCCGCCGAGCGCCAGCGCCGCGTCGCTGACCCGGTCGAGGACCCGCTCGCCGTGCTCGCGCGCCACCGGGTCGGCGGGGTCGACGATGACCGACGGGTGCAGGTTGCCGTCGCCGGCGTGCGCGAAGGTCGGGATGCCGACGCGCTCCTCCCGGCTGATCTGCTCGATCACGCCGAACATCTCGGCCAGCCGCGCGATCGGCACGGCGACGTCGGACGAGACGCGCAGCCCCTCCGCCGACAGCGCCCGCCCGGTGACCCGGCGGGCCTCGAGGAGGATGTCGCCGTCCGCCTCGTCGACGCCCGTCGCGCCGGCGTCACGGCACAGCCGGGCGACGTCGGCGGACTGGACCCGGGCCGACGGTCCGATGAACTGCCCCACCAGAACCGCCGCCGCCCCGTCGGTGCTCAGCCCGGTCGGGTGGTGCCTCTCCACCGCGTCCACACTGGGCCGGTCCATCAGCTCCATGACCTCGGGGACCGCGGTGGTCGCCATGATCGCGGTGACCGCCTCCCCCGCGCTCGCCAGCGTCGGGAAGACCGCGCGGAACGTCACCGTGTCGCCCGTCGGCCGCGGCACCAGCCGCACCGTCGCCGCCGTCACGACACCGAGCGTGCCCTCCGACCCGACGAACAACCGGGTCAGGTCGTACCCCACCACGTCCTTCCGGGTTCGCCCCCCGGTTCGGACCACATCGCCCGAGGCCAACACCACCTCGAGTCCCGCCACACTGTCGGCGGTCACGCCGTACTTCACGCACCGCAGCCCACCCGCGTTGGTCGCGATGTTGCCGCCGATCGTCGACTCCCGGTGGCTGGCGGGGTCCGGCGCATACATGAGCCCGTATGCGGCTGCGGCCCGGTCGATCTCGGCGGTGACGACGCCGGCCTGCACGTCGGCGAGCCGGTTCGCCGGGTCGATGCCGAGGATCCGGTCCATGGCGGCGAGGGACACGACCAGCCCGTCCGGGTAGGCGACCGCACCGCCGGTCAGGCCGGTGCCACTGCCGCGCACGGACACCTTGACGCGGTGCCGGTTCGCCCAGCGCAGAGCGGTCGCCACGTCGTCCGTCGAGCGAGCGGTGACGACGGCGAGGGGCAGCCCGTCGAGACTTGCCCGCGAGGAGTCGGTGCAGTACGCGCCGACGTCCTCAGGTGCGGTGAGCACCCGCCCCGGGAGAGCGACGAGCAGCTCTTCCAGGAACGGGGTACGCGTCGACACCTGTGCTGCTCCCGGCTCACGCCGGCCAGGTGCGCAGCCAGATCGCCTCGGGCGACTGGCGCAGGGCGGCCAGAGTGGTCTCGGGCAGCGCGACGTTGGTGTCGGTGACGACGTAGCCGTGCTCGCCGCGGGTGGACAGTGACTGACCGACGACGTTGGCACCCGCGTCGGCCAGCGTCCGGTTGATCGAGGCCAGGACGCCGGGCACGTTCTGGTGCAGGTAGCCCATCCGGAACGCACCCTGTGGGGGCGGCGGCACGACCTCGGGCAGGTTCACCGCGAGGGACGTCCCGCCGGCGGCCACGAACCCGAGCAGCTTGGTCGACACGAACGACCCGATCTCCTGCTGGGCCTCCTGGGTCGACCCGCCGACGTGCGGCGTGAGGATCACGTTGTCCAGTCCGCGCAGCGGCGACTCGAACGGGTCGCCCTGCGCCTTGGGCTCGGTGGGGAACACGTCGATGGCCGCTCCGGACAGGTGCCCGGACAGGATGTGGTCGCGCAGTGCCTCGTCGTCCACGACCATGCCGCGGGACGCGTTGATGAACACCGAACCCGGCCTCATCAGCGCGAACTGCTCGGGCCCGAACAGGCCGGCGTTCCCCGGCCGCCCGTCGACGTGAATGCTGACGACGTCGGCCTGCGCGAGCAGCTCGTCGAGCGAGCCGACCGGACGGGCGTTGCCGTGCGCGAGCCGGTCGGCGGTGTCGAAGAACACCACCCGCATACCGATCGCCTCGGCGACGTTGGACAGCTGGGTGCCGATGTTGCCGTAGCCGACGATCCCGAGCGTGCGTCCGCGGACCTCGTGGCTGCCCTTCGCCGACTTGTCCCAGATCCCGTCGTGCATGCGTTGGGTCTTCTCGGGGAGGCGGCGAGCCAGGGAGAGGAGCTCACCGAGCACCAGCTCCACGACGCTGCGGGTGTTGGAGAAGGGCGCGTTGAAGACGGCCACGCCACGGGCGGCCGCCTCGGTGAGGTCGACCTGGTTCGTCCCGATGCAGAAGCACCCCACGGCGAGCAGGTCCTTGCCGGCGTCGAGGGCGCGCGCGGTCACCTTGGTGTTGGACCGGATCCCTAGTAGGGAGACGCCGGCCAGCGCGTCGACCAGCTCGCCCTCACTGAGCGACCCCGAACGCGCCTCGACGTCGTAACCGTCGCGCCGGAACGCCTCGGCGGCGACGGGATGGACGTTCTCCAGCAACAGCACCTTCACGCGGTCAACCTAGGTCAAGGCCCGTCAGCCCCGGCTGGCTGGCCGGATCGTGGATGACGGCGAGGGCCAGGTCGGTGAGCTTGAGGTGGTTCTGCCGGGCGTGCGTCCGCATCAGGGTGAACGCCTCGTCCACCGACACCCTGCGCATCCGCGCGAGCGCTCCCTTGGCCTGTTCGATGGAGACGCGGGAGGCCAGGGCGACCTGGAGCTGCTCGGTGAGGATCTCGCCGTGCGCGATGGCCCGCTGCTGCAGCAGCCCGATGGTCGCGACATCCGCGAGGGCCTGGATGACCTTCCCGTCGTTGGCGTCGATCCGCCCCTCGCTGGTACTGAACAGGTTCAGGGCGCCGATGACCTTGTTCCGGTGCCGCAACGGGAAGGCGTGCACCGCGCGGTACCCGGCGCGGACGGCCTCCGGAGCGAACCGGGGCCAGCGTTCGGCCGCTCGGGCCAGGTCGGCGTTGGCCACCGCAGCACCGAAGCGGAAGCAGTCGAGGCAGGGTCCTTCCTCCGCCTGCAGCTGGAACAGCTCCAACAGCTTGACCGACTCCTGCGACGCCGCCATGAACTGGAGCTGGTTCCGCTCGTTCGCGAGCACCAGTCCCGCCGCCTGGGCGCGGGTCATGTCGGCGCTGCGCGCGGTGACCATCTGGAGGAAGTCGACGATGTCGAAGTCGACGACGAGCGTGTCGGCCACCTCGACGAACACAGCGGCAAGCTTTTCTACGGCGATCATGCGGGACTCCCTTCGGTGCTCCGAGTGTGTCCCGGGACGGCCGGGCTCGACAACTATGGATCCAACCGCACGCGGCCGGCCACGACGTCGCGGGCCACCTCGGCGACGGGTCGTCCCTCGACGAAGGCGTAGGCCCGAAGCCTCACCAGGGCATCGGCCAGGGTCACGCCCAGGTCGACCATCACCATGCCCTGAGCCTGGTAGACCTCCATCGCGGGCGTGAGCAGGGCGTCCAGCGACGCGACGCCGACTCCAGCGGCCGACACCGGGTCGTCGCGCACCAGCATGGTCAGGGCGATGTCGGCGAAGATCCGCCCGTCGTCGATGGTGGCCGGCGACACGGGTTCGATCCCGTCGCGGTAGACGTCGAGCGCGCCGAGGCAGGCCACCCCCACCCGCAGCGGGAACGCATACACGCCGCGGATCCCCCGCTGGTGAGCGGCCGGTGCGTATGCCGGCCAGCGCCGGACGCCCGACGAGGCGAGGTCCGGCTCCATCACCGGACGCCGGGTCCGCACGGAGTCCACGCACGGACCCTCACCGAAGGTGAACTGGAGTCCTTCGAGCTCGCGCGCGTGCGCGTCCGAACCGGTCAGCGCCCCGCTGATCTTCCCGTCCTCGGCCAGGCTGAGTCCGGCCCACGTCGCCGGGAGGACCTGGGTCACCGTCACACACAGCCGTCGAAGGCGACCCGAGGCGCCCGGCTCGTCGTCGTCGGCGATCGGCTGGCCGTCGACGAGCGCCGTCAGCTGGTCGACACGGTTGGGATGCTCCACCACCGGTCCTCCTCGCCGACCCAGGATTCTTGCCCGCCGGGTCCGAGGCGAACAACCTCACCGTACGCGGATCGGCCGCGACTGCCCGTCAGCGGAAGTCGGTCACGAAGGGGCACGAGAACGGGTCACGCTCGCCGAGCCCCACAACGTTGAGATAGTCGATGACGATCGCGTAGGAGCCCACCAGCGACGCCTCCGTGTAGGGGATGTCCTTCTCCAGGCAGTACGCGCGCACGACCGACTGCGCGTGACGCAGGTTGTCGCGCGGCATGCTCGGGAAGAGGTGGTGCTCGATCTGGTAGTTCAGTCCGCCCATGGCCACGTCCACGAAGGGGCCGCCCCTCACGTTCCGGGACATGAGGACCTGGCGACGGAGGAAGTCGATCTTGGCGTCGCGCGGGACGACCGGCATGCCCTTGTGGTTGGGCGCGAACGCGGCACCGAGCAATAGTCCGAACGTGGCCATCTGCACGCCGAGGAACGCAGCCGCCAGTCCCGGAGGCATGACGAGGAACAGCAGAGCCAGGTAGGCCACGAAACGCACCGCGATGAGACCGCCCTCGAGGGCGCGGTGACTCAGGTCGGAACGCTGCAGCAACGTCCGCACCCCGGCGGCGTGGAGGTTGAGGCCCTCCAACAGCAGCATCGGGAAGAACAGGTAGCCCTGGTGCCGCCTGATCCACCGTACCCTTGGCGACCGCGACTGGGCCTCCTCCGCGGTGAACACCAGGCCACCAGGGGCGATGTCGGGGTCGCGACCGATCTGGTTCGGGCTGCGGTGGTGCGCGTTGTGCTTCTTGACCCACCATCCGTAGCTCAACCCGATGACCACTGTCGACATCAGCCTGGCGTTCCACTCGTTCGCCCGGTTGGTCTCGAAGATCTGCCGGTGCGCCGCGTCGTGGGCCAGGAACCCGTACTGGCTGAGCACCACCCCGAGAACGGCGGCGACGACGAGCTGGTACCACGAGTCACCGAGCCAGAGGACGGCGGCGAGCGTCAGCAGGAGAGCGGCACCCAGGGCGGCCGACCGGACGGCGTAGGCACCGCGTCGACGCCGCAGCAGCCCGAGCCCACGCACCTGCGCCATCAGCTCGGAGTAGTCACTGGTCATCGCGGTGCGGGTCGCGCGCTGCGGAGCGGAGGGAGCGACGGCCGGGACCGTGGGTAGAGACATGTCACCTCGATGCGTCCGGACGAGCGCCGTGCCGGGTCCGGGGCAGCGAGCTGGCCTCATGAGATCACGGGAGATGCTCGGTGGCAACCACAGCCCCGCGCGCCGGTCCCCGGATCATGGCTCTCGACACGGCGGACCCGACCGAGGACTCTTGGACGATGGGGTCGTTGCCCGCTGCGGGGTTCCTCAGACTCGGCGCCCCCGTGCTCGGGATGGCGGCCGTGGGGGCGCTGGTCCAGGCGTGGGCGACGCGACGGGACGAGCGGCAGTACCCGCCTCCAGGCGTGCTCGTCGACATCGGGGGGCACCGGCTCCACCTGGACGTCCGCGGCGAAGGTCCCAGGCCGACCGTGGTGCTGGAGGCCGGGATGGGCTCGTTCTCACCCAACTGGTACTGGGTCCAGAGCGAGCTCGCACCGGCGCTGAGGGTCGTGGCATACGACCGCGCCGGACTGGGGTGGAGTGAGCGAGGCACCGCTCCGCGCGACGCCGACACGCTGGCCGTCGAGCTGCATACGGCCCTGCAGGCGGCCGGGGTGCCCGGGCCCTACGTGTTGGCCGGTCACTCGTTCGGCGGACTGCCGGTCCGGGCCTTCGCCCAGCGGTACCCCGGCGAGACCGCGGGCCTGGTCCTGGTGGACGCCTCGAACCCGGACCAGTGGGTGCGCTGGCCGGTGCGAAACGCGGACCGGATGATCGTGGCCTCGCAGCGGGTCACGGCCGTGCTGGCCCGGGTCGGCCTCCTCCGGCTCGTCGACCTGTCCAGGGCGATCTCCGCCGGGCTGCCCGACCGACCGGCCGCCCAGCTGCGAGCCCGCAGCGCGCTGCCCGGCACGTCGGCCGTGGAGGCCGACCAGATGGCCGCCTGGCCGACCAGCCGCGCCCAGCTGGTGTCCGACCTCGGCGCCCTCCCCCTGGTCGTCCTGGGCGTGACCGAGCAGCCCAGAGGAGCGGAGACGCTCACCGCCCTGCAGATCGAGTTGACCGGCCTTTCGACTCGCAGCGTCCGGCGGGTGGTCCAGGGAGCGACCCACGAGTCGCTGGTCGCCCGTCGCGAGCACGCGCTCGCCGTGGTCGCTGCCATCCGCGCGGTCGTGGCCGACGACCTCGAGTCGCTCCCGGACCCGATCCTGCCGGTGGGCACCCCTACGCCAGGTGGTCGAGCCGCCGCAGGATGATGCCCTCGCGCAAGCGCCCACGGACCGATGGTCAGGTCGTCGACGGCGAGCAGGTCGAGCGCCGCCTCGGCGACCAGGGCGCCGCCGAGCAGCTGCCCGGCGCGGTCCCGCGACACCCCCGGCAGGCCGGCGCGGGCGGAACGGTCCAACCCGGCGAGTCGGGAACCCAGGCGGTCACATCGGCGGGGGACAGCGAGCGGGCGACGTACGGCCGCTCATCCCCTCCGACAGGCGGAGCGCGATCTTGTGCGACGACGACGGCAGCGGGTGGGCACCGGGGTAGGCGTCCACGACGAGCAGGTGCACCGTGTTCGACCCGATGTCGATGACGCCGAGCCGCATACCCTCACCGTGGCGATCGCGGGGTCAGAACCGGCGGAGTGCGTCCGGCGCCGACGGCCAGGCCGCGAGCCCGTGACCGGGATCGGGGTGACGCGCTGCACGGCCACGGCCGGCCTTTCCAGTCAGGGAAGGAGGACGGGCTGACCCGTGCCGACGGACACGGCCGCCGCCTCCAGGACGCGTTGGAGGCGGACCCCGTGGTGGACGTCGAGCGGGTGCGGCTCACCGCTCTCGATGGTGTGGGCGAACTCGTCGGTGATCGCTCGCCACACCGATGCCTCGTCGGCCGGTCCGGTGGGCATCGACGCGAACCCGCTGTTGGTGACGACGTCGAGGGTCACGCCGCCCGGTCCGTCCGGCGTGGTGACGGACAGCGCGACGTGCCCGACGGCGCCGTGCCGGTGAACGGTGGAGGCCGTCGTGACCCCGCCGCGCGCTGCCGCCCGGACCTCGGTGACCGGCCCGGCCACCGCCTCGAGCAGGTCGAACGTGTGCGGCCCGACATCGAGGAGCGCCGCGCCGGACGACTGCCGCCACGGCGTCGCGAACGGCGAGCCGGCGAGGGCGCCAGGACCCACGCACGAGCCGCGGACGTAGGTCACCGTCTCCGCGGGAACACCGCGAAGAAACGCGCGGACCTCCGGCCGGTACCGGATCGTCAGCACCACCTGGGACCTCACCCCGGCCCGAAGCACCGCAGCGGCGACGCGTTCGGCGTCCCCGAGGGTGGTCGCCACCGGCTTCTCGAGGAGCAGGTGTCGCCCGGCGTCAGCCGCCCGGACGGCCAGCGCCGCCTGGACGTCGGGCGGGACGGCGAAGGCCACGGCGTCGCACCGCTCGAGCAGCTCGTCGAACGAGCCGACCGCCTGCGCGCCGAAGCGCTGCGCGAGCGCCGTTGCCGCCTCCGGCCGCCGGGCCCACACCACGCTCAGGTCCAGCCCGGACGCGCCGGCCAGCATCGGCGCGTGGAACATGGTTGCCCACGGTCCCGCACCCACGAGCCCGACTCCGGTCATCGGCCGGTCACGCTCGCCGAGCCGTCGGAGGTGGTGGCCGGGTCGTCGGAGGTGGTGGCCGGGTCGCGCGCCGGCTCGCTCAGGTGCGGTCGCAGGCTCCAGACGCCGGGAACCGCGAGGAGGCACAGGACCGCGCAGGTGGCGAAGGCCAGCCCCGGCTGCCCGACCAGAAGTCCGACCACGAGGCTGACCACCAGCCCGCCGAGGTTGCCCGACATCCACACCAGGCCCGCAGCCGTACCTTCCGCCTCACCGGACCGGCGACCGACCAGCTCGAGGACGATCGGCAGCGCTGGCAGCAGCAGGAAGCCGACGACGGTCATCGAGACGAAGCCGCTCACGACCGCCGGGACGACGGCGAGCAGCAGGCAGGCCACCGCGCTGAGGACCAGGCCGACGGTCATCACCTGCAGCTCTGCCCCCCGACGGGCCGCCACGACAGGAACGACCGCGCAGCCGGCCACGCCGGCGACGACGGCGACCAGCAGGATCACGCTGGCCGTCGTCGCCGAGACGCCGGCGGGTTCGAGCAGCGCCTGGCCGAACGTGGTCAAGGCGATGAACGTCCCGAAAGGGAAGAGGACGAGGAGGCAGACCTTCCGGACGAAGGGATCGCGGACGGCGGTGCGCAAGGCGTCCGTCCCCTGCGCCGGCCGGGTATGCCGCTGCTCGCCCGGCCGCCGGAGCGCCACCGAGACCGCGACCGCACCGGCGACCGAGACCGCCGCGCCGATCGCGACCAGCGTGGTGAGCTGCCCGGCGTCCGGTAGCGCGGCCCCGAGGACGAAGGCGACCACCATGCCGGCGAAGGTGCTGGCCGTCCCGACCGCGATGCCGGTCGGGCGGTCCTCCTCCCGCAGGTAGCGGCCGGCCACCCCGGTGATCGCGTTGAGCACCAACGGCTGCGCGATCGCGGCGAGGCACTGCCCGGCGAGCGCCCACGCGTACGAGTCGCCGGCCAACCGCAGCAGCGCGCCCCCTGCGGTGAGCACCGACCCGGCGACGACCGCGCCGCGGAACCACCGGTCGAGCAGGACGCCGGCCGGGATGGCCAGCAGGACGTAGAACAGCGGGAAGAGGTTGGCCAGCCATCCGACGGCGTTCTCGGAGACGCCGAAGTGCTCGGCGGCGGCCGTGGTGACCGGCGCGTAGGTGAGCCAGACGATCTGGGTGGCCGCGCCGACCACGGTGAAGGCCGCGACGACGGACCACCGGCTGGCGGCAGGCGACGTGTTCATCGGGAGAGAGTGTCTCCCACGAATACGTCGTCCAAGGCCACCCCACGACATTCTCCACTCCACTCCGATACTTCGCGGGGACCCCGACTAAGGTCGCGACCCGTGACAACACCCACGACCTGGCAGAACTGGAGCGGCCGGGTGCGCTCCGCGCCGGAGCGCATCGCAGTACCGGCCGACACCGCCCACGTCGCCGCGACCGTGAAGTCCGCGGTCCAGGACGGCCTGCGGGTCAAGGCGGTCGGGTCAGGGCACTCGTTCAGCGAGATCGCCGCGGCCGACGGCGTCCAGGTCCGGCTGGACCGGCTCGGCCGGCTGGTCGACGTCGACGCGGAGTCCGGCCTGGTGACGGTCGGGTCGGGCATCCCGCTGCACCGGCTGACACCGCTGCTCGACGAGCACGGGCTGGCCATGGAGAACCTCGGCGACATCGACCGGCAGACCCTGGCCGGCGCGACGTCCACCGGGACGCACGGCACCGGCGGCCGGTTCGGGGGGATCGCGACACAGATCCGTGGGCTGGAGATGGTGCTCGCCGACGGTTCCGTCGTCACGACCTCGGCCGACGAGCGCCCCGAGCTGCTGGAGCTCGCCCGCGTCGGGCTCGGGGCCCTCGGCGTCATCACCGCGATCACGCTGCAGTGCGTGCCGCGGTTCGCGCTCCACGTCGTCGACGAGCCGATGCCGATCGACCGGGTGCTCGACGAGGTCGACGACCTGGTGGAGACCAACGACCACTTCGAGTTCTTCTGGTTCCCCTACACCGACACGGCGCTGACCCGCCGGTTCCAGCGGCTGCCGGCCGATACGGAGCTGGAGCCGGAGGGGCGTCTGGCCCACTGGTTCGACGAGGCGGTGGTCAGCAACGTCGGCTGGGACGCGCTCCTGCGGGTCGCCGCCCGGCGTCCGGCGTTCGTGCCGCGAGTCAACCGGATCGTCACCGGAGCGCTGAGCCGACGCGAGTACTCCGACCTGTCCCACCGCGTGTTCGCGTCACGACGCGACGTGCGGTTCAACGAGGGCGAGTATGCGTTCGAGCGCGGACGGTTTCGTGACGTGTTCGGCGAGCTTCGTTCTCTCCTGGGCGGACTCGACCATCCGGTGGCCTTTCCCTTCGAGTGCCGGTTCGTGGCCGCCGACGACATCCCCCTGGCCCCGACGTACCGGCGACCGAGCGCATACATCGCCTTCCACCAGTACCGGTCGATGCCGCACCAGCCGTTCTTCGACCGGGTGGAGGACGTCTTCGACGCGGTCGACGGCCGGCCGCACTGGGGCAAGATGCACCGCCTGGGCGTGCCGGAGCTGAGCGCGCGGTACCCGCGGTTCGCCGACTTCGTGGCCCTGCGGGACGAGCTCGACCCGACCGGCGTCTTCACCAACGACTACCTGGACCGGGTGCTCGGCGCTCCGGTCGGAGCCGCCCGATGAGCCGGTACGCGTCCCTGGCGGCGGCCACGGAGCACCTCGAACCGCCCTACGCGGTGGTCGACCTCGAGGCCCTGGGGTCGAACGCCCGAGCCATGGCCGAGCGGGCCGGCGGAACGCCGATCCGGTTGGCCAGCAAGTCGGTCCGGTGTCGGGCGATTCAGCGTCAGGTCCTGGCGATGGACGGCTACCGCGGCATCTTGGCCTTCACCCTCCCGGAGGCGCTCTGGCTGGCCGAGGAGGTGGAGGACGTCCTGGTCGGCTACCCGACCGCGAACCGGGCGGCACTGCATACCCTCGCGCACGACGAGGAGCTCGCGCGGCGGGTGACCGTGATGGTCGACTCGCCCGAGCACCTGGCGTTCATCGCGGCCGCGGCCGGTGAGAAGGCTGCGCCGGTCCGGGTCTGCCTCGACCTCGACGCGTCCCTGCACCTGGCGGGTGACCGCGTCCACATCGGGCCACGCCGGTCACCGGTGCGGTCGGCCGACGACGCGACGGCCCTGGCCCGGGCCGTCGAGGCGTACCCGGGGGTGCGGCTGGTGGGGCTGATGGCCTACGAGGGGCAGATCGCCGGGGTCGGGGACAACGCACCGGGCTCGCCGGTGCGACGGACCGCGATCCGCGCGATGCAGCGCGCCTCCGCGGCCGAGCTGCGTGAGCGGCGGGCGGATGTCGTCGCCGCGGTCCGCGCGCTGGTCCCACTGGAGTTCGTCAACGGCGGCGGCACGGGCAGCCTCGAGGCGACGGGCGCCGAGGACGCCGTCACCGAGCTGGGGGCCGGGTCCGGCCTCTACTCCCCCGGGTTGTTCGACACGTACCGCGGGTTCCGGCACGAGCCGGCGGCGTTCTTCGTGCTGCCGGTGGTCCGCAAGCCCACGCCGGACACCGCGACCGTGCTCGGCGGCGGCTGGGTCGCCTCGGGAGCAAGCGGGAGGGACCGGCTGCCGTCACCGGCGTGGCCCGGCGGCCTCCACCTCACCACGACCGAGGGCGCCGGCGAGGTGCAGACGCCACTGCTCGGACCGGCCGCCGCACACCTGGACGTCGGCGACCGGGTCTGGTTCCGGCACGCCAAGGCCGGCGAGCTGTGCGAGCACGTGAACGAGCTGCACCTCGTCCGTGACGGCGCGGTGGTCGAGGTCGTCCCGACGTACCGGGGCGAGGGGCGCTCCTTCGTCTGAGGGCCCGTCAGACGGGTCCGAGGAGGTCCAGGACACGAGCGGTCAGCAGGTCCGCGGCGGCCTCATCGAGTGCGGCCGCGACGAGTCGGCGACGAGGTGCACGTTCCCCGGGTAGACGGACAGCTCGGCGTCCGGCACCAGCGAGACGAGCTCGCGGGGGCGTCGAAGTCACCCTCCCCGGCGAAGAGCAGCTCGGCGTCCATGCCGGGAACCTGGACCGGTACGCCCTCGGGCCATGGCCCCCGACCGCCCACTCTCCGGTCACGGTACCCAAGAACCGCACATCATCGCTGCGGCTGATCGCACCCGGCTCACCGGGACGACGGGAAACCCCTACTGGTACGCCGAGCAGCTGGCGGTCATCCCCGCCCCGTTCCGCGTCGTCGGAGGGGTGGAGCTCCAGCACACCATCGCCGGCCTGGGCCGGCGGCTGCTCGACGCGAGCTAGCTCGCGAGGTACTCGCGGTTGTCGCCGGTCATGCCCGGCGCGACCCCTGCATCGACCAGGTCGAGCAGGTCGACCAGGTCGGCCACCGGCCGGTCGGCGCGAGCGGCGGTGATCACCTCGAGGTACTCGGGGGCCGGGTCGGCGAGCGGGAGGACATGGCTCGTCGTGACGGTGAATGCCGGCGCACCGTCGATGTCCGGCAGCCGCAGGACGGCGTTGTACTTGCCGCCGAAGCCGTCGTCGGCCAGTGACACCGGCAGCGGGGTCCACTCGCCGACCTCGGTGTCCGGCAGCTCCCACGGCAGTGAGCGACGCCCGTTCTCCAGCGCGAGGACGGTGGTGAGCTCGTCGACGGACACGGCGTACGCGCGGGCAGTGGTCGCCGGCTCGGGCGCCGGGAACAGTCCGCAGAAGGCCACGGCCCCGCCCCAGTTCCTCGACGCCCCGGCGAAGTAGACGGGATAGTCGAACTCGACCCACCGGCTGACGCGGCGGCCCTGACCCCCGTCGCCGTCCTCGTCGCCGAGGTAACGGGTGAAGCGGTCCTCGCTCAGGTTGGAGCCGTAGCCCACATACCAGACGGTTTCCGCCATACCCTCAGGATACCGGTCGGCTGGGTGCAGGATTCGTCCATCACCCGAACCGAGGAGAACAAACGATGAGCGACGGCCCTCCGGACGGCCCCACCCTGGACTCCCTCGAGGCCCGACGCGCTGAGCTGCGGGAGCGTCACCTCCTTCCGCCGGACCGCCGCCCGGCCTCGACCGCCCGAGGGCTGCACCACACCGCCCTGATCAGCAGCGACGTCGAGCGGACGATCGCCTTCTACCAGGACCTGCTCGGCTTTCCGCTCACCGAGCTGATCGAGAACCGCGACTACCCCGGGTCGTCCCACTTCTTCTTCGACATCGGGCACGACAACCTGCTCGCCTTCTTCGACTTCCCCGGGCTCGGCGTCGGTCCCTACGCCGAGGTGCTCGGCGGGCTGCACCACATGGCCATCTCGGTGGAACCCGAGCGATGGCGACAGATTGCGGCGCGGTTCGACGACGCCGGCGTGGAGTATGTGGTGCACAGCGAGGTCTCGATGTACTTCACCGACCCCGACGGCGCACGGATCGAGCTGATCGCCGACCCGTTGGGCGAGATGTACGGCCAGCACGTCCTCTAGGTCGTCGGCGGCGTCCGAGCTCAGATGTTTGGCGGTTTTTGGGACGACCGCCCCTCGAAACCGAGGAACATCTGAGTTCGGACGGTGCTGGCGAAGGGGTCTGCTATGCGCGTGACGAGGTCGACGGTGGTCGTGCGGTGATGCACCCGTGAGCCTCACGGTCACCGGCACCGTGGTCGACGAGAACGGCACCGGGCTGGGCGGCCTCCTCGTCGAGGCCCGCGGTGACTGGCTGCTCACCAGCGAGGTCGTCGACTCGACTACGACCCCGCAACACCGGCGACTTCACCCTGGTCCTGTCCGGGATGGTCGGCGCACCGACCCACCCGTCGACGTGCCGGGTCCGGGTCGTCGACGACCTGGGGCGCCCGGTCGGTGACGACCACGAGGTGCCGGGCACGGACGGCAACCAGTCGCTGGGCCCGATCACCGTCCGCGACACCTGCTCTACTGCGAGCCGGTCACCCGGCGTGCCGGAGCATGACGAACGCCCGACCGCTCACGTTCCACTCCTCCACGGCGACGAACCCCGCGCTCGCGGCCAGGTCCACGACGGCCGCCGACCCGAGCACCGCCCACGGCACCGGATGCGACCGGCGGCCCCAGGGGCCGTGCAGGGTCACCGTGGTCCGGATGTCGTGACCTCGGTCGGGACTGGTCTCGACCAGGGCCACGGCACCCGGGCGCAGCACGGCTCGGCAGCGGCGAAGCAGGGTGAGGGGGTCGCCGCCGATACCGATGTTGCCGTCGGCCAGGAGCACGGTCCCCCAGCGCCCCTCACCCGGCACGCGGTCGTGCACGTCGCGCAGCAGCGCGAACCCGCCGCGGCCACGGGTCTGGCGCACCGCCTCGCGGCTCAGGTCGACGCCGAGGGCGGGTATGCCCGCGCACGCCAACGCCTCGACGAACCGGCCGGGACCACACCCGATGTCGAGCACCGGACCCTCGCAGCGAGAGACGACCACCTCGTCGGCCTCGGTCAGCCGTCCCCACGGGGTGGCGTCGAGCATCCCTGCTCCGAGGAACCCGGCCGCGTGCTCCTTGCCGTCCGCCACGCGAATCTCGACCGGAACCCCGGACAGCGCCGCGTCGAACAGCGTCGCGGGCGAGCAGGGGGACCCGACGAGCCGCCGGTGCAGACGGCCGAACCGCGTGGCGGGCGCTGCGGCCGCGACCGCTGCCGCGTCCTCGGGGTCGTCGACGTCCCGCATCATGGGCAGAAGTCCCACCCGAAGGCCGAGGCGCTCGAGTCGGACGAGCTGGTCGCCTCCGGTCCGCGCGGTCGACATCGGCACGCCGCGGATCGCTCCCGGCACGTGTCGGCGGAAGCCGATCGACCAGTACCCACCGTCGCACGACGGTCCGAGTACCGCGTCGTCGTCGCCCCACGGCACATCGAGGTCGGCGGCCAGCAGATGAGGCGTGTCCATCCCGACGAGCAGCACACGGGCGGGGGCGCCCTCGGACGCGTACACGTCATCGAACACGTGCTCCAGCCGCTCGTCGAGCGTCGTACCCCGTTGTGGCAGAACGCATACCGACGACGGCAGCCACGGCACTCGCGGGCCGTCCCATGCGACCACCGTCCGCCGTGGGCCGAGGTCGCCCACCGCGTCGAGCGTGTCGCGGATGGCGGCAGCCGCCAGGGCAGCGGCCTCGGCGCCGCTGAACGCCGGTTGCAGCCGGGTCTTGACCCGGCCGGCGACCGGTGACTTGGCGAGCACGACGACGACCTCGGGCTTCATCCCGTTCACCGACTCAGCACGGCGGTCATGTCACGGACCGCACGGGCGGCGCCGAGCGGGGTCCCGGTGACCTTCGACCGACCCGACCGTGCGGCGTACGGGACGTCGACCTGCACGACGAGCCACCCCGCCTCGGCCGCCCGCACGACGGTCTCGACGGGGTAGCCGGACCGCCGGTCCTCGAGCCCAAGGGCGAGCAGGGCCTCGCGGGGGGCGACCCGCATCGGCCCGATATCGGCCAGCGACAACCCGGTTCGCCGGTTCACCCTCCCGGCCACCACCCGGTTGGCCACTCTCAGATGCCAGGGCCAGCTCGCCGCACTGACCGGAACACGTCGGCCGACGGCCAGGGTGGGCACGTCATCGGACGCCACCGCAGCGACGAACCGCTCCAGCTCCTGGGGGTCCAACGTCGCGTCGCAGTCCATCACCGCGACCAGCGGGGCGGTGGCGGCCTCCAGCCCTGCGTGACAGGCTGCGCCGTAGCCGCGTCGCCACTCAGAGACGACCGTCGCCCCCAGCCCGACGGCCACGTCTGCGGACCCGTCGGTCGAGCCGTTGTCGACGACGATCGGTCTGGCTCCGACCGGCATCCGGGACAGCACCCACTCCAGCGCCGCCGCCTCGTCCAAGCACGGCAGCACCACGTCCAGGGTGCAGTCCATTCCCGCACGGTATGGGTGACGCCTCGCCCCCGTCGTTCGGCGCCGATGACGAAGCCCTTACGGCGGCTTACCGTCGACCCGGTACGCCGCTAGCCTCGTCGTCGTGGCCGCCACCGTGATGGTCGCCGAGGACGATCCCACCGTCTCCGGCGTGCTCCTGGCGTACCTCCGCAAGGCGGGCTTCGACGCGTTCGTCTGCGAGGACGGTCCGGGTGCGCTGGCCGAGTGGAGCCGGCGGAAGCCGGACGTCGTCATCCTCGACATCATGCTGCCCGGCATGTCCGGACTCGACGTGCTGCGCCGCCGGCGAACGGACGACGACACCGCCGCCGTGATGATCCTCAGCGCTCTCGGCGACGAGGACGACCGCCTGCTCGGCCTCGACCTCGGCGCGGACGACTACATGGTCAAGCCGTTCAGCCCCCGGGAGGCAGTCGGCCGGGTCCAGTCCCTGCTCCGGCGGGCCGAACGCCTGGGCTCCGCTCCTCTGGTCCCGCGCCGGTTCTCGGCCGGACGGGTCACCCTCGATGTCGGGGCCCGGCGAGTCACCGTCAACGGGGCCGAAACCGCCCTGACGCCAAGGGAGTTCGACCTGCTCGGCTATCTCATGGCGCACCCGGGCGAAGCGTTCACCAAGGAGCAGCTGATGCGCCGGGTCTGGGGCTGGGACTTCGGCGACACCTCCACCGTCACCGTCCACGTGCGTCGGCTGCGCGAGAAGGTGGAGGTCGACCCGTCCGACCCGCAGCTGGTCGTGACGGCGCGGGGCGCCGGCTACCGCTTCGACGGTGACGTCGCCGCCGAGAGCTGACGAGACCCGTCACCGGCCAGCAGCGCCGTCGTCCGCACGTAGAGCAGCGCCGGGTGCGTCGGCAGATCGGTCTCGGGCAGGAACACGCCGTCCGGGACGACGGTCGAGGTCACCAGCGTGAAGTCCCGGGTGAGCGCGTCGCCGAACAGCCCGACATCGGTGGCGTTGTCCAGCACCACCGCGTTCACCCCTGCGAGGCTCCACGGCAGCACCCCGGAGAGGTGCTCGGGACCGTCCTTCGCGTGCGACAGGTCGTAGATGGCGATCGCCGAGGCGTGGGTGGGAAGGCCGGCCAGCCGTAGGTAGTACGGATGGGTCGGCACCAGCACCGTGCCCGGGAGCTGGCGAAGGGTCGCGATGAAGCGGTCCCCGGCGTCCCTATCCTCCTGCGACGGGACGACGCCGAGGTGTGCCGACGACATCGTGACGACCTGGACGGCCAGCAGTGCCGCCACGACCCACGCGACCGTCGCCGTCACGGACCCGGACCTCAACCACCGGGCCAGCAACAGGCCCAGCGCCCCGGCGGCCGCCGCCTGTGCCGGCATCGCGACGTTCGCCGCCCCGCCCTCGTGGAGCCGCGCCACCCACGACGCGGCGAGCATCCCCACCGCGCAGGCGGCGAGGTAGCCGTAGTCCTCGGGCCACGCGTCCCGCTCCCCTCGCTGCGACCCCGGGCGGACCCGTCGGACCACGAACGCCACCACGACGACGGCCGCGGACACGGCGAAGGGCAGGAGCAGGTCCTCCCACCAGAACGCCCACAGCCACCGGAGCGACCACGACTGGGTGGGCAGCTGTTCCACGACGTACCGGGCGTACCAGCCGTCGGTTACCACGTTGCCGACGAGCGTCGACGCCACCACCCCGATGCCGAGCGTCGTCGTCGCACCGACCCCCACTCCGCGACGGCGTACGAGAAGCCACAGCAGCATCGGCGCAGCCACGAGCAGGGCGTTCTGCTTGGTGAGGAAGGCCAGCAGCAACATCCCTCCCAGCCCGACCCCGCCCCGCCAGGTGCGCGCCCGCATACCGACGAACACCGCGGCCAGGAGCAGCGCGAGGAGCAGGGAGTCGACGCGGGCGGTGTCGGCGAAGGCGCCGCTGACGCGGTAGGTCGCGGCGTAGAGACCCGCAGCCACGATCCCCGCGACGGTGCTGCCGCCGGCGCGCCGCACGATGAGGGCCAGGAGCACCAGGACGGCGACACTCGCCGCGACCGAGACCACGCGCATCGTGGTGAGGTCGACCCCGGTGAGCTTGGCCAGCGCTCCAGTCAGCCAGAAGTAGAGCGGGGGGTAGGGCCACGGCGTGTACTCCGTGGTGGGCGGCCCGTAGAGCGACTGACCCGCCGCGACCCGGCCGGCCACCTCCACCGTGCTCCCCTCGAAGTAGGTCAGCTCATAGGGGTAGCCGATCCGCTGGAGGACCACCACGAGATACGCGGCGACGGAGGCCAGCCCGACTCCCGCGACGGCCTTCGTCGCCGCGTCTGCTCTGGCCACGCTCGACGGTAACCGCTGACCGAGCCGCACCGACCGTGGAGCAGCGCATCGCGGGGATGACGAATCCCTTACGAACCGGCGGCGGCCATCCGACCGGTGCGACCGCACGAATACCGACGGATACCCTCGCGAACGTGACGACCGCCAGCAGGACGGAGATAGACCCCCGTGGGTGACATGCTCACCATCGTCCTCGTCACCGTCGCGGTCTGCCTCGCGACGGCGTTGCTCGGCGTCGTCGTCCTGCATCTGGTCCGGATGCGTTCGCTGACCTGGTCGATCGTCGTCGCCGCGCTCATCCCCCTCGTGGCGGTCACGGCGTCGGTGGTCCTCAACGTCCAGCTGATGTTCATCTCGGCCCACGACTCGACCGCCGTCTCCGTCGCCCTCGGCTGCGCCACGGTCATCGGGGTGCTCGTGTCGTTCGTCCTGGGCCGGCGCGTCGCGCTCGGTTCGCGTCGGCTGACCACCGCGCTGCGCGACCTGGGTAGCGTGCCGCGGCACGGCGAGGCGCAGCGACCGGTGTCGGAGATGTCGACGAGCGGACAGCCGGGCGAGATCGTCGCGCTCGCCGAGGAGCTCGCCGCCACCCGGGAGCGGCTGGCCAACGCCCAGCAGCGCGCCCGCGCGCTGGAGGACAGCCGACGCGAGCTCGTGGCCTTCCTCTCGCACGACCTGCGCACTCCGCTCGCCGGGCTGCGTGCGCTCGCCGAGGGACTCGAGGACGGCGTCCTCGAGGACCGGTCGGCGGCGCTCCGGCAGATGCGCCAGACCGTGGACCGGATGACCGGACTCGTCGGCGACCTCTTCGAGCTGTCCCGGTTGCACACCCCGTCCGCCTCGGCGGTCCACCCCAGGTCGATGGTGAGCCTCGTCGAGCTGGCGCACGACGTCACCGGCGAGCTCGCCGCCCACGCCGCGCGCCGCGAGGTGCAGCTGCGCCTCGACGTGCCGGCCGGCGACGACCGGCTCGCCGTACGCGGCAACGCCGACGAGCTCGCCCGGGCCGTCACCAACCTGGTGGGCAACGCGATCCGGCACACCCCCCGGGGCGGAACGGTGGTCGTGACGACCCGTCGCGCCGCCGACGGGCGCATCGAGGTCGCGGTCACCGACGGGTGTGGCGGCATTCCGGCTCCGGACCTGGCCCGGGTGTTCGACGTCGGCTGGCGGGCCACTCCCGAACGCGGCACGCCGGACGACGCGGGCGCCGGGCTCGGTCTGGCCATCGCCAAGGGGGTCATCGAGGCGCACGCGGGCTCGATCGACGTCGAGAACGTCGCCGGTGGCTGCCGGTTCGGAGTCCGGCTCCCGCCGGAGCCGGTCGCCGAGATCGTCTAGAGACCGCGTACGCCGTCCATCAGCGGAACTCGGGCCGACCAGCCGAGCTCCTCGCGCGCGAGGTCGCTCGACGCGGTGATGTGCCGGACGTCGCCGAGCCGGAACTCGCCGGTGACCACCGGGTCCGGGCCGCCGCGGGCCTCGGCCAGGGCCGTGGCCATGCCGCCGATGGTCGTGACGGTCCCGGAACCCACGTTGTACGCGTGGTGTCCCGGGCGCTCGGACCCCACCGCCGCGGATACAGCCCGGGCGACGTCCGAGACGTGGACGAAGTCCCGTCGCTGGCCGCCGTCCTCGAAGACCTGGGGCGCCTCGCCTTTGTCGAGGCTGGAGAGGAATCGGGCGGCCACGCCGGCGTACGGGGTGTCGCGCGGCATCCCGGGTCCGTAGACGTTGTGGAACCGCAACGAGACCGCGACCCCGTCGGTCTCCCGGGCCCAGGATCCGGCAAGGTGCTCCTGCGCGACCTTCGTCGCCGCATACGTGTTGCGCGGGTCGAAGGGTGCGCCCTCGGTGACCAGTCCGGGGGTGAGGGCGCGACCGCAGACGGGACACGGGGGCTCGAACGCCCGGCGTCGCAACGCCTCCACGCTCCGCGGACCAGGTGGCACGAGGCCATGGGTGGGGCAGGTGTAGCGACCCTCCCCGTAGACGACCATGGAGCTCGCCTGGACGAAGCGCGCCACCCCCGCAGCGGCACAGCGGCGAAGCAGAACGGCGGTCCCGAGGTCGTTGCTCGACACGTAGTCGTCCATGTCGGCGATGTCCACTCCGAGCCCGACCTTGGCGGCCAGGTGGACGACGGCGTCGGTGCCAGGCAGGAGCCGGTCCAGGAGCTCGGCGTCGCGGACGTCGCCGACAACCACGCCTGCCGGCGGAGTCCGGTCACGGTGCACGTCGGGGCGCAGGCTGTCGAGGACGACGGGCTCGAGCCCCGCCTCGGTCAGGGCGGAGACGACGACGGTGCCGATGAAGCCGGCGGCCCCGGTGACCAGCACGCGCCGCACGGACCCCCCTGCGCCAGGCACGCTGCACGGTAACAGCCGGGCGGGCCGTGACCTCGGGTCAGCCGCGGGGCAGGTCGTCGACGCCCGGCAGCTCGCCCGTCTCGACCAGGTGCTCGGCGAGGTCGGCCAGCTTCCGGTTCGTGTGCTGGCTCATCACACGCAAGAGGTCGAAGGCCTGGGTCGGCGTCAGCCGGAGGCGCTCGACGAGGATCCCGACCGCCGTCCCCGTGACGCGGTTGCGCTGCAACGCGATCTCGAGGTTGTCCGCCCGGTCGGCGTGGCCCGCTGCGTCGATTGCGACGGTCGCGTGGTCGGCCAGGACACCCGCCCGACGCACCGCGTCCTCGTCGAACGCCCAGGGACTCAGCGATCTTGCCGGACGAGACGCCGGTCCGCGGACGGCCAGGCCTCCCGCACGGCTGGGACCGTACGCAGCGCCTGCGGGCCCCAGATCCCGAGGATGAGGTTGTCGACGGGGAGGTCTCGCCACGGCCGAGGCGACCAGCCGACGCCGCGGGCATACCCGGCCTGGCGCGTCCCGACACTCACCCGTTCGGCTGCTCGACGGGGACGCCGGTGGGGTACGACTGACTCATGACAGACGTCGCGGACCGGGTCCGAGCCCTACTGGCTGTCGTGCTCCCGCTGCCCGGGCACGGCCGGACGGCCGACCGGTGGGCCGCGCTCGCCGCCGCCGCTCGGGACGACGTCGTCGTCGGTCGGCTCCTGGAGGCCCACACCGACGCCGACGCGATCCTGGCCGAGGTCGCGGGCACCCGGGTGGCGATCGGCCAGTGGTGGGGCGTCTGGGCCGCCGAACCGCCGAGCCCGGTCGTGACCGCTGAACGGACGAGCGCCGGCTGGGTCCTGGTCGGCACCAAGGCCTGGTGTTCGGGAGCCGGCCTCTGCACCCACGCCCTGGTCACCGCCCGAGTCGATGACCGACGTCCGATGTTCGCCGTCGATCTCGCCCATCCCGGTGTCTCGGTCGACCTGTCCGGCTGGGCGGCGGCCGGCATGAGCCGCAGCGCCACCGGATCCGTGACCTTCGAGCGCGTGCCGGCCGATCCCGTGGGGGAGCCGTCCGCCTACCTGGGTCGGCCCGGGTTCTGGCACGGCGGCGCCGGGGTGGCCGCCTGCTGGCTCGGCGGGGCCGAGAAGGTGGCCGACACGCTGCGGCGGGCGGGTCCGCGGCTCGACGACCACGGAGCCGCCCATCTGGGCGCCGTCGACGCCGCGCTGTCCGCGGCCCGGTGGTCGCTGACGTCCGCCGCCGCCGAGGTCGACGAGCGCCCGGAGGACGTCGACCGCGCGAAGGTCCGCACGCACCGGCTCCGAGCCACCGTCGAGGCGGCGGCCAGCCAGACGCTCGACCATGTCGGCCGGGCGCTCGGCGCCACGCCGCTGGCCACCGACCCGTTGCACACCCAGGCGGTCTCCGACCTGCTGGTCTACCTACGCCAGAGCCACGCCGAACGCGACCTGGCCGCGCTGGGACGGTTGGTCGCCGACTCGTGAGCGCCGGTTCCGGTTGCCGGTTCCGGGCGACCGTCGAAAACTGGAGGCATGGCCAAAGACCTCAGCGATGCGGACAACCGCAACAAGCTCAAGGACCAGTCGTTCGCCCTGCCCGACGAGCGGAAGTATCCCATCCCCGACATCGAGCACGCCCGCAACGCGCTCGCGCGGGTGGCTCAGAACGGCACGGCCGAGGAGAAGAAGAAGGTTCGAGCGGCGGTCGAGAAGCGCTACCCGAGCCTCAAGAAGGACGACTGACGCGACGGTGATGCCCGGCGTCCGGCGTGGTCAAACGCCGGACACCGGGCATCGGGCAGGACCCGAGGCCGGACGACGGCACCGCTCTCTGGGGGAGGCGCGGCCCGTCCGGCACGTCGCCCGACGAGGTCTGGTGGCACCCCTGCGACGCCACCGGACCGCTCGGGTCAGGCTGTGGCGTGCCCATGGGGACGGCGCGCCGCGGCGCGGACCACGACGACCGACCCAGCGCCGACGGCCAGCCCGATCAGGACGCCGCCGGCGAGGATGCGGACGTCGAGAGCCGAGTCCGTCGGGGCCGGCACGAGCAGGACGGTGCTCGGGCCGGCGTAGTTCGGCTCGGGCGCCCTCTGCGCCAGGGCCGGGGACACGGTCATCAGAAGGGCACCGGCGCTCAGTGCGGACGCAGCGGCGAGACGGACGGGGATGGTGGGGTTCGACATGGTGGGCTCCTCAGGACGGGCGTGGTGTGTTGCCCTTCCAGGTTCGGGTCCGCGCCGGGCCGTCACATCCGGCGATGAACCTTATTCATGCCGGTCGACCGCCTTACCTGGTCCCGCCCCCGACCTCAGTCGGCTTCGTGATCCATCACGGCACCGGTCCGGCGACCCCAAGCGGCGGCCTCCACCCGGGTGTGGGTCCCAGTCTTGCGAAGGATGTTGGAGATGTGGACGCTGGCCGTCTTCTCGCTGATGAACAGGGCCCGCGCGATCTCCGCGTTCGTCCGCCCGGCATCGACGTGGGCCAGGACCTCTCGCTCCCGCTCGCTGAGGACCGAAGCGGCCCGGGCGCCCGCCTGTAGCGTCGGCCGCACCACCTCCTGGAGGTTGAGGTCGGCGGCCCGAGCCAGCGCCTGGATCTCCCGGGTCAGCGGGGCAGCGCCCAACCCGGAGGCCAGCGCGTAGGCCCGTCGCAACGGTGCGTTCGCTCGTGATCGCGCACCGTCACCCCGCAGCAGCGCCTGGCCGAGCCGCCAACCACAGAGCGCCTCGTCCCACGTGAACCCGGACTCCTGGTTGACGAGCATGGCCGCCTCCCAGGCCTCCGGTTCGTCGGCGTCCCGGCGACAGCGCGCCACCTCGGCCCGGAGGCGCGCCCCCCAGCTGCCGTGGGTGACGGGGTCGTCGATCTGCGCGCGGGGGTGGCGCGCGAGCTCAGCTCCGTACCCGAGCATCTCGTCGAGGGCGGCCAGGGCTTCGCCTTCGGCGGCGGCGTCCTGACGATCCCGCGCCTCCTGGGCGAGGTCCGCGGCGGCGCTGGCCCCCAAGGCGGTATGCAGGTCGCCCTGCTGGTCGCGCCACGCCACCCGCTCATACCGCTCCCGCAGGGTGGCCAGCGCGGAGCGCGGGTCCCCACGCGCGAGCTGGAGCTCGACGATCGGCCGGTCCAAGGGCCACCCCACCCAGCTCGCGTCGACCAGCTCGAGCATGCGGTCCACGTGCGCCTGGGCCTGGCGAAGGTCACCGGTCCGCAATGCCAGCGACGACATCACGGTGCTGGCGGTGGCGCCTCCGAAGGTCAACCGGCCGGCGGCGAGCGCCGGCCGGAGCAGGCGTCGACACTCGTCCCAGTCCCCGAGCGAGAGCAGTACGCCGGCGCCGGCGCCGGCCAGGAACGTCGAGGTCACGGGGTCCCCCGCTGCGAGAACCTCCGCCGACAGGCGCCGGAACAGCGCGACGGAGTCAGCCAGTCGGGACTGGTACTGCAGGTAGTTGGTCCAGTAGATGGCCGCGGACCCCATCCTCAGCGCGTCCCCGGCCTCTGCGGCGAACGCATAGGCGTCCTGGAGGTGCGTCAGCGCTGCCGATCCCTCGTCGTAGAACTCGACGATTCCGGCAGCGCAGCCGGCCCTGGCCATCGCCTCGGGAGCCCCTGACCGCTGGGCCACCTCGAGGGCGGCCCGGCTCGCTGCCCAGCCCGGGCTCACGACACCGCCACGGTCGTCTCCGGGCTCGGCTACGTCGTTCCACACGCGGGCGATCGCCAGCTCGGCCAGCGCCACCGCCCGTTCGGCGCTGTCCGGTGCACCCTCGGTCAAGGCGACAGCGTGGAACACCTCCGGCAGGATCGTCTGCCGACCGTGTGGTGCGGCGTCCCACGACGACGTGCACCAGTCGATGAGGACGGTGCTGGCCAGGAGTGGCTCACTCGCCTCGTCGACGCATACCCGAGCGCGGTCCAGGTACGCGAGCCGCCGGTCGAGGGCGCCGGAGCGTCGGGCAGCGCGCGCCGCTCGGCGCAGCAGCGCGAGCAACCCGGGGCTCTCCGCCTGCACCTCGGCGGACACGTCGGGCCACAGCGAACAGGCCCGCTCCAAGGCGTCGTCGGCGACCGTCCACGCCGACAGCCGCTCGGCCTCGGTGGCCGCCCGCACCGCCCACCGGAACGCGGGGTCGACGTCTCCTGCGGCGTGGTGATGCAGGGCGGCGGCGGCGACCAGGCCCGGCGTCTCGCCGTGCCGTCGGATGCGGTCCTCGATGGCGGCGGCGTAGGCGGCGTGGACGGTCCGCGGGTCGACGCGCGTGGGGGCGACCCGGAGCAGGTCGGCCAGCAGCGGGTGCCGGAACCACACGCGTCCGGCGCGAGACAGGGTGAGCACCCCGGCGGTCACGCCCTCGGCGACCAACGGTGAGGTGGGACCCAGCCACGGGGCACTCGGCGTCACGACCTGCGGGAGGACGTCGACGTCGACCGGGCGGCCGCCCAGCGCAACGAGTCTCGTGAGCTCTCGGGCCGGGACGCTCAGCGTCCTCCAGCGAGCCGCCACCGCGTCCGCGAGGTCGTCGGGCAGGTCTGCGGGCAGGCCCCCATCGGGAGTGAGACGGCGCACCAGCAGCTCCGTGAAGTACGCATTGCCACGGGTGCGGGCGTACACCTCGCCCGCCAGCTCGGGGGTCGTGGCCCGGTCGATCAGGGTCGACACCAGCCGCTCCGTGTCCTCGCGGTCGAGCCGCTCGAGGAAGAGCTGATCGACGTTCGGCATCCGGCTGGTGTCGCCCAGCCACTGGTCGAGGGCGTCATGGCCACGCCGGTCCTCGTCGCGGTAAGCCAGGAGCAGTCCGAGCCGCTGGCGACCCAGACCCGCGAGGACGTAGGCCAGGAAATCCAGAGAGGCATTATCGGCCCACTGCAGGTCGTCCACGACGAGCAGCACCGGCCGATCGGAACAGATGGCCCGGAGCACGTCGTCGAGTGCGGTCAGCATCGAGGCCGGGCCGGCGGTCTCGGCCTGCCGGTTGGGGTCGGCCGCCGCGAGGAGGCGCGCGAAGTTGTCCGGGAGCGCCCCGCCGCCGTCGGCCTGCCACGACCGCAGGGCCAGCATCAACGCTCCGTACGGCACGACGGACGTCGTGAAGTGGACGCAGGTCCCGCGCAAGACCTCGATGCCGCGGTCACGGGCTTCCTCCACGGTCGCCTCGAGCAGCCGGGTCTTGCCGACCCCCGCCTCGCCGTGGACCAGCAGGGCCCCGGGTCGGTCCGTGGTCAGCCCGAGGAGGAGGTCGCCGAGCAGCACGCGTTCGCGCTCTCGGCCGACGAAGGGCCGAGAGCCGGACCCGGTGGCTGCCCAACCCACCATGCGTTCATTGTGTCGAAACGCCTCGTGTCGCGCCGCCGCTTCGCCTCGACGCGACGCCCGGTGCGCGGCTGGATAACGTGGAGCGATGACGACGGACAAGCACGACCAGCCGGACGCCGCCCCACCGGTCGTCGACCGGGCCACCTTCGACGCCGCCCTGGCCGACCAGGTCGCCCGGGAGAAGGAGGTCACCCGGCACGGTGACCGGGTGTCTGCCGCCCGCCGCCGGCTGCCCATGGTCGAGGTCGAGGACTACACCTTCGCCGGTCCGGACGGCCCGGTGACGCTCGTCGACCTGTTCGGCGACGACTACCAGCTGGTGGTCCAGAACGTCATGTTCGACCCGAGCTGGGACGCGGGCTGCCCGAGCTGCACGTGGGCGGTGGACAACCTACCGGCCAACATGGGCCGGCTCTCCGACGAGGCCATCGCCTTCGCGATGATCTCCCAGGCGCCGATCGAGAAGCTCGAGGCCTGGCGGGCCGAGCGCGGCTGGGACCACCGGTGGGTCTCCTCGTACGACACCTCGTACCACGACGACTGGGGCTGGACGCAGCAGGACGAGACGGGCCAGGAGGGGCAGCGGCCCGGCTACTCCTACTACCTGTTGCGCGACGGGAAGCCCTATCTCACCTACGCCACGACGGCGCGGGGCACCGAGGCGATCCTCCCGGTGGCGCACATCATGGACCGCACCGCCTATGGCCGGCAGCAGGACTGGGAGGACAGTCCACCGGGCTGGCCGCAGTACCCGACCTACGGGTGACCTGGACCCATCCGGGACTCACCCCGGGTTGGCGGCGTGGATCGCCGCCATGATCTGCGTGTAGTCGCCGTTGATGGGCATCCCGAGGATCCCGGCCCAGGCCGGGACCGTCTCGTTCTCGTAGTAGCGGTGACCGAACCCACCGGGTACGGAGTTGGACATCGCCATGTCGCCACTCACCTGCCAGAAGGTCACGAACGGCAGCCACGACATATAGCTCATCGGCGTGTCCGGTATGCGGGTCTCCTCGAGCCAGCTCGGGGTGCTCAGCAGGAGGCTGGGCGACCACCAGACGACCGGGTCGTTGTCATGCTGCAGGTAGGCGACGCGGGGCGCCTCCCACGGTGAGTAGGCGTGCCCGTACTCGTCCGCGCTGAGCCGGGGCACGTCGCCGGCGAAGCGGATATGACGGCCGTCGTCGATGGTCGGGTCGATCGTTGTCGAGCCGTACGTGCGGTTCTCGGTGAGCTCCGCGTGCAGGTCGGTGAACGACGGGGTACCCGTCCAGAGGGCACCGTCGAGTTTCGAGAGCATGTCGGCCGGGGACTCGAACGCGCCGTTGCCGCCGTATGCGCCCAGAGACTCTCCGCCGGCGTACAGCTTGGGCCGGGTTCCCTCCGGGCGGCCACTGACCCGCGCGGCGACCGCATCGAACAGCATGCGCCCCACCAGGGGCGGCTGCTTGCGAGACGTGATGAGCGCGAGCGCGGACGGCAGGGTGGAGTACTGCATGGTCACGATGGCCGTGTCGCCGCGCATGAGGTACTCGAACGACTCGGCCGCCCACTCGTTGACGAAGCCCGTGCTGGTCGACGTGACGACGAGGACCGCTTTGCGGTCGAGCCCGCCGGTCCGGTCGAGCTCGGCGATGGCGAGGTCGCGGGTCTGTTCGAGGGTGCGGTTGTTGTCGACGGCGACGAACACCCGGATCGGTTCCTTCGCCGGCTCGTTCACGGCGGCGGTGATCTTCTGCGCGGTGGGGCCGGAGCCGATGAAGGTCTTCCCGTCCGCACCGATGCTGTCCCAGGTGACGAGCGAGCCGGGACCGCCGGACCGCAGCGCCGAGGTCGGCGCCTTCAGCCCTCCCGGCACGCTCGCGTTCGCCGCGTCGGCCTGTGCCTTGGCCGCCGCGAGCAGGCCGCGGGCCACCACCTGGTCGAGGACTCCGCCGACCACGACCACGGTCAGCACGGTGGCGATCAGTCGGGCGGTCTTCACCCTCGTGACGCGGCGCCCGACGTGCCCCGTGACCCACCGGACGAGGGCCGCGATCGCCTTGAAGAACCCGATGAACAGGGCCATCACGACCGCGGCGGTGAGGGTGCTCCCGATCGGGTAGAGCGGGCCGGGGGGCGGATCTCCGACGTAGGCGGTCACGGCGTAGTGCCAGACCAGGTTCACCACCGGGTAGATGAGCGTGCCGATGGCCAGCAGGACGATCAGGATGATGCCCGCGACCCGCTTCGCCTTGGCGTTGATGCTCATCCGGAAGTCGGACCACCGGCCGATGGCGCGAACGGCGGACGAGATGGCGAGCCCGACAGCTAGAAGATCAGCGCGAGGATCCCGGAGATGAGCCCTTGGAAGTACCACGGGCGCGGCAGCAGCGATGGGGTGTCGGCTGCGAGGTAGCCGAAAACGGCCAGTATCAAGGGAAATCGCGGAATGCGCTTGATGCGGGTCCACAGGCGCCGGAACAGGCTGGGCTTCGCCGGACCGGTGGCGTCGGGCGGGTCCCCCTCGGCGCCCTCGAGGCCGCCCGGCTCGGCGAGTTCGGAGCGCCGGGTTCGCATCGCGCCAGTCTGGCGCACCGGCGGCCATGATGCTGGTATGGACTACGAGGTGAGCGTCGTGAGCGTCGAGGCCCGGCCGACCGCCGTGGTCGCCGAGACGACGACGTGGAGCGACTTTCCGGCCCGGTGGGGCCAGCTCTCCGGCGAGGTCTGGGACTGCCTGCGTGCGGGAGGGGTCCATCGCGGGTGTCCCAACGTCATGCTGTACCTCGACGACGTCCCCCACGTCGAGGTGGGTGTCCTGCTGACGCAGCCGTGCCCGCTGACGGGCCGCGTCGTCGCCTCGGCGCTGCCGGCCGGGCGCGTGGCGACGACGGTGCATCAGGGCTCCTTCGGGGACGTCGGAGCCGCGCACGAGGCCGTGGTCGATTGGTGCATGGCGCAGGGGCTGCGCCTCGACCGCACCCGTTGGGAGGTCTACGGCCCGCACCACGACGACCCGGCGCAGCAGCAGACGCAGGTGTTCTGGCGGCTCGCCCCGAGCGAGTAGGACACCCCCCGCCGGCGTCAGCGTTCGGTAACCGCGCGGACGGGCCCGTCGCGGCCGGCGGCCACGATGATGGCGAACGTGCCGATCCTCGAACGGTTGAACGGGCCGCGGCCCGAGCGCTGGCCGGCGTTCAACAGCCCGGTCCGCTCGACGGCGCTCACCGCCCGGATCGGCCGGGTGCTCGGCATCTGCTTCGGAATCTGTTTCGTGACAGGGATGCTCAGCTACTACCAGTACGCGCCCTGGTCGTGGCTGCCCGAGCCCGCAAGCCCCGTCTGGCTCTACCGGTTCACGCAGGGCCTGCACGTCGCGACGGGCACGGCGACCATCCCGCTCCTCCTGGTCAAGCTGTGGTCGGTCTACCCGAACCTCTTCCGGTGGCCGGCCGTGCGCTCCCTCAAGCACGCCGCCGAACGTCTCTCGGTGTTCGTCCTCATCTCGACCGCGTTGGTACAGCTGACGACTGGATACCTCAACACCCTGAACTGGTACCCGTGGCCCTGGGACTTCGTGTCTGTCCACCGGTTCCTGGCCTACGTCCTCATCGGGTCGATCCTGCTGCACGTCGGTCTGAAGCTGCCGGACATCAAGTACGGGCTGGAGGCCGACCTGGCCACGGCCGATGTGCTGACCGAGATCCCCTGGAGCGAGAACCCCCTCGCGCACAGCAACGCCGGTGACGTCCCTCCTCCCCCGACCCCCGCGCTGTCCCGCCGTGGAGTGCTCGTGGCGGGGGCCGCCGGCCTCGGCGCGGTCGTCGTGACCTCGGTCGGCCAGACAGTGACCCCGCTGGAGCCGATCGGCCTGCTCGCGGTGCGGCAGTGGACCAAGGGGCCGCAAGGGGTCCCGGTCAACAAGACGGCGGACCAGGCCGGGATCATCGCCGAGGCGTCCTCCGGCGACTGGCGGCTGCACGTTGCCGGCCGGACGCCCTACGTCCTGACCCTCGCCGACCTCGACGAGCTCGCCCAGGCGGAGGCCCAGCTGCCGGTCACCTGCGTGGAAGGGTGGAGCGTGGGAGCGCACTGGCGCGGCATACCGCTGCTCGAGGTCGTTCGCCGGGCCGGCGGGGACGCCTCGTCCCGGGTACGCGTGGTCTCGCTGGAGCAGGGCCTGTACGGCAACAGCGTCGTGGTGGGACCGCAGGTCTCGGCGGCGCTGCTGGCGACCCACCTCAACGGCGAGCGGCTGAACCTCGACCACGGCTACCCGTTGCGGCTGATCAGCCCGAACCGGCCGGGCGTACTCAACACCAAGTGGCTCACCAGCGTGGAGGTGACCTGACGTGAGAGCGTGGCGCATCTCGCTGGCGACGGCGGGGATCCTGCTGGGGCTGTACGGCGCCTTCCGGCTCCTGACCAACGTGGGGTTCGTCGAGCTCCTCGTGCTGGCAGCGTGGCTCATCGGAGCCGTCGTCATCCACGACGGGATCCTCTCGCCGGCGGTCGTGGCGGTCGGCTGGTTCCTCGCGAGCACGGTCCGGCCGCGGGCTCGCCGCTACCTCCAGGGCTTCCTCGTCGTGGGCGGACTGATGACAGTCATCGCCGTCCCGCTCATGCTGCGCAAGGACACCCAGCCGGTGAGCAAGGCGATGCTGCAGCAGAGCTACGGGGCGAATCTCACCCTGCTCCTGGCCCTCGCCGCCGCCCTGAGCCTGCTCCTGTATGCGATCCGCGTGGCCCGCCGGACGACCCCGGCTGACGCGGCCTGACGCGCGCTCAGGCCCGACGCGCGAGCTCCTGACCAGGCCGGGCCCACCACTCGGTGGAAGGTCCACCACAGCCCGCTGTCGTGCATCTTCCACCGCTCGGCGCCAGACGACCGTCTCCAGCGCCTCGGGAACCGGAGACCAGCGCGGTTGGCAGCGGGGCTACGTCGTCGTGTCCGTGGCCGCGATCGCGTCGAGGTCACGGACCGCGAACCGGTGGTGCTCCCACTCCTCTTCGAGGATCACGTGCAGGCAGGACCGGGTCGTCTCCGGGTATGCGGGTGCCCACGGGTTCGCGCGGCTCACGCTGAGCTCGTCGGCCGTGATCGTGGCCAGGACGTCACGCACCATCTCGACGCGTCCCGCCCGGGCCTCCAGCACCTCGGCGTACGACGGTGTCTCGGTCGCGAACTCCGACCGGTCCAGCCGGTCCTCGTCACCCTCACCGCCGGCGAGGCCGAACCGGTGGAAGGGCTGCTCGACCCCGAGGATCGCGCGGCGCAGCCACACGTCCGTGGCGAGCACGAGGTGCCGGAGGGTCTGCGCGAACGTCCACTCGCCGGCCACGGACACGTCGACCGTGCCGGGCGGCATCGCGTCCACGCGGTCGAGGGTGGCGGCCCACGTGCGTTCGAGGGTGGCCCAGGCCGAGCGGAGGCCGGCCGGGTCGGCGGCTCGCCGGTCGGCCCGGCCGGGGAACCGGCGGTCGAGCTCCGCCTCGACGAAGGGGATCACGTCGACCCCGTTGACGAGCAGGCGCTCGCCGTGGACGAGCCAGGGTGCGTCGATGTCGACCTTGGCGACCTCCACCCCGCGCATCACGACGCCGGTCAGGTCGGTCTCGACGAACCGGGCGCCGGTCAGGTCCGCGCGGACGAACTCCGCGCCCGCCAGCTCGTCCGATCGGGTGAAGGTGGCCACGACTGCTCCTCAGGGGCGGTTCGGTCCCACGGCCACCGCCGGTGCCCGGGTCACCCGCCTCGAGCGACCCGGCACGAGCTCTCGCCGAGGGTCGGCGCTGCCGTGTCGGCGACGACGATCCCATAGGGCACCGACGTGCAGGTGACGCCCTGATGGCGCCATCGAACCGGTTCGCACGTCAGGACCGAAGGGTCTCGCCGACCGTCAGGCGGTTCTGGACGCTTCTTCGTGACCGGACGCCGGGGCGTCGTCGTCCTCGGCGGTCAGGGGTTTGGCGATGCTCTCGAGCGACTTCTGCTCGGCGTGGACGCCCAGGAAGATCGCGATCACGCCCGCCACCAGCATGAGGGCCGCCCCGACGTAGTAGCCGGGGGCGAGTCCGGTGATGTCCTTGCTGGCGGTCGCCTTCTCGATCAGGCCACCGAAGTACAACGGCCCGGCGATCCCACCGGCAGCGGTGCCGATCGCGTAGAAGAAGGCGATGCACAACGCTCTCGTCTCCATGGGGAACACCTCACTGGCGGTGAGGTAGGCCGCGCTGGCACCGGCCGAGGCGAAGAAGAAGATGACCATGCCCGCTGCGGTGAGGGTGACGGCGGTGAAGGAGTGGAGGTAGAAGCCGGCGACGGCGAGGAGGACGCCGGACACGATGTAGGTGGTGGCGATCATGCGAACCCGGCCGACGGAGTCGAACAACGGGGACAGGGCCAGTGCGCCGACGAAGTTGCTGGCGGCGAACGCGGCGATGTACCAGCCCACCGACGTGACCCCGAAGAAGGTGCTGAGGGCGTCACCGAAGGTGAAGAAGAACGCGTTGTAGAGGAACGCCTGACCGATGAAGAGGGCGAAGCACAGGACGGTGCGTCGGGGGTACGTGGTGAAGACGGTCTTCGCGATCAGGGGCAGCCCGATGGTGTGACGCTGCCGGACGGTGATCGACTCTCCAGGCGGCTCGAGCCGGTGGCCGCTCTCCTCCTCGACGGTCTTCTCGATCTCCTCGACGATCTGCTCCCCCTCCTCCTCGCGGCCGTGGATGAACAGCCAGCGGGGGCTCTCGGGCACGTTGCGCCGCACCAGGAGCACGACCAGGGCGAGGACTGCGCCCAGTGCGAACGCCCCCCGCCACCCGTACGCGGGGTTGACCGTCCCGTTGGTCAGCGGCACCGTGATCAGCGCGCCGACGGCCGCACCGACCCAGAACGACCCGTTGATGGCGATGTCCACCCGGCCGCGGTACTTCGAGGGGATCAGCTCATCGATGGCCGAGTTGATAGCCGCGTACTCGCCGCCGATTCCCGCACCAGTGATGAAGCGACAGGCGAAGTACCAGATCGGGTTCATCGAGAAGGCGGTCAGGACGGTGCCGACGAGATAGATGCCCAGCGTGATCATGAACAGCTTCTTGCGACCGAAGCGGTCGGTGAGCTGCCCGAAGAACAGGGCGCCGATACAGGAGCCGGCGACGTAGATCGCCCCGGCCAGCCCGATCTGGGAGCTCGAGAGACCGAGACCGTGGTTGGGGTCCTTGAGGACGTCCGACAGCGACCCGACGATGGTCACCTCGAGCCCGTCGAGGATCCAGACGGTGCCGAGCCCGACGACGATCAGCCAGTGCCACCGCACCCATGGCAGCCGGTCCATGCGGGCCGGGATGTCCGTGGTGATCCGTCCCAGCTCGGTCTCGGGCGACATCAGTCCTCCTATGTAGGCGCGTTCACGCTAGCCACCTGTGGCGGTTCCCGCGCGTCGGAACGAGGCGGTCACGGCCGACGGCGCTGGTTCACGCCGGCCGCTTAGTGCACCCCGAGACAGAAAGGGTGCCCGGCCGGGCCGGCGTAGACGGCGAACACCTCGTCGCCGTCGGGGTTGTCAGGCGGACGCCGGGGCGCCTGCAGCCGCCGGCCTCCTCGGGCGACCGCCATGCGACCGGCTAACCGTGACGCTCGGGCCCGGTCCCGGTCCCGGTCTCCTGACCATCATCGTCCAGGGCGGAAGTACGACGGGCTCGGTCGACGGACCCACCACCGCCCGTGCCGGCCTCAGCGGTCCCGCGGGACCGCGCCAGGTGACGGTCAGGTCGACGGCAGCGCTCGGCCCGGTGTCGATCACGCTGCCCTGACGACACAGAGCTCCGGCCTCACCCCTCGCTGCCGGTGAGCTGGGTGCCACCCCACGCCGCGGACGACGGCCACCGCTGCGCCCCCGGGCCGGTCAGCGGTGTCGGGCGCACCAGGGCGGGGCTCTACCGCAGCCCGTCCTCGGGCATGAGGAACCAGTGCCGGCCGAGCGGGCATTTCAGCTTCACGTGGACCACGGGGCCGCCGGTGCCGACGACCATGTCCCGCCACTCGATGGTGGCCGGCTCTCCGCAGGCCGGGCAGTCCACCGTCGGCTGCGACGTGTTCTGCGGTGCGGGCCGGCCGGGTGTCGTCAAGGGGTCGATGTGGCCTTGGGTCGTACGCGTGTGGGCCTTGGTGTGAGCCGTGGCTACCAGGGTGGTCATTCGAGATGTTTCCTGTCTCTGAGGTTTGTTGTTGCGAGCAGGAAAAGGATGACTCGGCGGCCAGGACGTCTCCGTCGGCTGGGCGGTGGACCGGGCGGGTGAGTGCAGCGTCCCCCGAACGGCGGACGGGTCGGGACATCCGGTTGTGCCTACCCGGGCCGCTACGGTCGGCCGGACGCGATGAGCTGCCGAATCGCGGCCACGATCGCCGGGCTTGTCTCGTAGTGCTCGGTCAGCCAGGTGAGGGTCCGGCGAGCCGCCTCGACGTTGTGGGCGTAACCGGGGACCATGTCCGCGAGCGGCAGGGCGGCAGCCGGCTGTGCGCTCTCGATCCGCCGGGTCGCCTCGAACGGGTCGGGCTGGTCCAGCACCGTGGTGGGCGAGAGCCGGATCAGGGCCAGGATGCGGTCGACCGCGTAGACCTGGATGAAGCGCATTGCGGTGAGGTCCTCGCCGCGCAGGTGACGATGCAGGCCGACGTAGAGGTTGGTGAGGGCCTCGTTGACGTGGAACTCGACGGTGTCGATCGAGGGCGCCGGAGCCCGGTTCGCTGGTGCGAGGACGAACGCCGGTCGACCCCAGACGACGCGCGCTCCCGCGAACGGGAGCGGCGCCAGCTCGGCGGGGGTGAAGATCGCATACTCGACGAACAGCCCGTCCTCGAAGAGCGCCTTACGGCCGTTGGGGTCGTGAACGAAGCTGTAGGCGACCTGGCCGCCGAACCCGCCCAGCCACGCCGGGTCAGCGAGGTAGCGACTTTTGGTCTCGACGTCGTCCACGACGAGGAAGAAGTCGATGTCGGAGTGCTCGTCGAACCGGCTGGTCTCGACGCCGGCGGAGCCCAGGCCGAGCACCGCCTGCACCCCCGCGTCGCGCGACAGGTGCTCAGCGAGGTGGTCGAGGCGTCGGAGAGTCACGGGCAGCTCGACCATGAGCGCACCCTCTCAGACGCCGACCGAGAGGGTCAGCGCGCCACCGGGTTCTCGCCGTCCGGTCAGGGGTCAACGTCCCGAACGACGAACCCCGCGTTGTGCGAAACTCCAGCAGATGCAGACACGCTCGGGTGACATCGCGTTGACGATGGACGAGCTACGAGCGGTTGCCGGGTATGCCGTGGCGTGCGCCGCACCCGCACTCGTCATCTTCCAGAAGGTCTGTCCTGACGACGGTCGCCCGGCGGCTGCCCTCGACGCCGCTCGAACCTTCGCCGAGGGGGCCCGCCGCTCCCGCCTTCAACGCACGGCTGCAGCCGACGCTCACCGTGCCGCCAGGAATGCGACGACGGAAGCCGCCCGGCACGCAGCGGACGCCGCCGGAGCCGCGGCTGCGGCGGCATACCTCCATCCGCTGGCGAACGCGACGCAGGTACGCCACATCCTGGGATCGGCGGCCCATGCCGCGCGAGCGGCCGAGCTCGCACGGGGTGACGACGCCGTGGTGGCGGAGTACGTGATCACCGCCGCCGCGAAGCGAGCGACGCCGGTCGTTCTCGACGTGCTGTCGCGCTACCCGCGGGCGCCGACGGGCCGCACCCGGGTCGCGGACCTCATGGAACGGCTGGACCGCCTGCTTCGGGACCCACCTCCGACGCCACGCGTGGTCGACGACCCCGGGCCGTTCTTCCACGGGACCAAGGCCGACCTGCATCCGGGCGACCTGCTCACGACCGGCTGGCGGTCGAACTACGGTTCGGGGCGCCAGTCCCGACACCTGTACCTGACGGCCAGCCGCGACGGCGCGCCCCTGGCGGCCGAGCTCGCTCGCGGCGCCGGACCGGGCCGGGTCTATCGGGTCGAGCCACTGGGCCGGATCGAGGACGACCCGAACGTCACCGACAAACGCTTCCCCGGGAACCCGACTCGGTCCTACCGGACGACCGAGCCCCTCCGGGTCCTCGAGGAGATCACGGGCTGGACGCCTCCCCCGCCGGAGATGGTCCGGCACCTCCGCGAGCGAATGGGCGAGCTGGCGGAGCTGGGGATTGAGGCGATGGACGACTGACGGCAGCGCCCGCCACCAGGTGGTGACGGTCGAGGCTTGGTGGCGCGGTCCGGTCAGGCGACGGAGAGGATGACGTCCATGTTGCCGCGGGTGGCGTTCGAGTAGGGACAGACCTGGTGCGCCTGCTCGGTCAACCGTTCGGCGGTGGCCCGGTCGACGCCCGGCAGGTTGACCTCGAGCCGGGCGCTGAGGCCGAAACCGCCGTTCGGAAGGCGGCCGAGTGAGACGTCGGCCACGACCTCGGAGTCGGACGTGTCGACCTTCTCGCCAGCCGCGACGATCTTGAGCGCGGAGTGGAAGCACGCCGCATACCCCGCGGCGAAGAGCTGTTCGGGGTTCGTCCCGCCACCCTGGCCGCCGAGCTCCTTCGGGGTCCGGACGGGCGTGACGAGCTGGCCGTCAAGGGTCTGGACGTGGCCGTTGCGGCCATCACCCGTGGCAACGGCGGACGTCGTGTAGAGCGGTGTCATACTCAAAACTATATTGCGCACAATTTAATTGTGCAAGTTGGGTTGCGTTATGCTGGTGTCGTGCCCCGGTCACGTCGTGCCCTCGACCTCGACGTCCAGCTGTGCTTCCCGCTCTATGCGACCACGCGGGCGGTGACGAAGAGGTACGGCGAGCTCCTCGCCGATGTCGGCCTGACCTACCCGCAGTACCTCGTGATGCTGGCGCTCTGGGGAGACAGCCCGCAGACGGTGGGTGCGCTCGGTGACCGGCTGCGCCTCGACTCGGGGACCCTGACTCCCCTGCTCAAGCGTCTGGAGGCCGCCGGGCACGTGACGCGCCGACGCGACACCCAGGACGAGCGTCGCGTTCTCGTCGAACCCACCGATGCGGGTTGGGAGCTGCGGGACCGCGTGGCCCACGTACCCGATGCTCTCGCGCGGTCGATGAAGCTGACCCGGCAGGAGTACGAGCAGCTCCAGCAGCTGCTGGCCGCCCTCCTCGATCACCTCGACGCGGAGTAGCCCACCATTCCTGGCCCCATCGACCCGGGCGGTCCCGGCGTGGACTGGCGCCAGGCTTTGCCCGGCGGCCCGATGAGTTGCACCGTGGCGGTGAGTCGACGTCCGTGGAGCCCGTCCATCTCACAGCCGAGGAGTCGCCATGCCCCGAACGAGGGTCCACAACCTGAACATCTCCCTTGACGGTTACGCCGCCGGTGAGCACGTGACGTTCGAGGAGCCGATCGGTGGCGCCGAGAGACTGTTCGAGTGGTTCGACGGTCGGGCCATCCACGGTGTCGACGGTGTCGACGACCCGTGGACGCTGGACCGTGCGCTGACCAGCTTGTGGGGCCAAGGTGTCGGCGCCGAGATCATGGGACGTGGGAAGTTCGGCCCGCAGGTCGGCGAGTGGACCGATGACGGCTGGCGCGGATGGTGGGGTGACGAGCCCCCGTTTCGGACACCGGTGTTCGTCATGAGCCACTTCCCCCATCCGACCGTCGAGTTCGGGAACGGGACGAGCTTTCACTTCGTGGACGGCGCACCGGAGGACGTGCTGCAGCGTGCCCAGGAGGCGGCCGGCGGTCTCGACGTCCGGATCGGAGGGGGACCTTCCACGGTCCGCCAGTTCCTCGAGGCCGGACTGGTCGACTTCATGCACCTCATGATCGTGCCCATCACCCTCGGTCGCGGGGTGTCGCTGTGGGAGGGCACGGACGGTGCCGAAGCGGCCTTCGCCGTCGAGTCGATCGGCTCCCGCAGTGGCCTGACGCATCAGCTCTGGAACCGCATCGAGCCGAGGTCACCCTCCGGCCAACGCTGAGTGCTCACCACCGGGCTCGACGGACACCCGCGCCGTGAGGAACGGACCGCTCGACGTCCGGTGCCGGGAGGTCAGCGCTGGTAAGCGAAGTCGGTCACGTCAGTCAGGGGGCGGTAGCCGGCGGACGCGTACGTCGCGACGGCGGCGTGGTTCGAGCTCGGCGTCGCGACCGTCGCACTGGAGGATCCCAGGTGGTGCAGGGCTGCCGCCGCGGCGAGGCTGATGGCAGTGCCGTACCCGTGTCCGCGATGGTCCCGGTGCACGCCCACCGGCTCCAGCAGGCCGGGCCGGCCCGGACCGGCCGCCCACACCGTGACCGCCGCAACCGCGTCGTCATGATCGTCGTACCCCACCAGGCAGCGAGCCTTCCGGTATGCCGGCGACTGCGACATCGCCACCCACCGCTCCGCGGTGAACGTCGACCGGTCGAAGGCTCCCCGCTGCACCGCTACCCGGTCGCCGACCCGCTCGGTCTCGACGACCTCCACGCGTAGGTCGGGACCGTTGACCGGGTCACTCAGGTCACGGACCAGCGGCGTCCACGGATCACCGTCGACCCACCCGTGGGACCGGAGCCGCGAGCGGAACGCTGTCCCGAACCGGGCTTCGACGACGACCCTGTCCCCGCGCAGCCCGGCCCGCGTCGGGTCCTCCAGATCGCCGACCAGAGCCTGCGCAAGGTCCTCGTCAAGGTCGGCCGGCGGTGCGATCGCCATCCGGACCAGCGAGTCCCCGTCGACGAACCCGATCGCCACGGTCGTGTCGTCGGCCGTCCACACCCGCAGCGCCTCGGCCAGCGTGCCGGCCCCGAAGCGCCAGGCCCATCCCAGGTCACCTGGGTGCAGCTGGACCGGGAGACCGTCCTGCTGCCACGACGAGAGCTCCGCCACCAGCGCGTCGAGATGGTCCACCGTCGGCGTCGATATGTCGACCTGCATCCCCCCATCCAAACCGAGAGTCCGGCCTGGTGCCCACCCGTCAGCCGTAGGCCGGTGAGTTTCCTTGGTTCAGATGGTCGGTCGAGTCATGAAGGTTCTGTTTCCTGCGCTTCGGGTGGCCCACCTCGACACGTCCCTGGCGTTCTACAGGTCCGTCGGGTTCGAGGTCGTCGGTCAGGTGGGAGGAGGCGACAGCACCCGGATGGCGATGCTGGCGCTGCCCGACGAGAACGAGGTGTCGCTCGAGCTGGTCTGTTCTGGAGCCCCCGGCCCGGTGGCTCCAGGTGGTCTCGACCACCTGGCCGTCCAGGTCGACGACCTCGCGGCCACCCGAGCGGACCTGGCCGCCGCCGGAATCGACGTCGGCCCGGTCGAGGCCCCCGGCGGGCTCGACGGGCCGCATACGGCGTCACTGGTCGACCCTGACGGCTACCACCTCGAGCTCGTCCAGTGGCCCCCGGGTCACCCGACCGGGATGATGCGCGCGGACTTCGAGCCCGCGACCCGAACGCCGCCCACGGACAACACGACGGAGGTCACCAGATGACCGCGATCCGCCTCGACATGACCATGTCCCTGGACGGCTTCATCGCCGGTCCGGACGACCGGCCCGGGCAGGAGATGGGACTCGGCGGCTTCCGGCTCTTCAACTGGCTCGACGACCGCGCCGGCCCAGGTCCCAACGGTGAGGTGTACGCCGAGAGCATGGCCACCGGCGCGATCATCTCCGGCCGGCGGACGTTCGAGCTGGCCGGCCGCTGGAACGGCGACCACCACGACGGCGTCCCCATCCTCGTTCTGACCCACCACGTCGCCGACGACGACGCGCCACCAGGATCCGCACGCTTCTACACCGACGTGGGCGAGTGCGCCGCCGCGGCCCGGGAGGGCGCCGGCGGTAACGACGTGATGGTCCACGGTGCCGGAGCCGCCAGGGCGCTCATCCGGGCCGGCGAGCTCGACGAGATCGAGGTGCACGTCGTGCCCGTCCTGCTCGGCGCAGGGCGCCCGCTCTTCGCCGGCCTCGAGGACACGGCCGGACCGGTCGAACTCGAGGCGGTGCGAGTCGTGCAGGGTCGCGACGCCACTCACCTGCGCTATCGCGTCGTGCGCACCCGCTGAACCGCTCATCGAGGGACGTACGGTCAACGTCGAGCCGGCCGCCGGCCGTTGACGGGCAACCGTGACGCTAACATCGGCCGCTCGTGGCGGAATGCATCGGCCGCCGGTGAGCGCTGTAGTGGGCACGTGATCGTCAGATCTCTGATCCGGCGGGCGTACATCTGCGTCGGAAGAGCGAGGAGCGCGCCGTGCTCGGTCTGGAGATGGTCGTCGTCGTCGGCGTGGCGCTGGTGCTGTGTGGCGCTCTGGCCCAACGGTTCCCGGTAGCACCGGCGATCTCGCTGTTGGCGGTCGGAGCGCTGCTCGGATTCGTGCCGGCGCTCCGCGACGTCCAGCTGCCTCCGGAGGTCGTGCTACTGCTGTTCCTGCCGGCCCTGCTGTACTGGGAGAGCCTGACCACCTCCCTGCGGGAGATCCGCAGCAACCTGCGCGTCGTCGTCCTGACCAGCACGGTGCTGGTGGTGGCGACCGCCGCCGCCGTCGCCGCGGTCGCGCACCACCTGCTGGGCATGGGTTGGGGACCGGCATGGGTGCTGGGCGCGGCCCTCGCGCCGACCGACGCCACGGCCGTCGGTGTCCTCGCGCGCGCCCTGCCTCGCCGCACCGTGACGGTGCTGCGCGCGGAGAGCCTCGTCAACGACGGCACCGCCCTGGTGATCTACGGGATTGCCGTCGGCGTCACGGTCGGCCAACAGGATCTGGGGTTCTGGCCGGTCTCCTGGCTCCTCGTGCTGTCCTACGGCGGAGGAGTGCTGGCCGGCGGACTGGTCTGGCTGCTGAGCTCTCAGGCACGCCGCCGGATCGACGACCCCACTCTCGAGAACATCGCCGTGCTGGTCACCCCCTTCGCGGCGTTCCTGCTGGCCGACCTGGTCCATGCGTCCGGGGTGCTGGCCGTGGTGGTGTGCGGCTTGCTGATGAGCCAGACGGCGCCGCGCATCACCAGCGCCGCCGCGCGCCAGCAGATGGTGGGCTTCTGGTCGCTGGCCACGACGGTGCTGAGCAGTGCACTCTTCCTGCTGGTAGGCCTGCAGGGGCATGTGGCGGTCCGCAACCTGACGAGCACGACCTCCGTCCGCGCTCTGGTCGACATCGTGGTGGTCACCGCGGTCGTGATCGGCACGCGCTGGTTCTGGCTGTACACCACGCCCTACCTGATCCGGCTCGTGGACCGCCGGCAGGCCCAGGCGGCCCGACGGATCGGCGCGCGTCAGCGAATGGTCTCCGCCACCGCTGGGTTCAGAGGTGCGGTGTCCCTGGCCCTGGCCCTGGCCGTGCCGAACCAGCTGGACTCCGGAGCTCCCTTCCCTGACCGTGACCTCATCATCGTGATCACCTGCGGCGTCATCGTGCTTACCCTGCTCCAGGCAGTGTTCCTGCCGGGCGTCGTGCGATCGGCCCGACTCCCGGTCGACACCTCCGTGGACGAGGAGCGGCACCTGGCCGAGGTCGCGACGACCGACGCCGCATACGAGGCGATCGGGGTGACCGCCCGACATCTCGGTAGTGACGAACGCGTGGTGGACCGCGTGCGGCACGAGATCGACAAGAGACGCAAGCTGCTCGCCGCCGACGGTGCCGGCGACGACCCGGTCGTGCTGCACGACGACCAGTACACCGCGCTGCGACTGGCCCTGCTCGGTCGTGAACGCGCCACCCTCGTGCAGCTGCGGGATGAACAGCAGATCGACGACATCGTACTGCGACAGGTCCAGGCCCGTCTGGACCAGGAGGAGGTGCGGCTGAGCCGGACCTCCCCGGTCGACTGACGACCCCTGCCGCTGCGGTCCGACCGACTCGCCGAGTCTGGCCGGTCGGTTCGCCCCCTGTTGACGACCCGACCGGCCATTCCCGAGGCCCCGCCGCTGCGGCAGGGCCTGCTGAGCGCCGGACCAGCGCTGTCAGTGGGTGACGGAGCGACGTCCGCCGACACGGCTCCAGATCAGCAGCACGATGATGGCGCCGATGATGGAGCCGATGATCCCGGCCGGTTGGAGGAACCCGTCCTGGGCGTCCTTGTGGAAGAGCAGGTAGCCGAGGAATCCGCCGACGAAGGATCCGACGATCCCGATCACGATCGTCATGACGATCGACATGTCCTGACGGCCTGGCACGATCAGCCGGGCGAGGGCGCCGGCGATGAGGCCGACGATGATCATGGTGATGATGAGTCCGAGCATGGCAAGTCCTTTGGGTGGAGGACGGGGCCGGGTCGGCTGGTCCGTTGTGGTCTCACAGAACCACCCCTTAGGGCGAGTGCGGTACACCCCTAAGGGGGGTTATTGTCGGCCTCATGACCGCCCCCAGCACGCTGACACGGCCTATCACCGTGGCCCTGGTCGACGACTACGACGTGGTGGTCATGGGCGTGGCCAACATCCTGGACCAGTACCGCAACCAGGTCGTCGTGGCGGAGCTCGACACCAACCGCCCGGTCAGCGACGTCGTCGACATCGTCCTGTACGACTCGTTCGCCCAGCCGGAGTCCGACCACGACGAGATCAGCGTCCTCATCAGCAACCCGAACGCTCACCGGGTCGTCGTCTACACGTGGAACTTCGCACGTGACCTCGTCGAGGCCGCCCTGCAGCAGGGGGTCAGCGGCTATCTCTCCAAGGCGCTGCCGGCCCGTGAGCTGGTCGCCGCCCTGCGCAGCGTGCACGCCGGCGAGATCGTGGTCAGCCCGACCCCCGGTCGGTCTCGCCCGATCACCGGTCTGGACTGGCCGGGACGTGGCGAAGGCCTCTCCGACCGCGAGTCCGAGATCCTCGCGCTGATCACCCAGGGTCTCAGCAACGCCGACGTCGCCCGGCTCACCTACCTGAGCCCCAACACCGTCAAGTCCTACATCCGCACGATCTACCGCAAGATCGGCGTCGCCAGCCGCACCCAGGCGGTCCTGTGGGGGGTCCGCAACGGCTTCACCCCCGACGGCCGTCGGATCGACCACTGGCGCGGCGGCCCCTGACCCCACCGACCACCCTCAGCCCCCGGTCATCCCGGGCGCGGGACTCACGTCGCGTTACGACGTCGCCGACACGGATGCGGTGGTGCTGGACGGAGGTGGGCTACTGGCCGGAGCGGTGCTGGAGGACGACGGGGATTTCGCCTCGGCGATGGCCTTCTCCAACGCGGTGACCGTGGCAGCATCGACCGTCCCGGTCACCGGAACCCCCAGCTTGGTCTGGAACGCCTTCAACGCGTCGGTCAACGCCGGTGTCCAGTTGCCGTCCACGGGTCCGTCCCAGAACCCTGCGAGCTTGAGCGTCTGCTGCACGGCAGCCGTCGAAGCAACCGCAGTCTGGGCGGCGGCGCCGCCCTTGGCCTGCAGGTCCGCCTGCAGGGCAGCGGCGGTCGCCTTGTCCATGGTCCCCGTGACGGGCAGTCCGTGAGCCTTCTGCAATGCCTCGACGGCCTCCACCGTTGCCGGCCCGTAGACCCCGTCGACCTCACCCTTGTAGTACCCGGCGTCGCCGAGCGAGCCCTGGAGGGCCGCGGTGTAGTCGTGAACGGCGGCCTGGGCCTGCTCCTGCTGCGGGTCGGTGAGGCAGCCGGCGTCGGCGAACAGCGCCAACCACGACATCTCGAGAGCGACCGCCGCGGCGTTGAACCGCTGGGCGGCCTGGACGAGCGGGGTCTCCGGCGTGATGCCGGCCATCGCCGTCTGGAAGTCACTGTCGGCCTGCTTGACCCGGTTGGTCGTGGCGGTGGGCACGAGCGGAGCCGGCGTCGTCGTGCTCGACGTCTTCGGAGAGGCCGGCGGGGTCGACGTGTTCCCTTGAGCTTGGGCCTGGGCGACCTCGAGGGCCGTCTTCGCCGACGCGAGCTCCTGCTCGGCCGCCAGAACCTGATGATGCGCGGTGACCGCGGCCTCGGCGCCGTCGAGGGCAGTCTGCCGAGGCGCCGCCAGCTCCTGGCCGGAGCTCCTCACGTCGCCCACCGTCGGCGCCGTGGCGTTCAGGACGTCGCCGTAGCGGTCCACCGCTGTGATGTACGTCTGGCTGGCGGTGCAGAACGCCGTCGACGCCGCGGTGGCGTTCGCCTTCGCGGCCGACAACGCCGTCTCCTTCTGCGTGACCCGCGCCTGCGCAACGGCCACGGCACCGTCGCCGGAGCCGCTACTACACGCTGTGACCCCGACGATCACGGCAGCGACCGTCGCCAGCGCCCGGACCACCCCGTGGGGACGCCTCATCGGGTCACGACCACGCGGCCCGCACCGAGAGGTGTGTTCGCCATTCTCCGGCGACCCGGAAAACACGTCGTCACGACTCACCTGCCCATCACTCGGACTGCACGCCGCGGCCAGCTCGACCGCCGACCGGACACCTGCGCCGACTGTTTCGCGCCCGGCGGTCGTGCGTCGTCACCCATCGAAGATGAGGCGCCCTGTGGCGAAATGGCCAAGGCTGAACGCGGACGCGCGCCTCTCGTGTGCATCGACGAAGTGGAGGTCTTTCATGGCATTCGACACGTTCATGGTCATCGCGGGCGTCTACGCAGACGTCGAGTCCGCGGAGGCCGACTACGAGCTCGTGCAGGAGCTGCACCGCAGCGAAGGGCTCATGGACGCCTACGACGCGGCGGTCATCCACCGCCGTCCGGACGGCAAGGTGAAGATCACCAAGAAGCATGAGACCCCCACCCGGGTCGGTGGGGTGCTCGGTGGTGGAGCAGGCCTTGCTACCGGACTCGTCGTCGCGCTGTTCCCGTTCGCGGCGATCGGCGGTGGGCTGCTCCTGGCGACGACGGCTGGCGGTGCGGCTCTCGGAGCACTGGCCGGACATGCCGCCGCCGGCATGAGTCGTGAGGACCTCAAGCAGCTCGGCGAGTCCCTGGACGCTGGTGAAGCCGGTCTGGTCGTCGTTGGTGTCACGGACATGGAAGCCCGGATCGAGCAGGCGATGCGCCGTGCCGAGAAGCTGGAGAAGAAGGAGCTCAAAGCCGACACGGAGGCTCTCGAGCGCGACGCGAAGGAAGCCGCCAGCGAGTAGCGGACGCCGGAATGGGCGAGCGCGTGTTCGTGCTGCATACCGGTGGCACGATCGGGATGGTCGAGACCCCGCAGGGTCACGCTCCGGTGGCCGGCGCGCTCGGTCCGTACCTCGACTGGATCGTCGCGAACTCGGGGGGCGAGCTGGCGCCCATCTCCTTCCTGGAGCTCGACCCACCGATCGACTCGGCCAACGCGACCCCCGACGACTGGTGCACCATCGCGCGCACGCTGTTCGAGCGCCGCGAGGACCATGACGGCTTCGTCGTCCTGCACGGGACCGACACGATGGCCTACACCTCGTCGGCACTCTCGTTCCTGTTGCCCGGTTTCGGCCGCCCGGTCGTCGTCACCGGCTCCCAGATCCCGGTAGCCCGAATTCGCAGCGACGGACGGCAGAACTTCGTCGGGGCGGTGCAGGTCGCGGCCCGGTCCGACGTCGACGAGGTGACGCTGCTGTTCGGCGAGGTTCTGCTGCGGGGGAACCGGGCCACGAAGATGGACGCCTCCGGCCTCGATGCCTTCGACTCACCACGGTTTCCCCCACTCGCCGACATCGGCATCGAGATCGTGGTGCGCCGAGAGCTCGTCCGCCCGCCCGAGGAGAGTCCGAGACTCACCGCCGGGCGGCTCGGCCACGTCGCCGCCATGCGACTGTTCCCAGGATTCTCGGCATCCATCCTGGCGAACCTCTGTCGACCGCCGCTGCAGGGACTGGTCATCGAGGCGTACGGAGCCGGCAACGGACCCGCTAACGACCGGGACTTCCTGGCGGCGATCGAGACCGCCGCCGGGCAGGGAGTGGTCGTGGTGGTCGTGACCCAGTGCGTCCGCGGATCGGTGCAGCCTCGGGCCTACGCGACGGGCTCGGCGATGCTGAACGCGGGAGCAGTGCCCGGCTACGACATGACGCCGGAAGCCGCGCTGACCAAGCTCGCCGTCCTGCTCGGACAGGACCTCGACCCGGCAACGGTCGCGCAGATGATGCAGCGGGACGTTGCCGGCGAGCTGACGAGGTGACGTAAGTGGGCTCGGACGAGCGCTCCTCCGACCAGCAGCCGGCCGAGAGGCCCCAGGCCCCGGACGAGTCCGGGGACACACTTCGGATGGGGTCCCCGCGACCTTCGTTGGTGGTCCGCGGTGCCGGTCGCTACGAGGTTCTGCTCGTGCTGCTGGCGATGGTCCTCGTCCTCTCCCCGATTGTGAGCACCGCTCTCGAACCGGTGATCATCGCCCTGCTCGGCGGCGTCCTCGTCTACGCGCTGTGGACGTCGCGGGCGGCGATCGGCGTGGTGTGGGTCGCCACGGGCCTGGCGCTGGCCTGCGTCCTCTCCTCGGCGGTCGCGCCCGTCTGGATCGGCTCCTCCCGGGTGGTCTACGCCCTGGTCAGCATCACCCTCAGCATCGGTGCCATCGCGGCGATCGTGACGCACCTGACCCGCCGACGCTCGGCCACCTCGGCGACGTTGGCCGGCGCCGTCGCCATCTATCTCCTGCTGGGCCTGATCTTCGCCGACGTGTACCTGTGTCTAGCCCAGCTCTCCGGCGTCGCCTTCTTCGCGCAGACGGCGTCGCCGACCTCCGTCGCCTACCTCTACTTCAGCTACACCACCCTGACCACCGTCGGTTTCGGGGACCTGACCGCGGGCACCGACCCGGGTCGCATGCTCGCCGTGGTCGAGGCACTGATGGGCCAGCTCTACCTCGTCACCATCGTCGCCTTCATCGTCGCGACCCGACGACCCCGCACACGGTCTTGATGACCGGATAGCCCGAGTCTGACTCAGAGGAGCGACGAGAGATGAGCACGGACGAACCCGTAGCCGCACTGTTCCGCCCCTTCTGGCGAAGCCGGCGGGCAGCGGCCATCGCCGGGATCCTCTTCGGCGTGCTGCTGCTGACCGCCATGGTGATGACGCGCATCGCCCTCGCCGAGGGCAGCCTCGTCGTTCTCCAGTCGGATCCGCAGCGGCGCACGCTGATCCGGTTCAGTCTCGGGCTGGTCCCCTTCGCCGGGATCGCCTTCCTGTGGTTCATCGGTGTGATCCGCGAGCAGCTCGGCGCCGTCGAGGACCGGCTGTTCTCGACGGTGTTCTTCGGGAGCGGGCTGCTCTTCCTGGCCATGCTGTTCGTCGGCGCCATCACGTCGTCGAGCCTGCTGGACATGCTCGACCGGCCGGGTGTCGATGCAGGCCTCTGGGACTTCGGCCGGGACAACGCGCAGGGGCTCTTCGCCATCTACGCCATGCGGATGGCCGCCGTCTTCACGCTCTCGGTCAGCACGGTCGGTATGCGGGCCGCCGCCATGCCCCGGTGGGTCTCCTTCCTCGGGTACGTCGTCGCGCTGGGTCTCCTGGTCGCCTCCAACGGGCAGCCCTGGCTCCAGCTGGCCTTCCCCACCTGGGTCCTGCTGGTCAGCATCGTGATCCTTGTTCGGTCCTCGCGGTCCCCGACCACCCCGGCGACCGGGACTGCGGGCAGGGACACCCCTGACGGGTGATCCAGAAGGACGTTGCCTGTGGCAGCGTCGATCGAAGCCACAGAGGAGGACCGACCATGCGACGTGACGTTCGGCGACCGCGATGAGCACCGTGACGTCGGAGGAGGCGCCTGGACGGCTCGTCCGACTGCTACCCATCGTCGGCTGGCTGAGGACGTACGACCGGAGCTGGCTTCGCGGTGACCTGATCGCCGGCGTGACGGTCGCGGCGCTCATCGTTCCGAAGAACCTGGGGTATGCCGGCATCGCGGGGATCCCCCTGCAGAACGGTCTCTACGCCGCCGCCGCCGCCGCCATCCTCTACGCCATCTTCGGCACGTGTCGGCAGATCTCCATGGGCCCCAGCTCTGGCCTGGCCGCCGTGGCCGCCAGCGCCGTCGCCACCGCCGGGCTCACCGACCCCGGCGACATCGCCACGTTCGTAGCGGGGATCACCCTCATCTCCGGGTTGCTGTTCCTGCTTCTCGCCGTGCTGCGGATGGGGTGGATCGCCCAGTTCCTCTCCCGGGCCGTCGTGACGGGATTCCTGTTCGGGGCCGCGATCGACGTGGTGATCGGTGAGCTGCCCAAGATCACCGGCACCGACACCTCCGGATCCAACTCGTTCCAGGAGCTGGTCTCGTGGTTCGGGACGCTCGGCGACGTCCACCCCACGACGCTCGTCGTCGGCGTCGTGTCGCTCGTCGTGGTGTTCGGGATAAGGACGGTCGCGCCTCGGGTTCCAGGAGCGCTCGTCCTCGTCGTCGGTGGGCTCCTCGCGTCGTACCTGTTCGACTTCGGCGCTCGTGGCGTCTCCCTCGTCGGCGACGTCCCGAGCGGGCTCCCCACCTTCGGCATCCCCAGCCCGTCCCTGATGCTGGAGCACGCCGACACGGTCGCCGTCGCCGCGGTCGCGCTGATGCTGATCGGCTTCTCCCAGACCGCCGGCGACGCACGGGCCTTCGCGGCCAAGCACCGCTACCAGATCGACGTCAACCAGGAGTCCGTGGCCCAGTCGGCCGCCAACATCGGCTCGGGCGTCCTGCACGGCATGCCCGTCTCGACCAGCCTGTCGGCCAGCTCGCTCAACGACCACTCAGGGGCGAAGACCGGACTGGCATCGATCACCTCCGGAGTCACCGTCCTGCTGACCCTGCTGTTCCTCGCACCCCTGTTCTCACAGCTGCCCAAGCCGGTTCTCGGTGCGCTGATCATCGAGGCCGTCGTGATGGGCATGATGAACCTCCCGGAGATGCGGAGGATCTACCGCGTCCAGAAGTTCGACTTCTGGGTGGCCATCGCCGCCATCATCGGCACGCTGGCGTTCGGCGTGCTCGCGGGCGTCATCATCGGAATCGGGCTGTCGCTGCTGTGGCTCGTGGCCGTCGCCACCCATCCGCGGATGGCCGTCCTGGGACGGGAGCCCGGCACCCAGGTCTTCCGCGACGTCGTCGAGAACCCGGACGATGAGCAGATCCCCGGCGTCGTGATCCTGCGGCTCGACGGGGGGCTGTTCTTCGCCACGGCGGACGCCCTCGGTGACAGGGTCCGCACGCTGGTCCAGTCCCCCGACCTCAGGTGTGTGGTGCTCGACTGCGAGGGAATCAACTTCTTGGACTCTCAGGGGTCGGCATCGATCGACGATCTTCTCGAAATGTGCGATCAGGCGGACGTGACCCTTCGGCTCGCTCGGGTCAAGCCGGCGGTGCGCGCCACCCTGGAGCGGGAAGGGACGATCGAGCGGCTGGGCTCCGAGCATGTTCACGGCAACGTGCACCGTGCGGTGGAGGCCCAGCTCAACGCGTGACCCACGGTCCGGCGGTGCGCGGCTGGCTGACGACCTGCATCTCGTGCGGTGTCTGGTTGAGCCGGCGTCCACTGCCGTCGGGCAGGACCGTGACGATGTCCTCGATACGAATGCCGAACTGACCCGGAACGTAGATGCTCGGTTCGACCGAGAAGCACATCCCAGGCCGGACCGGTAGCGTCTCACCCTCCACCATGTACGGCGGTTCGTGGGTAGTGATCCCGATGCCGTGCCCGGTCCGGTGGACTCACGCTCCTCGTCGGTGGCCTCACCCACGTGGACGGTTCGTGTCGTGTCCGACCCGTACCCGTACTTCGGCCCTCCGAAGCCGAGCACGACCATGTCGCCGTCCTCGATGACCCGTTCGCCGATCTCGTGATGCGGTTCGCCCCGTGGGGGCCCGACCCCACCACCGTGAAGTCCAGCGGTGAATGTCCGAACTGCCGCAGCAGCCCGGCCAGATCCGCGGCGACCTCGGTCCGGCGGCCGGCGAACCGCACCTGGAGAATCTGCTCGTATGCCCGGTCGGCCGCTGCCGCGGCCGCCGCCAGCCGCTCGGGTCCCGGTGACGGGGATCAGCAACATGGCGACCGGCGCACCCGGTCAGGTACATCAGGTCCGGGCCCCGGGGTCAGCAGTAACGCCGCGAGTCCCGCTTCCCCGGCTACCTGCGCCGCTCGTGCCCGCCGCGCAGCGAAGTCCGCGACGCTGAAGGGACCGGCCCCGTCGACACGGCGTCCTCAGCCACGGGGCCTGCCTCCGTCGCGCGGTCCGCGATCCGTTGACGCAGCGTCCTGCGTCGGTGTTGCCGACGTCACCATCGTGTGCGCGACCGCGGCGGCCGAGGCGGCGGCGTCGGCCAACGTGCCCTCTGGCGGGCGGTAGCGTCCCATGATCACGGCCATGAGGACACCGGCCGCGCTGAAGACCGCCATCACCCAGGAGGCCGTTCCGAGTCCGGCTGACAACGCCTCCGACGGCGACCCTCCGGCGGCGGTCTTCGAGACCGTCACGGAGCTGTAGATCGACGCGGCGAGCGCTGTCGCCACGGCGGCGCCGACGTACCTCGCCATGTTCGAGACCCCCGATGCCTCGCCGACCTGGTTGGACGAGACGGAGGCGGTGGCCGCGGAGGACGCCGGTCCGTTCGACAGTCCCATCCCGACCGCGACGGCGATCAGCGGAAGCACGAAGGCCCCGTACCTCCAGTCGCTCTGACTGATCCCGATCACGACGAAGCCCACGGCGGTGATGGCGAACCCGGCGGCGACCACCTGCCGACCACCGAACTTCTTCGCCAACCGCGGGACGAGAGGAGCGACGATGACGAGTCCGACCGTGGCCGGGAGGGTGGCCAGCCCGGCCTGCAGCGGCGAGAAGCCCAGAGCCACCGGGTCCTGGAAGTAGAGGCTCAACAGGTACATGAGGGCGTTGATGGTGCCGGCGCCGATGAGGATCGCCATGGTGGACCCGACGAGAACGCGGTTGCGCAGCAGCGCGAGGTCGAGCAACGGGACGGCGACCCGTCGTTCGACCGCAACGAAGGCCACGCCGGCAACCACAGCTCCGACGAGACAGCCCAGCGTGGCCACCGACGTCCAGCCCCACGTACTGCCCTGGCTCAGAGCGAGGATGAACGGGGCGAGGGTGAGGGCGACCAGGACGGTTCCGGCGTAGTCGATGGACCGCGGCCGGTTGGGGTCGCGCGACTCGGTCACCGTGCGGGCGGTGATGGCGATGCACACGACAGCCACCACGGCATCGATCCAGAACAGTCCCTGCCAGCCGGTCAGACCAACGAGGAGACCGCCCACCAGGGGTCCAGCGGCGGCACCGACCGCCGCAGCGGCACCCCACAGCGAGACCGCGCGAAGCTGAGCCTCCCCCTTGTTCGCGACGGAGAGCAGGCTCAGACCGCAGGCGAGGATGGTCGAACCGGCGGCGCCCTGGATCATGCGACCGGCGATCACCATGCCTCCGGTCGTCGACAGCGCGATGAGCACGCACGACGCGACGAACAGGAGCAGTCCCAGCTGGAAGATCCGGCGGCGACCGAAGACGTCACCCAGTGAACCTGCGGTGATGATCACCGCCGCACCCACCAGGGAGTAGCCGGTGACCGCCCACTGCAGCGTCGTCACTGACATACCGGTGTCCTCGCTGATCGCCGGCAGCAGGATGCTGACCGCGGAGGTGTTGGCGTTCACGACCAGGGTGGAGAGGCAGGTGGCGGCGAGCACGCCTCCGGCTCGGGTGGTAGGTGTTGCCGTCACGGGCGCACCGCCCCCGCATACCGTTGCAGGAAGAGGGCTTCGGCCAAGGCCATGGTGGCGATCTCCGTCGGGTCGACGCTCTCGTTGGGCGCATGGATCAGACAGAGTGGTTCCTCGACGTCCATCAGCATGATCTCGGCCTGGGGAAAGGTTTCGGCGAAGACGTTGCACAGTGGGATGGAGCCGCCGTGCCCCTGGACGACCGGGTCCACACCGTACGCGTCGCGCATCGCGCTCCTCATCGGCTCGTGGTGGCCGGTACCGCGCCTTCGGCCGTGGAGTCCAGGGCTGACATCCTTGCCTCCTTCGACGTTTCCGAACCAACGGCCGGCTGGACCCGCCGATCCCGGCTCTGCCGCAAGGTGAGCTGGGCTCCCGGGGCGCGCGGACGATTTACCGTGACATCCGCGCACCGACGCAAACTCACCCGTTGCGCATGAGATGAACAGCCCCGGCGCGAGGCATCAGTGCTATGCGCTAGGGGGCCGCCGGCATCGAACATGGTCTGCGCGGTACAGGGTGTTGCCGTGCTTGCCCAAAGCCCGCGCACCGGGTTGACCGTCCGGCGGTGAAGTGACGCCCGCCTCAGTGCCGTCGGTCTGTCCTCGTCACGGCGGCGCCGGCTCGTCGCCGACGTCAACGACGTCGACGAGACCAACCCCGGGGGTCCTAGTGGGTTATGGAGAGGCTCGCCGCCAGCCTGGAGGTTGCGGGGCGGGAGAATGGTCACTCCACCACGCAACCTCGAGCTGTGGTCACCGCAACGGTTTGCGCCCACTGACGCGCGATTCGCGAGAAGGCCCGGTGATCGAAGCAGAGTCGGCAGTCACGGCAGGAGCGTCGGCGGTGCGTACCCCTGCACTACGTCCCCACGCTGCAGCGGACCGCCGGCACCAGCGAGCAATATCGGTGGTGGACCTCGCTCACCAGGTTGTCGGTGTCGGCAAGGTGGGTCCAGAGCCTGGATCATCCTGCTGGTGCGAGCAGACGGCCAGGATGTCGTGGTCCGGCAGGCCGAGGAAGCCCAGGCACCGGTCCTCGAGGGCGAGCTGGCACTCGACGAGCCGTGCGCAGGTACGGCGGACCACGACGTACGCGAGCTGCGGGGCTGGAAGGGTGCGGCGGGGGGACAGGGCTGCCATCGCGACGTACCTCAGCCGCCAAGCCGGCTTCGAGCGGGCTGTCGCCGACGTCACGATGGCCTAGCGGCCAAGAACCCGCCAGACCATGCGCCACTCGAGCGGGCCGCGGCGGCGGGAGCGGTGACCGTCAGGGCAGGGCCTGAGTGAGTCCAGGTGGCCTGGAAGCCCCTCCTGCCAACCCGGTCAGACCCGTCGAATGTCGACGAGCTCCAAGCCCAGGGCCTCAATGCGCTCGATCAGACCGTGCAAGGCCGCTTGGTCCAGTTCCCCGGACAGCACGGTCGCCGGGGGTTCAACCTCGACGGCAACGTCGGCAAATGCCTGTCGGGCGGCTGGGCCGACCTCTCCGAGCACCCGCACCTCATACACCAGTTTGGCCATGTCGACTCCGCTCTGTACGTGTAGGTAGCATGGTCCGTCGCAACCGTCACTGCGTCACCCGAGCAAGATGAGGCGTGGCGGTGCTGCCAGAAGGGGCCGGTTTTCCCTAGCCTCTTTCCATCGGACTACCTTGAATGTGCTCGCGTCATACGCTTCGAGGCCAACGAGTGACGGGTGACGACGAGTGGCGCAAGTGGCTTGGGCCCTGGGGCAGGTCAAGGTGGTACCTCCCCAGCTTCGGGTCAGGGAGGTCGAGCGGCCCCGCCTGTTGGCGATGCTGGACCGGGCGATTGAGCGTCCGGTGACGGTGATCTGCGCTGGTCCAGGTTCCGGGAAGACGGTGCTGGTCAGTCAGTGGATCCGGGCGCGCTCGCATCGGGTGGTGTGGCTGTCGCTGGACCCTGGGGATGATCGGGACTCGAGGTTCTGGACGCTGGTGCAGTTTGCGCTGCAGCAGCACGTCCCGGTTGCCGACGCGGTTTCTCCGGACCCTGGTTGGTCGCTGGCTGAGCATGCTGCGGATCAGCTGGCTGAGGCGGCCGGCGAGGCCGATGATGTCCTGGTTCTGGTCCTGGACAACGTCCATTTCCTGAGTGACCCGGAGGTGATCGCGAGCCTGGACGCGGTGTTGCGGCATCCACCGCCAAATCTGCGGGTGGTGATGACCGCTCGCAGTGACCCGATCATGCCCCTGCATCGGTATCGGCTTCAGGGGAACTTGTCGGAGATTCGGGCGGCCGAGCTGGCGATGACCATGCCGGAGGTGGGGCAGCTGCTTGCCGTGCACGACATCCGCCTTTCGGCCGAACAGGTCGAGCTGTTGGCTGAGCGAACCGAGGGATGGGTTGCGGGGCTCTGCCTGTCGGCGTTGCAGATGGAGGAAAGCTCAGACCCGCAGCGCTTGGTCACGGACCTGGCCATGGACCGGGGCAGCATCGGGGAGTACCTGATGGAGGAGGTGATCTCTGCTCAGCCGCACGCGGTCCAGGAGGTCCTCGTCCGCTCCAGTATCTGCGACCCCGTATCGGGTCCGCTGGCGGACGCCATCTGTGAGAGCGAGTTGTCGGGTTCCGCGCTGGCCGAGCTGGCGAGCACGAACGGTTTTGTGATCCCCCTGGACCATCAGGGCCGTCAGTTCCGCTACCACCCGTTGCTGCGGGAGGTGCTGCGGCACCTCCTGAACGGTAAGCCGGCGGCCGTTCAGCGCCGCGGCCAGGAGAACGCCGCCCGCTGGCACGCCGCCGACGGGAACCTCGTTGAGGCGTTGCAGCACTCGGTTGTCGCGCAGGACTGGGAGTTCTGTGCGGAGCTGCTGGCCCGCGGCGCGGCCGAGGTGCTGTTTCTGCGAGCGACCGGCCGCCCGGTCAGCGGGATCGGGCGGTTCGCCGACGCGACGCCCGATCCCGGTCACGACATCGGCCGGGACTGGGGGGTTGGGGTCCTCGCAGCGCAGGCCGCCGTGTCGGTGGCGCTCGGACGGTACGACCGTGCCCGAGGGCTGCTCGACCGTCTGGAGCGCTGCCATCTCGACCAGGGATCAGCCGTTCTGCACGCCTTCGCGAGCGTGTTGGTGGCTCGCCAGGACGGGGACGCCCAGCGCATGGATGAGGCGGCCAGCATCCTGGTCGACCACGACGGGCAAGGCGCCTTCGGGACGTTCGCCCTGTACGAGAAGGGGTCCCTGCACCTGTGGCAAGGCTCGGACACGGTTGCGGAGTCGCTGCTGCAGCAAGCCCTGAAGCAGGCGACCGCCGAGTCCCTCCACGCGATTGCCCTGCGGTGCGTAGGACGCCTGGCCATTGCGCACTGCACGGCCGGAAAGGTGACGTTGGCCGCCGAGTTCCTGAACCAGGGAGCCGCGCTGCTGCAGGCATATCCCTGGATCCCGGAGGAGTTCCGCGTCGCCTACCACCTCGGCGGGGCCGAGGCTGCCCTGATGCACGGAGACCTGGACCTGTACTCCAGGTTCCTGCGCCTGGTCGACGCCGCCTTGGCACCGGATACGGATCCGGCCCTGTCCTACCTGCAGGCGCTGATCCGGGCCACGGCTTACCAGAGCGCCGGCCGCTACGTCGAGGCCCGAGACGTCCTCCTGAACAACACCGGCAGCGAGCTTCCCGACACCTGGGTGTTGAGGATCCGCGCCGACATCCTGCTCCTGGAGCTTCAGGCACAGATGGGTAAGCCCCAGAAGAGCATCGAGCGGCTCGAGTCGCTGGCCCGGGTCAACGAGTCGACCAGCAGCCGAGGACTGCTCGGCGTCGCCCGCGCCCAGTACGCCGCCCGCGACATCGACGCCGCCAGCCAGGTGGTCCGCCGCATCGTCACCTCCCACCACGCACCACCGGTCCCGGTCCTGATCGAAGCGCTACTCCTCACCGCCGAGATCGCCACCGCCCAGGGCCACGAGACCGCCGCCGTCGAGGCGGCCACCACCGCCGTCCAGCTCGCCGCGACCGAGCAGATAGTCCTCCCGTTCATCCCCGCCGGCCCGCGCCTCCACGCGCTCCTGCACCGCCACCCCGCCCTGATCAACCTCTGGCCGGCACCCCTGGACGACGCCCCTGAACACTGGGCCCGTGACCTGCTCGCGGACCGCGAGAACAAGCAGCTGGCCGAGAACCTCACCGAGCGCGAAGTCTCCATCCTCAACTGGCTGACTACCACCATGACGATGGCGGAGATCGCCGCCGAGCTGTACGTCTCCACCAACACCGTCAAAACCCACGTCGCCGCCGTCTACCGCAAGCTCGAAGCCACCAACCGCCGAGAAGCCATCGTCCGCGGCCGCCAGCTCCACCTCATCTAACGCATACCGGGCCTCGAAGGCCTGCCGAGGGCCCGTCAGGTCATCTCACCCCCGAGGTATGACGTGGTCGAGGCGAGGACCCGCCAACGTTGTCATGACGGTGCCGTCCGAACTGGCCGGTGACCCCGAGTCCTCGGGCCGGGCTTGCACCGATTGCAGGGAGGTGCGGTGGACAGGATTGAGCCAGTGAGGACGGTCGGCCGACGCGTTGGACGTCGCCTGGTCGGGGCCGCAGTGATGACGGCCATGGTTCTCGGCATCGCCTCGTGCGGTGGGCAACAGGAGCAACGGTCCGCACAGAACCTCTGCGGCCGTTACCAGGAGCTGGTCGCCAGCGTCGACGAGGTCAAGGCGGCCGCGACCGGCACGCCGACCGCGGACGCCATCCGCCGGAGGTCCGAGGTCGCGCTGGCCAGACTTGATGAGTTGCAGGCCGTGTCGGAGGGGCGGTTCGACACCCTGATCTCGACCCTGCGAGCCGCGATCAACGACGTCAAGCAGTCAGCGGCCAACGCCGGCGCGGCAGCCGCGCAGGCGCGTGTGGAAACTCTTCAGCAGGTCGCCGAGAGCGTGGCCCCGCTGAAGCAGCGGCTTGACGTCCAGTGCAGTTGACCGGTTGAGCGCCTGGGTCTGAGGAAGGGACACGGATATGAGCGTTAGCTTCGTCCTCGAGGCACTGGTGGTCCTGGCGGCCATCATCATGGGAACCCGGGCCGGCGGCGTCGGCGTCGGGTTGTGGGGTGGCCTCGGCACGTTCGTGCTGGTCTTCGTCTTCGGTGAGGCGCCCGGGGAGCCGCCCGCTGCGGCGGTAGCCATCATCCTGGGCGTGGTCACGGCCGCCTCGATGATGCAGGCCGCCGGGGGGATCGACTGGATGGTGGCCATGGCCGCGCGGGTGATCGAGGCTCACCCGAAACAGATCACCGTCATCGCACCCCTGACCGCCTTCGCCTTCTGTGTCGGCTCAGGGACGGGCAACATCATCTACCCGTTGCTGCCGGTCATCTACGACGTCTCGTACAAGAACCACATCCGGCCGGCGCGGCCGCTGACGCTGACGGTGGTGCAGTCAGGGATGGCTCTCGCCGCATCCCCGGTGTCCGCCGCGATGGCCGCCATGCTGACGCTGACCGAGGTGGCGCCCTACAACCTCGGACTGACCCAGATCCTGGCGATCACCCTGCCGGCCTGCATCATCGGCATCGTCGTGACCGCGCTCGTGGTCAACCGCATGTGGAAGGACCTCGACGACGACCCGGACGTCCAGGAGCGCATCGCTTCTGGGGTGCTCGCCGCTCCTGAAGCCCGGCAGGATGCGGTTCCCGTCGGCGCCTCCTCAGGCAGCGCAGGGACGTCCGACACCCCGGCCGTGCCCGAGACCGGGTCGGCTCCCCCGGCCGAGCCGGCATCCAACGCCTCCGCGCTCACGTACACCAAGGAGGGCCGCAACTCGGCGTTGGTCTTCCTTCTCGGAGTGGTCGCCATCGTGGTTCTCGGCCTCTTCCCCAACCTTCGCCCGTCCTTCGAGGTCGAAGGCGAGGTGGTGTCGATCGACATGACGACCACCATCGTCCTGGTCATGTTCGTCGTCGGAACCATCATCCTGTTCGTCGGCCGCCCCGACGTGAAGACCGTTCCGGACCAGTCGGTGTTCAAGGCCGGCATGATCTCGGCCATCGCGCTGTTCGGGATCGCTTGGCTGACGGCTACGTTCATCGCCGCCCACGAGGACTACATCATCGAGACGGTCGGTGCCTGGGTGACGGACTGGCGGTTCCTCTTCGCGCTCGCCGTCTTCATCGTGGCGGCGCTCACCACCAGCCAGTCGACGGCCACCCGGACGATCGTCCCCATCGGCTTGGCCGCCGGTCTGCCCGCCGGGATCGTGACCGGTATGTGGGCCGGAGCACTCGGCGGCGTCTACACCCTGCCGGCCAACGGCACTCAGATCGCCGCCGCCAACTTCGACCTCTCGGGAACGACGAAGCTGGGCACCAAGCTGGTCGACCACAGCTTCTTCATCCCGATGCTGATCATGTCGGTCGTCACGATCGCCGTCGGAGCGTTGATCGGCGGCGTGTTCTTCTGACGCCTCACCTCCCACCCCTGCACACCTAAACCAGGAACGGATCCCGCGATGGATGTCGATGAGATCGTCAGGAAAGCCTCCGACGCGATGCCCGAGCTCGTTCGCGACCTCGGGCACCTTGTCGCCATCCCTTCCATCGCGTTCCCCGGCTACCCCGCAGAGCCGGTCGAGCGGATGGGACAGGTGACCCTGGACCTGTTCCAGAAAGCCGGCTTCCGCGACGCCCGACTCATGGAGGTCCCCAGCGGTTATCCCCCGATCTACGCCGAGCTGCCGGGACCGGAGGGCTCGCCCGTCGTCGTCCTCTACGCGCACTATGACGTGCAGCCGGCCCCGCCCGAGCAGGGGTGGAGCTCGGACCCGTGGACCCCCACCCGCAAGGCCGACGGGCGCATCTACGGACGCGGTGCCGCCGACGACATCAGCGGTCTCATCGCTCACCTCGGGACGATGCGCGTCTTCGACGGGCAGCCGCCCTGCACCGTCAAGCTGATCCTCGAGGGAATGGAGGAGACGGAGAGCAACCTGGAGGCGTTCGTCGAGGCCCATCCTGAGCTGTTCTCCTGCGACCTGTTCATCGTCTGCGACATGGGCAACCTCCGCGTCGGCGACCCCGTTTTCACCACCGCACTTCGAGGCGACGTCGCCTGCATCGTCAAGGTGAGCACGCTCCAGCATCCCTTGCACTCAGGGATCTTCGGAGGCCCCACGCCCGACGCGATGATGGCCCTCGCGCGACTGCTGGCGACGCTCCACGACGAGACGGGAGACGTGGCCGTCGAGGGGGTCACGACCGGCTCGTGGGCCGGCGAGCAGTTCAGCGAGGAAAACCTGCGCGCCAGTGCCGACGTCCTCGACGGGGTCATGCTCACCGGAAGCGGTGAGGTGGGGGACCGCCTGTGGGCCCATCCCTCGATCAACGCCATCGGCGTCGACATGATGAACATCGCCGGGTCGTCGAACGTCCTTATCCCGGAGGCCAGCGCCAAGATCTCGATGCGGATCGTCCCGGGCGCGGATCCCGTGAAGGAGCTGGACGCGCTCGTCACCCACCTGGAGACCCACGCACCGTGGGGAGCCAAGGTGGAGGTCACCCGAACCAAGGAGGCGCCCCCGTTCCGCTGTTCGACCGACGGACCGGGCTACGCCGCGGCTCGTTGGGCGTTGGAGCAGGCCTTCGGCAAGCCGGTGGGAGAGGCGGGGTCGGGCGGCTCGATACCGCTGCTGCGCACCCTCCAGCAGGCGGCGCCCAACGCCGAGTTCATCCTCTGGGGCGCGGAGGACACCGCCCTGTCCCGGATCCACGCGTCCGACGAGAGTGTGGACCCGGGCGAGATCGAGCGGCTGGTCGTGGCTCAGGCACTGCTGCTGCAGCGGCTCACCGAGACGCCGTCAGCCTGAGCCGAAGCCTGACCCTCCGGTAGGCGACGAGGCTAGGAGCCTTCCGGAGGGACCGCCGGCGTCGGTCCCTCGAAGAGCCGTTCGCGGGCTTCCTCCCGGAGGGCAAGGGCGCGCTCCACCCGGGCGAGCTGGTCCTCCGTCGCGCCCAGCCCGTAGACCTCGTTCACGAAGCGGGTCAGGTCCGGGCGGTAGTCATGCCGAGAGGCCTGGTAGACCCCGGGGGTCTGCGCGTTCTTCATGTCGATCAGCAGCTGGAAGAAGGTCGTGATCGGACGCCAGCGCATGCTGGGTGGGAGTCCCCGCGGGCTGTACGGCGGAACCTCGACGATCGGAGACCTCGGCCCCTTCAGCCAGGCGGGCTGCCGCAGCAGCAGATCCGTCCCGAACTTGGTGACGCCGTCGTTGTCGTGGCTCACCATCACGTACCGAAGGAGTCGGCGGCGCTCCACCGGCATCGCCTCGATCTGGCCGATGTCGTTCACGACGGCGACGAGCTCGTCGTCGGTGTCGGCGCGACCCCCGCGGACAACCTCGTGCATCCAGCCGCTCGAGTACGGAGTGCCCACCCAGAGGGCCCGTTCGATCCCGAGTGCTCGGAGCCCGAGCGTTCCCCAGTGGAGGAAGACGTCCTGGCTGGTGTGGGCGCCCAGGCTCTCCCCGAAGAGCACCACCTTCGGGCGTCGCTCGTTCGGCAGGTCCCGCATCCGCTCGGCGATCATGGACCACAGCAGCCGGTTCTGCTCACGGGCGTCATCGATCATGCCCAGCGACAACGGCGAGGGACGCTTGGAGTACTGGAGCGTCACCGTGGCGACGTCGCCGCGGGTCAGGTACTGGGCCGCGGCTACGGCGCAGTAGTTGACGTACCCCGTCCCGGTCGGGGACGTAAGCATGATGAGCGAGCGGTCCCACGCCGAGGTCCGGTCCATCTCGGCCAGGGCCAGCTCCGCGCGAGCCCTCGGGGTCGGTGCGTTGTCGAGGCCCACGTAGACCTGCACGGGTTCCGCGACCGCCGACATCCCCGTGACCGTGGGAATGGACAGGTCCGGCACACCGGCTGGTCGCTGGGCCAACGGCCGAGGGTGAACCGCCGTGAGTGCATGTCTCCGGCCCTCACGCCCCATGCCCTCCCAGCGAACGAGACTGGCGTCACTCCCGCTGCAGGTCGTCATGACCAACGAGCTGTCGTCACCTCCCTCGAAGACGGCCGCGTCGCTGGTCGTAGCCCTCTCGATCCGCTGCATCGCCTGTCCCCACAGGACCGACGTGACGCCTCCGACGACGGAGAGAACCACCGCGTGGCCCGACAGTCGCCAGGTGAGCGGCGAGCCTGGCAGCCGCGACGCCAAGGCTCCTCCGAGGGTCGAGGCCAGTCGCTCCTCGCCGATGGCGAGCGCGGCCACGGCGCCGGTAACCCCCAGGCCGGCACCCATCGAGCCCAGGGCCACCATCGCTCCCGGTGTCGGCGAGACCGGCCCATCGTCCTCGACACCCCGTCGCCGCTGCCACTCGATCACCGCTGCCGCGAGGGCGCCGAGCGGGATGGCGAGCGGAAACCGCGACAGCCGGCCGTCAAGGCCGAGTCGGCGGTCGATGCTTGCCGCGGCCCAGTCGCCCCCGATGACCAGGACTCCCGCCAGGCCGGTGACAGCGCTGCGCCACGCGCTCTGGCGAAGAAGGCTTCGCAGGGCGCGCTCGTCCTCGCGTATCGGGAGGGCGCGGGACAGGCCAAGCCCCAACGGGACCGCGGCCGCGTTGACGACGAGAAGCGCTGGTCGCACCTCGGTGCGACCGCTCGCCGACGTCCACGCCGAGACCACAGAGGTGAGCGCATCCTGTGTAGCGACCGTGGCGGCATACGAGAGTGCCGTCACGACGCCGGTCACCACCGCCTGGTCAGCCAACGACCGCGGGCCGAGGGAGCGCACGAACGTCTGCGGCGCCGCGGCGGACGCCACGAGCAGGGCGGTCTGCTCGGAATGCCGGCCCAGCACTGCGCTGGCCGTCTCGCCGATGGTCACGGCCTCCTGACCGGCCCAGCTCGATGCGAGCGGCGGGGGCCCCGACCTCACACGGCGTGGGCTCCATCCGGCCATCTTCGCGCCTCCCGGCTAGCGATCCGCAGTGTCCTCGTAAGCCAACGCTGTCCCTGGCCAGTGTCGAGCCGGGATGGTGCCGTCGCCTCATTCCCGGGGGGTGACCCGTGCGACCCGACACAGCCAGGACGGCGTGGTCGGCCACGACAAGCTGGTGCTGAGCGACGTGGCTCCCCCTCCCGTGTGGACGATGCACATGACGGCGGGTGGGGTCATCGTTGACGGTATGGGTCCGACCAGCGTCCCGCGTCTCCGCGTCCTTTCTCACCGACGGCATCTGGGCACCCGGCGCCGGGTCGGCCGGCCGTCGGGGCCACTCGCCGAGCACTGGACCACCGTGGGCGGCGTCGAGGTGTTCTACCGCGAGTCGATCCCGTCACCCGACGCGCAGGTGATGATGCACCTACACGGCTTCGGCCTCTCCGGGCGCTACCTGGTGCCGACGGCCGAGCGCCTCGCCGGAGAGTTCCACACCCTGGTCCCCGACCTCCCCGGGTTCGGTCGGAGCGGCCGCTCCCTCCACCCGCTCGACGTCCCCGACCTCGCCGCCGCCGCGGTCGCCTTCCTGGACGACCGGGAGCTCAAGTCGGCCACGCTCGTTGGCAACTCGATGGGCTGCCCCGTCATCTGCGAGTTCGCCCGCCAGAACCCGGACCGGATCGACCGCGCCATCCTCGTCTCGCCGGCCGGAGGACTGCACAACCAACCACTGCAGCGCGCGATCTCCCAGCTGGCCCGCGACGGGGTCCGTGAGCCGACCGCGCTGATGTCGGTCGCGGTCCCCGACTATCTGCGCTTCGGCGTTCCGAGCACCCTGCGCCTGTTCCGCGCACTGACTCAGTTCCCTGCCCTGGAGCGGCTGCTCCAGCTCGAGGTCCCGACCTTGGTGGTCGTCGGCGACCGTGACCCCCTGATGCCCTCGCCGGCACGGATCAGGGAGATCGCCAACCAGTACGACGCGTTGGCGGCGTTGGTCGTCATCGAGGGTGCCGCCCATGCCATAAATTTCAGCCACCCCGGCGAGCTCGCCAACGTCATCCGGCTCTTCATGGCCGACGAACCCATCGTGGACGACGAGAACTCTCCGGGCCGAGCCCGCGCCTACGAGTTCCACCGGGGCGCCCGTCTACCTCACCGTGACGCCCAGGACCGTGGTCCGTCAGTGGAGAAGGGTCTTCAGGAGCAGCATGAAGGCGCCGGCGGAGCCCGCGAGCAGGCCCTCCAGGCCGAGGGGCCACCCCCGCAACCCGATGCGATACCCGGCGACGAGGCCGACCCCGGTGAGGAACAGGATCGTCGCCCAGAGTCCGGCTGAGACGGCCCTGCTGAACTCGGCACCGAACGCCAGAGCGATGGCGAAGACGAGAAGCGCGGGGAACCCGCCGAAGAGAATGGTGCTGTCGTGGCGGATAGCCTTGAACAGGAGGCCGAACAGTCGTTTGCGCTGACTCAGAGTGCCGCTGAGCGCGTGGGCGTAGGCGTGGGTGAGCCAGTAGATCGCCAACACCCCCATTGCCGTGATCACCAGTCGGGTGTCGCTGGACCCATGGCTGGCCACGACAAGGATGGCGCCGACGACAACCGCCCCCTCGATGAGCTCGGAGGTGTTCCGCAGGAATGCCGGCACCCTCTCGGGAGGACGCTGTTCCTCACTGTGGACCTGCGCATCCCCGGCCTCATCGTCAACCACTCCGCAAGTATCCCCGCCTCCGCGGGACGTGGTGCAGGCATGAGCGTGACCTTCCGGGCCGCCGAGCAGGAGATCACCCGCCTCACCCGTGGAGAATGAGGCCGGGCCATTTCGGCGCATGACAGGGTCGCCGGAGAGGGCACTGACCCTCCGTGTGCTGCCGCGAGGCCCGGAGAGGACTGCGACGATGTTGATCGAGGACTACGGGCTGGTGGGAGACCTCCGGGCCGCAGCTCTGGTCAGTCGCAACGGTTCGGTCGACTGGCTGTGCCTCCCCCGCTTCGACTCCCCCTCGTGCTTCTCCGCACTGCTGGGCGACGAGCGCCATGGACGTTGGCTGGTTGCGCCCGCGGACGAGGTGCTCACGACCACGCGTCGGTATCGGCCGGACACGCTCATCCTCGACACCGAGTTCGAGACGGCCGACGGTGCCGTCCGGGTCACCGACTTCATGCCGCCACGGGGTGAGGGCCCGCCCCGCTTCATGCGCATCGTCGAAGGCCTGCGGGGCCGCGTCCCGATGCGGCTGGAGCTCGCCCTGCGACCCGACTACGGATCGATCACGCCATGGACCGAGCTGGTCCCTGACGGCGTGATGGCCACCGCGGGCGCCGACGCCTTCCGGCTCAGCACACCTCGGTCCCTCGCCGTGGACAACGGCACGGCCACCGCGGAGTTCGACGCGATCGAGGGAGCACGCGAACGCTTCACCCTGACATGGCATCCCGCCCATCGAGAGACGCCACCGGTCGAGGACGCCGACTCGGCGCTGGCCCGCACCGAGACCTGGTGGCGGGACTGGACCAGTCGTGGGCGGTACGAAGGCGCCTACCGCGCCGAGGTGATGAGGTCACTCATCGTGCTCAAAGCGATGACGTACGAGACGACGGGCGCACTGGTCGCGGCACCCACCACCTCGCTTCCGGAGGACATCGGCGGTGTGCGCAACTGGGACTACCGCTACTGCTGGTTGCGCGACTCCGTCCTCGCCCTCCAGGCGCTGATCGCGGCCGAGTACGTCGACGAAGCCATGGCCTTCCGCGACTTCCTCCTGCACACTGCCACCGGAGACCCGTCGAAGCTGCAGATCATGTATGCCATCGCCGGGGAGCGCAGGCTGACGGAGTTCGAGCTCCCGGACTTGCCCGGGTACGAAGGGTCCCGGCCCGTCCGGGTCGGCAACGCCGCATCCGAACAGTTCCAGCTGGATGTCTACGGCGAGGTCCTGAATGTGGCTTACCTCGGCGTCCAGCTGCGCGGCCGCATCGAGCTCAGGCTGTGGCCGCGATGGCGCAACGCCATCGAGTACGTCGAGACCATCTGGCGCGAGCCGGACGACGGCATCTGGGAGAGCCGGGGGCCGCGGCGTCACTACACCTACTCGAAGGTCATGGCGTGGGTGGTGTTCGACCGAGCCGTGCGGCTGGCCGAGGAGTTCGACCTCGAGTCGCCCCTGGAACGCTGGAGGCTCACCCGCGACGAGATCCACCAGGAGATCTGCGAACGGGGGTACGACCCCGAGCGCCAGACCTTCACGCAGTACTACGGCTCCAGCGAGCTGGATGCCAGTGTCCTGAACATCCCGCTCGTCGGCTTCCTACCCGGCAGCGACGAGCGCGTCACGGGCACCATCGACGCCATAGTCCGCGAGCTGGGGCGCGACGGCTTCGTCTCCCGATACTCCACCAGCGCCACCGACGACGGCCTGACGGGAGATGAAGGGCAGTTCCTGGCCTGCTCGTTCTGGCTCGTGAGTGCGTTGGCGGCCAACGGCCGGACCCCGGAAGCCAGGGTCCTGTTCGAGCGTCTCCTGGGGCTGGCGAACGACCTTGGGCTGCTGGCCGAGGAGTACGACGTGCGACGCCAACGACAGGTGGGGAACTTTCCTCAAGCCTTCAGCCACCTCACGCTCGTCCTGGCGGCACAGGCGATCACCAACGAAGAGGCTCGCGCGGGGACGTGAATGTCGAGGTGCTCCGGAGGGAACGGCAATGCGCATACCGGCTTCTGACGTAGAGGCGTCACCGTCCGGTGCGGATGACCGTCCGGGACAGCACGCCGGTCAGCAGACTGCCGATGGCGATTCCCACCACCATGTTGATCACCGCGGTGCTGACCTTCGAGGCCGTGCTGGCCTCAGCCGCGAAGGGCACGACCATCGCGGCCACGGTAGCGAGCCCGACGATCCAGCCGAAGAACAGCCGTGGACGCGGCGTGGTGGCCGTGAGGAGATGGGCTATGCCGGTCGCCACGAGGGCGGCCACGAAGGCGGTCACCGCGTAGTTGACGGCGAGGGAGCCGGTGAGGGTCAACAGGAGCGGGTGCTGCACCAGCTTGACGTCAAGGACCGAGTTGAAGAGCAGGACGCCGATGAGGGCCACCAGGGCAGCGACGCAGGCGGTGGCGGCGCCCCCCGCCCACAAGCGACGGCTGTCGATGACCGTCCCGTAGCCTCCTGCGGGACGCGGAGCTCCTGAGGTCGACATGGTGGACCCTCTCCCCTCTTCGCGACGACTCCGCTCACCGAGCGAGCAACCGGTCGTCTCGGCCATGACGAGCAGTCGGGTGACGGACGGGACCACCTGCGGGATCCTCGGCCATCCTAGGCGCCCGCGGGGCTCCACGCGGGTGCATCTGCCGCGCGTCGCGGCGGTGCTGTGGGCCGCAGCCGTGCTGGTCGTCGTGGGGTTGTGGCCGGCCCTGGCCGCGGAAGGGACCGCGACCCGCTTCGCCGCCGATACCGCCCCCGTCGCAGCCACGCCCGGGAGCTCGCCCACCCCGGCAGCGGAGACGTCCGTCACGCCCGCGACGACGTCGGTCACCACGTCCTCTACGAGTGCGACGTCGGTCCCCACGTCGGTCTCCACGTCGGTCTCCCCATCATCGACCAGCTCGTCCCCGACCAGTCGCGCTCCGAGCCCGACATCCTCGGCCAGCAGCCCTCCCGAGACACGGCCGCCCACTCCCCCAGCCAGCTCAACGAGCGCCATCCCCCTCAGCTCCGTGGTGGTCGCCCTGGCCGTCCTCGCGGTCGCGAGCATCGTCGTTTTGCGCATCGCGCGGCCGACGACCGACACCGGCCGGCCTGACGAGGGAGCCGCTGGGACCCCCGTCGGACCCGACGCCGACGTCCTCGTGGCGATGGCGGTGACGGGCGAGGCCCTCATCGACTCCGGGTTCGATGTGACGGAGGTCCAGGCCGACCTGGACAAGATGGGACGCGCCTACGGGGTGCCGAACGCCGAGATCGTCGTTCTCCCGACAGCGGTCCTCGTCTCGGCCCGCGCCGGCGGCCAGCTGAGGACCGGCGTGGTCTCGAGCGGGCGCGTCCGGCTCCGCCTCCACCAGACCGAAGAGCTGGTCGATGTCGTCCGCGGCGCTCAGGCCGGCGCCGTGGATCCGCGACGCGTGTACGACCGGATTGTGGCGATCCGGGCGCAGGCACCCCCCTTCGGCCCCAGCCTGCAGCTCGTCGGTCATGTCCTGACGACGGTCGGGCTCGCCGTCATCCTCGGCGCATCGTGGCTCGGGTTGGCGGTCTCCGCATGCCTGGGCGCTCTCGCGGGCGTCCTTCTGCTCCTGGGCAAACGGATTCCCTCGCGGTTCGAGGCCCTGATGAACGTGGCGACGTCGTTCGCGGTGGCGCTTGTGGTGCTCCTGCTCGTCCGCCTCGGCGTTCAGCTCGACGTCCTCCCCTGCCTCGTCGCTCCTCTGGTGATCCTGCTACCCGGTGCGTTGCTGACGACGTCAGTGATCGAGCTCGTGACCGGACAGATGATCTCGGGTGCCGGACGGCTGGCGGCCGGGGCCGCTCAGCTGGTGCTCCTCGGCGTGGGCATCCTCGCCGCCGCGGCCCTGGTCGGGGTTCCGGCCATCGACGTGACCGCTGCGCCCAGTCCGCTGGGTCCCGCAGGCCCCTGGGTCGCGGTGGCCGTGTTCGGGACCGGCATCGTGCTGAACCAGTGCGCCCGACCAACGTCGCTCGGCTGGATCCTGCTCGTGCTGTACGTCGCGTATGGCGCCCAGGTCCTCGGGGGTCTGGTGTTCGGAGGGGTGCTCTCGGCGTTCGTCGGGGCTGCGGCGATGACACCGCTAGCCGCCTTCGTCGCTCGACAGAAGACCGGGCCGCCGACGATCGTCAGCTTCACACCGGCCTTCTGGCTCCTGGTTCCGGGCGCCCTCGGACTGGTGGGTGTCGCGGCGTTGCTGAACGGGGACACGTCCGGCATGTCCGTCGTGACGACCACCGTCGAGACCATGGTCGCCATCGCGGTGGGCGTCATGGTCGGACGCGCCCTCTCGCTGTTCATCGCCGACCGACCGGCATCCCCCGATGCCGCAGACCCATCCGCCTGAGCCCGCACTCAGCAGGAGTGCGCCTCAGGCGGATGGGTCACCGGTCCCCCGGCAGGCCGGCCTGGGTCAGGCCAGCGCCTTGGCCTTCAGCTGGTCGAACTCGGCCTGGGTGATGGTGCCCGAGTCCAGCAACGACTTGGCTGAGGCGATCTGGTCCGCCGCGCCGGCCCCGGCAGCAGCGGGTTCCTTGCTGGCGACCGATCGGATGTAGTCCGCCTGCGCCGCCTGCATCTTCCGTTGGGCCTCGAGCGACCGCTCCGTCATGCCGCTTCCGCGGGCGATCAGATAGATCAGCGTGCCGAGGAACGGCAGGAAGATGATGAACAAGAACCACAACGTCTTCGCGACCCCGCCGAGGTCAACGCTGCGGAACAGGTCGCCGAAGATCCACCACAGCGCCATGAAGTACGCGAGGAAGATGAAGAACTCGAACATCGCCAGCAAGAACGAACCGTTAGCGTCAAACACTCGTGTGCTCCTTTTTCAGGGGCGGCGTGGGCCGCCGAATGGGCGCACGACAACAGTGCGCCGAGGTCTCGGTCGCTCACACTCTGCGGGACAGGAGAGGGCGACGGCATCACCCGTTGCGGGTGGGACGGGTGATGCCGCTCAACCGAGATCCATCCCCTCGAGGGGGGCGGCCGGTTTGATGTCCGGAAGGCGCACCATGCGGAATGAGTTCACCAAGCCACCCAAGCCGGCCAGGAGCGGCACCAGGAGGGCCACCTGAAGGGACCGGTTCCGAGCATCGTGGTTGATGGCCAGGATCTCCTCCTCGATCTGCGGTGGCTGGCCCGTGATGCGCTTGTCGAGCTCGGTGTCGCTCATGACCTCGGCGTTGGTCTGGAGCGCGGCCGCAATCTGCTGCTGCTGCGCCGCAGGTATCACGTCGCTGGCTGCGGTCATCCGCGTGAAGCTGAACGACAACGCGGCCAGCATGATCCCGCCGGCCATCGCCAGGCCGAACGAGAGGCCGAACGACCCTGCAGCCGAGTTCACTCCGGCCGCCTCGCTGATCCGCTCCTCCTCCACCGGGGCGAGGGTGTAGTTGTTCAGCTGGGACACCAGCAGGCCGAGTCCGGCGCCCGTGACGATGAGCGGGACCACGAGAAGCCAACCGCTCTCGATGCGGGGGACGAGCGGGATGATCGACGCCGTCCCGAGGCTCGCCAGCACAAAACCGGCGCGAATGATCGCGGCCGGGCGCCGGTTGCCGGCCCGCCGACCAGCCACCATCGCCGCGGCGAACATCGTGAGCGAGAGCGGTGCCAGCGACAGGCCGGCCTGCATGGCGTTGTACTCCAGGCTCATCTGGAGGAACAGCGGCAGCGCGATCATGGCGCCGCCCAACGTGATCTGTTGGAGCATCTGACCGAGCACGCCGGTCGTGAAGTTCGGGTGGCGGAACAGGCGCGGGTCGAGGAGCGTCACCCTCTGCGCGCGCAGCTGCCGGTTGAGCCACCAGGCCAGTGAACCCAGGGCGACGGCGCCCACGGCCATGAGCAGGAGGACGAACTCACCGCCCTCCTGCCAGACCAGGATCCCGAGGACCACGCCACCCATACCCACCACCGACAGGATCGCGCCGACGATGTCGATCTTGCGGGAGCCCGTGTACGCCACATCTCGGACCAGCCGGATCTGGCTCAGCACGACCGCGATGATGACGACCTCGAGCCCGAAGCCGACCCGCCAGGACAGGAACGTGGTGACGAACCCGCCGAGGAGCGGCCCGACGGCCGCCGCGATCGCCGCGGACGCACCGACCATCGCATACGCCTGCCCCTGGGCAGCCCCGGTGAAGTTCCCGTGGATCAACGACTGCATCGCCGGCAGCAGCAGGGAGGCGCCCAGACCACCGATGATCGCCCAGAAGATGACGATCGCGGTCAGGCTCTGCGCCAAGGTCATGGCCAGCGCGCCGATCGCGTAGGCCACGAGTCCGAGCACATAGGCCCGCTTGCGACCGATCAGGTCCCCGACCTTGCTGTTGATCAGGATGAACGCGGCCGAGACCAGAGCCTCGAGCGCGATGGCGGACTGGACTCCGCTGGCCGTGGTGTCCAGGTCCCGGATGACGGCAGAGATCGACACATTCATGAGCGAGGTGTCGACGACCAGGACGAACATCGCCATGGCGAGGAGGATCATCAATCGGCGGTCGCCGGGCCTGGACGGTTCGGCACCTGCCGGTGGTGGGGCATCGTGATCGGTCAAGAGGAAGCTCCCGATGGCTGCGGATGCGGCTGGGCGCCGACCTCGAGACTGCCGGGTTCCCCTCACGGATGCCTCATGCCTACGGGGTGATGTCGTGTCGGACGAGGACGACGGTGAGACGACGGGTGGCCCGGACCGCAGGGTCGGTGCACCCTTCTCACCCCGGGCGGGTGATTCCGACCGGCCTCGACGGATGACAGCGTGGCCAGTCTCACATCGGCACACCAAGCGCCAGCGCGCAAGGTCGGAGGAGCAAGAATGACCGAGCAGGACATTGGCCCGATCGACTATCTGACTCTGGAGTTCCCGAAGGCCAAGTTGACCGGGGAGGGCCTCGCGGCCCTGATCGACCTCGTGGACCGGGGGATCATCCGGATCCTCGATCTGAGGTTCGTCAAGCGGGAGGACGACGGCTCCTTCTCGGCGATCGCGATCTCCGACTTCGACGGGGACGGCACGTTGGACCTCGCGGTCTTCGAGGGCGTCGAGTCCGGCCTCCTGGATGACGACGACCTGGGCCAGGCGGCCTCCGTCATCGCACCTGGGAGCGCCGCCGGACTCCTGGTGTACGAGAACACCTGGGCCGGTCCATTCGTGTCGGCGATGCGGCGTGCGGGAGCGGACGTCGTCGCCAGTGGACGGATCCCCGCCGAGGACGTCATCGCGTTGCTCGACGTGCTCGAGGCCGCGGACAGCTAGACCGGACCAGACCGGACCAGATCGGACAGACACCGCCGAACGGCAAGGAAACGGGTTATGGGACTGATTGGTGGAATGGCTCGGACGGCCGTCGTGGCCGGTACGGCGACCGCGGTGTCCAACCGCGTGTCGCGGCGACAGGCGAACCGGTGGTCGGCGCAGCAGGAGCCGGCGCCGCCGCCGCAGCAGCAGTATCAGGAGCCGCCGCCTCCGGCGTATGCGCCGCCGCCGCCGGCCGACGACACCCCGGACATGTTGGACCAGCTGCAGAAGCTCGGTGAGCTGCGGGCTGCAGGAGTCCTCACCGAGGCTGAGTTCGCTGCGCAGAAGGCCAAGATCCTCGCGGGATAGTCGTCCGCGCTGACGTTCGCTGTGCTCTGGCAGGGAGGGTCGATGCTGCTGGTGCCGCGACAACTGCGCCGGACGGGCATGACGGGTAACGTCCCCTACTACGGGGGGCGGTTCTCGCCGGCTCAGGCGTATGCCGCCGCGCACCCCCCCGCCGGGCGGCCACCGCAACCAGCGCCCGCTGAGGCGGGCGTTGTGGCCGCCGGAGGGGGGTCGCGTCTCAGCGGGTCAGAGCAGCTTGAGGCGCTGAACCGCCTGCTGGACTCGGGGGTGCTCACCGAGGCCGAGTACCAGGAACTCCGGGCCCGGGTCACGCGCTGATGGGACCGGTGCAGGTCCTGGTGATCGGCCTCGACCAGCCGGACTTCTCCGGCGAGGTCCTGGCCGAGCTCAGCCGGCTGCGCTCGGCCGGCATCGTCCGGCTGATCGATGTTCTCGTGGTCTCGCGAGGGGACGACGGTGCCTTCGAGACGCTGGATGAACCCACCGCGATGACGCCGAGCCGGGGCGAGCTGGCAGCGGCGGTGCTGGGGTCCGGTGAGGACGAGCGTGACTCGATGGCGTCGGACGGCCCGGAGCGGCCGCGACGCCCGACCTGGTCGCTGGCCGACTCGGTCCCCACCGGGACCACTGCGGCGGTCGCGCTCATCGAGCACACGTGGGCCACCCCCCTGCGCGAGGCCATCGACCGAGTCGGCGGTGTTCCGCTGGAGGAGACCTGGCTGGCACGGGATGACGTCCTGCTCCTCGAGCGGATGATGTCCCACGACGCACCCTGATCCGGCGTCGAGACAACGCCGGACGGTCTACCCGTGCACCGCAGAAGGGTCAGCCGCCGACGGCCTGTCGCACCTGGTCCATCATCGTCTGCTCGCCCTGGCTGACCTGCTCCGCGCCGAAGCCCATGAAGCCGCCCTCCTTGGCCGCTGCAGCGGCGGCCTGTGAGGTGGACACCAACCACCCAGCGAAGGCCTCGGCCTCCTGAGGTGTGGCCTTCGCCGCGACGATGGCCTGCACCTCACGTAGCTCACCGAGGACCTGTGTGCCAAGGGCTTCGCTGTGGCTGGGCTTGTAACCCTGCAGCGGGTTGTGGCGCTGCTGGACCATGGCCTGGACGTCGAGGGCCGCGTCAGCCAACAGCTGCTCGCGGCTGGGCGGGTTGGTCGCGGACTTGAGGGCCGCCATCGACTCCTTCGCCGTCTCGAAGGGGCCACCGGGGTCGGCCAAGGTGATCGCCAGGCCGGCCACGAACGGCGCCCGGATGATCCGGGACCATTCCTCGTCAGTGAAGTCGCTCTTCGTCGTCATTGCACGATGGTGTCATCGCTCGGCGGTGACCGCGCCCGCGGGGTCGACACACGTCAGCCCCTCCCAGACCTTCTACCCCGGGATGGGGCGCCTCTCGGAGAACTCCGTCGTCAGCATCAAGAACACGTCGTTCAGCGTGACGGCGGACGTCGACGTGCCGGAGTCGGGGGCGGATGGCGTGCTCATCGCCCAGGGTGGTCGGTTCGGCGGCTGGGCGCTGTACGCGAAGGACGAGACGGCCAAGTTCGTCTACAACGTCCTCGGCATCCACGAGTTCTCCACGGTTGCCGACGAACCGGTCCCGAGCGGTCACGTCCAGATCCGGATGGAGCTCGCGTACGACGGCGGCGGCCTGGCCAAGGGTGGTGACGTGACCTTGTTCTACGACGACCGGCCGGTCGGGAACGGCCGCGTCGAGGCGACCCAGCCCATGGTCTTCTCGGCCGATGAGACGACCGACATCGGCTACGAGTCGGGTACCACCGTCACCCCGGACTACTCGGCCCGGACCAGCCGCTTCACCGGCAAGATCCACTGGGTCCGCATCGACCTCGGCGACGACAGCCACAGCCACACCATCGACCCTGAGGAGAAGCTGCGGGTCGCCATGGCGCGTCAGTAGCGGAGCACGCCGGCTGATACCTCTCCGTCGCGTGACCGACCGGTATCGGCGACTCATCCGCGGCGGATGAGTCGCCGGTCCCGGGCCGTGCCTAACGTGGCAGAACGTCCGTCATCACGAGCGCGAGGACCAACCATGGCCGAGCAGACCACTGAGCCGTACCAGCCCGAGAGTGAGACGTGGGCGTCGGGGATCGCCCAGTTCGGCGCCGTGATCATGATCTTGGTCGGCGCCTACCAGGCGCTCACCGGTGTCGTCGCGCTGGTCAGGGGCGAGTTCTTCGTGGCCAGCCCCAACTATGTCTTCCAGCTCAACACGACGACATGGGGGTGGATCCACATCATCCTCGGAGTCGTCGTGGTTGTCGCCGGCTGCGGCGTACTCGCCCGACAGACCTGGGCGGTGGTGGTCGGAGTCGTGCTCTGCGCGATCAGCGCCGTCGGCAACTTCGCGTTCGTCCCGTACTACCCGATCTGGTCGCTGTTGATCATCGCCCTGAACGTCCTGGTGATCTGGGCCCTGCTCCGGTACCGCGCGGAGAAGTCGTAACCGGGGCGGACGCCCTCAGCGAGGCTTGCCGTCGCCGTCGCAGGGTGGGGAGACCGTGATCCCCAGTGCGGGCATCTCGGACTCGACCAGGTGGAGAGCCCGTTCCATCGCGCTTGGCTTCAGTGTCCCCACGCCGGTCCCGAACGGGTGGTTGAAGAAGTTGAGCAGGAGCAATGAGCTGACCACGACCACGGTCACGCTGGCCATGAGCAGGACCTGGGTGACTGCCCGCTCCGTGGAGTCGGCGAAGAAGAGCATGTAGGTGAACAGGACGGTGGCCAACACGTAGAGGGCGACCCACATGGGTGTGGGGATGAGGCCGGGAGCGCCGTGGATCCTCGCGTTCCGAGCCAGCTCACGCTCCTGCGTCTGGCTCATCCACGTGTCGTAGGCGGACTGCTCCGCCGCGGTCTGCGGATCCACCTGTTTCAACGTCTGGAACAGCCGACCGGCCCACGGGTTGATCTGGGCGTCCAGTGCTCCGGTCTCGAGAGCCTGCCATTCGGGACCGACCACGGTGCGTCCGTAGCACACCAGCTGACCGCCGAGCTGCGAGCGCGCCGGCTCCGCAAAGAACTGAGCGGTCTCGACCTGCTGAGCGACGAGGATCGCCTCGGTCTCCGCCCCGGACCGGGCATCGTCGAAGGCCTGGTAGCCGAGGACGATGATGAACGCCAGCAACACCGAGAAGCCCGTCGCGAGAACGCCGAACACTCCGGCGGCGCGGTCTCCGTCGCTGAAGTAGCTGCCCTCCGGCGCCCGCCGGCGGACGAGGAGCATCACTGCCGACGTCGTGGCGACGACGACGAGGACGATCAACAGTCCAAGGGCGATGTTCACGTCAGCTCGTTTCACCCGCATCGGTGGCGCCCACTCGCTCAGCACGATGCCGCGGCCCACGGACCTTGGTGTTCTCGGTCATCGTCGGGTGGCTCTTGGACTGGCCGGCGAACCACGACGCATACGCGTGGGCCAGCGGGTACGCGGACAACCCGTGGGCGAAGACGGACAGCCCGACCGTGACACTGACGACGGTCTGCAGGAGAACCGACTCCGCGAGGGAGCTCTCGTCGACGACCAGCAGGACGAACACGATCGAGGCAAGGCCCCGAGGCCCGAACCAGCCGAGAAAGGCCACGGTGGTCAGACGCATTCTCATCCCGATCATGCCCAGTGCGACCGGAACCATACGGACCACGGTCAGGCTGAGCACGGCGTAGGCGACGACCGTCCAGTCGAGCCGACCCAGCGCGGGGCCGAGAAGCACAGCGCCGAACATCAGGAAGGTCAGCGCGTTGAGCAGCTGGCCGGACTGCTCGGCGAATCCGGTGGACGACTCGGCATCCCCCTTGCCGACGGCGCCGAAGGCGATCCCGGCGACGAACGCGGCGATGAAGCCGCTACCGCCGAGTGCGGCCGCCAGGGTGTAGGCGAGGATCGCGGTCGCGACCGGGACGATCTGCTGCCAGCTCGGTGTGGCCCAGCCCCGGGCGACGGCACGGCGGAGGATCCAGGCTCCGAGGACACCCGCGACGACTCCCCCAACGGCGCCGAAGCCGATCTCCTCGAGGAGTATGCGTACCGGCCCCGTGTGCGCGGCGTCCTCCTCGGCCACCGCGAGGGTGAGGAAGATGATGAGCAGCGGCACGCATACGCCGTCGTTGAGGCCGCTCTCGACGTTGAGACCCTGCCGGATCCTTGACGGCAGCTTTCGGTTGCTGATGACCGGAAGTCCGAGGGCGGCGTCAGTGGGAGCCAGGATCGTCGCCAGGGCCGCGGCGGTCCACACGTTGAGGTCGGGGAAGACCAGCAGGCCGACGAGTGTTCCGGCCACGATCGTCAACGGCAGCCCGATGCCCAGAAGCCGTAGAGGTACCGCTGCCTCGTGCCGAAGTCGGGGAAGCTTCACCCGGACCGCGTCGGTGAACAGGACGACGGCGAGGGTCACCTCGGCCAGGAGGAGTACCACGGTGTTGGCCGGGCCGACGTCGATCACGTCGAGCGCCCAGCTGCCGAGGAGCAACCCCGCGACCACGAACACCATCGCCTCGGTGACCACCGAGGTCTGCAGGCGCGCCGACACCGCGCCGTACCCGATCAGGAGCACGGCGACGATGGGCAGCAACCAGCCGCTCACGCTCACTCCTTCGCAGGTCGATGAACTGGCGGGTCAACCGTCGCCGACATTACGACCGGCGGCGTCATACAGCGGGGACGAGGTGAACCAGGCGGGTCGTGGTCGCCGGCCGCCCATCGAGACGATGTCATGGGTCGCCGTGACCGCTTTCCGGGTCAGGGCGGTCGAACCGCACCTCGATCCGCTCGACGGGAATCCGCTCCTGCACGGTCGCCAGCCAGGTGAGTGCGATGACGTCGGCCGGTGTCGGCCTCGACATGACCATCGCGCGAGGCCACAGGCCTCGGTGCCGAACGACGGCGACCTCCGCGGCGTACAGGAGCGCCTGGCTGACGAGGTACAGCAGCGTGAAGATCCCCGCCACCGTCGCGAAGCTCCCGTACACCGGGCCCGACCTCGCCACGAGCGGAGCGAGCAACCGCGCGCCGAGCCCGAGAACGAGGGTCACGACGATCGCGCCAGTTGCTGCGGGCAACACGCTTGTCCGCAGGGGAACCGGTCTGGCCACCAACAGTGCGGCCGCGGTAACGAGGACGAGGAACACCACCAGCGCCGTGGCGAGGCTGGCCCCGAGGCGCTGCAGCTCGTCGGGCAGGGCTCCGGAGGCCACGGTCAGCGCCGCGATACCCAACCCGCCGACCAGCACGACGATCACCATCAGCACGACCCTCGTGTAACGCGCGACCACGGAGAACCGAGAGCGCCGTGGCACCCCCGCCACCTGGTTGAGCGTCTCGTAGGCGGAGAACACCACACCCGTCCCGGAGAACAGGAGGCCCACGATGCCGAGGGCGAGCGGCAGTCCCGAGGAGGGCATCGCCGCCAGTGCCGTGTTCACCGTGCTCTGAAGGGCTTCAGGGAGCAGCGCTGCCACCATTTCCTCTCGCAACGTGGGCCGATTCACCAGCACGGCGGACAACAGCGACGCCGCGACCAACAGGATCGGAAAAACGCTGAGGAACCCGTAGTAGGTGATCAGGGCGGCGTGGCGCCATCCACCGTCGTCGCCGTACTTCCTGATGACGGCGAAGGGGAAGCCGAGCACCCCATGGCGTCGCTGCAGAGCATCCACCCAGGCCAGCAGGCCTTCCTGCGGCCGATTCGGCAGGCTGGGCATGTCGGCGCCTCCTCGTCCGGCCGGATTCCGCCAACGGTAGCGGCGCCCATGGCGCGGTGATCATCCCCCAGGGGTGACGTCTGTCCTCGACCTTCTGGCCATGATGAGGACCTCGCCGACCCAGAACGGGGTGCCCCATGTCCGATGGTCCGACCGTCGCCGCAGTCGAGACTCCCCCACTCGAGGCTCTGATCGACTCGTTCCGCACCAGCCGAGACACGCTCGAGCGAAGCATCCTGCCGTACGCCACCTCGGTCGACGGCCGCACCTTCGAGTTCCAGTCCTCACTCCACGGGTTGACGCTGCAGACCGGCGGCTACGTCGTCCTCGACGACGGCCGTCAGTCCCGGTTCGGACAGGTGCTCGACCTGACGGCCACCACCGAGCGTGCGTCCGTCGCCAACGTGCCGGGGCTCTCGTCGGAAGTGGTGATCCGACTGGCCTACGGCCACGGCATCGTCCTGTCCGCCGACACCGGGCCTTTCCACCAGGCGCACGTGCGGCCGGCATCCGGCGAGGAGGCGACCGCCTGGTTCGCGGAGCAGCGCCCGGCGCGCGCGGCCCTCGAGATCGGCACGATGCTGTTGGCGCCTGACGTACCGGCGACACTGGACGCGGGTGGCTTCAACCGGCACACCTTCATGTGCGGTCAGTCGGGCTCCGGCAAGACCTACTCGCTCGGCCTGGTGCTCGAGCAGCTGCTGCTTCACACCGACCTACGTCTGGTCATCCTCGACCCGAACTCGGACTATGTCCGCCTCGGTGACGCCAAGGGCGACCCGACGGGTCAGTCCGAAGCCGCCTATGGTGCCGCGGCATCGGGCGTCCAGGTCTGGGGCCGGGAGACCGAGCATCCGCTCCGCCTGATGCTGCCTGATCTCGACCACGCCGCGCAGGCCGCGGTGCTCGGCCTGGACCCGCTCGCCGACCGCGAAGAGTATGCAGCACTGTCGATGCTCGTCAGCGGCCGTCGGGAGGGCACACCGGTCCTCGGAGGTCTCGACGACCTGCTCAAGGCGGAGCAGCCCGGGGCGCGCGACTTGGGGCTGCGGGCGAACAACCTGGGCGTGCTCGACTGGTCCGTCTGGAGCCGGGGACAGGGGCGTTCGGTCACCGATGCCGTGCTGGACGACGACATCCGCTGCCTCGTGGTCGATCTGGGGTCGTTGGACACCCCGCAGGAACAGCGCGTCATCGCGCAGGCCACGTTGTCCGCGTTGTGGCGCCACCGGCACCGCCGTCAACCCGTGCTCGTCGTGATCGACGAGGCGCACAACGTCTGCCCGCGCGAGCCGGCGGACCCGATGACCCGGCTCGCCGCGGACACGGCAGCACTCATCGCCGCCGAGGGTCGCAAGTTCGGGCTCTACCTCCTCGTGTCCACGCAGCGGCCACAGAAGGTGAACGAGGAGGTCCTCACGCAGTGCGACAACCTGCTGCTGATGCGGATGAACTCAGAGGCGGACCTGGGCTACCTGCGTGAGGTCTTCTCCTTCGTGCCTGGCGGCATGGTCTATCGCGCCACCAGCTTCCGGCAGGGAGAGAGCCTCGCCGGCGGCAAGTTCTTCCCCCATGCGGGCTTCGTCCGGTTCGGGGCGCGGCAGTCGCACGAGGGCGGCGCCGACATCCCGACGGACTGGGCCGGCCTGCGCTGAGGTCGTGGCGCTGGTTCCGCAGGGGCGAGAACCAGTGCACGCGTCCGGTCAGTCATCGCCCTTCGCGATGACCTGCTTGAGGCTGTCCAGCGTCGCGGGGGTGACCCCGGCCGGCTGCATCACGGCATTCCACCCGTCGACCTGTTCGGTCGTGTACTTGTGGCCGTGTCCTCCGGGGACGCCCGTCGAGAACGGCAGGTCCGCGGTGACCTGCCAGAACGTCACGAACGGCATCCAGACCATGCCCTCGAGGACGTCCTGGCCCGGGGCGTCGCCGATCCAGTCCGGTTCGCTGAAGATCAGGTGCGGGCTCCACCACACGATGGGGTCCGACGGGTGCATCAGATAGAGCACCCTGGAGCCGTTCCACGGTTGACCCTGCGGTGGGATGGCGGAGGCGGGATCGCTCGCGAAGCGGACCGTACGGCCGTCCTTGTAGACCGGCTGGATCTCCGGGCTTCCCGCGTCGCGGTTGTCGCTGAACTCGCGGAACAAGGTGTTGAAGTTCGGTGGTCCGGCGAACAGGGTCCCAGTGGTGCGGTTGCGCAGGTCGGCCTCACCGCTGAAGGCCGTCTCGCCGCCGAACGACCCCAGGCTCTCGCCGGCGACATACAGCTTCGGGCGCTGGTCCTGGGGCAGCCGTGACCACCGGTCGTAGACCACGTCGAACAGGGTCCGGCCGGCCTCCCGGGCCTTCGACTGGTCGACCAGGTAAGAGATCCACGAGGGCAGGTACGAGTACTGGATGGCGACGGCCGCGGAGTCGCCACCGCTGAGGTACTCGAAGCTGTCGATCATGGCCGGGTCCACCCAGCCGCTGCCCGTGGTGGTGAACACGACCAGGTTGGCTCGCTGGAATCCCCCGGCGCGCTCCAGGTCGTCGACGGCCTTGGTGGCTCGTTCCTCGGTGTCAGCGGCCGTGCTCAGGCCGGCGTATGCCCGAATGGGCTCCTTCGCCGGGGCGTGGACGATGCCCTCGATGTCCGCGGCGGTGGGCCCCTTGCCGGTGAACTTGCGGCCCTGACGGCCCAGCGAGTCCCACGGGACGACGGAGCCGGGTCCGCCTGACCGCAGGCTGCTGGCGGGCTGGTTCACGCCCTCCTCGGTCATGGTGTCGCGCACCGAGAAGGTCTTGTCGGCGGCGCTCACCAGGCCGTCGAGGAGCACTCCCGTGATGACCAGGAAGGTGAGGACGACGACGAGGATCCAGCCGAGGGCGGTGGCGGCGCGCCGACCGATGAGGCGGTCGAGCCTCCTCACCGTCCAGCGGTACAGCCCACGGAGCCCCCGCCCGACGAGGATCAGCAGAGCGAAGAAGGCCGCAGCGATGAGGGGTGAGGCGATGGCGAGCGGAACGCTGTACTCGGTGATGTCCATCAACGATCGGATCTGGCTCTGCCAGTACTGACCGAGCGCGAAAAACCCCGCGAAGAGGACGATGGCGCTGATGACGAAGACCCGCCAGGCCCCGGGCCGTGGCGGCCGAGGCCCCCGGTCGGCGAAGGCGCGCCAGATCGACGCAAAGAGCACACCGAGGCCGTATCCAATGGCAGCGGTGACGCCGGTGACGATGCCCTGGATGAGGCCGTCGCGCGGCAGTAGCGATGGGGTGAACGACAGACAGGCGAACGCCAGTGCGCCCCAGCATCCTGGGATGGTCGCGTGAAGCTGCCGGCGGACCCTCCCCGGCTCGTCGCCGGAGGTTCTCGTGGGGTCCGCCACCGTGGTTGTCGGGGGAAGAACCGCCGGGGAAGACTGGTCCGGTCGGGTCGCACTCGTCATGCCGTCTCCTCTGCGCCCTCGACAGTGGCACATCGCCAGGATCGCCGGTGCACACCAACGCCTCGACTGGATGGTGTGTCTGTGCCAGCCGCCCGGACCGCCCGTCGCCAGCCCAGCTCGCGCGAGCCGACCTGCGTCGATACGGACTCAGTCGTCACGCATGGCCGATGGCGCGGTCGCCTCAATCCCAACCTGGCCTCGCCGGGTCAGGGCGTTGCCATGGCATGGCCGTATCCCTCGCCAGGGGCGACCGGGCCGGTGCTGTGCTGCAGGCTTGGTGCACGTGGCTGGTGCAGAACCACACTCCCATCACACCGGTGCCCTCCTCCTGGTCCTCGGCGCCAGAACGCTTGATGACGCAATCTCCGTTCTGGACCCCATGTGCACTCGCGCGGCTGGCACCCACCCCGTTCTCGGATGCGGCGCGGCCCTCCCCAGGAAACCCCGACATTCCATAGGGCGGCTCACCTGGCACGGGTGAGGCGAGTCGGGGTTGTGGCTCAGTGAGGGGCGGCGTGGACCACGGACCGCTGGGGTCGGCCGGCGGACGACATGGAGGTGCCGTGGTGGCGACTTTGAGCGGTGCTCTGGCCGCGCGTTCTGGCGCCTTCTGTTCGGGCGGCTGTTCTTCATCCCGCTGCTCGGCATAGCGGTCGACGTCTGCCGCGGTCAGGGGTTCGGCGGGATGGAACCCCCCCGGAACCGGTCGCAGCGCGGTTCTCGGCGGTACCGCTTGACGGTCCTTGTTGGGTGAGGTCGACGTGGTGGTGGCGCGGGCACCGGGGATTGGCCTTGGCGGGCGTCATGAGGCCATGTGCGCGCATGGGCCAACGCCGGGGGCGTGCCCGACACGGTGGACCGCCACGACCCATCTGGTTGGTCATCGAGGGTGATCGCGGCCGAGACGCTTCGCTGACGCGGTGACCCGACGGTTGCGAGCGGTCGGGTGAGGGTACGAGGGACCCTGGACGACATCCTCTGCCGTCTCGCACCTCGAAGGTGACCCGCAACGGGATCTCGCCTGCAACGCTTCAACGACGCCGAGGTTGGGAGGAATAGATGCCGGCGCGAGTCCAGTACCAGATGCACGTAATGGGGAGAGTCGGTCCCGCCGCGTGCGGGGTCTTCGCTGAGTTCGGCGTACGCGTCGAGCCCACCCCGACCGTGCTGTCGGGAGCCATGGATCAGGCAGCGCTCCACGGTCTTCTCGCTCGCGTCCGAGGTCTTGGCCTGGAGCTGGTCGATCTGCATCGGGTCAGTCCGCCCAGGATCCCGCCGAATCCATGATCGTTTTCACCGGCCATTGACGCGATCACGCCTGTGGCAACGTCTGACCGCGGATCTGATTGACACTCGGGTTGTGGTGGTTCAGGCCGCGTGGGCGCGTTGGCGGCGCTGGAGGCGATCCTCCCAACGATCCGAGCAGCTGGTGTCCCTCGAGTCCGTGGACGAAGCGTCGCGATCGCCATGTCGATTCTCGGTCGCATGGACGACGCAGCCGGCGACGACGTCGTCTCCGCCGCGGCGGGTCAGAAGCGCGCAGCCGAAAAGTCCAGGTCGCGCCAGGAGCTCGAGAAGAGCGAATCCATCCTGCGTGGCCAGCTGACGAAAACGGAGAAGGCGCTCAAGAAGGCGAAGAATCGGGCTGATCGCTGGCGGAACGAAGCACAGTCACAGAAGCGATCGGCCCTGCGGGCCCGAGCCCGGCTCGAGAAGCTCAAGCAGAAACGCCACGCGGCAGGGCCCACACGGAACCGATGCAAGTTGGCGATCCAGGGGAAGGGTCTGCACCGGGTCGACCGCGGGTCGAGCCAGTGAGCGTCGAGAGCGTCATGAGGCCGAACGAAACGTGGAGCGTCGCGCAGCTACGCGCTGAGCCTCGTACCCGAGGACTGACCGGGATGTCGAACAAGACGAAAGCCCAGCTCCTCACAGCCCTGTCCTGAGCCGTGGACCACGGGCTGATGTCGTCGAAGTCGCCCACTGGATCTGGCGATAGTCGGGCCGGGAACCGGGGCCGGCGCGCCCGGCTGAACCCTCGGGTTGGTGCTCGGAGCGTGAGGGCCGGCTATGGAGGGACGTCGTCAGTTGCGGGCTGACGGTACCGGCTCGTCGAACTCATCGTGGCGACGCATCCAGAACGAGATCGGCTCCTGCGCCCAGCCTTCCGGCACGTCCTCGCCCTCGGCCTGGCCGCCTACGGAGGCAGCCCGACGAGGCTGGTGACGCTGCCGATGTGGCTGACCATCGTGCCGTTCTGCAACAAGTAGATGCGATCGACGTCATCCCCCTCGCAGAAACACGTTGACCCAGTCGGTGGCTCCGAAGTCCGCCGTGAAGAAGTCGGATCTGATCGTGGACCAGGGCAGGTCGGTCCAGCCCATCCTCGTCGTACGCCTTCAACCGCGGTTGCGGTCTGGGGAGGACCTTCCCGAACGTGATGTCGCGAGCGTGCAGCAGGTTCAGGTCGGCCACGCCCTCGGCCCACGACGACGAACAGCCGACGCACCCGGCATCAGGCCAGCCGCTGACTCCTTCTTCGAAGAAGAACCGGTACAGGATCAGCTGGCGGCGGCCGGCGAACACGTCGGCCAACGACACGTCGCCCTGCGGCCCGGCGAAGAGGTACTCGCGCTCGACACGCGTCATCGGCATGCGTGTGCGAGCAGCCGCGAGCCGGTCGAGCTCCGCAGCAACGGCTTCCACCTGCTCCCCTCATCGAGGCCAGCGCGTGACCCCACTCGCCGGCTGTGACGACTGCCGGTGTCGCCACGGTCATGCCTTCACCCTACGAGCGCGGAGGGCACGGGGCACGAGCCGCGCTGCTACGACCTCCCCATAGCCACCAACACCAGGCCGATCATCATCATCACCGACGCCGTGACCTTCAGCCCGCTCCGGGACAACCACTCACGCCAGGTCATCAGTCGCGGCTCCATGGAGTGTGGTGAAACGAGCGTGAACACAATCGGTACGGCCACCGTCGAAGCGGACAGGGCTACGTACACCGCGAGGGCGAGCGCGCTTCTGTCCGATGTCGCCGACTCAGCACCAAGTGCCAGTCCCGCTGCGACGCCGAGCAGCATCGCCTTGGGCCGCAGTCCCATCAGGATCGCAATCCCGAAGGAGGCACCCGGCCCGTACGACCCGAGGCGCTCCAACCGCCCTCCCAATGTCGGCGCCCGGTTCTGCGACCGGCGCCAGGTGAGGATCGCACCGATGACCAGTGCGGCACCCAGGACGATCTCCGTGGTGGCCGCAAGCTGCGAACGCTCCCGTCGAGAGAGGGGCATCGCCAGGATGCCTGCTGCCGCGGCCAACGGGACCACGCCAAGGGCCAGCACCCAACCAGCCAGGAAGGGAAGGCTCGATCTTCGTCGCTGCGGCGACAGCAGAATGACGATCGTGGCCGTGATGGGGACCGAGCTGAGCGCCATCGCGATGGCAATGGCCAGCAGACTGCCCGTACCCATCAACTGATCTCCAATTAGCTGAGCATGTCACCGGCGATGTCGATCGCAGGCGAAAGGCCAAGGATGGACCCCTTCCACACCGGTCTCGGTGACCCCAGTTCCTGTGTGGTGTTCCCGCCCGTCATTCGTCGACAACGCATCCTCGCCCGAACGTGAAGGCCTGGCCTGCACCACGAGGAACAGGAAACCGCGCCGGGGCCGGAGTCGTTGGAAGGTACCTCATGCCGCCGGCGGGCCTCTTGTGCATCGTCCGCGCGCGGTTGAGGGGGGCTCGGGACGGCAATATGTGCACCCGGTTGACGTCCAGGCGAACGCCAGGGCTCCGGTGCAACAGGTGCGTGCGCAGCCCGCCGATCCCGCAGGCTGTTGCCCCCGCCGTGCTCGCCGTCATCGGAGCGGCCGTGCTGATCGCGGCACTCGCCCTGCCTCGCGACTCGACACCGACGCCGGCCAGGGTCACCCCGACGGCCCGACCGGCCGAGCACCAGCCGCGGGACCAGGCGTCCCTCCGGGTTTGACCGATGATCGACCTCGTGCTCACCATCGGCGGGCGCCAGTACCCTCGTTCATCGAGGTCCAGGCGCCATCCTCGCGGCTGCCCTGACCTCGGGGGCAGCGCACACTGTCGCCGAGCTGCGGGACGCCGGTGCGTCGGGCGAACCCGGGACGAGGTACGAGTGTGCCTTCGCTTCCAGAACGAACAGCAGAGGCGCGGCGGCCCCAAACGGTAGCGTGCCGGCGCCGCGGCTGGTACGGCGTGGCTCAGGCGGTATGTCCGGTGTGGGATGGTCGGGACACGAGCAGCACGGCGAGGAGCAGCAGCAGCGCGGCCACCGTGGTCCAGATGATCACGGTGGCGGTCAGGGGTCGAACGACCAGCAGAACCGCGGCGGCGGCGACAGCGATGCCCATATGGATGACCGCGTCGTGGGAGCCGACCCACTCCCCCACAGCGCCCGTCGTGATTCCCCTCGCGTCGCCGGCGCGCCGGACCGCGGCTGCCGCGTCACTGACGGCCTGGCGAGAGGTGGTGGCGGGCCCTGAAGGGCCGACGAACCAGGCGGTCGCCGCGATGACGAGGCCGAGGATCAGCAGGGCAACCAGAGTGCCTTGGGCGAAGACGAGGGCCTGCTCGTAGATCGCGTCCGCGGCGCCGGTGGACAGGGTCCCCGGGGCGAGCGTATTGACGAAGACCAGGTGACCGACCGCTACCGCGGCCAGGCTGAGAGCCATGACGCCGGCCAGGCACAGGGCAGCGGTGATGAGGGTTCGGCGGCGGCCCCGTGCGGTGAGCACGCCGGCCGCGAAGAGACCAAGGACCAGGATGGGGAGCCAGGTGCCAACGAAGGTCGCCGTGGCATACGCGGCACGGATCTTGGGCACGGCGTCGGTCTGGGCGATGACGATTGACTTGTCGACCGCGGGAATGCGCTCCGCCAGGGTCAGGCCGCGTGCGACCAGCCGCTGCTTGACAGCGGCGATGATCGGTGCGAGCTGGATCGAGATCTGTCCCGACTCGTCGATGGTCAGCGCCCGGTTGGGGTCCTGAAGGGTGTCCCCGGCAATGACCTGAAGACCTGAGTGTGCCGACGTCAGCGCCTGACGCCACACCGCCTCGAAGGCGTCCGACTGCACGAACCCGTCCACCGTGCTCTGGATCAGCGAGTTCACCCCCTGCACGGCAGGCTCCTGCAGCAACTGGATCGCCGACTTGGCCCGCGGGGGCAGGTCCAGGCTCGCGATCCCGGTGAACAGGTCGTCGGCGATGGCGTTGATATCCACCACGTTGTTGATCTCCGCGACCACCCGGTCCGCCACGTACTGCTGGACCCGGGGGTCGCTGGCTAGCGGGCCGAACGTGTCGAGGAAGGCCTGCTCGTTGGTCAGCTGCAGGCGCGTCCAACCGGCTACCACTGCCACCGGGGACAGGATGGTCGCCGTAGCGATGAGCAGGACCGCCACCACGCTGCGCCAACGGCCCCGGGGCCGTCGGGTGGGCAGCGGCACCGTGTCCGTGACCGTGGTACCGGCCCCGGCGGCTCCAGCCGACGCGGCGCGCAGCCGCTCGTTCTCAGCCGCCAGCACTCGCACCTGCTCGGCCAGGTCGTCCCGAGTGGGCTCGGTCGGATCACTCACAGGGTTCCTCCGGACTGCGTCAGCAAGCGACTCCGCTCGTCGAACCGGGCTCGTACCATCAGTAGAGGATCTCCGGAACCTGGCACGACGCCATCCCCCAACGGAGATGAGCGGAGTCGACGGATGGCCGGGTTACGCCGCACGTCCACCGCCATCCGATCGCCGCTCCCGCGGAACAACCACCCCGCACGTCCCTTGTCGCCAGCACGTCGGCTGGTGGCGATATCAGACGTCGACGCGCGGCACGCTCGGGGTCACAACCGAGGTTCGGCCAGTGACTCCCGAGTCGCCGTTCCAGCTACCAACGGTACGTGCACGTGGCATACGACCGGGCGGACTGGTCCCGGCATCTGTGCACGTCCGACCGCCCGGCATCGCCCGGACGGTTCCCGGGCCGTTCGGCGTGCCACCGTCGTGGACGACGTGGCGCTCGACCGTGGTCGGATCAGGCACTCCTCCAGAGCGGGAACACATAAGAGGCCCCCCACGGCTCGGGTACCTCCGCCGGTGATGATCTCGCCGGACGACCTCGGGGAACCAACCGCTCGGTCCTTCCCGCAGTGGAACACCGTCGATCGCTGCCGGGCCGAGGTCTCCGGTGCCTGCTCCGTGTACGAGAGCGGCAGAACCGCTGGGACGATCACGACGGTCGCCCCTGAATCGGGGACGAGCTCGACCCGCAGGCCGACGACGGCCCTTGAGCCTTGCCGCCGTGGTGATGAGCAACAGCTCGCGGCTCGCTGCGTCAGGGTCCAGCCGACGTCTCATCTGGTTGAGGTGATGCCCGCTGGGGGCGCTAGGAGAACGATTCCCTGGTGTAGCGCGACCGCGTGCACGGCCACAACGTCAAGGAGTGATCCCGTTGACCACGGAGACAACACTGGAAGAGCTCGGCCCCGTCGACTACCTCGTCGTCGAGTTCCCGGCGGGCCAGCAGAACTTCACCGGTGAGGCCGCAGAGGAACTCGCCCGGCTCTCGGAGTCCGGTCTGATCCGAGTGCTGGACCTTCTCATTCTCACCAAGAACGAGGACGGCTCGGTCGATGCGCTCGAGATCGACGACATTCCGGCCGTGGACCAGATCCGTGCGCTCGAGGCCGACATCGCCGAGATCCTGGCCGCCGAGGACGTCGAACTGCTGGCCGAGGCCATGGAACCCGGAAGCGTGGCAGGGGTGCTCGTGTTCGAGAACCGCTGGGCCGCCCCGTTCGCCAGCGCCACCCGCCGCGCCGGCGGACAGCTGATCGCCAACGGCCGGATCCCCATCCAGGCCATCGCTGCATCCATCGAGGCCGAGCTGGCCTCGGAAGAAGGGAACTGACATGCCTCTCCGTCCCGCACGCGCAGCACGTCGCGGCGTGATCGGCGCCCCCGTGGCCCGCACCGCCGCCACCGTCGCCACCGCCGCGGTCGTCGTCCACGGCGTCCGCCGCCGCGGCGACCGACGCGAGGACCGGCGCGACCGCCGCTGACCCCGAGCCGCTCCGGGCGTTCCTTTAGACGCAGACCGTTGTGAGGCTCCATCAGCCTCCCGTCCATGACGCGCATGTCGGGATTCCTGAGGGACGACTACTCATCCCCCGGTCGCATCGTCTCCCGCGGCGTTGGCCTCTTCGTTGCCAAGGTCAGCACCAGTGCCTCCCCGGACCACGAAGGACCTGGCCGCAGCCCAGCGCTTCCGATGGATCGCGCGCCTCGTACCTGTGCGAGCGGTTCCCCTCCAACGTCGACCTGCAGCCGGTGTCTGGTCCCTCACGCGAGGATGAGCGCGACGAGCTGAGCCGGAGGAGCGTCCCACTGGGGCGGCGAGGTCGTCGATGGTGGCGCCTTGACGTCGAAGGGGAGCCCGTCAATCCATTCCCCCACGACATCGCGGTGAGCGTCGTCGGGAAGCTCACCAGGCTGAGGGCGTTCGACCGGACGAGCCCTTGGGGACCATCGGCGAGCTAGAGCCGGCCACCCTGCCCGGGTACACCGGTGAAACGTCCCGACCGCAACCGCTGCCGGGACTAGTGACTGCGCACTGAACCCCGGGTCGGTTCACAGGCTGTACGCAGCCAGCTGGGGAGTTGGCGAATGTCGCGGCGCCCGGGGTTGAATGGGATCGAGGTTCAGGCCGCACAACGCGGGGAATGGATTATGACAACGTGGGCCCCACCCCAAGCCCGCCTGACGACTGGATTATCCATGAGTGGCAACACGATACGTCGGTTCACGAACACGACCGTGCTCGCGGTGTGCGCCATCGAGGCGCCGGACGTCGTGACGTCGGCCGAGTTCGACGAGCGCCTGGCCGGAACGTATGCCCGGGTGCGGATGCGACCTGGTCTCCTTGAGCGTCTGGTGGGGATCAGGGAGCGCCGCTGGTGGCCGGCGGGTTTCTCGTTCGTCGACGGCGCGGTCGCGGCGGGGGCGAAGGCGCTCAGTGAATGCGGTATCGACGCCTCGGACATCGGGTTGATGCTGAACACCTCGGTGAGTCGGCAGTTCCTGGAGCCGTCCACGGCCGTTGCCGTCCACCACGCGCTAGGGCTGCCGACGTCCTGCCAGAACTTCGACATCACCAACGCCTGCCTCGGGTTCGTCAACGGCATGGAGCTCGGCGCGGTGATGATCGACTCGGGTGCCCTCGACTACGTACTCGTCGTGGACGGGGAGGACAGCCGGGCCATCCACGAGGCCACCCTGTCCCGGCTCAGCGGCTCAGGCACCACCTCCGCCGACGTGATGTCCGAATTCGCTGCGCTGACGCTGGGATCCGGCGCCGTGGCGATGGTCCTCGGCCGGGCGGACCGGCATCCTGAAGGGCATCGGCTGGTGGGTGCGGTGTCCCGGGCGGGCACCGAGCATCACCTGCTCTGCGTCGGTGACAACGACATGATGCGGACCGACCTCAAGGGGCTCCTCGACGCGGGACTGCAGCTGTCCGAGGACCTGTGGAACGAGGCGTCCGCCGACTTCGGCTGGAACGAGGGAATCAGCCATTATGTGATCCACCAGATCTCCCAGGTGCACACGGACGCGCTGTGCGACCGCCTGGGGATCGACCCGGGGCGTGTGCCGCGGACCTTCCCGACCTTCGGGAACATCGGTCCCGCATCGGTGCCGTTCACGCTGGCCTGCGAGGTGGACCGGATCGACGACGGCGACCGGGTTCTCCTGATGGGGATCGGATCGGGGCTGAACGCCTCCGTCCTCGAACTCGTCTGGTGACGGCCGAGATACCGGCTCGCCTCCCGCCACTCGGACTGCCCGGGCTGGACCCGGAATGGTCGCGCCTGGTGAGTGTCCCGGACTCCGCCGGTCCTGAGGACGCCACCCATACGTGGCACGTTCTCGACAACGCGGTCGTCGACCCCCTGGGAACCCTGCTGTGTGTGCACGGGAACCCCACCTGGTCGTACCTGTGGAGAGGCCTGTTGGCGGACCCGCCAGCGGGGTGGCGCGTGATCGCTCCCGACCATCTGGGGATGGGCTGGTCCGAGCGGACCGGCCAGCCACGCACCGTGGCGCAGCGGGTCACGGACCTCGGGGACCTCACCACCGCGCTGCGAGTGAGTGGACCAGTGGTGACGGTCGGGCATGACTGGGGTGGTTCGATCTCGCTGGGATGGGCGCTGGCGCACCGCGACCAGCTCACCGGTGTGGTCCTGACCAACACCGCCGTGGCGCTGGCCGACAAGGACCACGGCCCGGCCCTGATCCGGCTCGCCCATGTCCCGCTGCTGCGGGCATGGTCGTGCGTGCGGACCGAGACCTTCGTCCGTGGGGCCGGGCTTCTCTCCCGGCCGGCACTCTCGGCGGACGTGCGCCGTGCCCTCGCCAGTCCTTACCGGACCGCGAGACGGCGGCAGGCGGTCGCCGAGTTCGTCGCGGACATCCCCTTCACTACGGACCATCCGTCTTCCGCGACCGTCGCCGGGATCGCTGAGGGCATCCGCGCCGTCAACGTGCCCGCGCTGTTCCTGTGGGGACCGCGCGACCCGGTCTTCGGGGAGCGCTACCTGGCTGACCTCCGCGACCGGCTGCCGCAAGCCCAGTTGCACCGGTACGAAGGCGCATCGCACTTGGTCACCGAGGACGCGCCGCAGTACGCCTCGGCCGTAGGACGCTGGGTCACCGACCTCAACCCGCCGAACGCATCGCCCGAACCGACGCCGGAGAGATCGAGCGAGGCGGGGAGCCGGGGCCTGTTCGCCGCGTTGGCGCAGCGGTCCGCCGACGACACCGCGGCCATCATCGAGGTCGACGGTGCCACGGTGAGCTGGCGACAGCTGGTCGCCGACGTCCACGACCTGGCGGCTGGCCTGTCCGCGGACGGCATGCGCCCCGGGGACCGGGTCGCCGTTCTGGTGCCCCCGTCGGCGGATCTGACGTTGGCGGTCTACGCCGTGTGGCGCGCCGGCGGCGTGGTCGTCGTGGCGGACAAGGGACTGGGGCTGCGGGGTATGCGTCGCGCCCTCCGCAGCGCGTCGGTACAGCACGTGGTGGGCAGCGCCCAGGGGCTGCTGGCCGCCCGAGCGATGGGGCTACCCGGGTCGCGAGTCCTGGTCGGTGACCTGCCCCGCGTGGGTGTCGCATCGCTGTCGGCCCGCTCGGTCGGGCAGCTGATGCAGGTCGGGCGGACCTCACCGCGGGCGCGGCTGCCGGCAGCCGACGCGGACTGCGCCGTGGTCTTCACCTCGGGCGCGACCGGGCCGGCAAAGGGGGTCGTCTACCGGCACCACCAGCTGGCCGCACAGCTCGAGCTACTCCGGTCCACATACGCGATCGGTCCCCAGGATCGCCTGGTCGCCGCCTTTGCTCCGTTCGCCCTGCTGGGCCCGGCCCTGGGTGTCGCCACCGTGGTCCCGAACATCGACGTGACGGCACCGCATACCCTCACCGCGGCGCTGCTCGCCGAGGCGGTCCAGGCCGCAGCCGGGACCGTGGTGTTCGCCGCACCGGCCGCCCTGCGTCGAGTCGCCTCGACGTCGTCACGGCTGTCCGCTGATCAACGAGACGTCCTGGCCTCCGTGCGTCTCCTGGTCTCCGCCGGGGCCCCAGTACCGGCTCCCTTGCTGCGTCGGGTGCTGGCCATCCTGCCCAATGCGTCCGCGCATACGCCGTATGGAATGACCGAAGCCCTTCCGGTCTCCGACATCTCGCTGGCTGAGATCGAGCAGGCCGGGCCAGGCAACGGCGTCTGTGTCGGGCTCCCCCTGGCCGGCGTCACGTTGGCCATCAGCCCGCTGTCCAGGGAGGGCCGCGCGGACGGTGCACTCACCACCAACGCGTGGGCGACGGGTGAGATCTGCGTCCAGGCCCTGCACGTCAAAGACCGCTACGACTCCTTGTGGGCGACCCAGCGCGACACCGGCCGTAACCCTGGATGGCACCGCACCGGGGACGTCGGCCACCTTGACGACGCGGGCCGGCTCTGGGTCGAAGGCCGCCTGGTCCACGTGGTGACCACGGCCGACGGCCCGGTCACCACCGTCGGTATCGAGCAGCGCATCGAGTCCCTCGACGCCGTCGCATCGGCCGCGGTCGTGGGGGTGGGGCCACCGGGCGCTCAGGTGATCGTCGTGGTCATCGTGCCCACCGCGCGACAGCGAGCGACGCGCCGGCTGGCAGCCTTCGCGCTGACCGACCACGTTCGCGACGTGGCGGGCGCGGAGGTCGCCGCCGTCCTATGCCGAACACACCTCCCGGTCGACATCAGGCACGCGTCGAAGATCGATCGCCTCGCTGTCGCCCGGTGGGCCGAGCGAGTGCTGGCCGGGTCAAGGTTGGTGCGGTGAGGGTCCTCGTCACCGGCGCGACAAGTCTGCTCGGCCGCGTCACCGCCGAGCGGCTCATCGCACGCGGCGACGAGGTCACCGTGATGCAGCGCCGACCGTCAGGGCTCGGGTGCCGCGAGGTCCTCGGCGACATCGCCGACCTCGCCGTGGTGAACCGGGCAGCCGCCGGACAGGACGTGGCGGTCCACCTGGCCGCCAAGGTCGATGTCGTCGGACCCTGGAGCGCGTATATGGAGACCAACGTCAGCGGAACGCGTCACGTACTGGCCGCCTGTCGGGGCGCCGGCGTCGGGCGGCTCGTCCACGTCTCCTCACCCTCCGTCGCTCACAGCGGGTCCGCTCTGGTGGGGGCGGGCGCCGGTCCTGCCGATCCCGAACGCGCTCGCGGGAGATATGCGCGGTCCAAGGCGATCGCGGAGCTCGAGGCGCTGGCTGCGGACTCACCCGGGCTGGCCGTCCTCGCTGTCCGTCCGCACCTCGTCTGGGGACCCGGAGACACCCAGCTGGTCGGCCGGATCGTCGAACGCGCCACCACCGGCAGGTTGCCGGTCATCGGGTCGGGCGCCGCCCTCATCGACTCGACCTATATCGACAACGCCGCGACGGCTCTGGTCGCAGCCGTCGACCGCTGCGGCCGGGTCCACGGCGAAGCACTCGTCGTCAGCAACGGCGAACCCCGGCCGGCCAGCGAGCTCATCGCGCGGATCTGCCGGGCCGCCGGCGTCCCGCAGCCGCGCCGGAAAGTGCCTCTTGCGCTCGCATGGCTCGCCGGCGCCGCCGTCGAGACCGTGTGGGCGTCAACGGGTCGGCAGAGCACGCCGCCGATCACGCGGTTCGTTGCCGAACAGCTGGCGACATCCCACTGGTTCGACCAGCGCCGCACCCGCAGCCTTCTGGCCTGGCGGCCAGAGGTGTCACTGGACCAAGGATTCACGCGACTGAGTGCGTGGTATGACAGCTCAGCGGCTGCACGGGAGTCACGTCCACCCGTCCACCGGACCTCGCCCGCAGGAGGCGCCGGGACCCCCGCTGAATAGGAGGATTTTCAACCGCAACATCAGTGGTCCGCGATCGGTGGCCTACAGGGTCTTAGCCGGGTCAGCGCGGTTGGGCAGACCGCGGGTCTGCTGCGTCCGTTCTTGTTCGGTCAACTCCGCCCAACCACCCTGGCCCGGACCCGACGACGTCGACGTCGTCCTCGAGACCGGACACCGCACCCAGATGGGCTGGCTCGTCGACCCCGCCGGCCTCACCGAGCTCCTCGTCCGCACCAGCAAGGACTACCCTGATGGTTACCGAGAACGGCGCCGCCTACCCCGACGTCATCTCCCCCGACGGACACATCCACGACGTGGAGCGCACCGAGTACATCCGACGCCACCTGACCGCCGTCCGCGACGCCATCGACGTCGGCGCCGACGTCCGCGGCTACCTCCTATGGTCCCTCCTCGACAACTTCGAATGGGCCTGGGGCTACGAACGCCGCTTCGGCATGATCCACGTCGACTACCCCACCCAACGCCGCACCACCAAAGACTCCGCCCACTTCTACGCCAACGTCATCAACGCCAACACACAGTCGCAACCATCACTTTCGAGCCAGAGGGGCCTCTGACCATGACCCTGGACATCGACACGCTGCTGACCCAGCTGACCGTCGAGGAGAAGGCGTCGCTGACCAGCGGATCCGCGTTCTGGTACACCGCACCGATCGCCCGACTCGGCATCCCCAAGATCATGGTGTCCGACGGCCCCCATGGACTGCGAGCCCAACCCGGGGACGGGGACCACGTCGGGCTTGCTGGGTCGCTGCCGGCGACGTGCTTCCCGACCGCGTCGGCGATCGCGTCGAGCTGGAACCCGGAACTGCTGCGCCGGGTCGGGGTGGCGTTGGGACGAGAGGCGCGAGCCTGCAACCTGTCCGTCATTCTCGGCCCGGGGATCAACATGAAGCGCTCGCCGCTGTGCGGGCGGAACTTCGAGTACCTCTCCGAGGACCCCTACCTGGCCGGCGAGCTCGCCGTGGGCATCATCGACGGAATCCAGTCCCAGGGCGTCGGCACGTCGGTCAAGCACTACGCGGCGAACAACCAGGAGGCCGACCGGCTCCGCGTGGACGCGCAGGTCGACGAACGAGCCCTGCGGGAGATCTACTTTCCGGCCTTCGAGCGGGTGGTCAAGGCGGCGCAGCCGTGGACGGTGATGTGCTCATACAACAGGGTCAACGGTGTGTCCTCGTCCGAGAACACCTGGCTCCTGACCACCGTCCTGCGCGAGGAGTGGGGCTTCCGGGGGGTAGTCGTCTCCGACTGGGGAGCCGTGTACCACCGGGTACCCGCACTGCTCGCCGGGCTGGACCTGGAGATGCCGCCGGCGTTGGGGCGAAGTCCTGAGTCGGTCGTCGCCGCCGTGAAGTCCGGGGAGGTGCCCGTCGACGTCCTCGACACCCGGGTCCGGGCGATGCTGGAGCTGGTCGCCAAGGGCATGCCCGTGCTGGAGATCGACGAGTCGTTCGACCAGGAGGTTCAGGACGAGCACCACGCGCTGGCCCGCGAGGCCGCCGCCGAGTCGGTGGTGCTGCTGGCCAACGATGGCACACTCCCACTGGCCCCCGGCGCCAGCATCGCCGTTGTCGGCGAGTTTGCCCGCACTCCGCGGTTCCAGGGTGCCGGGTCCTCGCAGGTCAACCCGACCCGCGTCGACACGATCCTGGACGAGCTCACCTCGGTGTACGGAGACATCCCCTTCGCCGCGGGCTTCGGGATCGGCGACACCGCTGACGACGAGACTCTGCTCGCCGAGGCCGTCAATGCCGCCACCTCCGCCGACACCGTCGTCATGGTGATCGGGCTGCCCGGTGCCGACGAGTCCGAGGGCTTCGACCGCACCCACATGAACCTGCCCGCCAACCAGCTGACGGCCCTCAAATCGGTGGCCGGCGCCAACCCCAACGTCGTCGTCGTCCTCGTGAACGGATCCACGGTCGTCCTCGGCGACGTCCGTCCCTACGCGGTGGCGTTGGTCGAAGCCTGGCTCGGCGGTCAGGCTGCCGGGGCCGCGATCGTCGACGTCCTCACCGGCCGGGTCAACCCGTCCGGACGGCTGGCCGAGAGCATCCCGCACCGGCTCGAGGACAACTCCTCCTACCTGAACTTCCCCGGTGACTCCCAGGTCGTCCGGTACGGCGAGGGTCTCTACATCGGGTACCGCGGGTACGACAAGACCAGTACGGACGTGGCGTTCCCGTTCGGGTTCGGCCTGTCGTACACGACGTTCGAGCTGTCCGACCTGACCGTCGCGACGTCGGGTTCGGTCGTTGACGGGAGTCTCGCGGCCACCGTGTCCGTCACCGTGGCCAACACCGGCTCCGTGGCGGGATCCGAGGTCGTTCAGGTCTACGTCCGCGACGACGAGTCGACCGTCGGACGGCCCGTTCGAGAGCTGAAGGGCTTCGCCAAGGTTCGTGTGAGTCCCGGCGGGTCGGAGAAGGTCACCATCGAGCTCGACCAACGAGCTTTCTCGTACTGGTCGGTCCCCCACCGCTCTTGGGTCGTCGAGCCGGGAGCGTTCACCATCGAGGTGGGAAGGAGCTCGCGGGACCTGCCCTTGGCGCGGACGGTCACGGTCGACGGCCCGTCCGTGTCGCCACCGCTGACCAAGGACTCCACCCTGCACGAGTGGATGGCCGATCCCGTCGGCCGTCAGCTCCTCGCTGAGGCCGTCGCCGCGGGCCAGCCGGCCGCCGTGATGGACGCCGAGCTCTTGAGCGTGGTTGGCACCATGCCGATGAGCACGCTCGCCAACTTCGGCGGAATGAGCCTCGACCACCAGGCATTGGACCAGGTTTCCGCCGCA
>NZ_DATBTV010000121.1:0-5261 GCF_036559105.1 Lapillicoccus sp. | reverse complement strand
CACCTCGTGACAGGGTGACCCCGTGCGACTGCTCCTGGTCGAGGACGAGCCCGGCATGGCGGCGGCCCTGGGCCGCGGCCTCAGCGCCGAGGGGTATGTCGTGGACCGCGTCGCAGACGGGCCGGCCGGGCTGGAAGCGGCCCGCTTCGGCGCGTACGACGTCGTGGTGCTCGACATCATGCTCCCGGGCATGTCCGGCTACTCCGTGGTCCGGACGCTCAGGGAGGAGCAGAACTGGGTACCGGTGCTCCTACTGTCCGCCAAGGACGGCGAGTACGACGTGGCCGACGGGCTCGACTACGGCGCGGACGACTACCTCACCAAGCCGTTCTCGTTCGTGGTGCTGCTGGCTCGGCTGCGGTCACTGGTCCGGCGCGACACCGGACCACGCCCCACGGTGCTCGAGGCCGGTGGTCTCAGCCTCGATCCGGCCACGCATCGCGTACAGGTGGACGGCGCCGACGTCGAGCTGTCGCCTCGTGAGTTCCGCCTGCTCGAGCAGCTGCTCCGCGCCGCCCCGGCAGTCATCAGCAAGGACGAGCTGCTGGACCAGGTGTGGGCGTCGGGGGACGACGCGAACGTGGTCGAGGTCTACGTCGGCTACCTCCGGCGCAAGCTCGGCCGCGAGCGGATCGAGACGGTCCGCGGTGTGGGCTACCGGATCGCCGACTGATGCTCACCCGGTTCCAGCAGATCGGCCTGCGCGGTCGCCTGATGACCATCGGTGTGCTCGGCGTTGCCGGCGCCCTCGTCCTCGGCGGGGTGATCCTGTATGCCGTCCTCGCGTCCTCGTTGACCCGCACCGTGCAGTCCACGGCCCTCGCCAGCGCGCAGGAGGTGGCCCTGCTGGTCAGCTCCGGTCGCATCCCCGACCCGGTCCCGGCGTCCGGGGCGCAGGTCGTCCAGGTGCTGTCGGCCGACAACCGGGTGCTCACCGGCTCGCTGACCGCGGACCGGCTGACGGCGCTGGTGACGCCGGAGGAGAAGGAGCGAGCGGTGGCCGGTGACGTCGTGGTCGTGGCCGGCAACCGGTCCGGCCTCTCTGGCGGCCTTCAGGTCAGCGCCGTGGAGGCCGGGTCGGGCGCCGACCGGGTCACCGTGGTCGCGGCCCTGCCGACCGCGGACCTCGAGTCGGCCACGACGACGCTGCGGAACCTGCTGCTCGTCGTCTTCCCTCTGCTGCTGCTGGTCTGCGCCCTCATCGCGTGGCGGGTCATCGGCGCGGCGTTGAAGCCGGTCGAGGAGCTGCGCAGCGGAGCGGCGAGCATCGACGGGTCGTCCACCGACGAACGGCTGCCCGTTCCCCCTACTCACGACGAGATCGCAGCGCTGGCAACGACATTGAACGAGATGCTCGATCGCGTCGCCGGGGCGCGCCGGACCCAGCGAGCGTTCGTCGCCGACGCCGCCCACGAGCTGCGCAGCCCTCTCGCGACGATGCGGACCCAGCTCGAGGTTGCGACGCGACTCGGTGAGGGCGGTCGGCTGCCCGACGACCTGCTCCCGGAGGTCGCCCGGCTGTCGGGGCTCGTCGAGGACCTGCTGCTCCTCGCCCGCGCCGACGACGGGGGCACCCCCACGCCGAGCGTCACCGGAGCCGTCGAGCTCGGTGGGCTCGTCGACGAGGTGAGTGCCCGGTATGCGACGGCCCGGGTGCCGGTGCGCAGCGGGGTCGCGAGCGGCCTGGTACCGGTGTCGGTCGACGCGTCCTACGACGACCTGTACCGCGCGCTGACCAACCTCGTCGACAACGCGGTCCGACACGCGTCCTCCGAGGTGGAGCTCTCCCTCGACGTGGTCGACGGCACGGCCCGGATCGGTGTGACGGACGACGGCCACGGCATCCCGGAGGCGGACCGCGAGCGCGTCTTCGACCGGTTCACCCGACTCGACGAGGCGCGGGACCGTGACAGCGGCGGCACCGGCCTCGGTCTGGCCATCGCGCGAGAGTTGCTGCGGCGCAACGGTTCCCGGGTATTCCTCGAGGACGCGCGACCAGGTGTGCGGGCCGTCGTCACGCTGCCGACCGGCCAGGACCTCAGCCGGTCGTGAGCTCCTTCGCCACCAGCTCGGCGATCTGTGCGGTGTTGAGGGCCGCCCCCTTGCGAAGGTTGTCGCCGCAGACGAACAGCTCGAGCGTGTTCGGGAAGTCCAGGGCCTGACGCAGCCTCCCGACGAAGGTGGGGTCGGCGCCGACGACGTCGGCAGGAGTGGGGAACTCGCCCGCGGCGGGGTCGTCGAGGACGACCACGCTGGGGGCCTCCTCGAGGGCCTGACGGGCCGCCTCGACGGTGATGTCCAGGGCGAAGACGGCGTGCACGGCCAGTGAGTGCGTCGTGATCACCGGGACCCTGACGCAGGTGGCCGAGACCTTGAGGTCGGGGATGTCGAGGATCTTGCGCGACTCGTTGCGGACCTTGAGCTCCTCAGACGACCAGCCGTCGTCCTTGAGTGAACCGGCCCAGGGCACGACGTTCATCGCCAGCGGTGCCGGGAACGGTGACTCCGGTCCGAGCTTGTCGACGATCTCGCGGCGGACGTCGCCGGCCTGCGAGCCCAGCTCGCGGTTGCCGCCGACGACCTGGAGCTCGTCGTGCAGTCGGTCGATGCCGGGCTGCCCGGCGCCGGAGGCGGCCTGGTACGACGAGACGACGAGCTCGGTGAGCTGCCACTTGCGGTGCAGTGCGCCGAGAGCGTCCATCATGGTCAGGGTCGTGCAGTTGGGGTTGGCGATGATCCCCTTGGGGCGGTTCCGGACGGCGTCGGGGTTGACCTCGGGGACGACGAGCGGAACGTCGGGGTCCATCCGGAACGATCCCGAGTTGTCGACGACGACGACGCCCCTGGCCGCGGCGACCGGCGCCCACTCGGCCGAGACCTCGTCGGGGACGTCGAACATCGCGACGTCGACGCCGTCGAAGACCTCGGGGGCGAGGGCCTGGACCTCGACCTGCTCGCCGCGGACGTCGAGCAGCTTGCCCGCGGAGCGCGCCGAGGCGACGAGGCGGATCTCGCCCCAGACGTCCTCGCGGGTCGAGAGGATCTGACGCATCACGGTGCCGACCGCACCCGTGGCCCCGACCAGCGCGAGGGTGGGTTTACGCATACTCACGGCGTTGCTCATCTCCCACTACCTCCGTAGACCACGGCCTCACCGTCGGACGAGTCGAGGCCGAACGCCGTGTGGACCGCCCGGACCGCGTCGTCCAGCTGGTCGTCACGGGTGACCACCGAGACGCGGATCTCGGACGTCGAGATCATCTCGATGTTGATGCCGGCGTCGGCGAGCGCCTGGAACAGCGTGGCCGAGACACCGGGGTGCGACCGCATACCGGCCCCGATCAGCGACAGCTTGCCGATGTGGTCGTCGTAGAGCAGGGTCGCGAACCCGACCTGCTGCTGGATCTGGGCCAGGGCCTGCATACCGGTCTGGCCGTCGGTCTTCGGCAGCGTGAACGAGATGTCGGTGAGGCCGGTCTCGGACGCGGAGACGTTCTGGACGATCATGTCGATGTTGATCTCGGCGCGGGCGACCGCCTGGAAGATCTCGGCGGCCATGCCGGCGCGGTCCGGGACGCCGACCACCGTGATCTTGGCCTCGTTGCGGTCATGTGCGACGCCGGCGATGATCGGGGCTTCCACGGACTCTCCTTCCGGGCCGTGTCGGGGCTTGTCGGTGATCCAGGTTCCCTCGTTGGGGGAGAACGACGAGCGGACGTGGATCGGCATGTCGAAGCGCCGGGCGTACTCGACGCAGCGCAGGTGCAGGATCTTGGCACCGCACGCGGCCATCTCGAGCATCTCCTCGTTGCTGAGGTGATGGATCTTGCGGGCGCTCGCGACGATTCGCGGGTCGGCGGTGAAGACCCCGTCGACGTCGCTGTAGATCTCGCAGACGTCGGCGTTGAGCGCGGCCGCCAGGGCCACGGCGGTGGTGTCGGAGCCGCCGCGACCGAGGGTGGTGATGTCCTTGGTGTCCTGGCTGACGCCCTGGAACCCGGCGACGATCGCGATGTGGCCGGCGTTGAGGGCGGTCTGGATCCGGCCCGGGGTGACATCGATGATGCGCGCCTTGCCGTGGACGGCGTCGGTGATGACCCCTGCCTGGCTGCCCGTGAAGGAGCGCGCCTCGTGGCCCAGGTTCGCGATGGCCATGGCGAGCAGGGCCATCGAGATGCGCTCGCCGCTGGTCAGCAGCATGTCCAGCTCACGGCCCGGCGGGAGCGGGGTGACCTGGTTCGCGAGGTCGAGGAGCTCGTCGGTCGTGTCGCCCATGGCGGAGACCACCACGCAGACCGCGCTGCCGGCCTTGCGGGTCTCGACGATCCGGCGGGCAACGCGCTTGATGCTCTCCGCGTCCGCCACCGAGGAGCCGCCGTACTTCTGCACCACCAGGCTCACGGCGACACTTGCTCTCTCGACGGCACGGACGTTGATCGGGTCGGAAGTGCCAGTTTATCGGGGGTCCCGTGACACCTCGACGGGCTCCGGACAGTGAGATGGGCGGCTCAGGGTCCGGACCCACCCGCACTGAGCCGCCACGCTCCGGTCGGCTGTGGACGCAGCGTGTAGAACCAGAGGTGGTCGCCGTCCTGAAGGCTCTGGTCGCCACCCTTGGTGGTGAGCGTGGCGGCGAGGACGACCTGGTCGGCGCTGGGCTTGGACGTGTAATCGTCGCTCCGGTAGGAGAGCACGTTGGTATGGCCGCACAGCTCACCGTCGGTGAGGAACCGGTCCACCGCATAGGCGTGGGTCGTCGCACAGTCGCTCGCCTGCAACGCCAGCAGGTATGCGTCGAGCACCTGGCGCGGTGTCGCACCGTCGGCCGGAAGGGACCTCGCCACGTGGGTGCAGGCGCCCAACCCGATCACTGCCACCAGCGCCGCCACGACCACGGTGGTGGCCCGAGCAGCGGTGGTGGCCCCAGCAGCGGCGGCACCCTGAGCAGCGGCGGCACCCCGAATGGCGCGCTCGGCCCGCTCTCGCCAGGTGGCTCCGCCCGCTGGTACCACCCGCTCGGAGCCGACCGTCGCACGACTACATGAACCTCACCTCAGTACACCGGTGGTCCTCAGTACGGCGGTGGTCCTCAGTACGGCGGTGGTCCTCAGTACGGCGGTGGTCCTCAGTACGGGGGAGGTTCCTCGAACGTCGTCACCCCAGCGGCGGCCGCTGCCGCGTCGAGCTCGGTGTCGGTGACCGGCGCGCCGAGTGGGTCGTCGTAGTTGTGCCGCCGGGTGAGATAGCTCCGCGCCGAGCAG
>NZ_DATBTV010000120.1:0-2385 GCF_036559105.1 Lapillicoccus sp. | reverse complement strand
TCCAGCAGACCTCGGATAGTGCCCGGCCGCCCGCGGTCGTGGCACTTCATCCACACGCTAAGGCTACTCCGCTCAGATGAATAGCCCTGAGTCCGATTAGTGCCGTCCCGGCGGCCGCGATGTTTGGAGCCGCCGGGACTTGGCGTCGGGATTATCCGGAGTGTCCGTCCGCCCACGTTCATATTGCCCACATCTCGGGGGGCCACACCTTGCCCGCCGGATCGGTCCGCCGGTTTCGGGGTCGGCGGCGGCGGGTATGCCGGTTCGAGCCTCGGGAACCAGTACGGCTTTGGAGGGATCACTGCAATGAGCAGGATGGAGGAGTCCATCCACGTCGACGTCCCGGTCCGTGTCGCCTACGACCAGTGGAGGCAGTTCGAGAGCTTCACGTCCTTCATGGACGGGGTCGAGTCGGTCACGCCGGACCGCCCGACGCACACCCACTGGGTTACCGCAATCGGCGACGTGACGCGCCAGTTCGCCACCGAGGTCGGCAGGGCCGCGACCAGAACCTGGCGTGAAGACGTCTCGGCCGGTTGAGGATCGCTGAGGTGTCAGCGGATGCGTATCGCCCTGGTGTCGGACAACTACCCCGGTCGTGGTGTGGCCGGTGGCATCGGCACGTACTCGCGGGTCGTGGCTCGGTGCCTCAGCCGGCTGGGCCACGACGTCCACGTCTTCGCCGGCGGCGGGGAGGGTGTCGACGTCGACGAGGGGGTGACCCGGCATCTGGTCCCTGCGGTGGGGGTCGCGGACGCCATCGGCCGGATGGTCGAGCTTGCCGTTGCGCAGGGCGGTCCGTTCGACATCCTGGAAGCGCCCGAGTTCCGGGCGTTGGGGGCCGTGGCCGTCGGCCGCCGCGACGTCGCCCGTCGTCTCACGGTTCGACTGCACGGCGCGGAGACGATCCTCGGACATCGCCCCGAGATGTGGCGGGACCGGCCGCAGAACCCCGAGCTCGCGGTGACGTGCGCCGCGGACGTGGTCACCGCCCCGTCCCTCGCCGCCGTACAGATGACCGACGACGCCTGGGGCACCCGGCTCCGCTCTCACGCAGTGGTCGTGCCGAACCCGGGGCCCGACCTCGTCCCGACGCCCGACGCCCGACGCCGCTACGACGTGGCGTTCTTCGGCCGGTTGGAGCCACGGAAGGGGGTCGACGTGCTCGCCGAGGTCCTGGCCGGCGTCGGCCGACCGCTGTCCGTGGTCGTCGCCGGTGCCGACCACCCGTGGGGCGACGACACGACCGGTCTCGGGCTGCTCAGGTCGAGCGGAGCGACCTTGACCTACCTTGGCGTGTTGGACCAGCACGACGTCATGGCGACGCTGCAGCAAGCACGGGTGGCCGTGGTCCCGTCCCGGCGGGAGTCGTTTGGGCTGACGTTGCTGGAGGCCATGACCGCCGGGGTCCCCGTGGTCGGCTCCGACATCCCGGCCTTCCGGGAACTGGTCGGGGCGTCAGACGGCGTGGCGTTGCTCCCGCTGGAGGAGCCCGCCGCCTGGTCGGCGCAGATCCTGCGGCTGCTGGACCACCCGGCGTACGCCCGCGAGGCGGCTCGTGGCGCCCGGCTCCGAGCGCGGAACTTCAGCCCGACGTCGGTGACCCTGGAGCTGCTCGAAGCGTGGACGTCACCAGACCGTCGACCGGTACCGGCCGGGTGAGTCCAGGACGGCTGCGGCGACCCGCCCTCCGGCGTTGCTCCCACCAGAGCCGTACGAGGGACACCGGGTCGTCGAGCGCCGAGACCTCCACAGCGTCCGGCCAGGGATCGCTGGCCGGCCAGGCTAGTCCGCGCCCGTTCCGGTTCGCGTCGCGGATGCGAGCCATCCGGAAGCCCGTCCGCTCGGCGGGGGTCGAGGACTCCAGGTCGTGCAGCGTCCTAGAAGATGCGCCGGCGACGGCCGCCGATCGGGACGAAGTTCAGGACGAGACCGACCACGAGCAGGACGATGCCGACCCAAAGGAGGATCTTCAACGAGGCGACGAGCAGCCCCACGATGATCAAGATGATGCCGAGGATGAACACGGAACTTCATTTCCAGATGAGCCCTTCCTCCGAGCATGGACCGCCCCGGGGGGCGGCACCATACGTGACCGCCTCGAGAGTGCGGTTTCACAGCCCACAGCTCAGCGCAGACAAGTTCATTCGGCTCGCATCGGGCCTCGCACGTTGCCGACCTGTCGAGCGGTGGCGCCGAGGACTGGTGCTGCTACCGAGGCCCGCGCGACAGCACCGGCCGACGCATCGAGATCACCGACCACAACAGGTTCCTGGGGGTCAAGGTCAGCCACTGGGTCTGCTCTGTGCCGGTGCTCATGGTGCTGTCGGTCCTGGCGGCGGCGGGGAACTGGGTCGGCGGTGGGCGCGACGCTGGCGGCGCTGG
>NZ_DATBTV010000119.1:0-2166 GCF_036559105.1 Lapillicoccus sp. | reverse complement strand
GGCCTTCCACTCGGCCTTGGCCGTGGCCACCGCCGAGGCCAGCTGGCCCGAGCCGAGGTCCGCGCCCTCGACCGGAGTGTCCGGCGCCGACCGTGCGTTCAGCTGCTGGGTCTCGGCCTCCCCCGCCCCCGAGGTGGTCTGCTGCGTCGCCGAGCTGTTCGGTGCCGGGCTCGGTGCCGGGCTCGGGGTCTGGCTTGGGGTCGGAGTCGACGACGGGTTGGGCGTGGGGGTGGGAGCCGGGGTGTTCGACGACCGGCCCGAGGTGCACGTCACCGAGTTGCCGTCGGCACTGCGTACGCACTGCATGGTCGAGCCGGTGCTCGTCTCCGTCCCCGCTCCGGGCGGGGCCGGGTTGTCCGCGCTGCCGGCCGGGGGTACTGGAACGACCGACAGGACCGGCGCCGCGGACGAGCTCCCGGACTTGACGGTCACGGTCTTGGTCGGCGCGGCCGTCGTCGACCTGGAGCCCGTCTTGACCATCTGCCGCAACTGCTGGCTAGCCGACTGCTTGACCGCCTGCACCTGCGCCTGGAGGGAGGAGAGCTCGCCGAGGATCTGGGAGATCTGGTACATCCCGTCCACCAGCTCGGCCGCGCGGTCCCGGACCGGGCCGGCGAGCACCGCCGGGACGGCCGGCGCCGCCGCCGAGGAGGAGGTCGCTTCGGGGCGGCTGGACGACGAGTCGGACGGGAACAGCCAGGGGACGAGGCCGACGGCGAGGGCGAGCGCGACGAGGGCGGCCACGAGCCGGGCGGGAACCCGCCCCGCCCCAACCGCTTCGTGATGCGCGCTCATGCGTCCCCGGTGCCGCGTGCTCTGACTCGAAGGACCGTGCCGTAGGACGGCTCGCCCGACGGGTGTCCGATACGGGACGGGACGCTAGACCGGTGGCTGTTGTCCCGAAATAGTCCCAACGGACCATTGACCCTCGTCGCACAAAGCGTCCGATCCCGGGGCTGGGGCCCGCGCCCACCGTGCGCAACCGACGTCCACCACGGGTAAGGCCCACAGAAACCCCTGCCGTGCAGCGAGTTCGGCCTCACCGACGGGATAGGTCCCTATCGTGTCCAGCGCCGCGTCAGTGACGACGGCGAGGGTCATGACCCACGGAAAGCGGCCGGTTGGCGTTGGTAGTTTTCGTTGGCTGTCGTCTCAACCAGTGAGACACGATGCGGGGTAGACAACTCCCCCACGCGTCACTCGGTGAACACCCCGCTCCTCGATGAGCTGCTCCAGGACGTACTGGCCCGACCCGTCGGACCGCCCTCGGCGAACGCCTTCCGGAACTCCAGCTCGACCCCGTCGACGCCGTGCCGGTTCTTCTCGATGGTCATGACCACCCAGGCCTTGTAGCGCTCGGCGTTGCCCAGGTCGTAGACCAGGTGATGCCGCGCGACGACGTCGTACTTGTTGTTGAGGATCAGCACGACGTCGGCCTCGTAGGCCAGGGCTGAGGAGCCGCGCAGGTCGTGGACCCGCATCCGCTTGCCCGCGACGAGGCTGCCCTTGTCGGCGGCCACGATGGCGAGGATCGGTACGCCGAGGTCCAGCGTCAGGTCTTTGAGCCGTTCGACGACGATGGTGACCCGCTCCTCCTCGGTAGCGGGACCGCCCGGTACCGGCACCTTCTGGAGGTAGTCGACGACGACGAGTGGGGTTGTACCGTCCTCGGTCGGCAGCGTCTCGACGACGCGGCGGATCTCCTCGAGGTCCGTCGTCGAGCCGGTGGACTCGTGGATGTGGAGGCGGCCCGCATACTGGCGCATCGTCTGCAGCCCTTCGGGCACCCCGCGGAGGTGGGCCAGGCGGTCGTCGAGGGTGGCCCCGGGCGGCCCGGTCGTCTCGAACGCCGCGCGGATGGCGGGCAGCCGGGCGGCGTCGAGGCCGGCGACCAGGCTCGCCTCGAGCGAGAGCAGGCGCTCCAGCAGGGTGTGCCCCTCGTGCTCGTACGAGAAGACCACCGCGCTGCCGCTGTTGCGCACCACGTTGCGGACCATCTGCATGACCATCGTCGTCTTGCCCAGTCCCTGGGGACCGCCGAGCAGGACCAGCTCGCCGGACCGGAACCCGCCGTCGAGCGCACGGTCGAGCACCGAGAAGCCGGACGGCACGACCGCCGCACCGGCCCGGACCCCGCGCTGGATCGCGTCGTCGGTGCGGGCCAGG
>NZ_DATBTV010000118.1:0-6047 GCF_036559105.1 Lapillicoccus sp. | reverse complement strand
CCACCACCGGGTCGACGAGCAGCTCTCCAAGGCGATGGACCGCAAGGTCTGGCTGCCGAGCGGCGGCTCCCTCGTCATCGACCGCACCGAGGCGATGACCGTCGTCGACGTCAACACCGGCAAGTTCATCGGCTCTGGCGGCAACCTCGAGGAGACGGTCACCAAGAACAACATCGAGGCCGCCGAGGAGATCGTCCGTCAGCTCCGGCTGCGCGACGTCGGCGGGATCATCGTCATCGACTTCATCGACATGGTCCTCGAGTCCAACCGCGACCTCGTCGTCCGCCGCCTTCTCGAGTGCCTCGGCCGCGACCGGACGAAGCATCAGGTCGCCGAGGTGACCTCCCTCGGCCTGGTCCAGATGACCCGCAAGCGGGTCGGTTCCGGCCTCATCGAGGTCTTCTCCGAGACCTGCGATGCCTGTGGCGGACGCGGCATCATCGTCCACAGCGACCCGGTCGACAAGAGCGCCAACGGTCACGACCATGCCGACAACGGCAACGGCAACAACGGCGGGTCCGGCCAGACGCGGGGGTCGAACGGCCGCAGCCGCGGACGCACTCGGTCCCCGGAGCCGCCGGCACCGCAACGCCACGGCGGGCCGACGCCCGCGCAGATCGCCGCCGCGGCGCACGCGGCCGCCATGAAGTCGAGCGGGTATGCCGGTGACGGCACCCTTGAGGACGGTCTCGTCGCTGGGGAGCCGGGTCAGGACGGACCGCTCGACATCGTCCTGGAGCTCGACCTCGAGGAGACCGAGCACGCCCCGGTGGCCGACGACGCAACCCAGGACGTCACGGAGCCCACCGGTCGGGCCGACGTCGCGAACGCCGAGCCGGACCGCGACGACGAGCCGTCCGCCCAGGACGCGGCCCAGGTCGAACCGGAGCCGCAGACCGCTCCCGAGCCTCCCCAGGCGCAGGTCGACGAGGACGTGGCCGCATACGCCGCCCCCGTCAGCAGCCCGCCGTCCCGGCCCCGCCGGCACCGCGGTCGGGTCGTCGCCCCCGCCGGTCCGCCGCGTGCCGTGACCCCGGGCGGCGACGCCAACGGCTGATTTGGGCAGGGAACCGGCGAACCGGTACGATCGTGCGTTGGTGCGCCCACCGATCTGTGCCCCGCGACACCGCGGACGCTACGTGACGGTTCAAGAGTGCGCGCGTTTCGTGACTTACGAGGAACCATTGAGAGCGAGTGACCTGTGTACGCGATTGTTCGCGCTGGCGGACGCCAGGAGAAGGTGTCGGTAGGCGACGTCCTGCTGATCGACAAGGTGGCAGGTGCGCCTGGCGACAGCATCGACCTGACGCCGCTGCTCGTCGTCGACGGCGGCACGGTCACCAGCGACGCGGCCAAGCTGGCCAAGGTCACGGTCACCGCCGAGGTCGTCAAGCCGGCCAAGGGCCCCAAGATCACCATCATGAAGTTCAAGAACAAGACCGGGTACCGCAAGCGCCAGGGGCACCGTCAGCCCCTGACCCAGGTCAAGATCACCACCATCGACGTCTGAGGGGATGGGCTAGACATGGCACACAAGAAGGGCGCGTCCTCGTCCCGCAACGGGCGTGACTCCAACGCGCAGTACCTCGGCGTCAAGCGGTTCGGTGGCCAGAAGGTCAACGCCGGCGAGATCCTGGTCCGGCAGCGCGGCACCCACTTCCACCCCGGCGAGGGCGTCGGTCGTGGCAAGGACGACACCCTCTTCGCGCTCGTCGCGGGTGCGGTGAAGTTCGGCAACAAGCGCGGCCGCAAGGTCGTCAACATCGAGCAGCCGGCCGACGCCTGAGGCGCAGGCTGCAGAAGGAGAGGGCGGACCAACCCGGTCCGCCCTTTCTGTTTCACGAGCGATTCACGAGCAGGGCTCTAGCGGGAGGAACGGTATGCCAGCGGCGAGCTTCGTCGACCGGGTCGTCCTCCACGTCGCGGCGGGTCACGGCGGCCACGGGGTCGCCTCCGTCAAGCGGGAGAAGTTCAAGCCCCTCGGCGGTCCCGACGGTGGGAACGGGGGCAAAGGCGGCTCGGTGATCCTGCGCGTCGACCCGCAGGCGACCACCCTGCTCGACTACCACCACCACCCGCACCAGACGTCCGGCAACGGCAAGCCCGGCGCGGGTGACGAACGCAACGGAGCCGACGGGGCAGACCTGGTGCTGCCGGTGCCTCCGGGCACGGTGGTCAAGGACGCCACGGGGCACGTCGTCGTCGACCTCGTCGCCGCCGGTCAGGAGCACGTCATCGCTTGTGGCGGCCGCGGCGGGCTGGGCAACCGGGCGCTCGCGTCACCTCGCCGGAGGGCGCCCGGGTTCGCCCTGCTCGGGGAGCCGGGGGACGCGCTCGATGTCGTCCTCGAGCTGAAGTCGCTCGCCGACGTCGCCCTCATCGGGTTCCCCTCGGCGGGGAAGTCCTCGCTGGTCTCGGTGCTCTCAGCGGCGCGACCGAAGATCGCGGACTACCCGTTCACCACCCTCGTCCCGAACCTCGGAGTCGTCACGGCCGGCGAGATGCGGTTCACCATCGCGGACGTCCCGGGGCTGATCCCGGGCGCCCACCTCGGCCGCGGGCTGGGCCTGGAGTTCCTCCGCCACGTCGAGCGCTGCTCCGTGCTGGCTCACGTCATCGACTGCGCCACCCTCGAACCCGGCCGCGACCCGCTCACCGACCTCGACGTCATCGAGGAGGAGCTCGCCGCCTACGTCCCCGACGCCGACCTCGGCGGTCGACCGCTGGCCGAGCGCACCCGCGTCATCATCCTCAACAAGGCCGACGTCACCGAGGCCCGCGAGCTCGCCGAGATGGTGAAGCCCGACCTCGAGCAACGTGGCTACGAGGTCCACATCGTCTCCGCCGTGGCGCACATCGGCCTGACCGAGCTGACGTATGCGCTCGGTCGCCTCGTGACCGCGGCTCGTGCCGACTTCGCCGAGATCGTGCCGCCGCGAATCGTCCTTCGCCCCCGGGCGGTCGACGACTCCGGGTTCGTCATCCGCCGCGAGGCCACCCCGGACGGACCCGCATACCGGGTCGTGGGGGAGCGTCCGACCCGCTGGGTCCGGCAGACCGACTTCGCCAACGACGAGGCCGTCGGCTACCTCGCCGACCGGCTCGGCCGGCTGGGCGTCGAGGAGGCCCTGGTCAAGGCCGGGGCCGTCGCGGGCGACACCGTGCTCATCGGCGCGGCCGACGACGCGGTCGTCTTCGACTGGGAGCCGACACTGATCAGCGGGGCGGAGCTGCTCGGCCAGCGCGGGAGCGACCTGCGGCTCTCCGAGTCGCAACGGGCGACCCGCGACGAGAAGCGCGAGTCAGCGCACGACCGCTACGTCGCGCGGCAGGCCACACAGTCGGACCTCGAGGCCGAGCGGCGGGCCGGCCACTGGGCGACGGCCCGCGACGAGACCGACGAGGACTGAGCCGCCCCTCAGGCGTGCAGCGCCAGCGCTCCCGACACCAGCGGGGCCATCGGGCTGAGCTGGAGCACGTCCGGGATGCGGCGCACGACGGCCCGCCGCCCCTCGATCGACAGGCCGTGGCGCAGGCCGGACGACAGCGGCAGCTGGCCCAGCCACACGCGGTACAGGGTGCGCACGTCCGACGCGATCGTCACGTCGACGCCGTACCCGGGGTCGGTCAGGCAGACCGAGGGCACCCGGTCCTCGACGAGGATCCAGAACCGGCGCGGGTCGTCGACGAACCGGACGTGCAGCACCCAGCGGTCCAGTGGCATGGCGGCGGTGTCGAGGCGGCCGTGCATCCACCAGACCAGCAGCTGGGCATCCAGCTCCTCCTCGCGCGGGTCGGCGAAGATCCAACGGGAGCCCCAGCTCCCGAGGGCCATGAGGACACCCTCGAGGTCGCGACCGCGCTCGGTGAGGAGGTAGCGGCCGCCGAGCCTGTCCACCAGGCCCTCCCGTTCGAAGGACCGCAGGCGTTTGGCCAGCAGGCTGCGCGAGAGGCCCGGCAGCCCTCGGGCGAGACCGTTGAACGTCGTCGTGCCGACGTAGAGGTCACGCAGGATCAGCAGCGACCACCGGTCCCCGACGAGGTCCAGGGTGCGGGAGATGGGGCAGTACTGGCTGTAGCTCTCGGCCATAGGTCCAGGATGGGTCCACTTCCGGGACCGGGGTAGTCCAGTTTCTGCACTGGTCCGGGATCCGGGCGTGGCGGACCCTCATGGACATGACGATGTCCACTCTTGATCCCGAGACCGACCGCCCGGTCAAGGCCCGCCACCGCGCGATGTGGGCCTCCGGCGACTACCCCCTCGTTGCCCGCACCGTGATCCCCGACCTGGGCGCGGTGCTCGTCCGGGCGAGCGGGGTCCGGGCCGGCCAGACGGTCCTCGACGTGGCCGCCGGCTCTGGGAACGCTGCGATCCCCGCCGCCGCAACCGGGGCGCGGGTGGTGGCCTCCGACCTGACGCCCGAGCTCTTCGAGGTCGGGCGCGAGGCCGCCATCCGTGCCGGCCTCGACGTCGAGTGGCGCGAGGCCGACGCCGAGGCGATGCCCTTCGACGACGCCGCGTTCGACGTGGTGCTCTCCTGCGTCGGCGTGATGTTTGCCCCGCACCACGAGATCGCCGCGGCCGAGCTGCTCCGGGTCTGCCGTCCTGGAGGCACGATCGGGCTGATCAGCTGGACGCCTCAGGGCTTCGTCGGCCGGCTCCTCGGCACGATGCGCCCGTATGCGCCACCGCCTCCGCCCGGTGCCCAGCCGCCGCCCCTGTGGGGCGACGAGGCGCACGTCCGTGGGCTCCTCGGCGACGGGGTTCGCGACGTCGTCGCGCGCCGGCAGGTGGTCCGCGTGGACGCTTACGCGACGCCGCCGGAGTTCCGGGAGTCGTTCAAGGCATACTACGGGCCGGTGCTGTCGGTGTACGGGTCGCTGGGCGACGACGCCGAGAGGGTCGCCGCCGTCGACGCCGCGCTCGACGAGCTGGCTCGCCTCGCCGACCTCGGCCGGGCCGGTTCGCTGGTCATGGAGTGGGAGTACCTCCTCCTGACCGCGACGCGCACCTGACCCGGATTGCTGCAGATCGTGGGAACTGGTTGACCCCAGGGGGTCGACTTGTTCCGACGATCCGCGAGCACGGACCGTCGGGCGGGGGAGCGGCTGCGCTCAATAGACTCGTTCCTCGTGTCGACGCGGGCCGCCATCGCCGCCGCCGACCGGCTGGTCGTCAAGGTGGGGTCCTCCTCACTGACCGGGCCGGACGGCGGGCTCGACGCGGGCCGGCTCCTCGCCCTGGTCAACGTGCTGGCTGCGCGTCGCCACACCGGAACGTCGGTCGTCCTCGTGTCGTCGGGGGCGATCGCCGCGGGTCTCGGGCCGCTCGGCCTGGCCCGGCGGCCCCGGGACCTCGCCACCCAGCAGGCTGCGGCCAGCGTCGGGCAGGGCGCGCTCGTCGCCGCGTACCAGCACGCGTTCGGCGCGCACGACCTCACCGTCGGACAGGTCCTGCTCACCGCGGACGACGTCACCCGGCGAACCCACTACGCCAACGCCCGCCGGACCCTCGAACGGCTCCTGGCCCTCGGCATCGTGCCGGTCATCAACGAGAACGACACGGTCGCCACCCACGAGATCCGGTTCGGCGACAACGACCGGCTGGCCGCCCTCGTGGCGCACCTCATCAACGCCGACGCGCTCGTGCTGCTGTCCGACGTCGACGCCCTCTACGACGGCCCTCCCCACCGGCCTGGCAGCCGGCGCATCCCGGAGGTCGGCGGCGCCGCCGACCTGGCCGATGTCGTGGTCAAGGGATCGACGTCGAACGTCGGTACCGGCGGCATGGGGACCAAGCTGGAGGCGGCCGGTATCGCAACTGCCGCGGGCGTGGCGACCCTGCTCACCTCGGCCGACCGCGTGCGGGAGGGCCTGGCGGGGGAGGACGTCGGCACCCTTTTCACGCCGACCGGGTCGCGCCGGGCGTCGCGGCTGCTCTGGCTCGCCCACGCGACCGAGCCCCGAGGGCGCGTGCTCCTCGACGCCGGCGCCGTGCGCGCCGTCGTCGACCGGCGGAAGTCGTTGCTGCCGGCCGGGATCACCGC
>NZ_DATBTV010000117.1:0-27264 GCF_036559105.1 Lapillicoccus sp. | reverse complement strand
AGCAGGGACCACAGGAGGTACCCGCGGACGTCGGCGCCGGCGTCGATGGCGTCGCGGACGGCGGTCAGGTGGCGGCGGACGTACTCGGTGCGTTCCACGTCATGGATTCGGCCGTCGGGGGAGACGACGTCGGGGTAGGCGGCGCCGTTCTCGGTCACCATCAACGGGATTCCCGGATAGTCCTTCGCGGTCCGGATCAGCAGCTCGGTGAGCCCAGCCGGGTCGACGAGCCACCCCATCTGGGTCCGGTGCCCCGTCTCGAGGACGAAGTCGACGTCGTCCGGCCCGGGCCACGGCGGCTGCGCGGCGACCTTGTGGCCGTCCTCCCGGTTGCGCTCGGTAACACCGTCCCACTTCCGGGCGACGCTGGTCGTGTAGTAGTTCACGCCGAGGACGTCGATGGGCTGGTGGATCGCCTGCAGGTCCCCGTCACGGACGAACGACCAGTCGGTGACCGACGCGGTGTCGGCGAGCAGGTCCTCGGGGTAGGCGCCGTCGAGCTCCGGACCGAGGAACGCCCGGTTGCCGAGGGCGTCGAGCCGCCGGACGACGTCGAGGTCCTCCGGCGAGTGCGGGTCGGCCGGGCGGATCAGGTGCAGGTTGTGCGTGACCGAGGCACGAGCACCCGGACGCGCCGCTCGCAGCGCCTGCACCGCCAGACCGTGCCCGAGGTTGAGGTGGTGGACGGCCGCCAGTGCGTCGGCCTGGTTCTCGCGGCCCGGCGCGTGGACGCCGGAGCAGTAGCCGAGGTAGGCGGTGCACCACGGCTCGTTGAGGGTGGTCCAGGTGTGCACCCGGTCGCCCAGCACCTCGGCGACCTTGCCCGCATACGTCGCGAACGCCTCGGACGTCGCCCGGGACGTCCAGCCGCCGGCGTCCTCGAGCTCCTGGGGCAGGTCCCAGTGGTAGAGCGTGGCGATCGGCGCGACACCGGCGGCGAGGAGCCGGTCGACCAGCCGGGAGTAGAAGTCGAGGCCGCGCTGGTTGAAGGCTCCGGAGCCGCCGGGCTGGATCCGCGGCCACGCGAGCGAGAAGCGGTACGCCTGGAGACCGAGCTCCTTCATCAGGCCGACGTCCTCGGCCACCCGGTGGTAGTGGTCGGCGGCGACGTCGCCGGTGTCGCCGCGCAGCACCCTCCCCGGGGTGTGCGAGAAGGTGTCCCAGATCGACGGCGTGCGGCCGTCCTCGTGGACCGCCCCCTCGATCTGGTAGCTCGCCGTGGCCGCCCCGAACAGGAACCCGTCGGGGAAGGCGGACAGATCGGCAGTGGCGTCGTGCTCGGACATGGCAGTCGCTCCTGGTAGTGGCTCTCGTTGCGGGATGGGGTCGACGAGCTGGTTCGTGGTGCGCAGGATGCGCGGGTCGAGGAAGCACGAGGGGTCGACGTCCGCGGCGGACGTGACGTGGAAGGTCGTGGTCTCCCCGGCCAGCAGCGTGACCATGCCCTCGTCCACCACGGCGTCAGGGTCGAGCTTGTCGGCGAGCACCGTGACGTCGCGCTGCAGCGTCGCGGCGGTGACCGTCACGGCGTACCCGTCCGGTGTCCGCTCCGCCGCGGCCGATGCCCAAGCGTTGGTCAGGTGCAGGTCTCGGTCCTCCTGGAAGAACCACAGCGCGCGGTGCTCGCCGTCGGTGGCGACCAGCACCTCGTCGCGCGGGGACACCTCCCACGTCAGGGCGGCCGCGAGGGGAAGGGTATGCGTTCCGCGCGGGGGGACGTCGACGGTGACGACGCTGACGGCGCGTTCCAACCCGTCGAAGCTCTTGCGCTGCAACCGGACTCGCGTCTGCCACCGCTGGTCGGTGTCGTTGTCGAGAACCAGGGCGAGGCGGTGGTCGCGCGGCTGGATGGTCATCAGACGATCGGCGTAGGCGTGCCGGACCGCGTGCCAGATCGGCTTCCGGACGCCGCCGCTGTCGACCATCGCCCACGACGTGACCGGCCAGCAGTCGTTCAGCTGCCAGACGATCATGCCCTGGTTGCGGGGGTGCCACGAGCGCAGGTGCTCGATGCCGAACGCCACGGCACGGGCCTGCTGCACCGACATGGCCCAGTGCCAGCTCTCCATGCCGGCCGGCTCCTCGAGGTGTGGGGCGAGGCCCCGGGTCAGCTTGAGGTGGCCGTCCTCGGCCTTCTGGTGGCTCCGCATGCCCGGTGACGTCGGCATCAGCGGGTCGTCGTGGATCGCCGACGTGAGCGTCGACCAGGCCGGTGGGCCCTGGTAGCCGAACTCGGCGACGAAACGGGGCGTCGAGCTCCGGTAGGCCGTGTAGTCCAGCCGGTTCCAGACGTCCCAAAGATGGCTGGTTCCGTGGTCGGGGTCGTTGGGGTGCCACCGCTCGTCGAACGACCAGGGGCTGCCCGGCGAGTAGGGCCGGGTCGGGTCCAGCCGGGCCATCAGCCGGGGGAACAGTTCGAGGTAGTAGCCGCGACCCCACGTGAGATCGCCGAGCTCGCGGCGCCACCCCCAGTCCTCGTAGCCCCAGAGGTTCTCGTTGTTGCCGTTCCAGACGACCAGGCTGGGGTGCGGGCTCAGCCGGGTGACGGCCTCGGTGATCTCGGCGACGACCTCACCGCGCAGCGGCTCCTCCTCGGGGTAGGCCGCGCAGGCGAAGAGGAAGTCCTGCCAGACCAGGATTCCGGTCTCGTCGCAGACGTCGTAGAAGTCGTCGCTCTCGAAGAGACCGCCACCCCAGACGCGCAGCAGGTTGATGCTCGCCTCGGTACCGTCCGCGACCCGGGTCGCATACCTCTCCCGGTCGACGCGGTGCGGGAAGCAGTCGTCGGGGATCCAGTTGGCGCCCTTGACGAGCACCGGCCTCCCGTTGACGCGCAACGCGAACGGCGTGCCTTCGGCGTCCGGCGTCGTGTCGAGCTCCACGCTGCGGAAGCCGATGCGCTGGTCGCGACCGTCGACGACCTGGCCGTCGGCCAGCAGCTCGACCCGCAGGTCCGAGAGGGGCTGTGCGCCGTAACCGCGCGGCCACCACAGCGCCGGGTCGGGGACTTCCAAGACGAGGGTGGCGGCGTCGCCGACCACCTCGGAATCGACGGCGCGTCCTTCGCAGTCGGCGCGGATCGTCAACCGGGCAGGGGTGTCACGAACCACGTCGACGTGCACCTCGACCCGACCGACGCCGTCGACCACCGTGACGAGGGTCCGGACTGCGGCCAAACGGGCCGCGCGCCAGCGTTCGATGCGCGCTTCGCGCCAGATGCCGGCGGTGACGAGGTCGGGCCCCCAGTCCCAGCCGTAGTTGCAGGCCATCTTGCGGATCGCGTTGAACGGGTGGGCATTGGTGTGAATTCGAGGCTGTTGCTCCAGGCTCGCCAGCTCGGTGGCGGTCAGCTGGGCGGCGAAGTCGACGATCAGCTCGGTCTCTCCCCGCCGCACGAGGTCAGTGACATCGAACCGGTATGCGCGGTGCTGGTTGCGCGTGGTGCCGAGGACGCGGTCGCCCAGCCGGATCTCGGCAACGGTGTCCAGCCCGTCGAAGACCAGCTCGACGTGCTCCCCGTCCTCTGGCGCGGCGGTGGCGAGCGTCGTCGCATACCGCCAGCCCGTCCGCCCGACCCACTGCAGGGCCGCCTCGTTCTCGTCGAGGTACGGGTCGGGGATCAGCCCGGCCGCGAGCAGGTCGGTGTGGACGGTGCCGGGGACCGTCGTGGGGACGGCACGCCCGGCGACCTCCTGCGGCGCCGGTCCGTCCAGCGCCAGCAGGGTCCATCGGGTAAGGGGCTCTGCGGTCACTTCACCGCCCCGGCGGTCATCCCCGCGACGAAGTGGCGCTGCACGAGGAGGAACCCGATGACGACCGGGACGCTCACGACCAGCGACGCCGCCATGATCTGGTTCCAGTAGACGTTCTGGTACGTCGAGTACTGGCGCAGCCCGACGGCGAGCGTCCGGTTCTCGTCGGTCGTCATGACCGAGGCGAACAGCACCTCACCCCAGGCCGTCATGAACGAGTAGATCGCGACGGCGATGACACCGGGCCGGGCGGCCGGCAGGACGACCCGCCACAGCGCGCCGAGCGGCCCGCAGCCGTCGACCATGGCGGCCTCGTCGAGCTCCTTGGGGATGCTGTCGAAGTAGCCGACCAGCATCCACACCGAGAACGGCAGCGAGAACGTCAGGTACGTGAGGATCAGCCCGAAGTACGAGCCGACCAGCTGGATGCCGGTCGCCGAGTTGATGTTGACGAAGATGATGAACAGCGGGAGCAGGAAGAGGATCCCGGGGAACATCTGGGTCGACAGCACCGTCGTCGTGAAGACACCACGCCCGCGGAACCGGAAGCGGGACACCGCGAACGCCGCGATGATCGCGAGGATGACGCTGGCCACGGTGGCGCAGGTGCAGATGATCAGGCTGTTCACGAAGTACCGCGCCAGCGGGACGGTCGACCACATGTCGATGAACGGCTGGATAGTGAGGTTCGTCGGCCACCACGTGAAGGTGCCCTGGACGTCGGCCAGGGGCTTGAGCGAGGAGCTCACCATCGCGTAGAGCGGGATGAGCGTGAACAGCCCGAGCAGCGTCAGGGTCACGCCTCGGAAGACCTTGAACCCGGTGGTGTTACGCATGGCTGTCCTCCGTCCGGGCGGGCGCTTTCGGGGTCGGCTTCGACGCCGCCTTCGGGGTCGTGTTGCGTTCGCGGGTGATGAGGAGGTAGGCGGCCGTGACGACGAAGAGGAAGAGCAGCAGCAGCACCGACATCGCGGAGCCGATGCCGAAGTTCCAGGTCAGGAACGATGCGTTGTAGATGTGGAACGAGATGAGGTCGCCGCCCGGCGGCTGACTGTTCCCGAACAGCACGTACGGCGTGTTGAAGTCGTTGAAGGTCCACAGGAACAGCACGAGGACCAGGACCAGGTTCACCGGGCGTAGCGACGGCAGCGTGATGTGGCGCCACTGGCGCAGGTTGCCCGCACCGTCGACCGCGGCGGCCTCGTAGAGGTCGGCCGGGATGCTCTGGAGCCCGGCCATCAGGCTGAGGAACGCGAACGGCCACAGCCGCCAGACCGCCACGGTGACGATGGACGCGAAGGCGTTACCGCCCAGCAGCCAGAAGGGGCGGTCGCCGGTCAGGTGGAGGTTGTCGACGAGCACGTGGTTCACCAGGCCGGTGTCCCGCTGGAGCATGAAGTTCCAGGTGAGGATGCCCGCATAGGCCGGCAGCGCATACGGGACGAGGAAGATCGTCCGAACGAGGCCGCGGCCGCGGAACGGTTGCTGAAGAGCGACGGCGGCCGCCATCCCCAGACCCCAGGAGATGCCGAGCGCGAGCAGTGAGAAGGCGGCGGTCACGAAGAACGACTGGAGCAGGGCGGCTCCGATGCTCGCGTCGAAGTCGACCGCGATCGCGTAGTTCTGGAGGCCGGCGAACGGGGCGGCCGACCAGTTCGCGATGTAGATCTTGGTGAGCTTGATGAAGCTCATCCAGATGCCGACGAGCATCGGCACGATGTGGATGAGCAGCTCCATGATGACTGCGGGCAGCAGGAGCAGGTAGGGAAGCCACCGGCTGCGACGCGGGGAGGGCCGACGAGCCCTCTTCTTCTTGGTGGTCGTGGCCTTGGTGCTCAGGACACTGGTGGCCTGGTCGGGCTCGCGGATCGTCGACGCTGACACGGGCATACCTCCTGATGCCGGTGGTCCGGCCGGTCACGGGTGAGGTGACCGGCCGGACCCCTTGCGGGTAGGGGAGACGAAGGTCAGCTCGCCGCGGCGACCTGGTCCTGCGCGTCCTTCAAGGCTGCCTTGACATCATCGGCCGAGACGGTGCCGCCGGTGGCGATCTTGGCGAACATCGTGTTCATGGCCTTGCCGACGGTGCTCTCGAACTGGTCCTCACCGGGCACGAGCGGCAGCGGCTTCGACATGTTCGCGTAGATGTCCGCGAAGGTCTTCGCCTCTTCGGGGTTGTCGGTGAACACCGGGGTCTCGCCCTTGAGCACGGGGAGCGAGGAGAACGGCTTGCCCAGGGTCTTCTGGGTCTCCGGCGACGTCATGAACTTGACGAACTGGAGCGCGGCGTCCTTGTTCTTGGTGTTCTTGAAGATCGACATGTTGATGCCGGCGATGAACGTAGCGATCTTCTGGCCGCCGGTCGGCGACGGGAAGGGAACCACGCCGTACTCGTCGCTCTTCATCCCGTTGGACTGGATCGAGTTGTCGGCGTTGTTCTGGTTGAGGATCATCGCGACCTTCTTCGTCGCGAAGTCGTTGACCGCCTTGGTGCCGTTGTCGTACTGCGCGTTCGAGGTGTTGACGACCTTGTCCTTCTGCATCAGGTCGAGGTAGCGCAGCACACCCTTCACGTTGGCGTCACTGGTGAACGTCGGCTTGCCGGCGCTGTCGAACCACTCGCCACCGTTCTGGCTGCCGTTGATGAAGGCGAAGTGCACGTTCTCGGTGTAGCTGCCCGCGGCGAGCGAGAAGCCGTAGGTGCCCTTGGACGTGTTGGTGAGCTTCTGGGCCGCGGCGACCATCTCCTCCCACGTGGTGGGCGGCTGGATGCCGGCGTCCTTGAGCATCTGCTTGTTGTAGTAGAGGCCGTAGGCGAGACCGAGATAGGGGACCGAGGTCGGGTCCTGACCTGGCGCGCCGCCGGTGTCCATGGCGGGCTTGACGAACTTCTCCTTGCCGCCGATGGCCGTGAAGGCCGCGGCGTCGTAGGGCATGAACGCCCCGGTCGCCTGGAGCGAGGCAGCCCAGGTGTTGCCGATGTTGAGCACGTCGGGACCGGAGTTGGACGTGATCGCCGTCTGGATGCGGGTCTGCAGGTCGTTCCAGCCGATCACCTCGAGGTTGACCTTGATGCCGGTCTGCTGGGTGAACTGCGCCAGGACCGGGGTCAGGACTTCCTTGTCCTTGTCGAGGGACGGGGCCTGGTTGCTGGCCCAGTAGGTCAGCGTGGTTCCGGAGCCACCGCTGCCGGTGTCGGAACCAGAGCTCGACCCTCCGCTGCTGCTGCAGGCGGCGGCGCCGAGGGCGATGGCGGGCACGGTGATGGCCGCGATGGTGAAGCGCGAGAGGGAACGCAGTCTCACATCAGACTCCCTTGTCCTGAAGTGGGGATGACGGGCGTCTCCGAGACTCGACCTAACCGGTTAAGGTGTCAAGTGAACCGGTTAAGTCGTGATCATTTCGTGACCTGTTCGCGGTGCCGGTAGGCGTGGAGGCCTCGCTAGCGGGGAGCGGGTCCGGTCGACTCACGGACCAGGAGGGTGCCGACCGGCGACCACCGGTGCGGCTGGGTGCTGCCGTCGATGAGCTGGAACAGCAGGTCGGTCGCGAGCCGGGCCTTCTCCATGAGGCCGTGGTCCATCGCCGTCAGCCGGGGGCGCGAGACGACGCAGAGCACCGAGTCGTCCCACGCGATGATCGACAGGTCGTCCGGGACCCGCAGCCCCATCTCGCCGGCCACCCGCAGCGCCGCCGTCGCCATGATGTCGTTGCCGGCCAGGACGGCGGTGGGCCGGCGGGGCGCGGACAACAGCTCGCGGGTACGCGCGGCTCCGGACTCGTAGGCATACGTGCCCTCGAGGTGGGTGACCTCCATGCCCCGTCGCTCGCCCTCGGCCGTGAGCATGTCGGCTCGGACCCGCTCGTGGACGTAGACCATCGGACCGCTGATGTGGGCGATGCGTTCGTGACCGAGGGCGCGCAGGTGGTCCAGGAAGACGGTGACGGTCTCGATCTCCGGCGTGATCAGCCGGCCGAACTCGTCGTCGGTCTGCCGTGACGTGACGAGGACGCCCGGCATGCCGAGCGAGGTCAGCAGCGGCAACCGCGGGTCGTCGTCGAACTCGTCGAACAGGAGGAACCCGTCGACCCGCCGCTGCCGGGCCCACCGCCGGTAGACATCGAGGTCTTCGCCCCCCTCGCCGGTGAGGCGCAGCAGCAGGGAGCTGTCGGCGTCGTTGAGGTACTGCTCGACGCCGAAGAGGGTCCGCATGTAGTAGCCCTCGGCGGTGATGACCGAGGGGTCACGGGCGATGACCAGCCCGATGGTTCCCGACCGGCTGGCCGACAGGGCCACCGCCGCCGAGCTCGCCTGGAACCCGAGCTCGTCAGCGAGCTCGAGGACCTTCCGACGAGTCTCGGAGCTGACCCCGGGGCGCCCGTTGAGCGCATACGAGACCGACGCCTTGGAGATCGCGAGCCGGCGCGCGATGTCACTGATGGTGACGCGCTCGGCGCGGTTCGTGGTCACAGGGTGGCGCGGGTCAGCGCCGCGAGCGGTCCGGGTCCGGGACGATCGCGTTGAGGATCGAGGCGACGACGGTGATGATCAGGGCGCCGAGGATGGCGTCCCAGAAGAAGTTGTCGACGTGGAAGGACAGGTCCAGGAGGCCGGCCAGCCAGGACGTCAGCTCGAGCATCAGGGCGTTGACGATCAAGAGGAACAGGCCGAGCGTCAGCACGATGAACGGCAGGGAGAGCAGCTTGACCAACGGCTTGAGGAACGTGTTGATGATCCCGAAGATCAGCGCGACGAGGAGAATGGTCACGATGGTCTTGCCCGCGCTGCCCTCCTCCCCAAGATGGATCCCGGGGACGATGGCGGCTGCGAGATAGAGCGCCGCGCCATTGATGATCGTCTTGACGACGACGTTGCCGAGCCAACCCATGGCGGTCATCCTTCCAGAACGTCCGGCCTAGAGTTGTCCACATGACGACGCCGCGCTCCTCGCCGGGGTCCTCGCGGCCCGGGTCCGCGGACGACGTACGGCTCCGTGAGGCACTCGGTGGGCTACCCGCCTACATCCCGGGCAAGCCGGCACCGATGCGCGAGGGGCTGACCGCCTACAAGGTCTCCAGCAACGAGAACCCGTACCCGCCGCTGAAGAGCGTCCGCAAGGTCATCGAGCGGGCGGCGCGCGAGGTCAACCGGTACCCCGACATGGCGGTCACCGAGCTGACCGCGGCGATCGCCGAGGCCGTGGGCGTCGAGACGTCGAACGTCGCGACAGGGACCGGCAGCGTCGGCGTGCTGGGGCAGATCATCCAGGCGACCTGCGACGCGGGCGACGAGGTCGTCTACGCGTGGCGGTCGTTCGAGGCGTACCCGATCGTCACGGCGCTCGCGGGGGCGACGTCGGTGAGGGTCGGGCTCGACGCCGAGGCGCGGCACCGGCTGGACGCGATGCTGGCGGCGGTGACGGAGCGCACCAAGGTCGTCATCGTGTGCTCGCCCAACAACCCCACGGGGCCGGCGGTGCGTGAGCGCGAGCTGCGGCTCTTCCTCGACCGGGTCCCGTCGAGCGTCCTGGTCGTGTTCGACGAGGCCTACCTCGAGTTCGTCACCGACCCAGACGCGCCGGACGCGATCCAGCTGTGGCGCGAGTACCCGAACCTCGTGGTGCTGCGGACCTTCTCGAAGGCGTACGGGCTCGCGGGACTGCGGGTCGGGTATGCGGTAGCGCACGACCGGATCGCCGCGGCGCTGCGCCAGACGGCGGTCCCGTTCGGGGTCAACTCGATCGCCCAGGCGGCCGCGGTGGCGTCACTGCGGGACGTGGCGGAGCTCAAGCAGCGCGTCGATGCCTTGGTCGTGGAGCGCGCCCGGGTGGCGGCCGCGCTGGAGGGCCAGGGGTGGAAGCTGCCGGCGAGCGAGGCCAACTTCCTCTGGTTCCCGCTCGGGCCGGACTCGACCGACTTCTCGGCGGCGTGCCACGAGGCGGGGCTGATGGTCCGTCAGTACGGCGACGACGGCGTCCGGGTCACCATCGGCGAGACCGAGGCCAACGACCGCCTCCTGGAGGTCGCCCAGCAGTTCGGCCCCCGCTGACGCCGTCCTACGCGCGCAGGTTCCTCACCGTGCGCGCAGGTTGCCGCCTGCGCGCGACGTCACGAACCTGCGCGCGAGGTCAAGCTTCGGTTGGCGGCCAGCATGAGAGCGCGCTCCACACGGCGACACAGCAGCGGCAGGGCCGGCGTGACCTCAGTCGCAAAGGCCCGTGGTCGGCCGTACGGGACGAAGCCGTCGAACTCGACCGCAAGGCAGTCCTCGACCAGGAAGTCGACAACGGCCACGAACGAACCGTCGACGATCCGCACCTGTGGCCTGACGGAGAAGCCCATCATCTGGAGGGCGTGACGCAGCCGCGTCTCGCCCGGTGACTCGGCGGAGCCGTCGGCGTGCCGGAGCAACGCGCGGATGACCGCGGAGCGAGGTCCCATCACCAGATCGCCGGCACGTTGCAGGTCGTCGTGGCCCAGCCGGCCATGGTGGAGCGCGGCATCCGCGGCGACCAGAGCGGCCATCGAACCGTTGACGCAGCCCGCTTGCACCACCGCCACGCCAAGGTCGATCACCCCGTCCGTCGTGGCAGCGTCCGGAACCATCTGATGCAGGGTCAGGCCTGGCCGTCGCCGCGACCACGTGTCCGCGGTACGCGTGAGGTGGACCTGACGCAGGTCGGCGGTGTAGGCGGGAAGGCCGTGGAGCACGAGCGCGCTGTGGTGACTCGCCGCGGCACGACCCTCGTAGGCGACCACCGCCGCCCTCGCCTGGGCCGCGTGCAGGGTCCGCCGCCTGGCCCACGCCGAGTTGTCCTCCGCAGCGGCAGAGACCAGCGGGAGGGAGTACCACCCGCGCCCGAGGCGGACGAGTTCACCGTCCTTGACCAGGCGAGCCAGCCTGGCGCCCGGTCAGACCGGCTTCGGGTGCCTCTGCAGTGCGGATCAGTCCATGCCTGTCGGCCACTCCTGTCCAGTCCTCCATGGGCCGAGCGTGGACCGATCTATGCTGTCCGACCACCCCGGTGGGCCACGCCTGTGGACGATGGGTCGCCGCGAGCAGCCGATGTGGACAACCCCGCGCAGGTTCGACACGTCACGCGCAGGTTGCACCCTGCGCGCACGGTTCCGAACCTGCGCGCGGCCCCTCGCCGTGGCACGCAGCGTCCGCATTGTGAGATTTCCAGGGTGCCCGGATAGATTTGGCTCGAACGGCTCATCGGCGAGCGCGGGCATACCCAGGCCGCTCTCGCATCGAGTTGCCGTAGCCCACTCCGGTGACCCCGGGTGGAGCCGCGGCCTGGAACGCGGGCGCCGGTCGACGACACGGCCGGCCACCCACAGAAGGAGCACCAGTGAGCGAGATGACGCACATCACCGCCCCGACGCCGGCGGTCGGCGACGGCGGCCCCGACATGGTTCAGCTGCTCACCCCCGAGGGCCAGCGGGTCGCCAACGCGGCCGCCGCCGACTACGCCCACTACGTCGAGGACCTCACCGACGAGGACCTGCGCGGGCTCTACCGCGACCTCGTCCTCATCCGCCGCGTCGACACCGAGGCCACCGCGTTGCAGCGCCAGGGCGAGCTCGGCATCTGGGCGTCGCTGCTCGGCCAGGAGGCCGCCCAGGTCGGCTCCGGCCGCGCGATGAAGAAGCAGGACTACGCCTTCCCGACCTACCGCGAGCACGGCGTCGCCTGGTGCCGCGGCGTCGACCCGCTCAACCTGCTCGGACTCTTCCGCGGCGTCAACCACGGCGGCTGGGACCCCAACGAGAAGAACTTCCACCTCTACACGATCGTCATCGGCGCGCAGACGCTCCACGCGACCGGGTACGCCATGGGCATCCAGCGCGACGGGGCCGTCGGCACCGGCGACCCGGACCGCGACGCCGCCGTCATCGCCTACTTCGGCGACGGCGCCACCGCGCAGGGCGACGTCAGCGAGTCGTTCGTCTTCGCTGCCGTCAACAACGCGCCGATCGTCTTCTTCTGCCAGAACAACCAGTGGGCCATCTCCGAGCCGAACGACCGGCAGACCCGCATCCCGCTCTACCAGCGCGCTCGCGGGTTCGGCTTCCCCGGCGTTCGCGTCGACGGCAACGACGTCCTCGCGGTGTATGCGGTGACGAAGCACGCGCTCGAGGAGGCCCGCTCCGGTCAGGGCCCGTTCCTCGTCGAGGCGTGGACCTACCGGATGGGCGCCCACACGACGTCGGACGACCCGACCAAGTACCGCGTCTCCGCGGAGGTCGAGGTCTGGAAGCTGCGCGACCCGATCGAGCGGCTCAAGGCCTACCTCGCCCACGAGGGCAAGGGCGACCACGACTTCTTCGACGAGGTCGACCGCGAGGCCGACGAGCTGGCCGCCCGCGTCCGGGAGGGCTGCCTGACGATGCCCGATCCCATGCCGGAGTCGATGTTCGAGAACGTCTACGTCGAGCCGCATCCGCGCATCGAGGAGGAGCGGCGCGAGTTCGCCGCCTACCGGAGCAGCTTCGAGGGCGAGGAGGTGCCGGCATGAGCTCGTTGACGATCGCCAGGGCGCTCACGGCCGGGCTGCGCCGAGCCATGGAGGACGACCCGAAGGTCATCCTCATGGGCGAGGACATCGGCAAGCTCGGCGGCGTCTTCCGCGTCACGGAGGGGCTCCAGAAGGACTTCGGTGAGGAACGCGTCATGGACACCCCGCTGGCCGAGGCCGGCATCGTCGGCACCGCCATCGGGCTCGCCCTGCGCGGCTACCGACCGGTCGTCGAGATCCAGTTCGACGGGTTCGTCTACCCCGCGTTCGACCACATCGTCAGCCAGGTCGCCAAGATGCGCGCCCGCTCCTTGGGCTTCGTGAAGCTCCCGATGGTCATCCGCATCCCTGTCGGCGGCGGCATCGGCGCGGTGGAGCACCACAGCGAGTCCAACGAGGCCTACTTCGCGCATACCGCCGGCCTGCGCGTCGTCACCGTGAGCAACCCGCAGGACGCCTACTGGGGCATCCAGCAAGCCATCGCGACCGACGACCCGGTGATCTTCTACGAGCCCAAGCGGCGCTACTGGGACAAGGGCGAGGTCGACGAGTCCGCTTCGACGCGAGGGCTGTTCGAGGCCGCTGTCATCAAGGAGGGCACCGACTGCACCGTTGTGGCCTACGGCCCGATGGTCAAGACCTGCCTCCAGGCGGCGCAGGCCGCCGAGGACGAGGGCAAGAGCATCGAGGTCGTCGACCTGCGGTCGCTGAGCCCGCTCGACCTCGACACTGTCGTCGCCTCGGTCGAGAAGACCGGCCGGCTGGTCGTCGTCCACGAGGCATCCACCAACCTCGGGCTCGGCGCCGAGGTGGCCGCGGCGGTCACGCAGCGGGCGTTCTACTCGCTCGAGGCGCCGGTCCTGCGCGTGGGCGGCTACAACCTGCCCTACCCCCCCAGCCGGCTCGAGGAGGAGTTCCTCCCCGATCTCGACCGGGTCCTCGACACCGTCGACCGCGCCCTCGCCTTCTAGAACAAGGGAACTCGTTTCGTATGCCCGTGCAACAGTTCCGCCTCCCCGATCCCGGCGAGGGCCTTACCGAGGCCGAGATCGTCACCTGGCGGGTCGCCAAGGGCGACACCGTGAAGGTCAACGACATCGTCGTCGAGGTCGAGACCGCGAAGTCCCTCGTCGAGCTGCCGGTCCCGTTCGCGGGTCTGGTGACCGAGCTGCACGTCAACGAAGGGGACACGGTCGAGGTCGGCACCCCGATCATCTCGGTGGAGACGGCGCCGGGCGCACCGACGACGGTCAAGGACGCACCGGCTCAAGGGGCGGTGGAGCCCGGGATCGAGGGGTCGCCGGCGCCCAAGGTCGACCCGAGCGTCACTGGTGTGGCTGAGGAGGAGATCGAGGAGGGCAAGATCGGCGGCACGACGTCGACCGGTCGCACCGCGGTCCTCGTCGGCTACGGCGTCAAGCAGACCGAGGCCAAGCGCCGCCCACGCAAGGCCGACGCGGCACCCGCCGAGCGGTTCCCGCTGCACAACCCCGACGAGTTCGTCCCCTCCACCGAGGTGGCCCTCGGCGACCGGACCGCGCGTGCTCCCCGAGCCGCCCAGCCGGTCGTCAGTCGCGACCCGGGCGCCGGCCGCGTCCTGGCCAAGCCGCCGGTCCGCAAGCTGGCCAAGGACCTCGGCGTCAACCTCGACGAGGTGACCGCCTCCGGCGACGGCGGCATCATCACCCGCTCCGACGTCGAGGCCCACGTCTCCGGCGCGCCCACCGACGGCGTCGCCGCCCCGGTGGCCCGCCCGTCCGACGGCGCACTGGAGGAGCGGATCCCGGTCAAGGGCGTCCGCAAGATGACCGCCCAGGCCATGGTGCAGTCGGCGTTCACGGCGCCGCACGTCACCGAGTGGATCACCGTCGACGTCACCAAGACCATGGAGCTGGTCGAGAACCTCAAGCGGGACAAGGAGTTCCGTGAGGTCAAGGTGACCCCACTGCTCGTCCTGGCCAAGGCGCTGTGCGTCGCCATCGCGCGGAACCCAGGCATGAACGCGGTCTGGGACGAGGCCGCCCAGGAGATCGTCGTCAAGCGCTACGTCAACCTCGGCATCGCCGCTGCCACTCCGCGCGGGCTGCTCGTCCCGAACATCAGGGACGCGCACACCATGACCATGCGCCAGCTCGCGGAGGCCATCGGGACGCTCACCGCGACCGCGCGCGAGGGCCGGACCCAGCCGGCCGAGATGAGCGGCGGCACCATCACCATCACCAACGTCGGCGTCTTCGGGGTCGACAGCGGAACGCCGATCATCAACCCGGGCGAGAGCGCGATCGTCTGCTTCGGCGCGATCCGCAAGCAGCCGTGGGTCGTGACCAACGCCGCCGGCGACGACGAGCTGGCCATCCGGCACGTCACCCAGATCGCAGTCTCGTTCGACCACCGGCTCATCGACGGAGAGCTGGGCAGCCGCTTCCTCGCCGACCTGGCAGCCCTGCTCGAGGACCCCGCGCGCGGGCTCGTCTGGGGGTAGGGCGACGGCTCAGGCGGGGTGACCTACGGCCGGACCAGGCGGCGGAGCGCGACCTGCGCGACCGGCGCGTACGGGAGCACGACGAGGGCCGGACCCTCGATCTCGATCGTCGTCTGGGTGCCCTCCGCGACCTCGAGGACGGCGTGGTGCAGCGTGAGTCTCGCCGGACCCGACCGCACCCGCCACGACCAGGTCCGTAGCGCGTCGTCGACGGCGAGCACCTCGAAGTCCGTGGTCACCCCGAACAGCCCGTGCACCCGGCCGGTGAGGCCGGGCGCGAGTCGGTCCTGGGCACTGTCGACCCGGCGGATCTGAGGTGCCCAGGACGGCCACTCGGACGGCGTTGCATACCGCTCCCAGACCGCGCGCGGGTGCAGCGCACCGGTCGCGGACACCCCGCGTCTCATGCGCTCGACCGCGAACCGGTATGCGTCAGTGCAGCTTCTCGCCCGGCTGGGCCCGGTGTCGCCCGGGCTTGCGGTCGGCGTTCGACTCCGAGCCGTTGACGGACGCGCCGACGAGCGCGGCGTCGGCCGGAGCAACCGGAGCGTCAGCCGGAGCATCAGCCGGAGCATCGCCCCGGGCCGCTGCGGCGGCTTCGTCGCCTCGTTGGTTGTAGGCCGAGCTCGCCCGCAGCTCCACGTGCGGCAGGAAGAACGAGACGACGAACGCGATGAGCAGGATGAACGTGGCGACGAGGAACACCGTCGACATGGCCTGGGAGAACCCGTCGAGGTACGGCTGGGCCAGGCGCGGGTCGATGCGCTGGACGAACGACGAGTCCTGGAGGGCGTTGTTGAACGCGGCCCCGTTGCCGGCCGCCGCCTGCTTCATCCCCTCGATGAACGAGGCGTTGGCCGCCGCGTCGCCCTGAGGGTTCTGTAGCGCGGCGAGGAAGTTCGGGTCCTGGCGGGCGGCGGAGTACGCCGCGGGGATGTTCTCCGCCGCCTTGGAGAAGAGGATCGAGAGGAACACGGCCGTGCCCAGGGTTCCGCCGATCTGACGGGTGAACGTCGCCGAGGAGGTGGCCACGCCGATGTCGCGCGGGCTCACCGCGTTCTGCACGGCGAGGGTCAACGGCTGGAAGTTGAAGCCGAGCCCGACCCCGAAGAAGACCACGGCGATCAGCGTCTTCCAGAGCGGGGTGTCCGCCTGCGTGTAGTGCAGTGCGAAGCACGATGCGGCGAGGAGGAAGGCCCCCATGATGGGGTACTGCCGGTAGCGCCCGGTCCGGGAGATCAGCTGGCCGGAGAGGATCGAGCCGAACATGATCCCGAGGGTCAGCGGCAGGAGCTGGAGACCGGCCTGTGTCGGCGTGGCGCCCTTGACGATCTGGAGGTACAGGGGCAGCGCGGCGATGCCGCCGAACATGCCCATACCGATGAACACCGAGACGATCGACGACACGCCGACGGTGCGGATCTGGAACAGCCGCAACGGAACCAGGGCCTCTTCGCCCATCGCCCGTTCGATGACGAAGAACGCCACGAGCCCGAGGACGCCGATCCCGTAGCAGATCAGCGCGTTGGACGAACCCCATCCCCACTCGCGACCCTGCTCCGCGATGATGAGCAACGGGACCAGGCCGACGGTGAGGGTCACCGCGCCCCAGTAGTCGATGCGGTGGTCGCGGCGCTCGTGGTGCAGGTGCAGCGTTCGCGTGACGACGATGAGGGCCGCGATGGCGATCGGCACGTTCACGAGGAAGACCCAGCGCCAGCCGGTGATGCCGAAGATGTTCTCCTGACCCGCGAAGAACCCGCCGATGACCGGGCCGAGGACGCTGGAGGTGCCGAACACGGCCAGGAAGTAGCCCTGGTACTTGGCTCGCTCACGCGGCGGCACGATGTCGCCGATGATCGCCAGCGCGAGGGCCATGAGACCACCGGCACCGAGCCCCTGCACGGCGCGGTACATCGCCAGGGTGCCGATCGAGGTCGCCAGCGTGCAGAGCACCGAGCCGACGGTGAAGATCGAGATGGCGAAGATGAAGAACGGCTTGCGGCCGTAGATGTCGGACAGCTTGCCGTAGAGCGGCGTGACGATCGTTGAGGTGATGAGGTAGGCGGTCGTCACCCAGGCCTGGGCGGACAGGCCTTGCAGGTCGTCGGCGATCGTCCGCATGGCCGACGCGACGATGGTCTGGTCGAGGGCGGCCAGGAACATCCCCATCATCAGACCGATGAGGATCGTCACGATCTGTCGGTGGGTGAGCGGGCCGGAGGGGAGGTCGGGGTTGGTGGTCGAGAGCGACGACCGTCCGGCACGGGTGTCGGCGGTGGTCTCGGCGGCTATGTCAGCGCTCATGCGCGAGCTCCTGGGTGGTGGTCTCGGAGGTCGAGGAGGGAAGGGTCACGGTGGGGTTCGGTGCGTCGACGCGGGCCTTGAAGGCCTCGAGGTCGTCGCCGAACCGGGTGAGGTAGGCGTCGAAGGTGCGGACGTCCTCGTCCGACCACGACGCGAGCAGCTGTCCGAACCACTGGCCGCGGCCACGGACGAGCTTGTCGATCACCTCACGGCCGGTCGGGCTGAGCGAGAGCAGCTGGGCCCGGCCGTCGTCCGGGTCGCCGATCTTCTCGAGCAGCCCGTGCTGGACGAGGTGACTCACCTGGCGGCTCACCGTTGAGACGTCGGAGTGGATGCTGTCCGCCACCGCGGACACCCGGAGGGGAGTGCCGGAGAGGCAGAACAGCACCGGGTAGTGCGAGGGGTCGACCGCGGGGTGCTGCCGCGGCGCCTGGTGCTTCATCGCGCTCATGATCTTCATGACCCGCACGAGGGTGTGGGACAGGGTCTGGGCCGTCTCCGGCTGGACCGTCTCCGTTGGCTGGACGACGTTCGTGGTCTCGGTCGTCATGGATGGCCCACCTCCCTCAGGGTTAGTTGTATGAGCCACGCAACTATGCCACGAGACGTTTGCATGTCGCAAGCAACTGACCGGGGCCGAGTCCGACCGAGAGGTCAGTGCGTGACGACGAGGTTCTCGAGCACGTCGTGGGCCACGTCCGCGTCACCGGCGACGGAGAAGACGAGGTCCGCCACCGACCGCCGCCCGGCGGCCCGTCGGGTCATCGCGTCGGTGGACATGACGATCGACGTCGTCTCGGTGGGCGCGCTGGCGGTGTCCTCGTCGTGGGACTCGCCGGTAAACAGCTCCTCGCCGAACGGGCGTCGGCGTTCGTCGAGGACGACGCGCGCACCGGCACGGGCGACGACGGGTCCGGTGACGTCGATGATGACGGCGTGCCCCACGGGGACCTTGGCGTCGCGCGCGACGACGCGGGGAAAGGCCCGGATCACCGCTGCCACGAACACCGCGGCGGCGGGTGAGTCGAGGTCACCGGGCCGCCCGACCGCGGTCCGGATGTCCTGCTCGTGGACCCAGATGTCGCTGGCCCGCAACGTCATCGCCCTCGCGGCGGTCGTCCGGCCGAACGGGCCGCGGACCACCGTCTGCTCCGTCATCGACGCGTCACGCATCTGGGCGAGCCGGCTCTCGAGGATGTCCTCGAGCTCCCCGACGATGTCGGCGCCCTCGCGGGACCGGCGCTCCTGCACGAACAGCTCGATGAACTCGCCCTGCTCGTTCTTGACGTAGGTCAGCTCGGGTAGGTCGAGCCGGGGCGGGGTCGCACCGTCCAACCAGCCCTCGATCCCGGCGATGTGGCTGAACTGGTCCTTCACCGTCCACCCCGGACACTCGGTGTCCTTGGCGAAGTCGCGGGCCGACATCGTCTGGCCCAGGTCGACGACCGCCCGCGTCGTCTGCTCGTACGCGCCGACGAGGCCGTCGAGGTCCGTCGGTGGAGCAGGGTGCTGAGGCACGTGGTCACCTTATCCAGGGAGGCTCTCTACGCTGATCCGGTGACCACGTCGCGCGCTCCGGAGGCGGGCCGGGCTCCCGCCCCAGCGGCGCCGGCCGACCGCGGGCCCGCGCTCGCCGCCCTCGGGGTCAGCCTGCTGGCCTGCGTCGTCGCGGTCGCGATCGGGGGCGCTGCGATACCGGTCGTCCTCGGGCTCGAGGACGTCGGTCCCGTCGTGCGGTGGGGCCTTCCGCTGATCCGCGTCGTCCAGGACGGCGCCGGCGCCATGACGGTCGGCCTGCTCGTCGTCGGGGCCTTCCTCGTGCCCGGCCGCAAGAACCTGACCCTGAGCCTTCAGGCGAGCCGGTATGCGGTCTCCTCCGGTGTCGTGTGGGTGGTCGCCACCCTGGTGGGCGTCGTCCTCGGGTTCGCGGACGCCGCAAGCCTGCCGCTCGACGACCCCTCGCTCTGGAGCCAGTTCACCGCCTACGTCTGGACGCTCGAGACCCTGCGCGTGGCGATCATCAGCGCGCTCGTCGCTGCGGCGGCCACCATGGTGGCGGCGATGTCCTTGCGGCGCAAGGGAATCGCCACTGCGGCCTTTCTGGCTGTCGGCGCTCTGCTCCCGCTCGCCCTGGCCGGGCACGCGGCCGGCACCACCGACCACGAGACTGCGGTCAACACCATCGCCGCCCACCTCGTGGGGGCGTCGCTGTGGGTGGGGGGTCTGCTGGCCGTCGTCCTGCTCCGGCCGGCTCTGGGTCGACACCTGCCGGTCGTCGTCGGGCGGTACTCGACGATGGCGCTGTGGTGCTTCGTCGCCGTCGCGGTCTCGGGCGTCGTCAGCGCGGTGATCCGGCTGGGCGGGATCGGCGACCTCGGGAACCTGGCCACCGCATACGGAGTCCTCGTCCTCGTCAAGACCACCTGCCTGGTGGTGCTCGGGCTGCTCGGCTGGCAGCAGCGCCGCCGGGTCGTGGGACGGATGAACGACGGCAGCCCCGGGCGGGGCCTGTTCCTGCGCTTCGCGGTGACCGAGCTCCTCGTCATGGGGGTGGCGGTGGGGTTCGCGACGGCCCTCGCCCGCACGCCGACGCCCGCCTCACCCGGGCGGCTGGACACGTCCGCGTCGGCGCAGCTGACCGGGTACCCGCCACCCTCGGCGCCGACCGGGACGACCTGGCTGACCCTGTGGCGGTTCGACTGGCTCTGGGGCGTCCTCGCCGTCATCGCCGTCGGCGTCTACGCCATGTGGGTGATCCGGCTGCACCGCCGGGGCGACCGCTGGAGCCCGCTGCGGCTGGTCTGGTGGGTGGTCGGCTGGCTGGTCCTCGTCTGGGCGACGTGTGGCGCCCCGGGCGTACTCGGCCGGGTGTCGTTCTCCTGGCACATGGTCGAGCACATGACCATCGCGATGTATGCGCCGATGTTCCTCGTCCTCGCGGCGCCGATCAGCCTCGCCCTTCGGGCGCTGCCCGCCCGCGGCGACGGCAGCCTGGGTCCCCGGGAGCTGGTGCTCGGGCTCGTGCACTCGCGGCTGTTGCGCGTGGTCGGCAACCCGGTCGTGGCGTCCGCGCTGTTCTTCGTCAGTCTCGTCGTCTTCTACTACTCGCCGATGTTCGGCCTCGCCCTCACGACGCATACCGGACACGTCCTGATGACCACGCACTTCCTGGTCACGGGCTACCTGTTCGCCTGGGTCATGGTCGGGCGCGACCCGGGGCCGCCGAAGTGGGCACCGTCGCTGCGGCTGCTCATCCTCCTCATCACCGTGTCGTTCCACGCCTTCTTCGGGGTCGCCCTGATGAGCGGGACGAGCCTGCTGGTGCCGGACTTCTTCGGGTCAATCGGCATCCCGTGGATCCCCGACCCGGTGGCCGACCAACAGGCCGCCGGCAGCATCGCGTGGGCGGTGGGCGAGATCCCGGTCCTCGTGCTCAGCCTCATCGTGGTCCGCGACTGGATCCGGTCGGACGCGCGCGAGAACCGACGCCACGACCGCCAGGCCGAACGGGACGGAGGGGCCGAGCTCGCGGCATACAACCAGCGCCTCCAGGAGCTGGCCCGCCGCCAGGAGCGGGCGGGTTCGCCGGATGTCCGCGACTAGGCTTCACGCGTGAAGGTCGCGGTGCTCCAGATCGGCTACGGCGACGACGAGAGCGTCGCCGACCGGGTCGACCGCGTCGCCGCCCTGGTGCGGGAGCAGCGCGGCCACGACCTGGTGGTCCTGCCCGAGCTGTGGGCCCCCGGCGGCTTCGCCTACGAGACCTGGGAGTCCCGCGCGGACACCCCTCACGGCGCCGTCGCCACGGCCATGAGCTCGGCCGCGCGCGAGGCCGGCGTCACCCTGCATGCCGGCTCGATCGTCGAGACCTCGTCGGACGGGAGCACGGGCCCGGAGGGCAAGGACCTCTGGAACACGTCCTTGGTCTTCGCCCAGGACGGCACCCTCCAGGCGACCTACCGGAAGATCCACCGGTTCGGGTTCGGCGCGGGCGAGCCGAAGCTCATGGAGGCCGGCGAGCAGATCGTGACGACCGAGCTGCCGGACGGGTCCGGCGGCACTGTGACCGCTGGCCTGTCCACCTGTTACGACCTGCGATTCCCCGAGCTCTACCGCGCCCAGCTCGATGCGGGGGCCAAGGTGTTCGTCATCCCGGCCGCCTGGCCGCGGCGGCGGGTCACGCACTGGACGCTGCTCGCCCACGCGCGGGCCATCGAGAACCAGTGCGTCGTCATCGCCTGCAACACGGCAGGGACGCACTCCCGCACCGAGATGGGCGGCCACTCGCAGGTCGTCCTGCCGACCGGCGAGGCCGTGGCCGTCGCCGGTCTCGACGAGCAGGTGCTCAGCGTGGACGTCGACCTCTCGGTCGTGGACTCATGGCGGGCCGACTTCCCGGTCCTGGCCGACCGGCGCCTGCCCGACCGTGCGCACTGACGTCCGGGCGGTGCGGGTCAGGGCCCCTGAGCTCCGCGGCCGCCGCTGGCTCAACACCGGCGGTCACGACCTGACCCTGGCCGAGCTGCGCGGACGCGTGGTGCTGATCGACTTCTGGACCTTCTGCTGCGTCAACTGCCTCCACGTGCTCGACGAGCTCCGGCCGGTCGAGGAGCGGTTCCCGGAGGAGCTCGTCGTCATCGGCGTCCACTCGCCGAAGTTCGAGCACGAGGGTGACCCGGCCGCTGTCGAGGCGGCGGTCGAACGGTATGCGGTCGGCCACGCCGTCCTCGACGACCCGGATCTGGTGACGTGGCAGGCGTACACCGCTCGCGCCTGGCCGACCCTCGTCGTGGTCGACCCCGAGGGCTACATCGTCGCGTCGATGTCCGGCGAGGGGCACGGACCCGGGATCGCCGGCCTGGTCGAGGAGCTCGTCACCGTGCACGCGGCCAAGGGCACCCTGCGGCGCGGGAACGCCCCGTATGCCCCGCCGCCGCCGCCCGCCTCGGCCCTCCGCTTCCCGGGGAAGGTCGCGATCCTGCCGGACGGGTCGTTCGTGGTCTCCGACACCGCACACCACCAGGTCGTCCAGCTGGAGCCGGACCTCGCGACCGAGCGCCGGCGGTGGGGAGGCGCCGGCGAGTTCGACGAGCCACAGGGTGTGCTCCTGCTGCCGACCGACACCGCTGCGGAAGTGGGCTACGACCTGCTGGTGGCCGACTCGGTCAACCATCAGGTCAAGGGAATCTCGTTGTCGGACAACGATATCCGCCTCGTCGCCGGATCTGGAGCGCCGTTGCGTCGCCGGGAGGCCGGCGGGCCTGCGTTGGAGCAGGACCTGTCGACGCCGTGGGACCTGGCGTGGTGGGACGGCCGGGTTGTGGTGGCCATGGCCGGGATCCACCAGCTCTGGGGGCTGACGCTGGATCCCGACCCGGCGCGGGGCCGGCTCGAGGTGCTCGCCGGGACGACCCAGGAAGGGTTGCGGGACGGACCCGGCGAGAGCGCGTGGCTGGCCCAGCCCTCGGGGCTGGCGACGTCCGGCGACGGTCGTCGGGTGTGGGTCGCCGACTCCGAGACGTCCGCCCTACGGACCTGGTCGGCCGAGGGGCTGACGACGCAGGTGGGTACCGGACTCTTCGACTTCGGCCATCGCGACGGTCCGGCCGGTGAAGCCCTGTTGCAGCACCCGCTCGGCGTCGTCCCGCTGCCGGACGGCTCCGTGGCGGTCTGCGACACCTACAACGGGGCGATCCGTCGGTTCGACCCGGCCACCAACCGGGTGTCCACGCTGGCCGGCGGGCTCGCCGAACCCAGCGACGCGGTCGTCGAGTGGGCCGACGACGGGACGGCCCGACTCGTGGTCGTGGAGTCCGCGGCCCACCGACTGGTCCGCGTGGCCATGCCGGCCGACGCGCAAGAGGTCGTCGGGCGGGCCCGGCAGACCCAGCGGCCGCCCACGACGATCGCCTCGGGCCCGGTCGAGCTCGTGGTCGCCTTCGACCCACCGACGGGCCAGAAGCTGGACGACCGATGGGGCGACCCGACCCGGCTGGTCGTCTCGGCCAGTCCGCCCGAGCTCCTTCTCGCCGGCGCCGGGGACGGTGCGGGCCTGACCCGTCCCCTCACCCTGGCGACCGGCATACCCGCCGGCACCCTGCACGTCTCGGTGCAGGCCGCGGCCTGCGACATCGACGGCGAGAACCCGGCCTGCCACCTGTTCCAGCAGGACTGGGGCATCCCGGTGATCATCGACGCGGCAGCACCCGACCGGTTCGTGTTGGACCTGCGAGGTACCTGAACGCCGGGCTAGGGTGAGGCCGTCAGCGCACGCTCGGGGCGAAGACGGAGGCAGGCCAATGGGGATCGGGCTCGGAGTCTTTCTCATCATCATCGGGGCGATTCTCAGCTTCACGACGTTGGACGACACGTTGCTGAAGACCAACCTCGACGTCGTCGGCTACATCCTCATGGCCGGCGGGCTGCTGGCGCTCATCTTCGGCACCCTCCAGAACCGACAGCGGACCAACACCTCGCACACGTCGGTGGTCGAGCACCACACCATCGACGAGGGCAACGTCCAGCACGACGGGCATGAGGTCCGCGACGACCGTCGCGACGTCTGACTGCGCCCGCCGGGGTTGACTCGGCGCGGGTAACGGCGTAGGGATAGTTCTATAACTACTAGAACTATTGGATCGTGATCGGTATGCCCTCTCCGCGCCTCTCCTCCTCCGTCGCCGTCGTCGCCTCCTTGGGGGTGCTGCTGTTGACGGCCTGCAGCGCCGATGCAGGAGGGATTGGTGGTCCGACCACGTCGGCCCCGGCGACCCGGACCTCGGTCCCCGCGGGCTGGACGGAGGACGAGGTCACGTTCCCCAGCGCGAGCGGCACGATCCATGCCAGCTATCTGCACCCGTCGAGCGGCGGACCGCGCGGTCCGGCCGCGCTGCTCATCGCTGGTAGTGGTCAGACCGACCGGAACGGCGACAGTGCCACGACCGGCGGGACCTTCGGGACGCTGCGCGCACTCGCCGGCATGCTGGCCGCCGCCGGCGTGCCCAGCCTGCGGTACGACAAGCTCGGTACTGGCGCGACCGGACGCGGCTCGGTGACCGACCTGAGCACCGTGGGCGTCGGCACGTTCAGTGACGAGGCGGGCGCCGCTCTGGGCTACCTCGCCGGACGTCCGGATGCGGACCCTGCACGGCTGGTGGTCATCGGTCACAGCGAAGGGTCGCTGTTCGCGCAGCTGCTGGCAACGGGAGGTGTGCCCGGGGCGCCGACCGTGCACGCTGTAGCCCTCCTGGAGCCGCTCTCCCACCGGTTCCTCGACGTCGTCACCGCGCAGATCACCGGACAGGTCGCCACCGCCCGGTCGGCGGGGCAGATGACGGCGGAGCAGGGGGACCAGTTCCTCGGCTTGTTGGCCTCGGCCGTGCGTGCGGTTCGGGCCGGCCAGCCAGTGCCCTCGCTGCCGCCCGAGCTGGCGCCGCTGTTCCTCCCCCAGAACACCCGCTACCTGAGGGAGATCGATGCGACCGACCCGGTCGTACTGGGCGGACAGACTCCCGCGGGTATGCCGGTGCTCGTCACCGGGTCAGACGCGGACATCCAGGTTCCGATCGCCGACGCCCAGGCGCTGGCGGCGGCGATCCCCGGCAGCACATTCCTCGCCCAGCATGGGGTCAGCCACGTCCTCAAGGTGGACCCCTCCACGACGATCGCCCACTACGGCGACGACCTGCCCTACTCGCCGGAGCTGACCGCGGCGCTCGCCACGTTCGTCGGGCGGTGAGCCGTCGGCATACCGAAGCGGCCCGGTCCTCCTCGTTGAGGGCCGGGCCGCCGCTCTCGGTTGCGGTCAGACGACTGCGGTCAGAAGGCCGACTCGGGCAGGTCCATGATCGAGTCGTCGGTGCCCTCGGCGATGGCGCGCTCCGCGGCGAGCCGGGGAAGCACGTTGCGGGCGTAGAACCGCCCGGCCGCCACCTTGCCGGTGTAGAAGTCGCGGTCCCGCGCGGTCAGCGTGTCACCCCGCGACGTCAGCGCCTCCTGCGCGACCTCGGCCTCACGCAGCAGCAGCCAGCCGACCACGAGGTCGCCGGCCGCAAGCAGCAACCGGGAGGTGTTGAGCCCGACCTTGTAGACGTTGCGGACCTCGCCGCCCATCCGCGGATCCGACTTGAACGCCTCCGTGCCGACGTACTCGAGGATGCCCTGGACGTCAGCCTGGGCCTGCCCCAGCAGCTCGCGCTCCTTGTCGAACGCGCCGCCGGCCGCGCCCAGGTCCTTGGCGAACTCCTGGACCTGCATGGCCACGTGGGAGATGGCGACGCCCTGGTCCTTGACGATCTTGCGGAAGAAGAAGTCGAGCCCCTGGATCGCCGTGGTGCCCTCGTAGAGGGTGTCGATCTTGGCGTCCCGGACGTACTGCTCGATCGGGTAGTCCTGGAGGAACCCGGACCCGCCGAACGTCTGCAGCGACTCGGTTCCGAGAAGCACCCAGGCCCGCTCGGAACCCAGTGCCTTGACGACCGGGAGGAGGAGGTCGTTGACCCGGCGGGCCAGCTGGGCCGGCGAGTCCTCGGGCAGCTCCTCCGAGCCGGCGGCCAGCTGCGCCGCCTCGACGATGTCCTGCTGGGTCGCGGTGTAGAGCACCAGCGCCCGCAGCCCCTCTGCATACGACTTCTGGAGCATCAGCGAGCGGCGGACGTCGGGGTGGTGGGTGATGGTCACCCGCGGCGCGGTCTTGTCGGCCTGCTGGGTGAGGTCGGCGCCCTGGACCCGCTGCTTGGCGTAGTCCAGGGCGTTGAGGTACCCGGTCGAGAGCGTCGCGATCGACTTGGTGCCGACCATCATCCGGGCGTGCTCGATGACGCGGAACATCTGGGCGATGCCCTCGTGGACGTCACCGAGCAGGGTGCCGACCGCGGGGGTGCCGTCGCCGAAGGTCACCTCGCAGGTCGTCGAGACCTTGAGGCCCATCTTGTGCTCGACGTTGGTGATCACGGCGCCGTTGCGCTTGCCGAGCTCGCCGGTGTCGAGGTCGGCGATGTGGAACTTGGGGACGACGAAGAGCGACAGGCCCTTGGTGCCCGGCCCGGCGCCCTCGGGGCGAGCGAGGACGAAATGGACGATGTTGTCGGAGAGGTCCATCTCGGCCGAGGTGATGAACCGCTTGACGCCGGTGATGTTCCAGGTGCCGTCGGCGTTCTGGACCGCCTTGGTGCGTCCCGCGCCGACGTCGGAGCCGGCGTCCGGCTCGGTGAGGACCATGGTCGCGGTCCACTTCTGGTCGACCATGAGCTTGGCGAGCCTCTTCTGCTCGTCGGTGCCGAGGATGTGGAGCAGCTTGGCGAAGGAGAAGCTCGACGCGATCATGCCGACGGCGGGGTTGGACCCGAGGATCAGCTCGTTGACCGCCCAGCGCAGTGACGGCGGCACGACGGTCCCGCCCAGGTCCGCGGGGAGGTCAATGGCCCAGAAGCCCGACTCGAGGTAGGCCGCGTACGACCTCTTGAACGACTCGGGCAGCTGCACGGAGTGCGCTGCCGGGTCGTAGACCGGCGGGTTGCGGTCCGAGTCGAGCAGGCTCTCCGCGAGCTCGTGCTCGGCCAGCCGGGCGACCTCGCGCACCATCTCGCGGGCGGTGTCGCCGTCGATCTCGCTATAGGGGCCCTGGCCCAGCAGGTCGTCGCGGCCGAGCATCTCGAAGAGCGTGAACTCGATGTCACGGACGTTGGACTTGTAGTGGCCCATGGTCGCGGGTCCCTTCCAGCTAGCGTGCGGCGCTCTGCCGGCACGAGGTGCGCGGGCGCAGTTACCCGCCAGTAACCCCAATGATGCTACCGGTCGGTAACCAGCGCAACCCGTCTACGCAGAATCGACACGCCGTACCCGCTGCTGACTTTGACCTGCCGGTCCTGCCATGATTTGGCCCGCGACGATCTTCAGCCGCCTGGTCCAACCGAGGAGCGACCATGGACGCAATGCACACCAGCTTCGGAGAGGTTCTGCTCTGGAGCTTCTGGTTCTTCATCTGGATCTCCGCACTGATGATCTGGTTCCGGTGCCTGTGGGACCTCTTCGGTGACAGCACGGTCAGTGGCTGGGGCAAGGCCGGTTGGGCGATCCTGCTTGTCTTCGTCCCCTGGCTCGGCGCGCTGATCTACCTGATCGCCCGCGGTCGCAGCATGGGCGAGCGGCAGATGGCCGCGATGGCCGCGCAGCGGGCCGACCAGGAGAAGTACATCAAGCA
>NZ_DATBTV010000116.1:0-51143 GCF_036559105.1 Lapillicoccus sp. | reverse complement strand
TGGTCCTGGATGGTGACGAGGTCGAGACCGCTGACCTCGGCGATCTCCGCGAGCAGCAGCACGTGGTCGAGCTCGGCGGCGTTGGGCGTCGGGAACAGCCCGAACTGCAGCTCCTGTCCGTAGTCCACGCTCCCAGCGTAGGAGGGACTCGTCAGAGGGCGGCCAGGGGAGGGCGATCAGGCCGAATCACGTTGACGTTCAATGGCTTTGGCCGTCGATGGGCGTTGACGGGGTGTTGGTGTTCTTGGTACGATTCGTACATCAGTTCGACTGGGGAGGCATCGTGGACGGGTGGCCGGCGCTGGGTCTGGGCGTGATGCCGCGCGACGACGACGTGCAGGCGACGCCCGCCGAACGGGCACGCTGGGCCGCGGTCGAAGCCTCGTTCCACGACCGGCCGGTGACCGACCTGGCGCAGGCGTGGGTCGAGGAGGAGCTGCGGGTCATCGAGGCCGCCGAGGCGGTCAAGGCGTGGGCCGACGCGCAGGGCCTGGCCGCGCTGCGCCGGTTGCACGAGGCGGTCGGCATGGTCGTCCAGGAGCAGGCCGACAGCATCTCGATGTACGACGACGGTGTGCTGTCGTATGCCGCCGTGGTCGCCGAGACGACCACGGCGGCCGTGGACGAGGTGGCCCTGGCGACCGGGCTGCCCGAGGGCCAGGTCGCCGCCCGGCTCGAGCTGGCGCTCAATGCCGAGCAGCGGTTCACCCCGCTGCTGGAGGCGCTGACGAGTGGTGGGGTGAACCTCGAGCGGTCGCTGCGCATCGCGGAGGCGGCGTCGGCGCTCGACCCCGAGGTCTGCCGGGCGGTCACGCTGCGACTGTTGGCTCCGATAACCGACGGTTCGGTCCGCTCGCACCGGTCATTCGTCCGCGAGCTCCGCCGCCAGGTGGCGGTGCACACGCCGGACCCGGCCAAGGCCCGAGCGGACGCCGTGCGGCGTCGGTGTGCTTATGGGTGGCTCGAACCGGACGGGGCCGGGCGGCTGACGGTCACCGGTGAGGCCGGTCGGGTGACCGCGGCCCTGGACCGGGTCGACGGTCTGGCCCGCAGCCTGCGGTCGGGCGGGGACGCGCGGACTCTCGCGCAGCTGCGCTCCGACGTGGCCCTCGACCTGCTGCTCGTCGGCTGGGCCTCCCCCGACCAGGTGCCTGAGGCGGCCCGGCCGACGTTCGCGGGCGAGGCGCCCGTGGCCCGGGTCAACCTGGTCGTCGCGCTGACCACGATGCTCGGACTCGACGACCAGCCGGGCGAGATCCCCGGCCACGGGTTCGTGCCCGCGTCAGTCGCCCGCAGCATCGCGACCGCCACCGGCTCGGTCTGGCGTCGCCTGGTCACCGACCCCGTCGAGGGGACAGCGCTGGAGCTGTCGACGACGCGCTACCGCCCCACCCGGCGGATGGCGCAGCAGGTGGCCGCTCTCGACGGGATCTGCCAGGCACCCGGTTGCACCGTCCCGGCCGACCGCTGCGATGTCGACCACGAGGTGGGGTGGCCGAGCGGCACGACCACGGTCCGCAACCTCAAGTCCCGGCATCGACGGCATCACAACCACAAGACGCGGGGCACCTGGAAGGCCCGACCAGGCCCCGGCGGCGCCACGCGATGGACCACGGTCTCCGGTCGCGACTACCTCAGCCACCGCTTCCGCTACGACGATCAGCTGAGCCGCCCGGTCACCGCGGTCGACAGCGAGCCACCGCCCTTCTAGTCCACTTCTAGTCCCGGTCGCGTGCCGTTTTAGGCTGGTGCGGTGACCGATTCGACGACGCCGCGGACGCGGGTCCGTTGGGGCTGGATCATCGGGTGCATCGTGCTCGGGCTGGCCGGGATCGCGGCGGGGTTCGCGCTGGTCGCGCCGACCGATCGCACGGCGTATGCGGCGAGCGTGCTCGCCGGGGTCGGCACGACCCTCCTGCTGGTCGGCTTCGTGGTGCTGCTGGAGCGGCGGATCATCGACACCACGGCCAAGGTGGTGCGGCGGGCGGTGGACGCCGAGCGCCAGGCGAGTGACGAGCGCATCGACCGAATGGTCGGAGACTTCGAGGACCGGATGGCGACGGAGTGGGCACGGTTCCACCCGGCCGACGCCGAGGCGGTGCGGCGCCGGAGCGCGCAGCTGACCGATGAGATGGTCGACCAGGTCGTCGACGAGGCGACCGGCTACGCGAAGAACAGCCGTCCGAGCCCGGAGTAGCCCGAAGTGACCCGAGTGGCTCGGAGCGGTTCTGGTAGGCAGGAGACGTGACCCAGCTGCCCGCATACCCACCCGTCCGCTACACCGGGGAGTCCGGCGAGGTCTCTGCGACGATCCGGCCGACCGGCCACGAGCCGGAGCTGGTCTATCCGAACGGCACCCGCGTGCACCACCTGGCCACCGGGGCCGCCACCGACGGACTGTTCGGGCTCTACCGCTGGGAGTTCGGCCCCGGCGTCGGCGGCCCGGACCCCCACTTCCACCGGACCATGGCCGAGTCGTTCTACATCCTCACCGGCGAGGTCCAGATCTTCGACGGCACCCGCTGGGTGACGACGCGGCCGGGCGACTTCGCCAACGTGCCGCCGGGAGGTCTGCACGGGTTCAAGAACGTCGAGGGCACCGGCGCGACGATGCTGCTGCACTTCGCGCCGGGCGCCCCGCGCGAGGCGTACTTCGAGGGTCTCGCCCGTCGCGCGGCCGGCGAGACGATGACCGATGCGGAGGACGACGAGTTCATGCGCTACCACGACAACATCTGGGCCGACTGACGCTCACACTCCGACGGCAGCGAGCTGGAGGCGCAACGCCAGCCGCTCGGTCGGGTCGTCCAGTCGCAGCGGCGCGACCTCGCTCATCCGGACCATCCGGTGGCGCAACGTGTTGACGTGCACACCAAGGGATTTCGCGGCCGCCGTCGGCTCGCCGGGATGGTCGAGCCAAGCGGCGAGCGACCGCAGGTATGCGGTGTGGCGCCGACGGTCGTGGTCCGCCAGGGCGGTGACCGGGCCGGCGAGCGCGGCCGGCGTGGCGCCCGGCCCGGTGATCGCGCTCACCGCCCGGTCGACCGTCAGGCGCGCCCACCGGTCCTCTGCGGTCGATGCCGGACCGAGAGCCGGGTCGTCCTGGCGAAGCCCGGCGACCTGCGCGGCGCTGCGCGCGGACGCGGCGAGATCGACGGGCGCACCGACGACCACTCCGGCGGCAACCCAGCCGGGCGGCGAGGAGGGGTCCGACTCCTCGGCCTCCGCGGCCAGGGCGGCGAGCCACGGCCAGGTGCCCGCTGCCGCGGGACGTCCCGGCTCGGTAGTGGTCGTCACCACGGCGTAGGGCAGGTCACCGAGCTCGGTGAGCAGCGGCTGCCGCCAACCTCGTCGCCGGAACCGGGACTCCCACACGTCGAGGTCGGCGTCGACGCCGACTGAGGCCGACACCGGTCCGGTGGGGCCGAGGGCGACCGCGCGCCAGGGTCCCGGCGGCAGCCAGGCCGCGGCCGCGGGATCGACCGGTCCGCCGCCGAGCAGCGTGCGGAGCCGCTCGGCGGAGAGCCGACGCGTGAGGTCGGCCAGGGCCCGGTTCCGGAGCAGGTGCAGGGCCACGACCGAGGCGGTCCGCCGCAGCTCGGCCACGGCGTCGTCCGGCGGCGTCCGGTCGATCACCGCCCAGATGGAGCCGAGCCACTCCCCGCCCGCTCGGACCGGGACGACATAGCGTGGCTTCTCCAGGCCAGGACCGGGCGGGACGAGGAACGGTTCGTCGGAGCGGACCAGCCGGCGGAACACGCCTTGGGAGCGCATGTAGGCGATCACCGGCGCGGGGACCCGACGACCGAGGACGGTCGAGACGCGCGCGGTGTCGGTGACGTCCTGTCGGGTCGAGTAGGCGACGACCCGGGACTGCGCGTCCTCGATGGTCACCGGTCCGTCGACCAGCGCTGCGGCCGCGTCGGCGAGCGCGAGGAGGTCCGCCTCGCCGCCGGGGTCGACCAGCACGGAGTCCGGAGCGGCGGCACGGTCGACGATCCCCTGGATCACACCGACCGCGTGAACGAGCGAGGCCGAGTCGTCCAGCTCCAACAGGGCGACGCCCGAGCGCTTCGCCGCGGCTCGGACACCGCGAGCGCGGGCCGTGCCTCGGCGCAGGATCACGCCGGCGGCACCGGCCAGCCCGGCCCGCTCGACCAGCTCGACCGCGTCGGTCGCGTCGGCGACCCCCGCCCCGATGACGAGGTCGCCGCGCAGGTCGGCCGCCCCGTCGCCGGGCTCGGCGATGACCACGTCCGTCACGGACACCCCGGGCGCCGGCACGAGGGTGCGCAGCAGCCCTCCGCCCAGGGCGTCGACGACATCGGCGACAGCAACCACGGCCCGCCCTTCCGTCGTCCTTTAGGCCTGATCTCATGCTGAGTGATTGTGCTGAGCGTACAACGAGGACTCACGACGCCGTCGGCATCCTGGGGGACAACCCACCGCATACCCGCTCGTCTCGAAAGAGGTCCCGATGCCCGTCACCGCCGCCGGACGCTCCGTCTCCCACCACACTCCGCACCACGTACCCCACCGGGTCGCCGTGGTCGGCGCCGGCATGGTCGGGCTCGCCACCGCCTGGTTCCTCCAGGAGCGTGGCGTCGAGGTCACGGTCATCGACCGCGAGGGCGTCGCCGCCGGGTCGTCGTGGGGCAACGCGGGCTGGCTCACACCGGGCATCACCACGCCGCTGCCCGAGCCCGCCGTCCTCAAGTACGGCCTCCGTGCGGTCCTCAGCCCCAACTCCCCGGTCTACGTGCCCCCGAGCGCGAACCCGTCGTTCCTCAAGTTCGTCGCCGGCTTCACGCGTCACAGCACCGCCGGCCACTGGCGGGAGTCGATGGGCAAGCTGGTCCCCATCAACGGGCTGGCCCTCGAGAGCTTCGACCTCCTCAAGGCCGGCGGCGTCCGCGCCGAGACCGTCGAGACGTCGTCGTTCCTCGCGGCCTACCGCACCGCCGACGAGCGCCGGACGCTGCTCGAGGAGATCGAGCACATCCACGCCGCCGGCCAGGACATCGAGTTCGACGTGCTCACCGGAGACGAGGCGCGAGCCATCGAGCCGGTGCTGTCGGACGAGGTCGGCGCGGCGATCCGTCTGCGCGGCCAACGCTTCATCAACCCGGGCGCCTTCGTGCACGCTCTCGCCGACGCCGTCATCGCTCGCGGTGGCAAGCTCGCCACCGGCCCGAGCTCCGAGGTCCTCGACATCGTGGATGCCGGCCGCGCCGTCCGCGTCGTGACCACCGGTGGTGTCGAGGAGTTCGACTCCGCCGTCCTGGCCACCGGTGCGTGGATGGGCCAGCTGGCCCGCCGGTTCGGCGTGCGGTCAGTGGTCCAGGCCGGTCGCGGCTACAGCTTCTCGGTCCCCGTCGACCGCGTCCCCGACGGTCCCGTGTACCTGCCCGCCCAGCGCGTCGCCTGCACGCCGCTCGGCGACCGCCTGCGCGTCGCCGGGATGATGGAGTTCCGCTCCCCCGAGGCGCGTCTCGACGAGCGCCGGGTCCAGGCCATCGCGGCCGCCGCGCGGCCGTTCCTGCAGGGGGCCGACCTCGACGCCCGCGAGGACGAGTGGGTCGGTTCGCGGCCGTGCACCACCGACGGGCTGCCGCTCATCGGCGCCACGCGGTCCCCGCGCGTGTATGCGGCGGGTGGCCACGGCATGTGGGGCATCACCCTCGGCCCGGCCACCGGGCGCCTGCTGGCCGAGCAGATGGTCAGCGGCCGGACGCCCGCCGAGCTGGCGCCGTTCAGCCCGACCCGCTGACGGCGCATACCGTTCGCCCGGAACGAGGCCCGCGAGCCGTACTCTCGCGCCTATGACGCGGTCCTCGCTCGGGCGGACCTGGCACATCGTGGCGTTCGTCGTCGCGGTGATCGCCCTGGTGCTGCAGCTGATCCTCATCCTGCTCGGCCAGAACATCCTCGACTCGTCGTCCGTGACCAGCGGGCTGCCCGAGCAGGTCCGGCGCTACTTCAGCTACTTCACGATCCAGGCGAACCTCCTGGTCGCGATCTCGATGTTCATGCTCGTCACCGGACGGACCGAGACCCAGCTGTTCCGGGTGCTGCGGCTCGCGGCCCTCATCGGCATCACCGTCACCGGGGTCGTGGCCGCCGTCGCCCTGCCCCCGTCACCGAACTACACGGTCGCCAACCTCATCTGCGACCGGCTGCTGCACATCGTCGTCCCACTGCTGACCTTCGTCGGCTGGATCGCGTTCGGCCCGAGAGGGTTCGTGACCCGCCGCGACATCCTGCCGTCGCTGATCTGGCCGGTGCTCTGGCTCGTCGCGACGCTCGCCCTCGCGCCCTTGACCCACTGGTATCCGTACCCGTTCCTCAATGCCGACGTCATCGGCTGGGCGCGGGTCCTGGTCAACTGCGCGGGCATCGCCGTGCTGTTCCTGGTCCTCGCGGCCGTCGCTCTCTGGGCCGACCGCAGACTGCCCGGGGACCGCGCGCGGAGTGCCGAGACCGCACCGGTCTGACGGTCCTAGCGGCATACTCGCCGGCATGGACATCACCGAGGTCATCCTTCATCAGCACGCCGAGCAGCGGCGGATGTTCAGCATGCTGGAGGAGTGGCCCCGCGACGACGAGGACGGGCTTGACGCCCTCTGGAAGCGGCTGGAGATCCTCCTCGAGGTGCACGCCGAGGCGGAGGAGCGGTTCTTCTATCCCGAGCTGGTCAAGCTCGGCGAAGGTGCTGGCGACGCCGACTCCGTCGAGGAGGAGGTCGAGGACGCGATCAAGGACCACAACGAGATCCGGGACGCCATCCGCTCGGTGCGGCGGTGCAAGGCCGGCAGCGACAAGTGGTGGGAGGCCGTCGTCGAGGCCAACGTCGCCAACAGCGACCACATGGCCGAGGAGGAGCGGCAGGACCTCACCGACTTCCGCCAGCAGACCACGCTCGCGCTGCGGCACGGGATCGCCGTGCAGTTCCTGCGGTTCGAGGCCGAGCACTGGGCGACCGGCGTCACACCGGTGGACAAGGACCCCGAGGAGTTCGTGGAGGCCCACGAGCCCTCGTGAGGGCCGATGACTTTTCGGTATGCGGGGTGTCTCACCCCTCATGACCACGACACCATGCCTCTGGTTCGACACGAAGGGTGAGGACGCGGCGCAGTTCTACTGCTCGGTCTTCCCCAACTCGCGCATTCTCAACGTGACCCACTACGGCCCGGACACCCCGCGGCCCGAGGGCACGGTGATGACCGTGGACTTCGAGCTCGACGGGCAGAAGTTCGTCGCGCTCAACGGCGGCCCCGAGTTCACCTTCTCGGAAGCGGTCTCGTTCATGATCGACTGCAAGGACCAGGACGAGGTCGACCGCTACTGGACGGCGCTCGGCGAGGGCGGCGAACACGGCCCGTGTGGCTGGCTCAAGGACCGGTTCGGGCTGTCCTGGCAGGTCATCCCGAGCCGGATGAACGAGCTGCTGGCCGACCCCGACCCCGAGCGTGCCGCCCGGGCCATGCAGGCGATGCTGAAGATGGGCAAGCTCATCGTCGCCGACCTGGAGAAGGCCGCCGACGGCTGACCCCGTGGCGCTGGGATAGTCGGCGTATGCCCTACGACGTCGCCGCCGTCCGCGCCCACTTCCCCGCGCTGCGCGAGGGCGCGGCCCACTTCGACGGTCCGGGCGGGAGCCAGACACCGGACGTGGTCGCCGAGGCCGTCGCGAGGACGTTGACGTCGGCGGTGGCCAACCGGGGGGCGGTCACCCCGGCCGAGCGCCGCGCCGACCGGATCGTCCACGACGCGCGATCGGCGATGGGCGACCTGCTGGGCGTCGTCCCGGAGGGGGTCGTGTTCGGACGCTCAGCGACCGAGCTGACCTTCATGGTGGCGCGAACCCTCGCGCAGGGCTGGGGTCCCGGTGACGAGGTGGTCGTGACCCGCCTCGACCACGACGCGAACGTCCGACCCTGGGTGATCGCCGCGGAGCACGCCGGTGCCGCCGTGACGCTGGCCGACTTCGAGCCCCTGACCGGCGAGCTGCCCGGCGTCGACATCGCCCACGTGGTGTCCGAGCGGACCCGGCTCGTCGCCGTCACGGGCGCGTCGAACCTCATCGGCACCCGACCCGACCTCTGCGGGCTGGCCGAGATCGCTCACGCCGTCGGCGCCCAGCTCTACGTCGACGGAGTTCACAGCACCGCTCACGTGTTCACCGACGTCGAGGCGAGCGGTGCCGACTTCTGGGTCTGCTCGCCGTACAAGTTCCTCGGCCCCCACCTCGGGGTGCTCGGCGCCCGGCCCGAGACGTTGGAGGCCCTCCGCCCGGAGAAGCTGAAGCCCGCCACGGACACCGTGCCCGAGCGGTTCGAGCTAGGGACCCTGCCGTACGAGCTGCTGGCCGGGACGACGGCGGCGGTGGACTTCCTGGCCGGGCTGGCACCGTCGGACAGCGGCGCCTCACGCCGCGAGCGGCTCGCCTCGTCGTATGCGGCGCTGGAGGAGCACGAGGACGAGCTGCTGGCGTGGCTGGAGCCCCGGATCCGCGCGCTCCCCGGGGTTCGGGTCTACAGCAACGCGCGGCGTCGTACACCGACCCTGCTGTTCACGTCGGATCGTCTCCCGCCCCAGGCGATCCGGGCGGCCTTGGCCGAGGTCGGGGTGAACGCGCCGGCCGGCAACTTCTACGCCTGGGAGACGAGCCACCACCTCGGTCTCGGCGCCGAGGGTGGGGTACGCGTCGGGCTGGCGCCCTACACCGACCAGTCCGACGTCGAACGCCTCGTCGCCGGACTCACCGACGTCCTGGGTTGACCCGCAGCGACTGGCGGTCAGAAGCCGCTTCCCGCGCTCCCGTAGCGACCTTCCCGGCCTCGGGCCGCAGCGGACTCGTCGTGCAGACTCGTGATGTGCCCGCAGCGTCGGCAGATCAGCAGGTCGGTTCCTGACTGCCGCTCGCGGCGCCACTGGTGTGTGGTGATCGCGCACCGCCAGCGGATGAGCCTCATGCCCTCCGATGGTCCTCCCAGCGACCGGGTTTGAGAAGCCCGGACTCGTCGAACGGTCAGCCGGCGGTCAGGAGAGAACGACTCGATAGACGTCCGCGACCGCCGCCGCGACCGCCTGCCACCGGGGCGTGTCCGACCGGGGTAGCGTCCCCGACCGGGCGCTGGGCTGCTGTTCGATCTGGATGCCGTGACGCCGGTCCCTGGTCAGTCGGTTGACGATGTTGGCTGATTCGGCGCCCCCGAGCGGGTCGTCGGCCGCCGCGATCTCGACCCGGAGACCGGTTCCGGCGACCGCCTCGGCGATCACGGCCCGCAACACCTGCTTGAGCGAATCCGGCGCGGCTCCGCCGACCAGGATGTCGGGGCGTCCGTGCTCGATGAAGCCGTGGAACGACACCGCGTGACCGAACCCTCCGGCGACGGCGGTCGCCAGCCGAGGGAAGCTCGCGGTGCTGATGTCGGTGGACGTGATGTGCCAGCGGGCGGCGGCCCCGCCACCCGGCTTCCAGCCCTTGCACCGCCAGCAGCTCACGCCCAGATCGCACAGCTGGTCGCGGACGTGCTCTGCCTGGTGGTCGGTGAACGGTTCGATGTCGCCTCCGTGCGGGGCGATGACGATCAGTCCTCGGTGATCGCCGTCGTCGAACAGCTCCAGCAGCTTCTCGCCGCGACGGGCCTCCTCCTCGGTAGCGACGGGGTCGACGGCAACGCTGTCCAGGCGAGCGCGGAACTGCCGCTCCTCGGCGCCGTCGAGCCGACGGCGTCCATCGCGACCCATGCGCACCGTGTCGGTGGAGACGTCTGCCTCCGCGTCTGCTCCCGCGTCGGTGAGCGTGTAGAGGGCGAAGGTGTCGACCCCGCGCCGGATGACTGCCTGCCGGCCGACGTCCAGGCCGACGGACCTCATCAGGTCCGGAAGCGCGAACGCGTGCTCCGCGTGCTCGCGGAGGTCGACCTGATCGGGTCGCGACGATCTGACCGAGATGCGGGTATGGGGCATGTGTCGCCTCGGCCTCCGTGATCCCCGGCCCTCAACCCAGCCAGCGGCCGTCCCGCATGATCTCGCGTTCGTCCAGCTCGTTCTCCTCACGCCAGGCCTGGATCCGCCGGGGTCTGACCCGCAGGTACGCGTACGGAGACGACAGCCCGCGGGGGTCGAAGCCGGACCGCTCGGCGAAGAGGTCGGCCTCCGCCTGGTCCACGTCGGCCATGGACACGACGTCGGCGAGCCCGTGGATGAGGACGACATCGCGAACCGCTCCGATCCCCAACCGGATCCACGGCTGCGCAAGCGCGTTGAGGACGGTGCGGCTGTCCGCGCCGGTACCCAGCACGACGACCGAGCTCGTCCACGCGAACGACAGCGGCACCATCCACGGTCGGCCCGTCGACGGGTCCGCCGTCGCCACCCAGGCGTCGACAGTGGTCTCCAGCAGGTGCCTCGTGTCGGCGATGCGCTCGGCGAGCGGGCGAGGGGGCGCCACGGGAGTCATCGCGGCAGGGTGTCACATCTGTGGCGTTCCGTCCGTCAGGGGTGGAGGGCACGCCGACCCCGGAGGATGACGACATGACCGACGAGCTGACCGAGCGTTTCGAGGACGTCCGACCGCACCTGCGGCGCGTCGCATACCGGCTGCTGGGTTCACCCGAGGAGGCCGAGGACGCCGTCCAGGAGGCATGGCTGCGGCTGCACCGCAGCGACACCAGCGAGGTCGCCAACCTCGACGGCTGGCTCACGACGGTGGTCGCCCGGATCAGTCTCGACATGCTCCGCTCGCGGTCGTCCCGGCGCGAGCACCTCACCGAGCTGCCGGACGACCCCGGGTATGCGGTCGCGCCGGCCGCCACCCAGGTCCCGGACCCCGCCGAGCAGGCGGTCCTCGCCGACACCGTGGGCGTCGCGCTGTTCGTCGTGCTCGACCGGCTCACACCCGGCGAGCGGATCGCCTTCGTCCTCCACGACCTGTTCGGGGTGTCGTTCGACGAGATCGCACCCGTCGTGGGCACCAGCACGGCCGCCGCCCGGCAGCTGGCCAGCCGCGCCCGGCGACGCGTGCGCGGCGCGGAACAGGAGTCCGACGGCGACGTCGCGGCCCAGCGCGTGGTGGTCGACGCCTTCCTCGCCGCGGCCCGGGGCGGCGACCTGTCCGCCCTGCTCCGGCTGCTCGACCCCGACGTGACGCTCGACGTCGACGCGGCGGCCGCCGGGACCGGAGCCGAACGTCGACGCGGCGCCGCAGCCGTGGCCGACCAGTTCTCGGGCCGCGCCCGGGTCGCGCGCACGGCGCTGGTCGACGGGGCGGTCGGCGCGGTGTGGTCGGTGGGCGGGAAGGTCCGGGTGGTCTTCGACTTCGTCGTCCAGGGCGGCCGCGTCACCGGGATCACCCTGCTGGCCGACCCCGACACCCTCGAGGGGATGGACCTCGAGGTGTTCGACCGCGGCTAGGGGTGCAGCACCGCGCCCTTCACGCTCTTGTCGACGGCGTTCCGCGGGCCGACCAGCGCCAGCCCGGCGAGGACGAGATCCGCTCCGGGGACCGCCGCGACGACGGCCCGGTTGTCCACGTCGTTCCCCGTCGTGAACATCTCGTCGGTGAACACCGCCGTCCCGAGTCCGCGGCCGACCGCCCGGTCGCGGACGGCCGAGAGCACCGGCCCCGACGCCGCGTACACCATGATCGGGATCCCGAACGTCGAGAGGTACACGGTGCCGTCCCCGTCCGCATACGCCTCACCGAGCAGGTCCGGCCGGCGTCCGGCGACCGCGCCGCTAAGGAACGCCGTGGCGTTGAGGGCCTGCCACGTCGGCAGGTCGTCGCGCAGGACGACGGCGATCTTCTGGGGCGGGGCGGAGGCGTCGGTCACATCAGCAGTCTGAGGTAGCGTCGGCCCACGCCGCGGTAGCCGCGGCTCGGCCGTGGGAACGGAGGGTCGTGGCACACTCCTACACCCTCGACACTGCGCCAATGAGCGTCCGGGCGGCGTCCCGACGAGCGCGTGAGGTGCTCTGGGCCCAGCCCCGGCTCATCTCCATCGCGGTCGGCACCTGGTTCTGGTGGGCCGCCCTGGTCCCGTCGCTGCTGCCGCGCTCGGGGTCCATCCAGGGAGTCATCGGCGCGGTGTCCTTCGCCGTCGGCTGGGGCGTGGGCTCCCTCGTCGGCCAGGTCTGGGACCGGGCGTGGACGAGAGCCGGACGGCGCGACCCCCTCCTGGCCGCGCGACCCTGGCCGCTGGTCGCCGTGGTCGTCCTCGCGGTCGTCGCCGCCGTGGTGGGGACCGTCATGTGGCTGCGCTGGCAGAACAGCCAGCGACGGGTGGTCGGCCCGGACGAGGTCCTCGGTCTCGGCGACGCCGTGACGCTCTGGGTCGTGACCCTGGTGCTCGTGGCCGTGGTCGTCCTCATCGGGCGGCTGGTCGGCCTGGCGGTGATCCGCGTCGACGAGCAGCTCCCCCGCCGCTGGCCGGGCCTCGTCCGGCACCTCGTGGCCGGCAGCGCGTTCGCGGTCGTCGTCATCGGCATGGTCATGGCCGTCCTCAGCTTCGGGGTCATGCGGTTCCTTGACGCGAAGTACGCCGAGGCCGACGCCACACCGACCCCCGGCCTGCTCGCCCCCCAGACCGCGACGGTGTCCGGAGGCAGCGGGTCCCTCGTACCGTGGACGTCGCTGGGCGCCGAGGGCCGGCTGTTCACCGCCGGTGCCGTGTCGACCGACGCGCTCCGGACGTTCCGCCCCGGCAGCGAGCCCCTGGCTCCGATCCGGGTCTTCATCGGCCTCCAGAACGCGCCGGACGCCGCCGCGCGGGCCGACCTCGCCGTCAAGGAGCTCGAACGCACCGGAGCGTTCCAGCGGAAGTACCTCGTCGTGTGGACGGTCACCGGGACCGGCTGGGTCGACCCGGTGGCCGCGGCCGGCCTGGAGTACGCCGCGGGCGGCGACACGGCCATCGCCGCGCAGCAGTACTCCTACCTCCCCAGCTGGATCTCGTTCCTCGTCGATAAGGACGAGGCCGCCGAGGCCGGGACCACGCTCTACACCGCCGTGCACGAACGCTGGTCGCAGCTCCCCCCCGACACCCGGCCGCAGCTGCTCCTCTTCGGTGAGAGCCTCGGGTCGTTCGGCTCGGAGGCGACGTTCGGGCGGGCCACACCTACCGAGACCCTCCGGGCCGCGGAGAAGGCCGCCGACTCCGTGCTGTGGGTCGGACCCACCGGCGACAACGTCGGGTGGAACGCCCTGCTGGCCAGCCGTCAGCCGGGCTCGCCGGTGTGGGCCCCGGTCTACGGTGACGGGTCCGTACGACTCGTCGACCACAGCCAGGAGCTCGCCGGAACCCCGGAACCGAAGGTTCTCTGGGTCCAGCACCCGTCCGACCCGGTCGGCTGGTGGAGCTGGTCGACGCTGTGGTCACGGCCCGCCTGGATGGAGCAGCCGACCGGCGACGACGTCCCCCAGGAGCCGAGCTGGTTCCCGGTGGTGAGCTTCGTCCAGGCGACGTTCGACCTGATGAACGGATTCAGCGCGTCCCCAGGCCACGGCCACAACTACAACCCGGACTTCGCCTACGCCTGGGCGGCCCTCGTCGCGCCGCCCGACTGGACCATCGCCGACACCGAGCGGCTCGCCCAGACCCTCATCGGCGTTTCCGGATAGGTCGTCCAGATCGCCGACAGCACGAAGTACCCCACCCACGAGGACCGCGAGCGGACGGCCCGCGACACTCCCGCGCTGATCCTCACCGTGAGCCTGCTCGCCGCCTACAACGTCGCCCGGACGTTGTGGATCCCGGAGTCCTGGCAGCTGCTGACCAATGTCGGCGTCGCGCTGTTGATCGGCGCGATCGCCTGGTGGTCGAGCGTCGACACCACCGAGCTCGGCCTGCACCGTGACCACCATTCCCTCGGCGCGATCTGGGGTGGTGGCGCGCTGCTGCTGGTCCTGGGGGTCGTGGTCGGGTTCGCTCTCGTCTCGGAGGTCCGCGGCTCCTCCCAGGGTGCCCTCGACGACCCGCGCCTGCAGGTGCCGTTCCTCGACATGGTCTACGAGGTGGCCTTCAACACCCCGCTCGGGACGGTGGTCCTCGAGGAGTTCGCGTTCCGGGGACTTCTGCTGGCGCTGTTCCTCCGCCACACCTCGATGTGGCGGTCGGTGCTCTGGTCGTCCCTGCTGTTCGGGGCGTGGCACATCCTCCCGACCCTGACGACAGCCGCGAGCAACGGCGCGATGGAGCAGCTGGCCTCCACCCCGGCAGGTCTCGTGCTCGTCGTCATCGGCAACGTCCTGTCGACGGCGATCGCGGGGGCGGTCTTCGCCTACCTCCGGCTGCGCTCCGGGAGCCTGCTCGCGCCCGCGCTGGCCCACCTGGCGACCAACGACATCTCGTACGTGGTCGGCTGGCTGTTCAACCGGTACGGCTGAGGCCGGCCCGAGCTAGCATGGCTGCCGCCGGTTCGTCGCGTCTCTAGGCACGCGGAGGTTGGTATGCGGCTCGTCCAGGTGGCGCTCCACGCCGACGACCTCGACCGGGCGGCGGCGTTCTACTCACGGCTCCTCGGTGACGAGCCGCGGGCCCGGTTCGACCCGCCGGGGCTGCTGTTCTTCGACCTCGAGGGCACCCGCCTCCTGCTCGACCGCAACGCCCCCGCCGCCCTGATCTACCTCGGGGTCGACGACGTCCACGCCACGATCGACGCGATCCGTGGCGAGGTACGGGTCGTCGCCGAGCCGAACGCGATCTTCACCCACGACGACGACCGTCTCGGCCCGCCGGGGCACGAGGAGTGGCAGGCGTTCATCGAGGACTCCGAGGGCAACACCGTCGGCCTGATCGGGTTCGTGAGACCCGCGCCGAGCTGAGCCGAGCTACCGCATACCGTGTCGGCATGGCGACGACTGACCGGACGGCCGTGTCGGCGACGCGCGGCGAGGTGCCCGAAGCCTTCGACGAGGTCGCCGACCGCTACGACCTCATGGTTGCGCTCAACCCCGGTTACCACGCCCACCTGCGACACAGCGCACGGGCGCTGGTGGCCGGGCTGGTCCCGGGACTGGGTTCGCGCGTCGTCGATCTCGGCTGCGGCTCCGGCGCCTCGACCCGCGCGCTCGTCGACGAGCTGAACCGCGCCGGCGTCCGCGCGGAGGTGCTCGGTGTCGACGGGTCGTCGGGGATGCTCGCGCAGGCGGCCACGAAGTCGTGGCCGAGCTGGGTGCGGTTCGAGCAGGGTCGGGCCGAGGCCCTCGAGGAGGTATGCGCCGACGCCGGGTTCCAGCCGCTGGACGGGGTGTTCGCGGCATACCTGTTGCGCAACGTGCCCGACCGCGACGCGCTGCTGCGGTCACTGCACGACCTGCTGCGGCCAGGCGGGACGTTGGTCGTCCACGAGTACTCGGTCGCGGGACGTCCGGTGGCGGAGGCCGTCTGGACCGCCGTCTGCCGGGGCGTGGTCGTGCCGCTCGGCTGGCTGACCTCGAGGCGGACCCGGCTCTACCACTACCTCTGGCGCAGCGTGATGGACATGGACCCGGTCGAGACGGTCATGCGGCGGATGGTCGACGCGGGGTTCGAGGACGTGCGGACCCGGTCGGTCCGCGGCTGGCAGAACGGGATCGTCCACACGTTCCACGGGCGCCGCCCCGCATGATGCCCCTTCGCCGTTCGCGGGACCACTGGGTCCCCGGTCGCGACCCGCGTGCGGTCCGGCACGCGCCGCCGGCGCCTTCTGACGAGGCGCGGCTGGACCGGGCTCCGACCGCCGTGGTCGTCGGCGGCGGCATCGCCGGACTCGCGGCGGCCACCGGGTTGGCGGAGCGTGGGGTTTCGGTGACGCTGGTCGAGGCGGCGCCGACCCTGGGCGGGCGAGTCCGCGCGTGGCCGGTGGCGGCCGACGGCACGTCGACGACGATGAGCCGCGGGTTCCACGCGTTCTTCCGGCAGTACTACAACCTGCGCTCGCTGCTACGCCGCAGCGACCCGACCATGGGCCGGCTGCGACCGGTGGCCGACTACCCCCTGGTCCTGGCCGGCGGGCATACCGACTCCTTCGCCGGCCTGCCGACCCGACCGCCGATCAACCTCATGGCGTTCGTGGCGCGCAGCCCCAGCTTCACCCTGCGCGACCTCACCCGCGTCAACGTCGACGCGGCCCTCGGGCTGCTCGACGTCGCGTTCCCGCAGACCTACGACGACTACGCCGGACGCAGCGCCGCGGAGGTCCTCGACGAGCTCCGGTTTCCTGACGGGGCGAGGCATCTCGCGCTCGAGGTGTTCGCACGTTCGTTCTTCGCGGACCCGCGGGACTTCTCCGGGGGCGAGCTGGTCGCGATGTTCCACACGTACTTCCTGGGATCGGCCGAGGGGCTGCTCTTCGACGTGCCCTACGACGACTACGACACGGCGCTGTGGGCGCCCCTCGGCCGCTACCTGCACGACCTCGGGGTACGCGTGGTCATGCCGATGGCCGCGACCTCGTTGGAGGACCGCGGCGGTCCCCTGGCCGTATGGCTCGAGGACGGGTCGGCGGTCGAGGCCGACGCCGTGGTGCTGGCGACCGACCAGACGCCGTTGCAGCGCCTCGTCGCCGACTCGCCCTGGCTGGGTGACGAGGCGTGGCGGAGCCGGCTCGCGTCACGCCGGCCGGCGCCGGCGTTCGCGGTGTGGCGGCTCTGGTTCGACCGGCCGCTGCGCGAGGGGACGCCGCCGTTCCTCGCGACGAGCGGGTTCGGCCCGCTCGACAACGTCTCGGCAGTGCACCAGTTCGAGGCGGGAGCGGGGCGGTGGGCGCGGGGCCGGAACGGCAGCGTCATCGAGGTACACGCCTACGCGCTGCCCGACGGTACCGACCCGGCCGCCCTCCGGGTCGAGCTGCGCAACCGGCTGCGCGACCTGCATCCGGAGCTCGACCAGGCGAATGTCGTCCACGAGGAGTGGCTGGTCCGCGCCGACTGTCCGCTGGTCGGGACCGAGCCGTGGCGGGAGCGGCCCGAGGTCCGCACCCCCGACCCGCGGATCGCCCTGGCCGGTGACGGGGTCCGCTGCGACTACCCGGTCGCGCTGATGGAGCGCGCGGCGACCACCGGCTGGATGGCGGCGAACCACCACCTGTCCCGGTGGGGCCTACCCGGCCACGACCTCTGGACGGTCCCGATGACGGGACGTCACCAGGTGGTTCCGGTCCTGCGCAAGGCCCTCTCCCGCCTCCCGACTTCTGGAAAGCCGAAAGGTTAGGTGCCGTAGACGTCGCCCCTGGCGCGCAGGAGGTACCGGCGCTCGGCGTAGGCCATGTCGTCCACCCAGAGCCGGGCGGCGGTGCGCTTCATCGGCGGCTTCACCAGGGCCGCGACCGACCGGGCGATACCGAACCCGGTGCGCGGCGAGTGGGCGATGGTCGCCTCGGTCATCATCGTCCGCGGCCGGCCGAACGGGTCCGGGGCGATCGGCGTCGCGTGGGTCTCGACCACGCTGCCGGCGCCCTCACCGCCGACGATGGTCATGACGATGGTCCGCGCGTCGGGGCAGGCGAACTCCGCGCGAACGGGGACGCCGAGCCGCGGGGTGAGCCGGAACGTCACGTCCACCACGAGGACCTTCTCGTCGCTGGCGTCGTCGTCGACGACGAGGTGGCTGAACGCGTACGGGTGGTACCACGCACCGTGCCACGGGTCGAGCCGGTTGGCGATGATGTCCTCCGGCTCGCAGACGCCGGGGATCTCGATGACCGCGGCGATCGAGGCGTCCAGCGGCGGCCGCGTCGTCAGCGTCGGCCGGTCCGTGGGCGTCTCGCCGGGGGTCGGCAGCCGCACCCAGGCAAGCACCCCGTCGTCGTGGGCGACGACCGGCTTCCAGCCCGCCTGGCCGGCCGCACCGAGGGCCATGCCGTGCCACCGGCATACGACGTCGCCGCGGATGACTTCACAGTCGTCGAGCAGGGCGCCCAGGTGTGGGCAGGTGCCGGGCCCGGCCATCAACGTCCCCGACTCGTCCCGCCAGAGGACGATCTCGCGGCCGGCGACGGTCCGGGTGACGGAGCGCTTCGTGCCGACGTCCCCGCTGCGGCCGACGACGTACCATCCGCCCGGGTCCTGCGACTGCGCGACGTCGAACGAGGCCCGGATCCGGCCGGGCCGCGCCTGCTTCCACGTGCTCCGGAGGTGCTCGTGCGGCACGGTCGGGACGTTCTGGATCGGTATGCGTCGCCTCAGCTCCGCCCGGAACCTGCTCGATGCGGTCACGAAGTACCTTTCCGCCGTGGTGGCCCGGCCGCGAGGATCCGGACCGACGTCGTCGCCTTGCTCCATGATGCAACGCGCGCCCGCCCCGTGAACACGTCGTAGTCCCGGGCCTCGATCTTCTCGAGGATCCGCGCGTACAGGTCGCGGGCCGTCGCCACGCACCGCGCGGAGGACGGCGGCAGCATCGGTATGCCCGTGTCGGCCTGAGCGTAGAGCCCCCGGTTCCGGGCGATCTCGAACCGCATCAGCTCCCGCCAGCCCGGCGTCACCTCCCGCGACCACGGATCCGCACCGAACCGACGCAGGTCCTCCTGGGGGACGTAGACGCGTCCGCGGTCGAGGTCCTCGCCGACGTCACGCAGGAAGTTGGTCAGCTGGAACGCGAACCCCAGGGCCCGCGCCGGCTCGAACGCCTCCGGCGACCGCGGCCGCAGGACCGGCAGCATCATCTCGCCGATGACGGCGGCCGAGCCCTCCATGTAGGAGACGAGGTCGTCCCACGTCTCGTAGGTCGTCGTCGTGAGGTCCTGGGCCATCGCCCGGAAGAACCGGTCGACGTTCTCGCGAGGGATCGCGCACCGGGCGAAGGAGTCACCGATCGCCGCCAGCACCGGGTCGTCGGTCGGGCCGCCGTCGAGGACTGCCCCGACCTCGTCGCGGAACGCGGTGAGCGAGCCCGTCGTCTGCGGGACGTTGTCGCCCTGGGTGGCCCACGGTGCGTCGACGATGTCGTCGGCCAATCGGCACAGGGCGTAGACCGCATACACGTGCCGCCGTCGCTCCGGCGGGAGCAGCATCGTGCCCCAGTAGTACGTCGTGCCGTTGTCGCGGGTGATCCGAGCGGCCCGGCGGTACCCCTCCGCCAGGAGATCCGGTCCGGCGACGGTCGTCGTCACGTCGCCCTCACGGGCGCGCGATCCGGCGCGGGCAGGTACTCCCGGACCCGCTCCGCCGCGAGGCGTCCGCTGATGAGCACCATCGGCACGCCGACCCCCGGCACGGTCCCCGAACCCGCGAAGACCAGGCCCGGCATCCGGCGCTCGACGTTGGGCGGCCGGAACGGACCGGTCTGGAGGAAGGTGTGCGCCAGCGCGAAGGGGGTCCCCGACGCCATCCCCATGGCCTGCCACTCCAGGGGGGTGACCAGCTCCTCCGTGACGATGTCGGTCGGATATCCGTGCTCCGCAAGGAAACCCATCAGCCGCTCGCGCATCGGGCCACGCTCGTGGTTCCAGTCGACCGAGCCACCCAGATGAGGGACGGGCTCCAGCACGTACAGCGTCGAGCCGCCCGGAGCGGCGAGCGAGGGGTCGGTCAGCGACGGGACCGTGACCAGGCGGGACGGATCCGGCATCAGCTCGAGGTCGCCGATGAGCGCGTCGAACGCCGAGTCCCACTCCTGCGCGAAGTGGATGTTGTGGTGTGCCGCGTCGTCCGGCGGCGCACCCCGCGCTCCCACGTGCCAGACCACCGCGGACGGCGAGTACCGGCCGGACCGGACCGCCCGCGGTCCACGCAGTCCTGGCAGCAACCGCTCGTAGGCGACCGGGGTGTCGAGGGTGCACACGACCGCGTCGGCCCGAAGTCGCTCGCCCCCACCGAGGTCCACGGCGGCCACTCGTCCGTTGGGTCCACGCTGGATCTCATGAACCGTTGTCCCCCAACGGAACTCGACGCCACCCAACTCGGCGGCGCGGGCCATGGCGACGGGGATCGCTCCCATCCCACCCTCGGGGAAGTAGACGCCGGCGACCGAGTCCATGTAGGTGATCACCGCGTAGATGGCGAGCGCCCGGCTCGGTTGCAGCCCCGCATACATGGCCTGGAAGCTGAACAGGCGGCGCAACCGCTCGTCCCGGAACCGCTCGGCCACCACCGGACCGAGCCGGCGGAACCCGCCCATGCGCAGCAGCCGGGCGGCGGCCCGCGGCGAGGACACCAGGTCCAGCGGCGAGTCGAAGTTGCGGTCGATGAAGTGCGGCATCTCCAGCTCGTAGAGCTCGCGCAGCCAGACCACGAAGTCGTCGAAGGCCGCGGCGTCCGCCGGCCCACACGTCGCGGCGATCTCGTCGTGCATGGCCTCGTGCCCGGCGCGAACGAGGATCTCGCTGCCGTCGGCGAAGGAGGCGCGGTAGGCGGGGTCCAGCCGGACCATCGGCAGCAGGTCGTCGAGCGAGAATCGTCCCCGACCGGCCGCGTCGACGACGTCCGCCAGCAGGCCCGGCATCGTCATCACCGTGGGCCCCGTGTCGAAGGTGTACCCGTCGCGGACGATGCGGCCGGCGCGACCACCCGGAATCGTATCGCGTTCGACGACGGTCACCTCGAAGCCGGCCCCGACCAGATGGCAGGCGGCACTCAGACCGGCCAGGCCGGCGCCGACGACGACGACCCGGCTGCTCACCGCCCCAACGTACGCTGCGGCCACCACATCGAACGAGGGCAGGGGCGGTATGGCAGAGCGGATCCAGCGGTCCTACGAGCTGCTGTGCTCCCCGGACGAGCTGCTCGCCGGACTCGCTCAGCCGGAGGTGGTGCAGCGGCGTTCGGACGCCGACGGGCTGGGAACACGCATCGTCACGCACGAGGTGTCCGACGACGCGGTGCGGATCGTCGTCTCCACGGAGGTCCCCCTCGGCTGGCTCCCCTCCGCGATCACCTCCCGGCTCGGCGGTAGCCCGACGGTCGAGCGCATGGAGGAGTGGATGCGCTACCAGGACGGGCTGCGGACCCCGCTGGTCTTCGAGTTCGCGGGTCTGCCCGTCACGTGTCGGGGCAACGCGGTCCTGAAGCCCACCCGCACCGGCAGCCGCATGGACTGCGACCTGACGATCCAGGTCGACGTGCCGCTGTTCGGCGGTGCGGTCGAGCGGGGAGTGGCGCCGCGGATCGTCACTGCCCTCGACGCGGAGGCGGCGTTCTACGGCACGCTGAGCACACCCGGCCGGTAGCGTCGCGCCATGACCCCGGACGACGTCTACCAGCTGACCCTGGTGGCCGCTGCCGGGGTGCTCGCGCCGATCATCGTGGCGGGCGTGCGCCGGTTCGCGATCCCGTCCGTCGTCCTCGAGATCTCCTTCGGCATCGTGCTGGGTCCTCAGGTGCTCGACCTGGTGCAGCCCACCGGCCTCGTCGACGGACTGTCGGTCCTCGGCCTGTCCATGCTGATGTTCCTCGCCGGCTACGAGCTGAAGCTGGACACCATCCGTGGCCGTCCGCTCAAGCTGGCCGGAATCAGCTGGGGCCTGTCCGTCGTCCTGGCCACCATGGTCGGCCTCGGCGTCCACGTGTCCGGCGGCCACAGCGGCGAGATCGTCATCCCGCTCGCCCTGACCACGACGGCGCTCGGCACGCTGCTGCCGGTCCTACGCGACGCCGGAGTGCTGGGCACACCGCTCGGCCGGTATGCGATGGCCCTCGGCAGCGTCGGTGAGTTCGGTCCGATCGTGCTCGTCGGCCTCCTCCTCGCGGGGACGGACCCGGTCCAGTCGATCCTCGTGCTGGGCGCCTTCGCGCTCCTCATCGTCGGTTCCGCCCTGCTGGCCAACCGGCCGTGGGGCGATCGGATCGTCACCTTCATCGCCAAGAGCATGTGGGCCAGCTCGCAGCTGCCGATCCGGCTGACCCTCCTGTTCATGCTGGCCCTCGCCGCCGTCGCCAACACGCTCGGGATCGACGTCCTCCTGGGCGCCTTCGCCGCCGGTGCGGTCGTGCGGATCGCGGCCGCGAAGCACGACGACGAGGAGGACGAGACGGACGCCTCGTCGATCTTCGGCTTCAAGCTGGAGGGCATCGGGTTCGGCATGCTGGTCCCGGTCTTCTTCGTCGTCAGCGGCACCCGGATCGACCTCAAGGCCCTCTTCAGCCAGCCCTCGTCCGCGCTGGTCGTGCCCGGGTTCCTGCTCCTCATGCTGGTGGTCCGGGCCATCCCGACCTTCCTGGTCTACCGCACCGGCCTCGAACGTCGGCAGCGCCGGGCGCTCGCCGTCATGTCGGCGACCGGGCTGCCGCTCATCGTCGTCATCACGACGATCGCGACGGAGAACGGCTACCTCAGCTCCGCCGATGCCGCCGCCATGGTCGCCGCCGGGATGCTGTCGGTCGTCATCCTGCCCGCCGTGTCGATCGCGCTGCTCGGACGCGTCCGGGAGGCGCGGCCGATCGAGCCGGGCGCCGGCCTCTAGGAACTCGCCTCGCTGGAAGATCCACCACAGCCCACTGTGGTGGATCGTCCACCCTGTGGTGGTGGATCTTCCACGTAGCGGCGTCAGTCGGGCGGGTCCAGCCCCTCGAGCACCGCGAGGTCGTGCTCGTCCTGGGGACGGTGCGCATACCCCTCGTGGGCCGTCCGCTGGGCGGCGGCGGAGACGCAGCCCACGACGATCCCGCCGAGCCGACCCGTGGTGAAGATCGCCGCGGGGTAGTGGAACTCGGTGTCGTCGAGCCCGGCCTGGACCCCGTTCCCGTCCCCGTCGAACACCACCGGGTGGACGTCGACCCAGCCCGCGCCAGCGCCGGCGCGACGGGCCAGCTCCACGCGGACCGGCCGCCAGTCGGTCTCGACGACGTAGCCGAGGTCGCCCAGCACCTCCAGGGTCACCGCCTCGTCGGCCGCGTCGACGAGCAGGTCGAGGTCACGGTGCGAGCGGGTCTGCCGCCCCGCCAGTGCGTCGACGCCCCATCCGCCGGCCAGCCAGAACCGGACTGCGGCATCGGCGAGTCCGGCACAGACGAGGACGGCCTGCGCGACACCGGTCTCCTCCGCCACGAGGCCCATCATCGCGCGATACTGCCGCCATGCGGTTCGAGACGACCATGGCGCAGACCGGCAACAACACCGGAATACCGGTGCCCGACGAGGTCGTGACGGCTCTCGGCGGCGGCAAGCGCGCCGCCGTGTCGGTCACGGTCAACGGGTATGCGTACCCGTCCACGCTCGCGTCGATGGGCGGCCGGTTCCTCATCCCCTTCAGCGCGGACAAGCGCAGGGAGACCGGGATCGGCGGGGGCGACGCCATCGTCGTCGACCTCGAGCTGGACACGGCGCCGCGATCGGTCGAGGTGCCCGACGACCTCGCCGCCGCCCTCGACGCGGCCGGGCTGCGGCCGGCGTTCGAGGCGCTGGCGCCGAGCCACCGCAAGGCGCACGTCACCGCGATCGAGGAGGCCAAGGCGGCGGCCACCCGCGAGCGGCGCATCGCCGCGGCGGTCGCCAAGATCGGCACCCCTCCGGCCTGATCCCGCCACCGTGCCTAGGCTGGCGCGATGAGCGTCGCCTTCCTGCTCACGACCCTCGTCGTCGTGGCCACCCCCGGGGCCGGGGCGCTGTTCACCATCGGCGCCGGGCTCGGTCGTGGTCGGCGGGCCGGCCTCGTGGCGGCCGTCGGGTGCACCCTCGGGATCGTCCCGCATCTCCTCGCGGCCGCCACCGGGCTCGCCGCGCTGATGCACGCGAGCGCGCTGGCGTTCCAGGGACTCAAGTACGCCGGCGTCGCCTACCTGCTGTTCCTCGCCTGGACGACGCTGCGCGACAAGGGCGCACTCGGCGTCGACGCGGCTGAGCCGTCGTCGGCGTGGCGCACCATCCGGCAGGCGGTCCTGCTCAACCTCCTGAACCCAAAGCTGACCATCTTCTTCGTCGCCTTCCTCCCCCAGTTCGTCCACCCGGACGAGCCGAACGCCGTGTGGCACCTGATCGGCCTCAGCGCCGTGTTCATGCTGGTGACGCTGGTGGTCTTCGCGGGCTACGGCGTTTGCGCCGCGGCGATGCGCACCCGCGTCCTCGAGCGGCCCCAGGTGCTGTCGTGGCTTCGCCGCTCGTTCGCCGGGTCCTACGTCCTGCTCGCCGGACGGCTGGCGGTGACGGACCGGTGACCGTCGAGGTCACCTACCAGGGCGTGCTGGCCGCGGCCGAGACCATCGCCCCGCACCTGCCTCCGACGCCGGCGTGGTCGTACCCGCTGCTCGACCAGGCCGCCGGCGTGACGGTCGTGGTGAAGCACGAGAACGTCCAGCCGACGGGGGCGTTCAAGGTCCGCGGCGGGATCAACCTCGCCCTGGCGCTGAACGCCGACGAGCGGGAGGCCGGGTTGGTCACCGCCTCGACCGGCAACCACGCGCAGTCCGTCTGCTACGGCGCCCGGCTGGTCGGGGCGACCGCAGTCATCGTCGTCCCGGAGTCGGCGCCGCCCAGCAAGGTGGCCGCGGTACGCGCTCTCGGCGGCGAGGTGGTCGTGCACGGCCCGACGATGGACGAGGCGGTCGGGGAGGCGAAGCGGCTCGCCGGCGAGCGAGGTCTGCGCTACGTTGACCCGGGCAACGAGCCGGCCATCGTGCACGGTCACGCGACGGTGTATCTCGAGCTGCTGCAACGACATCCGGAGCTCGAGGCGATCTACGTGCCGGTCGGCAGCGGGACCGGCGCGTCCGGCGCCTGCGTCGTCCGGGAGGTTCTCGCTCCGAACTGTCGGGTGATCGCCGTGCAGTCGTCGGCCGCCCCGGCCGCGCACACCGCGTGGCAGGACGGCCGTCCCGCTCAGGCCCCGTGCCGGACCCGGTCGAGCGGCCTGGCGACGGGCACCAGCTACGCGCTACCGCAACGGGTCATGGCCGGAAGACTCGACGACTTCGTCCTCGTCTCGGACGACGACCTCGACGCCGCTGCCGGCCTCCTGGCCAGCCACGCGCATACCCTCGCCGAGACCGCCGGTGCGGCCGCCCTGGCCGCCCTGCTCGCCGACCCGGACCGCCCGCAGCGCTGCGCCGTCATCGTGACCGGCGGCAACGCGAGCGCGGCCGAGATCCGGGCCGTGGCGCAACGAGTTGGCGACGGGACCACCCACCCCTGAATGGTCCCGCCGCCGTTCCTGACCTTGCGCGGGAAGGGTTGGTCAGGGCTTGAAGGTGCCCAGCGGGCCGGCCGTGTCGGCGAACTGAGCGGTGTTGAGGACCTGGACTCCAGCGTTGTGCTCCCCGTTGAAGGGGGTCGTGTTGCCCGGGCACCCGGCCTTGACGGCGTCGGCCGGCGAGTTGAACCAGACGCCGACGTGGAAGGTGTGGATCGGGCCGAACGGCGGGTTGGTCGTGTCGTCCGGCGTGGGCGTGGAGTGCACCGACGGTGCGGGGGCCGACTTCGGAGCGATGGCGAACGTCTCCTGCTGGAACCGGCCGACGTACTCCTGGTGGGCGACGCCGTAGCCGTTGGTCTCGAGGTCGCCCTGGTACCACGACACCCCGAACGGGGCGTTGGGGACCTGGATGACGAACGTGTCGAACTCGGTGTTGGCCGGCAGACCCCACGCGGTGATGTTCATCCGCTCGACGGGGCCGTCGTGCTTGACGGTGACCCGGGCCGCCGCGTAGGGCAGACAGCCCGCGGCGACGATGCCCGGGGAGCGCTGGAGCGCGAAGTTGAGCCGGCCGCCACCGGCGTCGGCCGTGGAGGTCTGGGCGATACCCAGGCCGGCGGTGGCGAGCGCCACGGCGCCGGCGGCGATGGTGAGCTTGTTCATGAGAGGTGTCCTGTCTTGTGGTGGACCGGATCCCTGCGACCCGGTGGCTGGGTGGACGACACCGCCGCAAGCGGACGGGGCCGATGGGTGACGCCGTGGCCGAGCCCGTACGGCGTCGGGACGACGCCCGGAGCCGGACCGGCCACGGCGGCCCGGTTCAGCAGGACCCGCGCGAGCACGCGGGCCGCGAGGCCCGGCGTCATCAGGCTCTGCGGCGGAGCGGTCATGTGGGCGACCCGCAGAAAGGCGCGGGCCAGCTTCGGGTCGTCGACGGCGGCGTACCGCAGGGCGGTGAGGTAGGAGCCGACCAGCCTGGCCGCCATCGGTGTGCGCACGGTGGTCCCGGGTGCCGGCGGCATCCCGCCGACGACGATCTGCCACGGCGTGTCGATGTGCTGCGCCGCGCGGTGGAAGAATCGACGGCCGAGATCCTCCCGGCCCTCGGCCAGGGCCGCCCGGAGAGCGACGGCCTGGAGCGCTGCCGTACTCATCCCTTGGCCGAACGCGGGGTCGAACGAGCACAGCGCGTCCCCGATGACGAGGATCCCGTCCGGAACGTCGAGCAGTCGCTCGTACCGCCGCCGCACGCTGGCCTGGAACCGGTAGGTGCACCCGTCGTCGAGCGGTTCGAGCCGCTCGAGGACCTCGGCGATGGCCGGCGCCTCGAGCGTCCTCGCATACGCGAGGAAATCGGACAGCTCCGTCGGTGGCCGAACGCCGTGGTACCCGGTGAGCCCGCCGATCCACTCGTCGTTCTCCTGGGCGATGAGGACGCCGGACCGTGGCACGCCGGCGCTGGCCGGCTGGAGGATCGCGAGCGCCGTCCCCGCGTCGCCCGGACGCCGCCGGAACCTTCGCGTGGCGTAGCTGATGTCACAGCGGACTCGCTCCTCCTCGGGCGGCTGGAACCCCCTGCGCTCCAGCCACTCCGGCGTCCGCGAGGTCCGCCCGGAGGCGTCCACGACGAGGTCGGCCTCCAGCCGCCGCGGGCTGCCCGGCCGGTCCACGCCGGACACGACCAGGCCGGTGACCCGCCGACCGTCCTCGCTGAACATCAGGTCGAGGACCGAGCTGCGGTCGTAGAACACGACTCCCGGCATCTCGGCGACGCGACGGCGGATGGTCCACTCGAGGAGCACCCGGCTGACCGCGACCGCCGTGAGCCCGCTGGTACCGGTGGGGTACCGGCCTGTGCCCACGTAGTAGTGCAGTGCCTCCTGCGCGTCGCCGGCCGTGGCCCCCGCGGCCACGAGGTCGGCGGTGAGCCCCGGCAGGAGCTCCTCCATCGCCTCCCGGCCGCCGGCCAGCAGCCCGTGGGCGTGACGGATCTGCGGCACACCCCCTCGGGCCACGGGACCGTAGGGCAGCTCGTCGCGGTCGAGGACGATGACCTCGCCGTACGCCTCGCTCAGGGCCCGCGCAGCCAGCAGGCCGGCGATGCTCGAGCCGATGACCAGCGCGCGGTCGACAGTTCCGGTCATGGGAGCCTCCTGACAGACGGGGTATGCGGGTGGGTCGGGTCTATGAGTGGTCGAACAGCGGCGCGACGATCGCCCCGGCCAGGCCGCGGACCTTGGACACAGGAACCATGGAGAACGACGGCTTCCCGGCGGTGAGGTCGGCGACCATCGCCGTTCCGGCGTAGGGACCCGGGCACACGACGGTTTCCATGTCCTTGACGCGCAGCGTGTTCAGCAGCGGGCCACCGGCGGTCAGACGGAGCAGGTACTGCACGCCGAGGTGCTCCGAGTCGGGGACGGGGACCAGCTCGCAGGTCTGGTTGGTGGCGCCGGCGAGGTCGACCTTGGGGATCGCACGGTTGAGGGTCCAGGTGTCGAGCCGGAGCCCGGTGCTGTTGGTGAGGACCGGGCCGACGATCAGCGTGTCGTTGCCGTCGTTGCCGTCGGCGATGTCGTTGCCGTCACCGGGCGACCAGATCTCGACGTCGTCGCCGTCGTCGGCCACCATGACGTCGTTGCCCGAGTCGCCGCCGCGGTCGATCCCTCCCACGAGGATGTCCGGGCCGGGACCGCCGAGCAGGACGTCGTTGCCCTTGTTGCCGACGAGGAGGTCGGCGTTCCCGCGGCCGAAGAGCAGGTCGGTGTCGTTCATGTGCTGCGGCGCGGCGACGCCCGGCGGCTGGATGAACGGGTTCGACGCGTTGTCGTTGTCCTTCCCGATGTGGACGTCCTTGTCCGGCGTCCCGGGGTCGACGCTGGCCATGGCGGCCGCTGCGCTCGTCGCGAGCGCGACGGCGGCGAGCAGGGCAGCGCCGGTGAGCCGGCGAGAACGTGGGGTGGTGAGGGTCATCACAGGTCCTTTCGTGGGTGGCCCGAGGTCTCCCGAGTGGGTCGAGCGCTGACGAAAGGGTGCGGCGACGCGGCATACCCGGGCATTGGGTGCGCGCCTTAGATGTGCCGACCCACGCCTTAGTCGGCGAAACAGGGGTGACGCGGCGGGGTCGAGCCCGTCATCATGAAGCGATGGTGGGACGTCCACCCGCGGCGTTCGTCGGGCGGGACGAAGCCCTCGGGGTGCTCAGAACGGCCGTGCGCCGTGCCTCCGCGGGCCATCCCAGCGTGCTCATCGTCACCGGCGAGACCGGCGTCGGGAAGACCAGGCTGGTCCGCGAGCTCATCGACCAGGAGCGGGTCACCCTGCTCGCCGGCTCCTGCGTGCCGATGGCCGGGGACCCGCTGCCGTTCGCTCCGCTGACCCAAGCCCTGCGCCGCCTCGACCGGACCGGGACGCTGAACCTCCAGCTCGAACGGCTCCCGGAGCTCGCTCGGCTGGTCCCCGGCATCGCCCCGGCCAAGTCCACCCGTACCGCCGACCTCGCCGCGGCGTCCCAGCTCGGGCTGTTCCAGTCGGTGCTCGACCTCGTCGACCGGCTCGGCGCAGCAGCCCCGGTCCTCCACGTCGTCGAAGACGTGCACTGGGCCGATCGGTCGACGCTCGACCTGGTCCGCTTCCTGGCAACGAACCTCACCAACGAGCGAGCCGTCCTGCTCGTGACGCTGCGCGCCGACGCGGTAGTCCCGGGGACGCCGCTCGCTCTCTGGGTTGCGGAACTGGCCCGGCTGGAGAACACCGAACGCGTGGAGCTGAACCGTCTGAGCCACGAGGCGACCGCCCGCTTGGTGCGCCAGCTGGCCGGAGATGCCGCCGATCCCGAGTTCGTCGAGACCACGCTCGCCCGATCGGCAGGCAACCCGCTGTTCGCGGAGCAGCTCGTCCTGCAGGCGACCCAGAACCCGGGCCACCCGGCCCTGCTGCCCGCCACCCTGCACGAGCTGCTCCACGCCCGGGTGCACGCCCTGCCCGAGGACACCCAGTCGGTGCTGCGCGCGGCCGCCGTCATCGGCCGACCCGCCCTGGTCCCGCTCCTCGCCGCCACCAGCGGCACGCTCGTCGAGCAGACCGAGACCCTGCTGCGGGCGGCCATGGACCAACACGTGGTCGAGGTCCGCCGCGACGACACCATCGCGTTCCGGCACCCGGCGTTCGGCGAGGTCGTCTACGCGGAGCTGATGCCGGCGGAACGGCAGCGACTCCACCGCGCGGCCGCCGAGGCGCTCGAACCTGCCGACGGCCTCGACACCGGCCAGCGCAGCTCGGTGGCCGGCGACGCCGTCTCGGGTGAGCTGGCCCGGCACTGGTTCGGAGCCGGTGACTCCGAGCGCGCCCTCGACGCGGCCGTCGCGGCCGGCTGGGCGGCGGAGCGGATGTACGCGTTCGCCGACGCGTACACCAACTTCACCCGGGCTATCGCCCTGATGGACGAGATCACCGGCACCGAGCACGACCGGGTCCGGTTGCTGAAGCACGCCGGCCAGGCCGCCAGCCTGGTCGGGGACAGCCCGGAGGCGGTCCGGCTCGTCGAGTCGGCGCTCGCGCTCACGACCGAACCACCCGCCCGCGCGGCCCTGCTCACCCGGCTCGGGCTCATCCACTACCGGGCCGGTCGCGGGTCGCTCACGGAGAAGTGCCTCCGCGAGGCGCTGACCCTGCTGCCGCCGGACGAGGAGAGCGTGCTCGTGGCCCGGATCCACGCCGGGCTGGCCCTGTTCGGGGCGGCGTGGTCACGCCTCGACCTCGCGGAGCAGTCGTGCCGTCGGGGTCTCGAGGTCGCCCGGACGGTCGGGGCCCGGCGCGAGGAGGGGCTGCTGGTCAACGCCTCGGGGCTGGTCGAGTCGGCCCACGGCGACATCGAGTCCGGTGCGAGGCTGCTGCGCCAGGCCCTAGCCATCGCGCTCGAGGTCGGCAACCCGGACGACCTCGCGACGGCCTACGTCAACCTCACCCACATCCTCGGGCTCGGCGGCCGGGTCGACGAGATCGTCGTGGTCGCCCGCGAGGGCGCGGACGTCCTCACCCGGATGGGCCTGGCCCGCCAGCGGGTCAGCTTCCTCAAGGCCAACCTGGCCGAGGCCCTCGGAAACGCCGGGCGGATCGCGGAGGCCGGCCGGGTGATCGCCGAGGCGGTGTCTCAGCATCCCCGCGGGGTCATGGCCGTGCCGGTCCTGTGGCAGGCCGGCCGCGTCGCGATGACCCGCGGAGACCTCGACGAGGCGTGGGAGTGGCTGGAGCAGGCCCGGGTCATCGTCGAGGCCGAGAACGCGCCCGAGTCCTACCGCCGCAACCTGATCGAGACAGGGGCGGAGGTGGAGCTGTGGGCCGGGCGCCCCGTCGCCGCCTACCACCTCGTCGTCGACGGCCTCGACCTGGTCCGCGGCACCGACGAGGCCGCGTATGCCGGCACCCTCGTCGCACTGGGACTCCGGGCGCTCGCGACCGAGGCCGAGGCGCACCGCGACCGGGAGTCGCGCCTGCGCCTCTCCGGTATGCGGCGACCGCTGGATGACGCCCGCGCCTGGCCCGCGGCCAACCAGCCGGAGGACGCCGCCGTGCACGCCTCGGCGCGGGCCGAGGCGACCCGGTTGGACCTGGCCAGCGACCCTGTCGCCTGGACGGAGACCGGGGTGGCGTGGCGAGCCCTCGGCCGACCCTTCCCCCAGGCCTACGCGCGCTGGCGGGAAGCCGAGGCGCGGCTCGACTCGGGGGTCGACGCGAGGGCCATCGACGCCCTGCGCGGCGCGCACACCGCCGCGTTGGGGCTGGGCGCCGCCCGTCTGGTGCAGGAGTGCGAACGGCTCGCCGGCTGGCACCGCATCGACCTCGTCGCCGAGCCGGTCGAGGCCGAGCCAAACGCGCTGGACAAGTACGGACTCACGCCGCGCGAGGTCGAGGTGCTCGCCGGGTTGTCGGCGGGCCGGACCAACCAGGAGATCGCCGACGAGCTGTTCATCAGTGTGAAGACGGCGAGCGTGCACGTCTCGAACATCCTGCGCAAGCTGGACGTCGGGGGGCGGCAGGAGGCCGCAAGGGTGGCCCACCGGCTCGGCGTCTGACCGCCCGGGTCCCCGGATCGGAGGACCCCACGTTGGTCCGGGACGTCCACCGGTCCGGCGACCGTCCCGGAGTGCGCCGCGCGGGATCCTGAAGGGGCACAGCACAACCCGCGTTTCTCGAGGCCCTCGGGAAACTGGGCGCAAGACATCGTCGGTCGACGTGGGGTTAGGCGGGCAACAAGGATCGTGTTGGCCCCCGTCACCGCCGGAAGGATGGGGGGCGTGACGGCGGCCGAACGCACGACCTCGGGTCCGCCTCGTCGATCGCTCGAGCGCTGCCGGTCATCCGCTCGCCGCGATCCGACGTCGAGCTGCGGACCGTCAGCCCCGGACCCGGATCCCTCGGGTCGCCTTCGAGGACAGCACCGAGAACCGCGACCCGCTGGACAGGATGCTGCCCACCGACCGGAACGAGAGCAGCGACAAGAGGCTGACCGACGAGCCCGCGCAGCCGATCGAGAGGAACGACCCGCTGCACCCGATCGACAGGCACGAGCCCACGCTGCCGATCGACAGCACCGATCCGGTCGACCCGATGGACAGCAGCGAGTCCCGTGAGGCGATGGACCAGCGCGAGGTCGGCACCCGTTCACGATATCGGCCACCCGTAGCCTGACCGGATGGGCGACCTCGACCTCGACGCCCGGGCGGCGGCGGCCGAACGGTCGGTCACGGCGTTGTTCGGCGGACGTCTGCTCGGTCTGCCCGGTACCCATCTGGCGCGGGTCGAGCATCCGGCTCGTGGCCGCACCGACGTCCATTGGAACTACTGGTGGCAGGCGCACTACCTCGACTGCGTCGTCGACGCCGGCCTGCGGGCACTGCGGCGCGGCAACACCGAGGACGCCGCGGAGCGAGGCCGCCGTGGGGAACGGCTGCTCGCCACCATCCGGCTGCGCAACGTCGGCCGCTTTCCCAACGCCTTCTACGACGACATGGCGTGGCTCGTCCTCGCTGCGGGCCGGCTGGCGCTCCTCCAGGCGTCGCTCGGGCGAGCCCGGCCGGGTCGCCGGCTCCGGGCGTCCGAGCGGGTCCTCACGGCGCAGCTGCGGTCGGCCGTCACCGACGACCTCGGCGGTGGGGTCTTCTGGAGCACCCACCGCGACTTCAAGAACGTCCCCGCCAGCGGACCGGTCGCCCTGCACCTGGCCCGGATCGGGGACCTCGACGCCGCGCGGTCGCTCGTCGGGTGGATGTATGCGCGGCTGTTCGACCCGCAGTCGGGCCTCTTCCTCGACGGGGTACGTGTGGTCGACGCCCAGGAGGTCGTGATCCGCGACGTCTACACCTACAACCAGGGGACCGTGCTCGGCGTCCTGACGACGCTCGCCGACGAGGAGAGCCGCCACCGGGCGGCGGCGCTCGTCGACGCGGTGGACCGCCGGCTCACCACCGGTACCCGGCGGGTGCTCGTCACGCACGGCGGCCACGACGGCGGCCTGTTCACCGGGATCCTCGCGCGCTACCTCGCACTCACAGCGGCGGACCCAGGGGTCGACGCGGCCACCGCGGCCACGGCCGGCCGGCTGGTCGCCGCGACGGCCGACGGCTTCTGGTCGGGACGGGCGGACTCGTCCGCCGGGTCGCGGTTCCCGGTCGGTGCGAACGACGCCGCGACCGCGGAGGGGCGGCTCGAGCTGTCGACGCAGCTGCAGGCGTGGATGACCCTCGAGGCCGCCGCGGCGCTGGGGTAGCGACCGATGCTCAGGCCGCCCGACAGAAGATCTGCAGCTGAACGCCGTTCGCGTAGCGAACCACCCTTACCCTCGCGCAGCGTCGCCACGGCGTCCACGGCGTCCACGTCGGGGAGGACGGTCGTGTTGTGCCACGCCGGGTCGGTGAGCGTGCCGGACACGACGTACGTGGGCATGCCGTTGAACCGGTCGTAGGTCCGGCGTCCCAGCAGGAACGCGCCTGCCTCGGTGGCCTCGTCGAGCTCGTACGCACACATCGTGTCGTCGGTCTCGATGTCGAGGGTCCAACCCGTATGACGGAAACCCGCCTAGCCCCCCCGGAGCCTCCATGACGCCGTCCGGGGAGACGAACTCGGTGACGATGACGTTGCGCAGGGGATGTCCTCTCGGGTCGCGGCTTCGGACGGTGCCTCATCATCTCCACGCACGACATCGATCCGACGGGACACGGGGTCGGCCAGGATGTCGAGAACACGTCCCCGGTTCCGACGTCACTGGTGAGCGGGCCGACCGGGCCCGACGACAACCGACAGGAGCAGACCGTGAAGTACGTCATCCTCATCCACTCGAACCCGCAGCCCTGGGGCCACCCGACCAGCGAGTTCCTCGCCGAGCAGCAGGCCCTCCCGCAGGAGCAGCGCGACGCCGGAAACGCGGCCTTCGAGGCGCTGCTCACCGAGCTGTCGCAGAACGGCGAGCTGGTCGGCGGTGAGCCGCTGGCCGCGCCGAGCACTGCCAAGCTCTACCGCTGGGACGCGGGACGGCCGGTCGTCACCGACGGCCCCTACTCGGAGGCCAAGGAGCACTTCGCCGGTTTCTTCCTCGTCGACGTCGAGACCCAGGAGCGCGCCGAGGCCATCGCCGCGCGGATGTCCGGACCCGGGGAGACCGTCGAGCTGCGGATGTCGATGTCCGCCGGCGGCGACGACCAGTGACCGCCGGGCGGTGACGAGCACCGAGCTCGAGGACGTGTGGCGGCGGGAGTCGCCCCACGTCCTCGGAGCGCTGCTGCGCCGGCACGGCGACTACGCCGACTGTGAGGACGCCGCCCAGGAGGCGCTGGCCGACGCGGCCGAACAGTGGCCGACGGAGGGGACGCCGGACAACCCTCGGGGGTGGCTGGTCCGCGTCGCGTCCCGCCGCCTCGTCGACCGGGTCCGCTCGGACCGTGCTCGCTCGGTCCGGGAGGAGACCGTCGGCACCGCCCGGGCCGCCGACGCCTTCGTGGCGCCGCCGGCCGACGAGGACACCGAACCCGGCGACGACACCCTCCTGCTCCTGCTGCTCTGCTGCCACCCCACCCTCAGCCGGCCCTCGCAGGTGGCGCTGACCCTGCGGGCCGTCTCGGGGCTCACCACCGCCGCCATCGCCACGGCGTTCCTCGTCCCCGAGGCGACCATGGCCCAGCGGCTCAGCCGCGCTCGGACCACATTGCGCGTCAACGGAGCCCGGTTCGAGGCGCCGACCGGCGAGGAGCTGCCGACCCGCGTCGCCGCGGTCCTCGACGTCCTCTACCTCGTCTTCAACGAGGGGTATGCGCGGAGCTCCGGCGACACGCTGGTCGAGACCTCGCTGGCGGAGGAGGCGATCCACCTCACCCGCCGGCTGCACGCCTACCTGCCCGGCCACGACGAGGTCGCCGGCGCCCTCGCTCTCATGCTGCTCACCGACGCTCGGCGGGCCGCACGTATCGACCCTCGCGGGGACCTCGTGCCGCTGGCCGAACAGGACCGCACCCGGTGGGACCCCCGCCTCATCGACGAGGGCGTGGCCATCCTCGAGCAGGTGCTCCCGCGAGGGCCCGTCGGCGCATACCAGCTGCAGGCGGCGATCTCCGCCGTCCATGCCGAGGCCCCCCGCGCCGAGGACACCGACTGGGCGCAGATCGCGGTGCTCTACGCCATGCTCGACGACGTCGCACCGAGTCCGGCGGTCACGCTCAACCGGGCGGTGGCCATCGGGATGTCGACCGGTCCGGGCGCGGGACTGGAGGCGTTGCGGCCGCTCCTGGACGACCCGGCGATGGACCGCTACCACCGGCTCCACGCCGTCCGGGCCCACCTGCTGGAGCTGTCCGGCGACGTGCGGGCGGCGGAGGCCGCGTACGCGCGCGCCGCCGAGCTCACCCGGAGCACGCCCGAGCAGCGTTACCTCACCCGGCGGTTGGCGCGGTTGCGGAACGAAGGGGCGACGAGGGCTTAGCCGCCTCGATATCCTCTGGAGACCCGACGGCGGTGGCCGAGCGGCGAGTGTTCAGGAGACCGATCGGCCGTGGTGAGGAAGGGCAGTGCCAGGGTCACGCTGTCCGACGTGGCGTCGCGAGCGGGCGTGTCGGTGACGACTGCGTCCTTGCCGCACCGACCCGGGCGACCGACCTCGCCGGACTGCCGCCGGCGTTCATCGAGTGCTGCAGTGCCGAGGTCTTCCGGGACGAGGACGTCGCGTACGCGTCCGGCCTCTGGGCCGCCGGCAGCCAGGCCGAGCTGCCCGTGTGGCCGGGTGGGTTCCACGGGTGCGACCAGCTGGCCCCGACGCCCGGCTCACCAAGGACATGACCGCAGCCCGCGACGCGTGGATGGCGCGCCTCCTCGGTTCGTGACCGGCGGCTGACCACCGGGTTTACCCATGCCCGAAGCGTATTCGGCACTTTCGAGTGCGTAGGTTGACGTTCCATGAGCGACGTCGCCGAGGCTGCGGTGGCCTTGACCGCTGAGCTGGTCGCCATCGACAGCGTCAACCCCGGGCTGGTGCCGGGTGCCGCCGGCGAGGACGAGATCGTGAGGCATCTGCGGGCCCGCCTCGACGCGGCGGGCTTCGCCACGCAGGTCGTGGAGGCCGAGGGAAGCGGTGGACGGCCCAGTCTCGTGGCCGTCGGGCCGGGATCCCGCGGTGACCCGACCGTCGTCCTCAACGGCCATCTCGACACCGTCGGCGTGGCGGGGATGACCGCGCCGCACACGCCGGTCCGGGACGGCGACCGCCTGAGCGGTCGGGGTGCAGCCGACATGAAAGGCGGCGTGGCCGCGCTGGTCACCGCGGCCGAGGCGGTGGTGGCCTCGCGCCCGCCGGTCCGCGTCGTCCTGACTCTCGTCGCCGACGAGGAGGACGCCAGCCGAGGCAGCGAGGCAGTCATCACCGCGTTGCCGTCCCTGGGGATCCGGCCGGACGTCTGCGTCATCGCCGAGCCCACCGATCTCACACCGGCCCGGTCGCTGCGCGGGTTCGCCGTGGTGCGTGTGCGATTCGAGGGCCGGGCGGCTCACAGCTCTCAACCCGAGCTGGGTGTCAACGCGGTGAGCCACCTCGGCCGGTTCGTCATGTCGGTCGACGCGCACGCCCTGGCGGTCCGGGCCCGGGGCGGCGATCTCATGGTCACCGTCGCCCGCGGCGGCGACTCGCCCTTCGTGGTCCCCGAGTGGGCGGAGTGTCTCGTCGAGCGGCGGACCGCCCCCGGAGAGTCCGCGGCGACCGCGCTGGCCGAGGTACGCGACCTCCTGCCTCCGGGAGCCGACGCCACGGCCGAGCTCCAGGCGTACCGGGAGGCCTGGGAGCTCGACGCCGAGGGCCCGGCGGCCGAGCTGGCGACCCACCTGGGCGACGCACTGGGGACGAGTGCGACGTTCGCCGCTCCGTACTGGATGGAGGCGCCGCTCTGGCAGGCGGTGTGCCCGACGCTCGTGTGCGGGCCGTCGGGCGGCGGTCTGCACGCGGCCGACGAGTGGGTCGACCTGCGCCAGGTGCGCGCGTTCGCCGAGGCGCTGCCCGGCGTGCTCCGCGAGTGGGCGGACGCCAGACGTGCCCACTGACCCGCGGCGGTTGCGGGGCGACGCGCCGCTGCTGGATGCGTGGCTGCGGTTCCAGGAGGAGGCGCCGACCCCGTTCACCATCCCCGGCCACAAGCACCGCCGCGACATCGTCGGCGACATCGTGGCCGGCGACGTCCCGCTCTACGCAGGGCTGGACACCATGAAGCTCTCGCGTGGGGTCCTGGTCGACGCGGAGGCTCGGGCCGCCCAGCTGTGGGGCGCGGACGTCTGTCGGTTCTCGGTCGGCGGCGCCACCCACGCGAACCAGGCGCTCGCCCTGGCGCTGGCCGAGGGCGGCGACGGCGGCCGCGTCGTCGTGGGTCGGACGCTGCACCGCTCGATGCTCCTCGGCCTGGTCCTGGCCGGGCTGACCCCGGTGTGGGTACGTCCCGACATCGACCCCGCTACCGGGCTGCCGGCCGGTGTCTCGCCCGCGGCCGTGGCCGACGCGCTGGCGTCGGCCCCGGACGCCCGCGCGGTCCTCGTGGCCGACCCCTCCTACGTGGGAACCGTCGGCGACGTCGCGGGACTGGCCGTCGTCGCCCACGCGCACGACGTCCCGCTCGTCGTCGACGCCGCGTGGGCGGCGCACTTCGGCTTCCACCCGTCGCTCCCCCGGCACCCGTTACAGCTCGGCGCCGACGCGATGGTGGTCAGCGCTCACAAGACGCTGCCGGCGTGGAGCCAGGCGGCGCTGGTCCTGGCCCGGACGGACCGCATCGACCCGTCCCGCCTCGACGCCGGGGTCGAGGCCACGCAGACGACCAGCCCGGCCGGCGCGATCCTCGCGAGCATCGACGCGGCGCGGGCACTGCTGCAACGCGACGGTGAGTCGCTGCTCGACGACGCGATCGCGGCCGTGGCCACGGCGCGGGACCGGCTCCGAGAGGTCGACGGGCTCGTCGTTCTCGGCGGCCCTGGCGTGGACCCACTCAAGCTGACCCTCGTCCTCGGCGGTACCGGAGCCGACGGGATCGCCGTCGAGGACGACCTGCTGGCGGCCGGGCTGCCGGTCGAGGCGGCCGAGCGGGACACCATCGTGGCCCAGGTGTCGATGGCCGACGACGCGGACAGCCTGAGCCGGCTCACCGGGGCACTGGTGCGCTCGCTGTCGCGGCACCGCGGCCGGCCGCGGCCGGTGGTGACCGGTGCGGCATACGTCGTCGACCCGGTGACCGTCCTGTCGCCCCGGACCGCGTTCTTCGCGCCGAGCGAGACGGTTCCGATCGGGCAGGCGGTCGGCCGCGTCACCGTCGAGCTGGTCGCGCCCTACCCGCCCGGCATCCCGATCCTCGCGCCCGGCGAGGAGGTCACGCGGGCCGCGCTCGACGCGTTGTCGCAGGCCCGGACGGCCGGGGTGCGGATCGCGTATGCGACGGACCCGACCCTGGCGACCCTCCGGGTGGTCCGCTAGCGTTCAGACGTCGAACACCGACCAGCAGATGTCGTTCCGACGCCGTTGGTCGTCGAGGACCAGCGCGCGAACGGCGTCCGGCAGCTGGTCCCGCTGCCACTGGCCCTCGAGTCGTCCCGCCGCGAGGTCGTTGCCGCTCGGAGCGGCAGCGCGGACGGCCTTGATCGCGTAAGCGGCGGCCCCGAGGTCGTGCTCGGCGACGTGCGCGACACACGCGGCCTGACCAGCGGCGTAGGCGGCGTGACGGGCGGCGCCCCGCAGGTCGCGGGCCGCGCCCATAGCGTGCCCGCCCGCCGCGCGGGATTGCCTCATCGCGACCTCACCGCGTACCCAGGCATGGGCATGCTCGACGGCGGCGCGTGGTCGCGGGTCGTCGGGCCGCGCCGACTCGAAGAGGTGGAGGACGTGCTCGGCGCAGGTCGCCGCCCACAGCGCCAGGAGCCGGTGGTCGGCGTCCGTGAGGGTGCCGCCGCGGCGAATCGTGACGAGCCGGGGGTCCCGGACCTGCGGAAGGATCACATCGCTGATCCTTGCGGACGGGGTGGCGGAGGTGGGTGAGACCGGCACCGGCGGTCGCCGTGGGGTTACCCAGGACCGCGGTCATACTCGTGTGGAGATCCACGGAACACTGCACCGTCCAGGGGACGGCAACGTGCGCAGAAGGTCTCGGCTGGCCGACTTGTGCAGAGCTCGTTGCGCGGGCCGGCGGCGAGATCGGACGTCCCGTCCGCCGCATGAGCGAGCGGCTCACGAGTGTCCACTCCTGGTTCATCGTTCACCGGTACCGGCCGCCACTGGTGACGGATCTGGTGGGAAGGCTTGGTCCGCGCTAGTGGTTTTTCGACTTTTGACGTCGTCGGGTCGCCAGGTTTGGTCGTAGAAGTCGGTGGCGGTGGGCAGCACAGAGCCTCACGATGGACCTGCGTCAAAGGCGGCGTAGGGGGATCATCTGGGGATGCTTGTCGAACCCGAGGCGACCAGCGCTCTGCGGTTACGGGGGCAAGGTCTGGTGTCCGGTCCAACCGATCCGAGCTGGGTGGACCTGCACCCGGACCGTGGATGCGAATGGTGCTCTGTCGAAGCGGGCGTACCCGACGAAGACCCTTCGGGGCGGCGTTGTCGCTTCCTTCTTCCCAGACTCTGACTCGCGGCAAAGATGTCTGGCGAGGTCACCGCCCTCCCCGTGGCAGGCGCGGATGCCAGGACAGCGGACGGGTCATGGGCCTGGCGCCACGACAACTGACGAAGCTGACAGCTGTTGCAGTCCTAGCGCGCCGCGGTCGCGGCCGCAGGTGTGTTGTCCCCCGCGGGGGCGCGACGGCCAGTCGCCTCGGACCCCGATCCTTCATCACGGGTCAGTGGCGGGGACACCGTCGCCACGCAGTCTCAAGGAGTCGCCCTCACTGATCACCCTCTGCGAACACGCCCGAGGTGCTTAACGTCGGCTAATTCTTGGAGTCAACCGCCGTTCTTACAAGATTGACTGCATCTCGACAACAACGCGGGCATACCCGCTCAGAAGCTCGGCGCCATGTTGGTGAACCGACTGTAATGGCCCTGGAACGCCAGCACGATCGTGTCGGTGGGCCCGTTGCGGTGCTTGGCAACGATGAGGTCGGCCTCGCCAGCGCGGGGGCTCTCCCGCTCGTAGGCCTCCTCGCGGTGCAGCAGGATCACCATGTCCGCGTCCTGCTCGATACTGCCTGATTCGCGCAAATCGGACATCTGCGGCTTCTTGTCGGTTCGTTGCTCGGGACCACGGTTGAGCTGGGAGATCGCCACGACTGGGACCTCGAGCTCCTTGGCCAGCAGCTTGAGTGCCCGCGAGAACTCGGAGACCTCCTGCTGTCGCGACTCGACCCGCTTGCCGGAGGACATCAGCTGGAGGTAGTCGATGACGACGAGCTTGAGGTTGTCGCGCTGCTTGAGCCGTCGGCACTTGGCCCGGATCTCCATGAGGTTCATGTTGGGCGAGTCGTCGATGAACAGCGGCGCCTCGGACACCCGGCCCATCGTCGACGCCAACCGAGTCCAGTCCTCTTCGCGCATGGTGCCCTTGCGCATGTGCTGCAGCTGGATCCCGGCCTCGGCGGAGAGCAGTCGCATGGTGATCTCGGTCTTGCTCATCTCGAGCGAGAAGATCACCGACGCCAGGTTGTGCCGAATCGCGGCCGACCGGACGATGTCCAAACCGAGCGTTGATTTCCCAATCGCCGGTCTAGCGGCCAGGACGATCATCTGCCCCGGGTGCAGTCCGTTCGTCAGCGAGTCGAGATCCGTGAATCCCGTTGGTACACCGGTCATCTCGCCGGACTTGCCCGACGCGACCTCGATCTCGTCGACGGTCATCTCGAGGATGTCGCCGAGGCGGTGGTAGTCCTCGCCGCCCCGCTTGTCAACGACCGCGTAGACCTCGGCCTGAGCCGCGTTGACGATGTCCTCGACGTCACCGCCACCCTGGGCGTAGCCGAGCTGGACGATCTTCGTGCCCGCCTCGACCAGCCGCCTCAGCACCGCGCGCTCGGCGACGATCTGCGCGTAGTAGCCGGCGTTCGCGGCCGTCGGCACCGAGGAGATCAGCTGGTGGAGGTAGGCCTGGCCGCCCACCCGACCCAGGTCGCCGCGCTTGCCGAGCTCGTCCGAGACGGTGATCGCGTCGGCGGGCTCGCCCCGGCCGTAGAGGCTGAGGACCGCGTCGAAGATCGCCTCATGCTGCGGCCGGTAGAAGTCGGCCGACCGGAGCACCTCGACACAGTCGGCGATGGCGTCCTTGGACAGGAGCATGCCGCCGAGGACCGACTGCTCCGCGTGCAGGTCCTGGGGCGGGAGCCGGTCGTCGGTCGGCCCGTCGGTCCGCTGGGGGAAGAGCTCCTGGATCGTCATGTGATGGTCACCTGGTCGCCACCGCGCCTCGCGTTCCTCTCCGAGCTGGCCGTTCGAACTGGTGTCCACTCCATGGCACCATCGACCGCCGACAGCCACCGGATCAGGGTGGTTCGGGCTGGGCGACGCTGGCGCCCTGTCACGCTAGGGGTGGCGGGGTCGGCGTTCAAACCCGCCCTGTGGACCAGGTGTGGACAACGGTGTGCACCACGCCGGGGCAGCCTGGGGACAACCTGGGGAGGGCCGGTGCATGGGGCTCCCAGGTTCGGCCGCGTTCGTGCGGGGCGACGTGCCCGGATCGTCGTCCACCACCTGTGGACAACAGAAAGTCACGAACCAGTTTCGGCGTGTCCACCGACGGTGCCTAGAGTCGAGGCATGTGCCGGAACATCCGCCAGCTGTACAACTTCGAGCCCCCGGCGACGACCGACGAGGTGCGCTCGGCCGCCCTCCAGTACGTCCGTAAGGTCTCCGGGTCGACCAAGCCGTCACAGGCGAACCAGGCCGCGTTCGACGAGGCCGTCGAGGAGGTCGCGCACGCCACGCAGCACCTGCTGGACCACCTGTCGACCACGGCGCCGCCCAAGAACCGCGAGGTCGAGGCCGAGAAGGCCCGCGCCCGGGCTGCGGTGCGTTACGCCTGACCTCCAGCTCCACGTCCACCTCGACCTCGTCGAGACGGTCCGCGCCGAGCTGACCCGCCACGCCGACCCCGATCGGGCCGCGGGCCAGCAGCGCTACATGAAGTCGGCACTGCCCTACAGGGGGCTCACCTCACCCCAGCTCACCACGGTGCTGCGCCCGATCTTCGCCGACCCCGGCTTCCGGATGGCCGGGCGGGAGCAGTGGGACGCGACCATCCGCGCCCTCTGGGACGGGGTCGCCTACCGCGAGGAGTGGTACGCGGCGATCGCCCTCGCGCGGTACCGCGCCTACCGCCTCTGGCTCGACAGCGAGTCCATGCCGCTCTGGCGGCACCTGGTCATGACCGGGGCGTGGTGGGACGTCGTCGACGAGGTCGCGACCCACGTGGTTCGCGAGGTGCTCGAGGGCTCGCCGGACGTCGAGGGGCTGCGGCTGCGCGAGTGGGCTGTCGACGAGCACCTCTGGCTTCGGCGGACGGCGATCATCAGCCAGGTCGGTCGAGGGGAACGGCTCGACCAGGACCTGCTCACCGACGCCATCGAACCGAACCTCGCCGACCGGGACTTCTTCATCCGCAAGGCGATCGGGTGGGCGCTGCGCGACCACGCCCGCGTGGCACCGGACTGGGTGCGCGCCTTCGTCGACGCCCACGCCGCAGAGCTGTCCAGGATGTCGAGGCGGGAAGCCCTGCGGCATATCAGCCCGGGAGCCACTCCAGCAGCTTCGCCGAGACCTCGGGTCGGGTGAAGTACGACGCGTGGTCGACGCCCGCCTCCGCCGGGAAGACGAGGGGGTCGGCGATCGGGAACCCCGTCACGCCGTCGACCTCGTACGCCCCGTTGGTCGGGACGACGAGGTCGTTGTTCGCCTTCTGGAACACGAAGTCGGTGCCGGCGTTCCGGGCGATCCGGGCCAGTGACGAGCCGCGTACCGGCTCGTAGTTCGACCCGATCGCCCGGTATGTCGCGGTCGAGCCCGGTGTCCTGTTGAACGCCCTGAGGTAATCGCCCTGCGGGTCCATGGACATGATTCCCTCGAGACCGCCGAACGCACCGACGGTCAGCTGCTTGAGGATCGACAGCACCAGCCCGACGACGTCGGTCACGCCGGCGTCGGGGATGAACTGGGCGAGGTCGGTGACGCGGTCCATCAGCTGCGACAGGTGCGCCTTGTCCGCGAGCGCCGTCCCGGCGTTGGGCGACGCCACCATCACGAAGTTGCGCACCGTGACCTTGCCGGACAGCCCGACGTCGGCGGCCCGTTCAGCGAGCACCCGACCGACGAGGCCACCACGGGAGTGGCTCACGATGTCGAGCGTGAGTGGAGAACCGCCACCCAGCGCCGTGAGCTGCTCGGCCAGCCACGTCACGTTGTCGTGCGGCGTCACCGAGATCGTGAAGTGGTCGAGCGCGAAAACCCTTCCCTGGTAACGACGTCCGAGCTCCGTCAGCGTCTCGGCCGGCAGCTGGTCGAACGCGGTGTTGGACTGTGCGGTCGTGCCGTGGATGAACAGGAGCGCGGTGCCGCCGCTCACCCGCGTCCAGTCCGGCGCCGCGAATGCCACGACGTCGGCGCGCTGGTAGTCGCCCGGGTCGAACCACCGCACGAGGTTGCGCCGGTTCTTCTGTTCCCACCGGGCGGCGAAGTAGTCGCCGACCTTGCCCAGGATCGGGTCGATGAGCGGAAACACGAGGATCTTGAACAGCTTCGACCCGACGGCCCCGAGGATGCCGCGCTGCCCACCGGCCGAGGCCGGGTCGGCGAGGACCACCTCGCGCGGCAGCCGGTACGTGCGCCGGTCGCCACCGCGGCTCACGGCCTGGTCCGGAGGCACGTCGTCGGGAAGGTGCCACGAGAGCGAACCGTCCTCCGCCGCATACAGGAGCAGCTGGCCGTTGCCGGTGCCCGGCGGCGGGACCTCGACCACGATCTCGCTGCCGCCCCCACCGCCGCGGCTGCCTCCGGCGTTGTCCAGCTCGCGCTGACCGGTGATCTCGACGGTCAGCTGCTCCACCACGCCGGCGTCGTCAAGCGCCCGGCGGAACGCCTCCGTCGAGCTCTCGGCCCCCCGCATCCCGGCGGTCCCCGGTTGGTACACCTCGACGCGGCCGGTCAGGCCGGGCGTGGAGATCCGAACGGTCCCGATGGTGACGGGGATTCCTTCGGGCCGCAGGTTCTCAGCCATCGCACTCCTTCGTGGGTCGGGTCAGCTCGGGGTCGGGTCAGCTCGGGGTCGGGTCAGCCCCGGTCGAGCCGGAGCCGGGGGTGGCCGAACACCTGGAAGGCGATCAGCGTCGCGTCGATGCCAGGCGTCGCGGTCTGTGTCGCCGACTGGGTGTACTTCGCCCGCAGCGACCGGACCGCCTCCGCCGCTGACACCCGGGTCGACGCGTCGCCCTCGCCGATCGCGCTCCACGTCGCGGCGTAGAAGGCGCGCGCGCATTCGGCAGCGGTCACGTCGTTGACGTTCCACAGGGGAGCGACGACACCGGTAGCGCCGATCTGGAGCAAGGTCGAGGCGAACCCCCCGTTGTCGGCGAGCACGCGCTTGTCGGAACCCACCTGGCAGGCGTTGAGAAAGACGAACGGACCGTTGTCGAGGCGGCCGTTGAGGACCTGGTCCGGCTTGAGGAACTGGGCGGTGGTCGTGAGGTTCCCGGCCGCGTCCTTCGCGAGCAGGACCAGTCCGCCCTCGTCACCCTGCGCGTCGAACTGCCCGTGCAGTGCGACGTGAACCACGTCCGCGGACGGGTTGCCGCTGAGGAGATCGATGACGTCACCGAGGGAGGGCGTGACCGGGAACGCCGACGTGAACAGGGTGGTGACGAAGTCGGCCTCCTCCTGCGCCTCCTTCAGCTCACCCCAACCCATGACACCGGTGTAGTCGGCCGTGAGGACCGCCGCCCGCTTGACGGCAACCGCCGACCTCGGCGTCGGGCGCGGACGCTTCTCGCTGAGCGGCCAGCGCGCGATCGCCGCGTGGGAGCCGAGGAACGGCGAGATCCCGCCCCACGCACTGTCTAGCGGGGGGTCGAAAACCGCGAGTTCCCAGGGCAGCGTCACCTCCTCGGTGAGGAGCAGGATCGTCGGTGCTGTGGTGCGCGCCGGGTCCTCCACGACCTTCCGCAACACGGCCTGGATCCCGTCCGGGACCGCCCGCCCCATGCGGATGGCCGCGCCGGCCAGCGACAGGTACTCCTCGTACGTCCCCTTCGCCCGCGAGACGGTCTGCCGCATGTCGCTGACGAAGCCCTGCAGGTCGGAGTCGAGCCTCGAGGACCGCGGCGCGTCCGGCACCGTGACGTCGGAGGCCGCCGCGTACGCCGTCCAGATGAACTCCCCCGTGGCGGCGCCGTCGGAGGCGCAGATCGACAGGATGAGCTCGGGCTGGTCCACGCCGAGCAGGGGTTCGAGCTCCATCAGCGCGTCCGGGCCGGTCTGCGGGGTGGGGGCGTTCGCGACGTCCTTGGCATAAGGAACGGCGATCAGACTGCGCCACGCGATGCCGACCACCTGGCCACCGACGATGTAGTGGACGCCGATCCGGCGCTCACTGGGCAGGTCCGGCCGGTACGCCGCGACGAACGAGACCGTCGCCGTGGGATAGGGCTCGGCGTCGCTGACGTTGAGCGTCAGCCGCGTATCGCCTTGTGCCTGAAGGGAGTTCGGGTCGTAGACGAGAACCAGCTGGAGCTCTGTGGTCGCGCCGGCCATGAACCGCATCGCCCCGGTCTGCGTGATCGCCGCGTCCTGGAACTTGGCCAGCCCCACGACCACGTCGAACGGCTCGTCGATGACGACGACCTCGGGGCGCACCTCGCGATGGGCGTCGACGTCGATGCGCGGGTATGCGGACCGCAGGACTCCCCCGGGTGGTTGCTCCTGCGCGGGTACGGCCGGCTTCGTCGGGGGCTTCCGGGCGATCTCCGCGTGTCCGCCGGCCGGGCCGCGGAAGACCGTCTCGGACGGAACCGGCGCTGCGCCGAGGTCGATCTCCCGGTCGGCGGCCGCTGGCGGTGGGGGCGGCGCCTGGGTGTCGCGCAGTAGGGCGACCAGCTCGAGGAGCTCCAGGACCGCCCGAGGCTCCGTGCCGTCACGGAGGGAGTCGAGGACGCCGGAGAGCAGTCGCGACGACGAGGTCCGGGCCAGCAGCCTCGCGACCAGCTCGCGGTCGCCGTCCGGCGGTCCTGCCTTCACCACCTCGGTCACCACCGTCGCCACCGGGAGCCGGCCCATCGTCACGGAGCTGGTGGCGTCGACGACGGTGGCCAGTGCGGCGGTGCGCATTGCCGGGTCGGTCATCGACAGCGATGCGGTGACGAGCCCGGAGACCAGCGAGCCGGCGGCATCGGCCGGCAGGTGCGCCAGCACGTCGCGGGCGGCAGCACCGAGGCGGGCGGCCATCGTGGCGGCCGGACCCGCGAGCAGCCGACCCGAGAGGGCTATGGCCGCGTCCATCTGGTCCGGTGTCGCCGAGCTGGTCACCGGTGCGTCGTCGGACCCGTCGGTATGCGCGTACGCCACCACCTGCGCGAGGAGCAGGCCGGCCGGGTCCTCCCGCCCGCGGATCGTCTCCGCGAGCTCGGCGCGCTCGTCGTCCGTCACGCCGAGGCTGACCAGCATGGTCCGCGCGCGGTCCTCGATCGCCGGGTCGTTGGCGGCAACGACCTGGTCGGCCAACGCGCACCACGCGTCCACTCCTGGCATGGGTCCCACGATCCTCACGGAGTCGTCGAGCGAGGGCCAGATACCCGTATGTCGCCCGGGCATCTTCGATGAGGTCATTTTCCGGTATGCGACAGACGCGGCGGAAGGGTTCTCGGCGGCGGACCACGGGACGAATCCCCCCATACCGATGCGGCTACGGCGGTATCATCGCGGCAGGTCGCGGCTCCAACATGGGGTAAACGGGACCGTGCGAAAGGGCCGGCGATGGCCTCAAGGACCTATCAGAACTTCGACCTCCTTCTCGAAGCGGCGGAGGGCGATTCGTTCCGCGCTCGGGTGACGACGAGCCCGCTCGGCGAGTCTCCCAGCGGCCGGTTCTCCCTGCCGTTCGACGCGACCCAGCTGGAGAACCTGCTACTCAAGCTCGACCCCGGTCGCAGCGGCACCCGTCGGGCCGGTTCCGACCCGCAGAGCCAGGCGTCGATGGACCTCGGTGGCCCGTTGTTCGAGAGCGTCTTCTCCGAGGACATCATGCTGACCTGGCAGCGGTCGCAGGACTACGCCCGCGACCACGGCGACGGCCTGCGGCTGCGGCTGCGGCTCACCGACGCGCCCTCGATCGCCGGCCTGCCGTGGGAGCTGCTCTACGACCGCCGCGGCAACAGCTTCATCGCGCAGTCCGAGCGCACTCCGGTGGTCCGCTACCTCGAGGTGCCCCAGCCCCCGCGGCCGCTGACGGTCGACGGTGCGCTGCGCATCCTCGTCGTCATCTCCTCGCCCACCGACCTGCCGGAGCTCGACGTCGAGGCCGAGTGGCGACGCGTGCAGGACTCGCTCGCCGCGAAGGTCGACGAGGGCACCGTGAAGATCGACCGGTTGCCCGCCCCGACGATCCAGGCGCTGTCGGCGTGGTTGCGGCAGAACGACGTTCACATCCTGCACTTCATCGGACACGGTGACTACGACGACCGTATCCAGGATGGCGTCGTCTACTTCCAGGACCGCTACGGGCGCAGCACCAAGGTCAGCCCGACCGTCCTCGGTCCCTACCTGCGCGACCACGACCCGCTGCGGCTGGTCCTGCTCAACGCCTGCCAGTCGGCACGCGTCGACAGCACCGACCCGTTCAGCGGGATGGCGCAGGGCCTCGTGCAGCAGGACTGCACCGCGGTCGTCGCCATGCAGTTCCCCATCTCGGACGGCGCAGCGACCGCGTTCACCGGTGAGTTCTACGGCGCGCTCGCCGACGGCTTCCCCGTCGACCAGGCAGCGACCAGCGCGCGCAAGGCACTCATCGCGGAGTTTGCGGCGGAGTGGGCCACCCCGGTGCTCTTCCTTCGCTCTCCGGACGGTCGCGTGTTCGACCACATCGTGGCGCAGCCCGCGGTGACCGCCGTCCCCTCGCCGGCGCCCCCGGTGGAAGCCGAGGACGAGGAGCGCGCCCGGGACGCGCTGGCCACCGATGCCGAGACGACGGAGACCACCCGCAAGACCGCCGAGGAGGTGCTGCTCGAACCGGCTCCGACGCCGCAGGGTGTCCAGCCCGAGGAGCTCAAGCCGGTAGCCCTCGCCCCGGTATCCCTCACCCCGCTAGCCCTCACCCCGGAGGTTGAGCCGACGGCAGCGAGAACCGACGAAGCCTCCCCCGAGACCGGCCCGCTGCGCGGGGTCGCCGCGGCTGCAGCGGCGACCACGGCCGCTGGGGCGGGGGCGGGCGCAACGACCGCGCCGACGCCGCCGGTGACCCGGGCGATGCCCGCGACAGCGGCAGCGACGGCGCCGACCGGAGCACCCGCATACCGGCCGACGTACCAGCCGCAGCCCACCTACCCTCAGCAGCAGCCGACCCAGCAGTCGCCTCCATGGCAGAGCGGTCCCGGCCAGGCGCCACCGCGGTACGTCAACCCCCCCAACCCGAAGAAGCCCCGGTGGGGCCTCATCATCACCATCGTCCTGGCGGTCGCGGCTATCGCGTTTGGCGGGCTCGCCTGGTACGGCTCGCAGCTGCCGGACAAGGTCGACCCGACGAGCAACAACAGCGGGGAGGCGAGCACCCTGACCGGTCCGAAGATCTCGGCGGTGCACCTGACGACCGGCCTGACGATCAACGGGGACGCCTCCGACTGGCCGAGCAACATCCCGACCTTCGACAGCAACGTGCTCATCGCGGGAAGCGACACCGGTCTGCTCGGCCACTGGGGGCTGGCCTGGGACGACTCGAACCTGTACGCCATCGTGCACGTCGTCGACCGGACCGCACTGCAGACCCACGGGTCGGACACGTCCCAGCTGTTCAAGGGCGACGGGGTGAGCTTCGAGTTCGGGACCGCCCTGCCGAAGAACAAGAACGCCTCGCTCGAGACCGGTGACAAGCACGTCCTGCTCGGGCCGGCGACCTTCACCGACGACACCGTGATCAGCGCGATCAACGTGCCGAACGGCTCGGTCTTCACCCGCGGCCCGAACACCATCCAGGGGCTGCGCGCGGCCACCGCGAAGACCAAGGACGGGTACGTCATCGAGGCGGCGATCCCGTGGTCGACGCTCGGCGCCGAGAGCATCTCCGGCGGCAACGAGTACGGCATGAACCTCAACGTCAGCGACTCCGTGGCGACCGGTGCCAAGGCGGGCGAGCTCAGCTCCTTCGTGAGCAACAACCCCGCACGGAAGGGCAACGACGCCCAGTTCCGCAGCATCTGGGGCACGCTCCATCTCGAGGGTTGACGCGAGCCACCGTGGCGTCCCGTCGGTACGAGAACTTCGACCTCCTCATCGAGGAGGAGCACGGCGGGTACCAGGCCCGAGTGACGGCATGCCCGTCCAACGAGACCCCTTCGACGCGGTTCGTCCTGCCTTTCGACGAGACGAAGCTGGAGAACCTGCTCCTCAAGCTCGACCCCGGTCGCACGGATATGCGCCGCGGCCCGGGTGATGCCCGGGAGGTCGCCTCGAAGGAGTTGGGTGGCGCGCTGTACTCCGCGGTGTTCACCGAGGACATCCGGGACGCCTGGACGCGCTCCCTCGAGCAGGTCCAGGCCCGCGACTGCGGGCTCCGGCTCCGGCTGAAGCTCACCGACGCCCCGTCGCTCGCCGGGCTCCCGTGGGAGCTGCTGTACAGCGTCCGGACGAACCGGTATCCCGCGCAGTCCGAGTCAACGCCGGTCATCCGGTTCCTCGGTGACCGAGGCACCTCGAAGGCCCAACGGGTCGAGGGCCCGCTGACCATCCTCTTCGTGATCTGCTCGCCCACTGATCTTCCCGACCTCGACACCGAGAACGAGTGGCGTGCGGTGCAGCAAGAGCTGAAGCCACTCATCGACCGTGACGTGGTCCGCCTGGAACGACTACCCGACCCAGCGACCCCCGCACGGTTGCTGGACCGGCTCAGCGACGGCCCCGTGCACATCGTCCACTTCGTCGGGCACGGTGACTTCGACGAGGCCTCCCAGGAGGGCGTCGTCTACTTCTGCACGAACTACTCCACCAAGAACCCCATCGGTGCCGACCGGCTCGGGTCGGTGCTGCAGGACGTCGAGGAGCTGAAGCTCGTCGTCCTCAACGCCTGTCAGTCCGCACGCGGAGACTCGCACGATGTCTTCGGCGGGATGGCCCAGGGCCTGGTCCAGTTCAGCGTCAGCGCTGTCGCCGCGATGCAGTTCCCCATCAGCGACAAGGCGGCAAGTACCTTCAGCCGCTCGCTCTACCGAGCCATCGCGCGAGGTAATCCCGTGGACCAGGCGATCGCTAGTGCCCGCAAGGCGATCCTCATGGCCTACCCGAGCGAGTGGGCCACTCCGGTCCTGTACCTGAGGACGAACGACGGAGTCATCTTCGACCTAACCAGAGAGGTCGGCAACGCCAGCGCAGAGAGCCCTGGCGAGCCTCCCCCACCCGAGGATCCACGCCGTCGGTGGACCCGACTGCCGGGGGCTCGTCGCGCTCTCGCCATCGGCGCTGCAGTCGTCGTCATGCTCGTCCTGGCGTACGCCGGCCTCCAGTACTACATCTATCGTCAGACCTACGACAACCTCCCTAGGTTTTCCTCGCCGACGTCGCCGTCGCTCAACTACTTCTCCGCACTCAGCGGCCCGGCCGTGGACGCGCATCGACTAGGGGCACCCCCCGTCTTGGACGGTTCGGCCGAGGACTGGTCTGCGAACATCACTCCGGTCTCGAGCGACGACCTCGTCCAGGGCTCGGCGACGAACGTGCGCGCCACGTGGCGGTTGGGATGGGACCACGACTGGCTCTACGTCTTCGCCGACGTCACTGACCCGCAGCTGACCCAGATCCACGGGGACAACGCCCAACAGATCTCCAACGGTGACGCCGTCGCCATTGAGTTCGGATCCTCACAGCCGCACACCCTCGACGAGATGGAGTGGACGGACCACGTTCTCGTCTTTGCCCCGATCCCACCTGGGCGCCAGATCGCCAACGCCCTGGGCTACCGCGACGCAGCGGGTCAGAACTACAGTTTCCTGGTCCCGATGGCGAACGTCGACGGCGCAAGCAAGATCACGTCGACCGGGTACACCATTGAGGCGCGCATGCCCCTCCGGACGATCGATCTGGCCGACGCACGCGGGGCGATGATGGGGCTGAACCTCTACGTCATTGACGCTGCCTCAACGGGACCTGAGCGCGGGCAGCGGCGTTCGAAGCTCAGCAACAACAGCGCACTCGCAGAGGTCAAGGACCCCGGCTCGGCCAGAGGCCGCTGGGGCACCATGACGCTGAGGGACTGACGGGAGCCGACGAGGTGCCAGCGCGCGCATACGAGAACTTCGACCTGCTCGTCGAGTCCACGGGGGACGGCAGCTTTCGCTCCCGCGTCGCGGCGAGCCCGGTCGGTGCCGGCGCGAGCGCGACGTTCGCGATGCCCTTCGACGCGACCGGGCTGGAGAAC
>NZ_DATBTV010000115.1:0-16574 GCF_036559105.1 Lapillicoccus sp. | reverse complement strand
CGGGGACTGTGCCCGGAATCTAGCCCGTTCCGCGGGCGGGCGCGGTGCGGCTACAGCCCGGTCTGTGCCTCCAGGCCGCCCGATTCGACAGGGTCGACCAAGGCCTGGTAGTCGCGTTCGTTCTGGTCGGGGTACGCAGGGAAAGGGTCCGCGATCGCACGCCTGAAGGCATCGTTGTTGCCCCAGGTGGGCGCCGATCGCGATCCGGTCCTCGGACCGGGCATGGGCACGAGCTGCCCCGCGGACCGCCTGACGTGAGGCCTGTGTTCGCTCACTCGATGGCCCGCGTCTGGAGACTCCACCTACCGGTGTCATTTCATCGCCGGAACGGATGCGGTTGAGCTAAACCCCGTCGGACGATGGACATGAACGCCGTGCATTGCCGTACGAGTGGCGTACATGTGGGCGTAAATTGGTGATGATCTGCAGAGGCCTCGCTCGTTGGGCTGAGCGCATCGCCCTTTTTTGGAGTGCTGGATGAGTCGACCGAGCTGGGCCCCCCCGGGGATCGACCTAACCCGTCCGAGCGCGGCCCGCGTGTACGACTACTACCTGGGCGGCTCACACAACTTCTCCGTCGACCGCCGGATGGCCGAGGAAGCAATCAGGATGTGGCCGGAGCTGCCGTCGATGATGCAGGCCAACCGGGCTTTCCTACGGCGGGCGGTTGGTTATGTCTCGAGCCAGGGGGTGGACCAGTTTGTCGACATAGGGTCCGGCATCCCGACCGCGGGAAGCGTCCATGAGGTCGTCCAGCCCGGCAGGCCGACCGCCCGCGTGGTGTATGTGGACAACGATCCGGTGGCGGTCGCGCACAGCCGGGCCATCCTGGCGGACACACCGTTGACCGCGGTGGTCGAGGCCGACCTTCGCGACGCGCCCAGCCTGTTCGACAGTCCGGCGCTGCGGGAGCTCCTGGACCTCGAGCGACCGGTCGCGCTGCTGCTGGTGGCCGTGCTGCACTTCGTCGCCGAGGCCGATGACCCGTATGCGGCCGTCCGCCGCTGCCTTGATCAGCTGCGCCCGGGTAGCTACCTGGTCCTATCGCACGCCAGCGCGGATGGGCAGCCCGTCCTGGCTGGATCGCACCAGAAGCTGTACGAGCGGACACCGACCCCGATGACCATGCGGACGGAACCGCAGATCACTGACTTCTTCGCGGGGCTTGAGATGGTGGAGCCAGGGCTGGTGCCAATCCCCCGATGGCGCCCCGACAGCGATGACGACACGGCGACACAGCGGATGGTCGGGTACGCCGGCGTTGGCCGCAAGATGTGACAGCGGCACCTGAGCCAGGGTCGCCTGCCGAACGAGACCGGGCCCGGTTGCGCGCTTCGGTTGCGGAGCGGTGGAGACGCGCCGTCATTGGCACGAGCTACGTGGCCATAAGCCCGCAAGACCTGGCGGAGGTACTACGTGGCCTGGTCGAGGAGCTCGATGGTCTCCTTCTCGACCGGAAACGTTCTGCTGCAGGAGGGGCCATCGTCGGTAACCAGCTGGTGGAGGCCCATCTGACCAACCCCAGAAGCCTGTCGCTGACGCTTCAGGTGCTGCTGGGCGCGACCGACGAACTGACCGGTGGCCAGGTCGGGCTTGGAGAGCGTTGGGGAAGCATCGTTGCCTCGGTGGCTGAGGGTTACACCACGGCGCTACGCGACCTGGTGCTCCGGGAGCAGGAGGAGATGCTCACCGCCGCGATCGCTGCCCGCGACTTCGCCGACGACGCGCGGTGGGAGGCGGAACGACAGCTCGAGCAGACCAAGCAGGACTTCATTGCGACGATTTCGCACGAGCTGCGCACGCCGCTGACCCCGATCAAGGGGTACCTGCGAATGCTGCTCTCACTCGGTGACCAGCTCAGCCGCGAGCAGCGCACCGAGTTCTACCAGATCATGCTGTCTCAGACCGAGCTGTTGCAGCGCCTACTGGACGACCTGCTTTCGGCGGCCTCCGGGCCCGGCAATATCGAGTTCACCGTCACGCCGACGAAGACCGACATCGCGCGCATCGTCCGGCGCGCCATCGACGCCGTCGACCCCGAGAGCACCCGCCAGGTGAACTGGTCGGGTGACGATGCTGTCGGCACCGCCGTGTGCGACCCGCTGCGGCTGCGGCAAGTACTGGCCGCGCTTCTCCGCAACGCTGACCTCTACTCGACACCGGGAGAGCCCGTCGACGTCTCCGCCCGCCGGGCCGGGCACCACGTTGAGATTCGCGTCCGGGACTACGGCCCAGGAATCCCCAAGCACCTCGCCCTCGCCGTGTTCGAGCCCTTCCGGCGGCTAGGCCGAGGGACCGTCCCAGGGACCGGCCTGGGCCTGTACATCGCCCGCCAGCTAACCCAAGCAATGAGTGGCCAGATCTGGGTCAGCGACGCCCACCCGGGTGCCGAGTTCCACATTCTCATCCCGACTGACCCCGAGTGACCCGAGTGAGCGCCCGACCGGCCAGGTCGAAGAGTCTGCCCCGGGAGATCGCCGATCGCCACGGTGCCAGCTCGCTGGATGGCTACCAGCCCGCGCCGCGCATGCCGCTCGTGAACTGTCGATGCCGAGCGGCGTCCACGAGCGCAGAGAGCGCACCGCCTCGCACGTCGGGTCGGGCCCCGCACCGGAGATTCGCAAGGGTCAGCGCAGTAGCCAGGCAGGTAGCCGGTAGCCGTTGTGTCGGAGTATCCAGGCTCCACGCAGACGGTCACGCTCGGACCTATGGGTGAAGTCGAGCGCGTCGGCGATCCGGTTGATCACGTTGAACATGTACGCCACATAGAGGGCGTCGATCAGGGCGGCCTCATCGAGGCCGGCGGCCCGGGCGGCCGTCAACTCGGTGCGTGGAACCAGGTCAGGGTTGCGGGTCAGCGCCTGAAGCACGTTCTCCGCCGGCGGTCGCCTGCGCGCCGTAGCGGCCGTCCTTCCAGGTGTCGTCGATGATCGGCCCCAGCGTCAGCCGGGCGATCTCGGCGTGCGTCCCGACGCAGAAGCCGCACCGATTCGCACCGGAAACCACCGCGGCGAAGAACTCCCGTTCGCCCGCCGACCACACCGAATCACCTCGAAGCACCTCCTGGGCCAGGGCCAGGAAAGGCGCCCCGAAGAAGGCGGGTCTGCGTAGGCAGACCCGGACAACGTCGTCGAAGTCGACACCGGCGTGGCGAGCACCCCGCAGCACCAGACGCTGCCGCTGGGATCGACCCCGCGAGTACAACGGAAGACGCATCACAACCCGCCCTCACGCTGCAACATCGCCACACCCGCGTCGAAGCGACGCCGCGCCGCACCCACGGCCGCCGCCGCCGTAACCTCGAAAATAGCGTCCTTGGACAGTCCCTCCTGCCGAAGCTGCGTCAGCTGCGAGTCGGTAACCAGGCGTGCCTCCCGCTCCACCAGAGCCACATACCCGGCAACTCCCGCGTCCCGAACCGAACCGTCAAACGCCTCGCGACGCACCTCCCGCGAAGTGTCTGCCGCCGATTCCAACACGGCACGGGTCAGCGCTGTCGCCGCAGAGGACAGACGCTTGAGGCGCTCGGCTGCTTCCATGCCATCCACTACACCATCGGAGCCTGACCTCTATCCCGGACACGGTGGTGGTGATCATGCCTCCCGGTCGGCGGACGGCATCAGCAGCGCGACGATTCCACCGCGAAACCCGGCCGCGGCGATCACGAGTGGACGCGCCTACCCTGGATCGATGAGGGAGTGCCGGCGAAACCTCATGCACTGGACGCCCAACTTGGGCGACCGGGAGATGTGGCTTGAGGCCCGAGGACGGCTGCCCCCAGGATTCCTCAAGGAGCACCGCCTTGGTCCCGAACGTGTAATAGATCGTCGGGACGGCGTGGCCAGCGTGCCACCGGGGAACGGGGCGGCCACGGCGACCAGGGTTCGCGAGCAGGTGTTGGACCCTCGGGGTCACCGGTGGGCGTTCGACCAGCACGTCAGAGACGTCTCGGACGCCGCAACGGCCGTCCGACGATCCTGTTCACGCTTATGCCCCTGTCACCGCACCCGAGCGGCAACTCGGGGTCCGGCGCGGGCGCCGGGCAGCTCAGCTCGTGATCGCCTCGTCAAGCCACGCATACCAGGAGTCGAGGCCGTCGCCCGTGCGGGCGCTTATGCGGAGCAGAGCCGCGGTGGGGTTGACCGTGCGGATGTTGCGTTCGAGCAGGTCGATGTCGAGGTCGAGATAGGGGAGCAGGTCGGTCTTGTTGACGAGCACTGCGTCGACCGAGCGGAACATCACGGGGTACTTCAGTGGTTTGTCCTCGCCCTCGGTGACCGAGCAGACCATCACTCGCTGGTGCGCACCCACGTCGAACTCCGCCGGGCAGACCAGGTTGCCGACGTTCTCGACGAGGACGACATCCAGCTCTTCGAGATCGAGCCCGTGCAGAGCCCGGGCGACCATCGGCGCGTCCAGGTGGCACTCGCCTCCGAAGCCGTTGGCGGTGTTGAGGAGCGAGACCTGCTGCGCGAGGCCGCGAAGCCGGTCGGCGTCGATGCTCGTCTCGATGTCGCCCTCGACGACTCCGGCCCGCAGGCCGCGTTCCCGCAGGTGGGTCAGCGTCGTCGCGAGCACGGTCGTCTTGCCGGCGCCGGGCGAGGACATGACGTTGAGGCAGACGACACCGGCGTCGGCGAAGGCGCTCCGGTTCGCGTCGGCCGCGCGGTCGTTCTCGGTGAAGATCCGCTCGAGGACGGTCACCCGCTCGGGTCCCGTTGCGTAGGCGGTGTGGTCGCCGAGCTCGTGGTCATGCCTCTCGTGAGTATGCGTCGTGCCGTCGACGTGCCGGTGGAAGCGGCCCATGGCCCGCTCAGCTCCTCACCGCGGACGCCGGTTCGGCGAGGTCGAGTGACGCGACCACCAGCTCCTCGCCGTGGACCACCTCGACGTCGGCGCCGTCGCAGGTGCCGCAGGCGATGAGGAACCGGTCGGCCAACACCGTTGTCGCGCCACAGGACCGGCAGCTCAGCTCCGCAGCCACCGGTTCGATGTCGAGCATCGACCCCGCGAGCGGGGTGGTGTCCGTGACGACGCCCCAGCAGTAGGTCAACGTCTCGGGAACGACCTGGCGGAGCGCGCCGACCCGCAGACGAACCGTCACGACGGGACGGCCCTCACGCGCCCGGTCGGTGATGCCGTAGATGCTCTGGCACAGCGACAGCTCGTGCACGACCGCCTCCCATCCGGTCCCGTCATCGTGCCACGTCCGGCATGCTGGCGTGCCATGAAGTTCCTGGTGCTGTGGAGCATCGAGCTGTCGCTCGTCTCGGCCGAGACCGCCCGCGCGGTCGGGCGGATGCCCGACTACGGCGCCCGGCTCGAGGAACAGGGCAAGGTGCTCGCGCGGTACCACGTCGTCGGCGCTCACGGCGGCGCGTGGATCTACGAGGTGGACTCCAACGAGGAGCTGGAGCGGCTGCTGGCCCGCGCTCCGGTCTACAACGTCGCCCGCTACACCGTGCACGCGCTGGCCGACATGGAGGCCCCGCCGGACCGCTGAGCCCGGTGGGTTTCAAATTGGTCCACAACTGTCCGATTCGCGGGTTGACGGACTCCGGGGAACAGGCGGAACGTTGAGACGCCCTTTGGGAGGTTGTCGATGACGTTGACCAGCCCGTCAGACCTTGGCGCGACGCGCCACCTCGTGGTTAGCCAGCGCCTGCGGGAGCGGCGCCGGACTCTCGGCCTCACCCAGAAGCAGGTCATCAGCCGGCTGGCCCGGCTCGGGGTCCTCAGCACCAACAAGGCGTTGAGCAGCCTCGAGCACGGCTCGGGCCTCGATGTCGCCAAGCTCCCTGAGCTGGCGGCGGCGCTCGACTGCTCGGTGACCTGGCTGCTGGGTCTCACCGACGACCCGCACTCCTGGGAGCCCGCCGGCAGACGACCGACGGCGGGGCCGCGAACGCGGGCCGTCGACGCCGAGGTGGTCGCGCTCGCGACCCCCTCGGCGCTGGTGGGGACCCTTGGCGTTCGGCCCCTTCCGCGTGTCTTGGGTCCGCTCTCCGGGTCGGAGTAGCCGTGCCGGGCGGTCGGCCCGCGAGGGCCGGCGACCTGAGTCGGCGGACCGTCCTCGGCAGCGCAGTGGCCGGTGGTGCAGCCCTGCTCGCCGGTTGCGGGTCCGGGACCGGTGGTGGCTCCGTGGTCACCTCAGCCGGTGGAGCGACCGACGCCGCGACGCCCGCGGGCCCGATCGCCCTCACCGACCAGCGCGGCAGCGTCGTTACCCTGGAGCGACCGGCCGGCCGGATCGTCACCATCCCGCAGCCGGCCGCGTCGATCCTCGTCGCCGTCGACCAGAGCGCCGACCATCTGGTCGGGATGCAGAACGCATCGTGGGTGGCTGTGCACGACGGGATCCTCGGGACGATGTTCCCGGCCGCCTTGGCGGTTCGCCATGACGTCGCCGACGACACGTTCACCCCCAACGTCGAGGCGGTCCTGGCCCTCCAGCCGGACCTCGTCGTCCAGTGGGGCGACCAGGGGACCGGGATCATCGCGCCGCTGGAGAACGCCGGGCTCAAGGTCGTGGGCCTCAAGTACGGGACGCAGGACGACGTGACGACCTGGATCTCGTTGTTCGCCAAGGCACTCGGCCGGACCGAGCGGGGCGACCAGCTCAACGCCGCGACGCTGAAGGCGACTCAACAGATGACGGCCCTAGGAAAGACCACCACCGGCGCGAAGCCGAGGGTCGTCTACCTCAACCGGTTCGTGGGAGGCCTCAAGGTCGCCGGCACCGGCACCTACAACGACGGCTATATAGCCATGGTGGGCGCCCAGAACCCCGCCAGCGGACCCGGTGGCGCGTCCGGCAAGGGCATGGTGGGGGTCGACCCCGAGCAGCTGCTGGCGTGGGACCCGGACATCGTGCTGCTCGGGAACTTCGACGCTGCGCTGCCCAAGGACCTCTACGACTCCACCGTGTGGCGTGGCCTCACGGCGGTCAGGGAGAAGCGGGTCTACAAGGTCCCCCTGGGCGGCTACCGCTGGGACCCGCCGAGCCACGAGTCGCCGCTGATGTGGCGCTGGCTCGGCATGGTGGCGTTCCCAGACCAGGCGAGGTACGACCTGCGCGCCGACGTCGTCTCGTCGTACCAGCGCTTCTACGGGTACCAGCCGACGACGGCCGAGCTCGACGCCATCCTGCGGACCGCGACCAACGACGGCTCGGCCGACTACCAGCAGTTCCATGCTTGACCGTCGATCGGCGGCCGGGCCGCGACGCGGGGTCCGCACGACGCGCGTGGCCGTCCCGACAGCCGCCGCAGCGCTTCTCGTGGTCGGTGTCGTGTCGATGGCGCTCGGCCGCTACCCGGTGCCGGTCGGACACGTGGTCGAGGTCCTCGTCGGACAGCTGACCGGAAACGCATACCTCGGCCCGGCGACCGAGCAGGACGTGGTGACCCTGGTCCGGCTCCCTCGGGTGCTCCTCGGTGCCTTGGTTGGAGGCGGGCTCGCCGTCGGGGGTGTCGCGCTCCAGGCGGCGTTCCGCAACCCGCTGGTCAGCCCGCAGGTGATCGGGGTCTCGTCGGGCGCCTCGTTCGGGGGCGCGCTCGCGCTGGTCCTCGGGCTCGGCACCGGCTACCTGGTGGCGTCGGCGTTCGTGTTCGGGATGGCGGCCCTCGGTGTCGTCTTTCTCGTCACGGCGGGCCGCGGCGGCGCCTCGATGCTGATGATCGTCCTCGGGGGAGTGGTCACCGGGTCGTTCTTCACCGCCCTCGTGTCGCTGCTGACCTACCTCGCCGACCCGTACTCGACCCTGCCGGCCATTGTCTTCTGGCTGCTCGGCAGCCTGGCCACGGCGACCTTCGGAAAGGTCCTCGTCGCTGCCGTCCCGGTGCTCGTCGGTTTCGCCGTCCTATTGGCGCTGAGGTGGCGGATCAACGTGCTCTCGCTCGGGGACGAGGACGCCGCGGCGGTCGGGATCCGCCCGCGGCCGGTGCGGTGGACCCTGCTGACGGCCGTGGCCCTCATCGTGGCCGGCGCGGTCGCAGTGAGCGGCGTGATCGGCTGGGTCGGCCTGGTGATCCCGCACCTCGTGCGGATGTGGGTCGGCCCTGATCATCGCGTCCTGCTGCCGGTGTCGTTCCTCGTGGGCGCCGCGTTCCTCGTCACCGTCGACACCCTGGCCCGCACGCTCTCCGGCGGCGAGATCCCTCTCGGCGTCCTCACCGCTCTGGTCGGTGCGCCGGCTTTCTTCGTCCTGCTCCGCCGCAACCGCGATCGGATCTGGGACCGTGCTTGACCTGGTCGGGATCGGGTTCGCGTATGCGCCGGGGGACTGGGTGTTTCGCGACGTCACCTTCGGTTTGGAGCCGGGGACGGTGACGTCGGTGCTCGGGCCGAACGGGCGCGGCAAGACGACCCTGGTGCGCTGCGCCGCCGGTTTGCTGACGCCGCAAGAGGGTTCGGTACGCCGGGACGTTCCCGCCGGGTTCGTTCCACAGGCGAGGGGGACGGCCTTCGCCTACCCCGTCCGCGAGATGGTCGTCATGGGCCGGGCCGCAACCGTCGGGGTCTTCGCCGTACCGGGCCGGCGTGACCAAGCGGCGGCCGACGCCGCGATGGACCGGGTCGGTATCACCGAACTGGCCGACCGGGCCTTCCCGACGCTCAGCGGCGGCGAGCAGCAGCTGGTCCTCGTCGCCCGCGCGGTGGCCTCCGGACATCCGGTGATGGTGCTCGACGAGCCGGCCACCGGGCTCGACCTGGGCAACCAGGGCCTCGTCCTCGGCCTCGTCCGGTCGCTCGCGGACGACGGCCTGACCGTGTTGCTGACGACACACCATCCCGACCACGCCATGGTCGTCTCTGACGCGGTGGTGCTCATGGGCGGACCGTCCGAGGTGCGACACGGACCCGCCGAGGCCCTGCTCAGCGAAGGCGAGCTGACCGCCCTCTACGAGGTACCGGTGCACGAGGTCGACGTTCCGGGCGCCGGCCGTCGCGCCCTGGTGACCGGTTACGGCTCGTCAGCCGGTCGCCTGCCCCTCAGCTCAGGGCGAGCGCCGGACCCGAGTGCTCGAGGCCGCCGTTGACCATCTCGAGGTGCACGTTGGTGTAGTGCTTGAGCGACGTCAGCTGCCGGGCGTCGAGGCGGTCGCAGACCCACTCCCAGTGCATCGAGACCCAGTCACCGACGGCCAGGTCTGGCACCATCCCCACGCCGCCGACCGCGCGAACGACGTTTTCCTGCGCGGGTTCCGCGAGGACGAGGTGGCGTCCGGTCCAGGTCAGCGCCCGGGACTCCACCACCGCCTGGTCACCGTGCAGGGCCACCACCCGACCCCAACGGATCCGGCACCGGTCGAGGACCGTGAGTGCGTGGTCGGCGCCGGGACGGTCCTCGCCGAGCAGCCCGGTCCAGGGGTAGATGCAGAAGACGTGGAACGAGTGGTGCGGCAGGCCGCCGGCCTGAACCCCCTCGGCCAGGTTGGAGAACCGCGGCCCGGTCCGGAACCGGAACCGGTCCTCTATGGAGTTGCCCATGGTGGTCACGCCGACGCCGTCGAGCAGCCGGTTCCCCACCCAGTACGCCTCGACCACGCGGCGGTCGAGCGGGTCCTCGATGTCGGTGGCGCCCGCGATCAGCTCGAGGTACGGCCATGCGCCGGCGAAGGCCTGAGCCATCTGCCGGAACCCCGGGTCGACGACACCGGCGAGGCCGTAACCGAGGAAGCCCGCGCTGTCGCCCGGCCCGCAGTAGCCGTGGCTGTTGGGCGGGAACGCATAGCGGACGAAGAGCGTGGGGCCGCCGTCAGCCATCGCCGACCATCTCCTCGACCCCCGGGCCACCGAGGACCGCCATCGCGTCGTGAGCCTCCTCGGCAGTCATCCGGTCGAGCGCGAACCCGCTGTGGATGAGGACCCACTCGCCCGGCTGGAGCGGGCCGTCGAGGAGGGCGACGTTGATCGGGCGCACGACACCGGCGACCTCGACGTCCATGAGGTCAGCCTCGTCGGTGGGACCGATCACCTGGCCGGCCAGCCCGAGACACATCAGCGGCTCACATCCGGCGCATCTCGACGTAGCGCTTGATATCGGGGTAGGCCGCCGCGAGCGCCGCCGCGATGAGGGCCAGCCCCAGGAAGGACACCACCTTGCCCATCGTCATCTCCTCATCCTCAGGTCCAGCCTGAGTCCAGTGTGGCCGCGCGGAGCGCGGTCCGGAAGTCGTTCTGGCGTCGTCGAACCGCCTTGGTGACCAGGTCGTCGACGATCCGCGCAGCCACGTCGACCTGTGCGGCGACCACGTCCGAGAGGCCCATCCCGTCCTCGGTCGCCTCGGGTTCACAACCGACCACCGTGACCGGCGGCAGCGTTCCGCCGAGCGCCGGGACCAGGGCAAGGACGGTCTCAGGTGCCAGGTCGTGCGCGTCCATGGCTGGTGCCGTCCCGGCGGCCGGGCCGGCCGGCAGCCCGGCGTCGAGGACGTAGACGGTGCCCGGACGCCCACCCGGTCGCTGCATCGCGTCGACGAGCACCACGTCGTCGTAGCCCTCGAGGAGGTCGTACGCGAGATGGACCCCGCCGATCCCGTAGTCGTGCAGGCGAACCCAATCGGGCCAACCGAGGCGAGCCCGCTCCGCCAGCCTCGCGATGACCGCCGTCGCGAACCCGTCGTCGCTCTTGAAAATATTGCCGACGCCCGCGACCAGCATCCGACCGGCGTCGTCGCTGCTCATCGCGCCGCCCCGATCGGCTCGACCTCGTCGGGCGCGAAGTAGAGGAACCGGCCCTGCTCGAGGGCCAGGTCCTGACCCGGGTCGTCGTCGAGGAGCACCGCGAGGTGGTCGTGCCCGTCGACGTCGTGGACCACCTTGGCCACGGTCGCCGTGCGTCCTGCGACGAACAGGTCCTGCGCGTCGGTCCGGCGCGTCCCGGGTCGGAGCAGCACCCGGCTGCCCTCGCATACCGGCACGCCACCGACATCGACCGAGTCCGGTGGCAGGTCGCGAGGCTCGACCTTCGCAGTGCTCGAGAGATAACGGATGGCGCCGTGCAGGCGGTCCATCAGCTCCGGCGGGAGGTTCTCGACCCGGTCGAGGAGCTCGGCCGCACGCGGGTCGGTGCCGCGGACCGCGCGCTTCTCGGCGTCGGTCAAGGTCATCGCCCGAAGGTTGAGCATCTCGTCCATCTCGGTGCCGTCGAAGAACTGCGTCGTGCTTTCGGGGGCCACCTGAGGCCGGTCGGGCAGGATGATCGGCGAGCAGATGACGACGTCGGCGCGGCCGTCAACGTCGGCGAGGACCGGCCAGACGCCGTCGTTCTCGCACTCGGCGACGTAGCCGGTCGCCCACTCAGGCGGGTCGGTGAGGGAGAGGAACCGGCCGCGATCAACCCGGGCCAGCAGGTGGGCCGCGACGAGTGAGTGGCGCAGCGCCTCCTCGCGGAGCGGCGACGGTGCAGGACGCCACGCAGTGACGTTCTCGACGTCGACCCGTAGCCGGGTCACCCCGTAGGGGCCGGGCAGCGACCGCGCGGTCGCCGTCACCGACGCGACCAGCGGGAGCCGTTCTCGCCGTAGCCGGCCCCCGAGCACGCGTTCGTGGTCGACACCGCCCAGGACTTTCCTGGTCGACCGCACCGGCTCGAGGGCGGCGAGGTCGACGTCGAGGTCCAGCTCGTGCGAGACCGCCTCGTCGAACGGCAGGTATGCGGTGTCGCCGGCCTCGAGCCGGCTGACCTCCACCTCGCCGGCGGCCGTCTCGCGGAGCACCGTGCGCCGTTGCACCTGAAGGAACCGGACCCGCAGGAACACGCGACTGGGCCGGCCGTCCAGCAGCAGCTCCGCCCGCAGCCGGGAGCGCTCGGACGGGTCGACGGCGGAGAGGGCCGACGGGGCGAGGACGCCGAACTGCCAGCGCACGCGGTTCTTCGCGTCGTCGGCGCGGTACGGGTAGAGGACGTACCCCTCGTAGAGCACGGTGTCGGCGAGGGGTCGCACGTCCTCGAACGTCGTCACCCGTCGGCCTCCTTGAGCAGCCGGGTGACCGCCTCGTCCCACGACACCATGGCGTTCCCGGCGCGGTACCGGTAGAGCGCGTCGAAGGTGTCCCGACCGAGCCGTAGCCACGCCGTGCCCGGGAAGTGCTGGTCCATCGCGGCGCGCCAGGTTTCGACCGGCAGCCCGGCGGTGACCTCCTTGTCCCAAGAGATCGGGAGCACGGTCAGGCTGCCCGAAGTGCCGCTGAACCACGTGCCGCTGAAGAGCAGCAGCAGCGGCGCGACGCCCTCGACGAGCGAGTAGAGGTACTTGTTGGCGGCGACGTCGAAGTCGTAGCTGCACGGCAGCGCGAGTGACGTCTCGATCGACCCGGTGAAGCTCGGGACGAGGTGGCTGACGAACGCCAGCTGGAGCGGCTTCAGGGTCTGGCCCCAGCGACTCCTCGACCCAAAGAGGTCGACGAGCGCCGCCTCCTCCTCGTCGTCGTACCGACGCCGGTGGGGCTCGACCCGCACTTGCGTCCGCAGCGCGACCGCGTGCACCGGCTGCCCCGAGCTCTCCGTGACCCGCAGCCGGAGCCGCACCGTCGGGCTCGCGGCCGCACAGTCGACGTCCGCGCCGAGGTACTCGAAGTCGAGGCTGCCGACGTCAGCCATACGGCACCGGTTCGCCGGACCGGTCCACGGCGCCGGCCTCCCGGTCGAGCTCCGCGAAAAACGCCTCGACCCGTGACCATACGTCCGCGCCGCCGTGGAACCCGACCCACGACTGTCGGACGATCCCCACCAGCTCGTAGCACCGGTCGACCGGCACGAGGTAGCAGGCATAACCGCCGGTGCTGCGCCGCAGGAGGATCGCCCGGATGTCGGGTTCCGCCTGCGCCAGAACGGGGTTCGCGTCAAGGACCTCGGCCCAGCTGGCGAGGTCGAGGAGCGACTCGGTAGCGCCCCCCGGTCCCGGGTAGTACGCGCCGACGTTCTCGGCGCCGGTCTGCCGGAGGAAGAAGGCGAGATCGACGGGGATCTGCAGCGCCGCCCACTGGCCCTCGCTGATCGCCACGTCCGCGACCTTGCGGACGTCCTCGGGGACCGCGAGGAAGCGCCCCGCGCCCGCGCCGGAGCCGGTGAACAGCAGGAAGCACGCCCGGCACGTGCAGAGCAGTCGGTGCCCCTCGAGGTCGGCCACATGACCGTGCCGGTCGGCGATCTCGGTGCTGCACATCTCGCAGCGCTCGACGGCGTCCGCCTCGGTGACCGGCGGCTCAGGCGCCGGCCGGCTGAGCCGCCGCAGCCCGACCAGCGGGTCGGCGCGCGGGGTCACGCGGTCACGCGCCCGGGCAGCGCGACGGTCCAGCCCGCGCCGTCGGGGAGCATCGGCAGCGGTGACAGGTGACCGGTCCGCGGGTCCAGCCCACGGCCGGCCAGCCGCACGTCGTACCCGGCGCGGCAGGAGGGACACTCGACGACGTCTCCGTCGAGCCGGCCGCGCACGAGGGACCCGGAGCACCGCGGGCAGGTATCGCGGTACGCATACCCCGCGCCTCCGAGGTTGACCACCAGCACGCGCTCGCCGCCGAGCCGTTCGCTGACCGTCGTGCCCGGTGTCGGGAGGCCGTCGAGGCGGGCCCACCCGCTCTCCTCGACCTCGCCGGCCGGTGCCGCGGGCTCCAGTCCGGGCCGCAACCCGATCTGCAACAGCGGTGACGAAGGTGCGTCCGCGACGACGCCCACGACATCCACCGCGGTGACCTCCGGGGCGGCCTCGAGGACGGCGCCCTCGACCGCCATGGTCACGGTTACCGACGAGGACGGGCAACCGTGACAGCTGCCCTGCAGCGTCAGATGCGCGACGCCCTCCTGGTCGACGCCGAGGTATTCGATACCGCCGGCGTGCGACCCGAGGTAGGGACGAACGCGGTCCAGCGCGGCCTGGACGCGGGTGTCGACGTCGTCCGGGTGCAGGTCGTGCAGCACCAGGAGGCTGCCGACGACCTCGTCGTCGGCGAGGGCCCGAACCAACGCCGGGTCGCGCTCCTCTGCGACCTCGACGACCCGGGCGAGGCCCGACGCATACAGGCCCATGACGGAGCGCACCAGCCGTTCGGCGCGCTCCAGCGTCACCTCGTCGCCGGCCTGGGCGAACTCGTCGAGGACCTCCTCGACCTGCTGCGACTGGTTCTGGAGCTCTCGTCGGTTCATGGCGGCGGCCCCGTCAGTAGGGCCGGACCGCCATGCCCGGCGAGTGCTGCTGCCGGACCTCGCCGCCTTGGCCGGTGTAGAGGTGGACCCCGCACGGCAGGCACGGGTCGAAGCTGCGCACGGCCCGCATGATGTCGATGCCCTTGAAGTTGTCGGGGGAGTTCTCCTCGAAGATCGGCGTGTGCTGCACCGCGTCCTCGTAGGGCCCTGGGGTGCCGTAGGTGTCGCGCACGCTGCCGTTCCACGGCGTCGGCGGGTACGGGTGGTAGTTCGCGATCTTGCCCTCCCGGATCACCATGTGGTGCGAGAGAACCCCACGCACCGCCTCCGTGAAGCCGACGCTGACGGCCTCGTCGGGCACCTCGAACGGCGTCCACGTCTCGGTCCGACCGCCGCGGACCTCCTCGAGAGCCTTGTCGACGAAATGGAGGGCGAGGGCGGCCATGTATGCCTGGAAGTAGGTCCGTGCGCGGTTCCGCTCGAGCGCGTTGCTCCACTGCGGGATGTCCCACTCGAACGCCGCCTCCGGCTTCAGCATGGTCCGCGGCAGGGTGATCTTCACGCTGTGTCCGGTCGCCTGGACGTAGTCGGTGTGCACCAGGCCCGACAGCGCAGTCGACCACAGTCGCGCGATCGGCCCGCCGCCGGTGTCGAGGGCGAGGTGGTCGGTGCCGTCGAACCAGCGCGGCGCCATGGTCCAGCTGTAGGCGCCCTGCCAGTCCCGCTTCGCAGGCTTGGGGAGCGTGTGCTGGTTCCACGGGTGGCGGATGTCGACCGGGTTGCCCAGCGGGTCGCGCTCGACGAAGACCTCCTTGCCGGAGCCGGCCCAGTCGTCGTAGAACGAGTGGCCCAGCAGGATCCGCAGTCCCAGGTTGATGTCGACCAGGTTGTTCGTCACGAGCTTCCCGTCGACGACGATGCCCGGGGTGACGTACATCGCCTTGCCCCACTCGTTCATGCGGCGGTAGGTGAAGTCGCAGACGGCGGGGTCGTTGAGGCTGCCCCAGCAGCCGAGGAGTATGCGTCGCTCGCCGACGTGCTCGTACCCTGGCAGCGCCTCGTAGAAGAAGTCGAAGAGGTCGTCGTGCAGCGGCACGACCTTCTTCATGAACTCGACGTAGCGCATCAGCCGGGTCAGGTAATCGGTAAACAGCTGGATCGTCGCGACCGTCCCGACACCGCCTGGGTAGAGCGTCGACGGATGGACGTGCCGGCCCTCCATGAGGCAGAACATCTCCCGCGTCATCCGACTCATCTGGAGCGCCTCGCGGTAGAAGTCGCCCTCGAGCGGGTTCAGCGACCGCATAATGTCGCCGATGGTGCGGTAGCCGTGCTCGCCGGCGTGCGGCGACTCGGTGTGGTTCGCCTTCTCGAGAACCCCTGGGTTGGTCTCCTTGACCATCCGCTCGCAGTAGTCCACCCCGACCAGGTTCTCCTGGAAGATGTTGTGGTCGAACATGTACTCAGCGGCCTCGCCGAGGTTGATGATCCACTCACCGAGGTGCGGCGGCGCGACGCCGTAGGCCATGTTCTGCGCATACACCGAGCAGGTCGCGTGGTTGTCGCCACAGATCCCGCAGATCCGGCTTGTGATGAAGTGCGCGTCGCGCGGGTCCTTGCCCTTCATGAAGATGCTGTAGCCGCGGAAGATCGACGACGTGCTGTGGCACTCGCGAACCTCTTTGTTCTTGAAGTCGATCGAGGCGTAGATCCCGAGGCTGCCGACGATGCGAGTGATCGGGTCCCACGACATCTCGACGACGTCGGCGTCGACGTTCTTGGTCGAGGTGCGGGCTTCGGTCATGGTCATGGCGCGTCGTCTCCTACCAGTTCTTGGTGTAGCCGGTGGTGAGCTTCGGGCCCTTCTGGCGCCACGACGGTTCCTTGTCGACGGTCCGCGCGGTGACCGCTCGGAGCCGGCGGATCACCGTGCCGTAGGTCCGGCTCGTGTTCGACGAGAGCTTGCTACCCGGGGGCTCGTCCATGAACGGCATGAACTTGTCGGGGAAGCCCGGCATCGTGCAGCCGATGCAGATCCCGCCGACGTTGGGGCAGCCGCCGACCCCGTTGATCCAGCCGCGCTTCGGGACGTTGCACTTGACCACCGGTCCCCAGCAGCCGAGCTTGACGAGGCACTTCGGCGAGCCGTACTCCGTCGCGAACTGACCCTGCTCGTAGTAGCCGGCCCGGTCGCAGCCCTCGTGGACGGTGGCGCCGAACAGCCACTGCGGGCGCAGTTGTTCGTCCAGCGGGATCATGGGCGCCTGCCCGGCGACCTGGTAGAGAAGGTAGACCAGCGTTTCGCTCAGGTTGTCCGGGTGGATGGGACAGCCGGGAACGCACACGATGGGCAGCCCAGCCTTGGACTTCCACGACCACCCGAGGTAGTCCGGCACCCCCATGGCGCCGGTCGGGTTGCCCGCCA
>NZ_DATBTV010000114.1:0-15357 GCF_036559105.1 Lapillicoccus sp. | reverse complement strand
GCGCCGTTGGAAGGCCCGGCCGAGCAGGGCGAACGTCTCGTCGACCGAGGCCGACGCGCTGATGTCGAGGATGGTTTCCTCCACGGTGGTCCTCCATGGCCAGTGCAGCTCGTCAACGAACCGGTTCACGTCGCCGCGCCGACGGATAATCTGCGCGCCGATCGGCGTCGCGACCCGGCGGTCGTGGCCGATGAGGAGAGCGACCGTCTGGGGTGGCGCCGAGACGATGCCGTGGACGAACGCGGCGGCGTGGAGCGACCACGCGGAGTCGTCCGACGGCGAGCTGTGCCGCCAACGCTCGGGTCCACCAGTCGTCGCGACCGGGGACCGTCAGGTAGACGCCTGCGTGCATCGCCACCCACCAGCCTCGCTCCAGGCGCCACCGGATCGCGTCGTCGGTCACACCGGCGCCCAGACACTGTCGCCGAGTCAGCAGCCCGGACTGCTCGTTGGCGACGCGAGCCAGGTCGGCGCGGTCGCGAGGAGGCACCGGTGCACCGAGCACCCGCGTCTCAGGGAGCCACGGAGGCGGTTCGGCCATCCCGCGACTCTGGCCCGATCGCCCGCGTCGCCGACTGCGCTATCCACAGGCCTCAGTGGCGAGCGATGCCGGGGCACTGGCCCCGAACTGTCTCCCCGGAGCCGGCTTCGGCCCGCGCGCCCTAGGAGTAGACCGACGGGTTGAGGGTGCCGACGACGCGGAGGTTGCGGTACTGCTCGGCGTAGTCCAGCCCGTAGCCGACGACGAACTCGTTGGGGATGTCGAAGCCGACGTAGCGGACGTCGATCTCCACCTTCGCGACCTCGGGCTTGCGCAGCAACGTGCAGATCTCGACCGACGCCGGCGACCTCGACTCGAGGTTGGAGCGGATCCACGACAGGGTCAGGCCCGAGTCGATGATGTCCTCGACGATGAGGACGTGCCGACCGGTGATGTCGGTGTCGAGGTCCTTGATGATCCGCACCACGCCCGACGACTTGGTCCCCGACCCGTACGACGAGATCGCCATCCAGTCCATGGGAGCCGTCCCGGGCAGCGCCCGCATCAGGTCGGCCATGACGAGGATCGCGCCCTTGAGGACGCCCACGAGCAGCAGGTCCTTGCCCTCGTAGTCCCGCCAGATGTCGGTGGCCATCTCCTGGATCCGCGCAAGGATCTCGTCCTCGGTGAGCAGAACCTTCTGGAGGTCGTTCCCCATGTCCTCGGCGTCCACGCGCGCAGGCTATCCGACGGGCGGCACCGCGGCGACGGTCACCAGGTCGCCGCTGCGGCTGGCCCGCACGTGTCCGGGCAGGTTGAGCGGTCCCTGACCGTGCCATGACGTCAGCAGCGCGTCCAGAGACTCCACATGGGCGGCGGTGAGCTGCCCGGCTCCCGACCCGGCGTCGACCGCCAGCAGCCGCCAGACCCGGGTACGCAGCGCCCGGGGCAACGCCTGGAGGGCGGTGGCCGACCACGGCCCGTCGCCCAGGGTGGGCAGCACGGCGCGCGCCTCGTCCTCGAGGTAGTCCGCGTCCTCGCGCAGCATCTCCGCGCTGCGGGCGAGCGCCGCGGCGATACCGGGGCCCAGCTCGTCCTCGAGGGCGCGCAGGAACCCACGGGCCCGGACCCGCGCGAACGTCGGGTCCTCGTTGTGCGGGTCGCGCCACGGCTCGATCTCGTATGCGACGCAGGCGGCCTCGGTCTCGGACCGGCCCAGCGCGATGAACGGCCGCACGAACAACCCGCGCCGGCGCGGCATACCGGAGAGGGACCGCGAACCGGACCCGCGGGCCAGCCCCAGGAGCACCTGTTCGGCCTGGTCGTCGCGGGTGTGCCCGATGAGCACCGCGGCGGCACCGAGGCGCTCGGCCGTGTCCTCCAGCGCCCGGTAGCGAGCCGACCGCGCGGCACCCTCCGGTCCCGAGCCGTCCCGCGCGACGCGCACCGTCCGGACGTCGACCGGGTCCAGGCCGAGGTCCCGGCACTGCTGGGCCGCCGCCTCGGCGACCTGCTGCGAACCCGCCTGGAGCCGATGGTCGACGACCAGCCCGGCCGCCTTGATCCCCCGCTTCGGTGCCTCGAACCCCACCGCGCCCGCGAGCGCCAGCGAGTCCGGGCCACCGCTGCACCCGACCAGCACGATGGCGCCCTCCGGCAGGAGGGCCAGCTCGGTGCGCACCGCGAGACGGGTCGCGGCGACCGCCGACGCGGGACCGGTCACGACCGACCGCTCATCGACCGTGGACGCGCCGAACCCAGGCGTGCGGGTCGCCGATCTCGGCGGGCGTCGGGAGCGTCTCGGGTGAGGACCAGACGGCGTTGAAGTCGTCGAGGCTGGTCTGCTCGATGACACCGCGCACGAAGGCGGCGCCGTCGGAGTACTGGCGCATCTTGGCCTCGAGGCCCAGGACGCGCCGGAGGATGAGGTCCACCCCGGAGACGCCCTGCCGCCGCTGCGTGAACCGCTCGCGGATCTGCGCGACGCTCGGGATGACCTGCGGCCCGACCTCGTCCATCATCACGTCGGCGTGCCCCTCGAGCAGGGACATCACCGCGGTGATCTGCTCGACCTTGGCCCGCTGCTCCGGCGTCAGCAGGACCTCGGCCAGCCCCTGGGAGCCGGGCTGGAACGCCTCGGGGAGGCGCCGCGCGATCTCCTGCAGGCGGCCGGCCAGCTCGGTGGGCGTGGGAGCGATGTCGACGGTCAGCTCGCGGGTGCGGGCGATCAGGTGGTCGCGCAGCCAGGGGTTCGCGGTGAACTGCAGCCGGTGCGTCTCCTCGTGCATCGCCACCCACAGCCGGAAGTCGCGGGTGTCGACCTTCAGCTCGCGCTCGGTCTGGACGATGTTCGGCGCGACGAGCATCAGCCGCGGCACGCCCTGCGGAGCGAGGTCGTACTGACCGAGCACCTTGCTCGCAAGGAACGACATGACCGCGCCGGTCTCGGCACCGGTCACCTTGCCGCCGATCGCGGTGACCGCGTTGGGCTGGGTCCGCGAGACTCCGGCGGTCACCTTCTCGATGACCGGGGCCACCAGCGACGCCATCGACTCGATGTTGAGATCCATCCAGCCCGGGCGGTCGACGACGAGCACCGGAGGTGCATCCGCCGGGCTGTGCAGCCGGGACGTCGAGGCGATCGGCTCACGCGCGGCGGCCGCCGCCTCACGCAGCTCGCCGACGATCGCGGCGGCCTCGGACGGGGTCACCCGCGGGCCCGCGCTGACCAGTCGACGGCCGGTCGACTTGGCGAACTCCCAGTCGACATACTGCGGGCGGCCTTCCGGCTGCTCCTCCGGAACCCTTGCCAGCTCGCTCATCGTGTCGTCCCTAGTCTCGACCAGCTCGTCACATTCTCACGGCGCCCTCAACGGCACCCGCATGACGCTAGTACCGCTACGAACCGGTCCAACGCGGCCCGGACGGCCGTCGTTCCCCGGCCCGGCCCGTCCGTGTTGGAGATGATGTCGACGACGAGCAGCCTCCCGTCGGCCGTGACGACGGTCCCGCCGAGCGCGTTGACGCCGGTCAACGTGCCCGTCTTGCCACGGAACAGTCCCGCCGCGGTATGCGTGTCCGGCGCGACGAAGCGGTCCTCCAACGTGCCGCTGAGCCCGGCCACGGCCATCTCCTGCATCGCGTGGTTGAAGGACGGCAGCTGCTGACCCAGGGCGATGACGTCGGCCACCACCCGCGCCGGCACGATGTTCTCGCGCGACAACCCGCTGGCGTCCGCGGTGGAGACCCCGGTCAGGTTCACGCCCAGGCCGGCGAGGGTCGTCCGCACGAACGCCGCGGCCTCGGCGAACCCTGGTGGCGTCCCCTTCGTGTAGGCCGCCTGACGGGTCAGTGACTCGGTCAGGGCGTCGTCGGAGTCCTGCAGTGCCAGTCCGAGCTGGTCCACGACCGGGGCCGACGTCACGGTCGCGAGGGTCAGGGCGCCCTCGGGTGCGGCCGCGGGTGCCGCCAGTGTCGCCTTCATCCCCTGCGCCGCGAGGCCGGCCACGAAGGCCGCCCCGACCGCGGCCGCCGGGTCGGCCGGGCCGGGATGTCCGGGCGTCACGCGCTGGGAGGAGAGGCCGATCGACGCCACTGCTCCGGTGATCCCGGTCGGACGGAACGCCGGGGGCCAGGTCGGGGCCAGGAGCGGCCCCGGGGCGTGGGTCAGGTCGAGGGACGCCACGACCGAGGTCACCCCCTTCGCCTTGAGTGCGCTCGCGGTACCGCTGACGAGGTCGCCGAGCCCGGCGCGGCCCGCCACCGCGTGGGGGTTGCCGGGACCGGGGTTGAGGAGGGTGTCGCCACCGGCGACGAGCACCACCCGGCCGGGGTCGGCGCCCTGCACCACCCGCGTCGTGAACGTCACGTCGACCGGGAAGGTGGCCGCGACCGCCGCCCCCGAGAGCAGCTTGAGGTTCGACGCCGGGATGAGCGGGGCGTCCGGGCCGACGTCGAGCAGGTGCGTGCCCGTGGCGGCGTCGCGCACGGTGACACCGAGCCTTCCGGCCAGCGCCGGGTCGGCGAGCGCACCGGCGGTCGCGGCCTGCACCCCGGCGGCACTCGGGGCCGGCTGCTGCTGGCCGGAGGCGGCCAACGGCATACCGGCGTCGGCGTCGCGCGGCTGCGCCACGGTGGCCGTCGCACTGGGCGTGGGCGTCGGCGTGGTGGGCGTCGGGTCCGGCGTGTTGGCGAGGGTCAGGACTCCGGGGACCACGTCGTAGACGTCGAGGGTCGCGTAGCCGGCCAGGAGCAGGACGACCGCCCCGGCTACAGCAACGACACGACGCACGACCCTCGGCCTCCCTGCTCTCCGGCACGTTCTGACAAGATGCGAAGCACGATTCTCCCCGACGACGCCGGTCGTCCGGGGACGCCGCCCGTCCCAAGGGGTTCACGTGGAGTTCTACGTCACCATCGAGATCCCCAAGGGGGCCCGGAACAAGTACGAGGTCGACCACGAGACCGGGCGGATCCGGTTGGACCGGCTTCTGTTCACCTCGATGAGCTACCCCGCCGACTACGGGTACGTCGAGGACAGTCTCGGCGAGGACGGCGACCCGCTAGACGCGTTGGTGCTCCTCGACGAGCCGACCTTTCCCGGCTGCCAGGTGCTGGCCCGCCCGATCGGGGTCTTCCACATGACCGACGAGGCCGGCGGCGACGACAAGCTCCTCTGCGTCCCCGCCAACGACCCTCGTCAGGCGCACGTGAGCGAGCTCGAGCACGTCAACGAGTTCGACCGGCTGGAGATCCAGCACTTCTTCGAGACCTACAAGGACCTCGAGCCGGGCAAGTCGGTGGAGGGCGCAAGCTGGGACGGTCGGGAGGACGCCGAGCGCTGTGTCAACGAGGCCCTGGCCCGGGCGTCCGAGGCCGGCCTCACGACCGCCCGCTGGCGGCTGCCGAACACCACCCAGCACTGAACGGCTTGCCGGGACCGGCGTTCACCGACCGGTTCGGACAGCGAGCTGACGCAACAGGGGTACCGGACCCGGGAACTCGCTCACCTGACGCGTCCGTGGGTCCACGGCGCGGAGGTGACCGGTGTCGTCGACGACGAACAGCCACCGACCGTCCGGCGACCAGACCATGGTCGTCCCGAACCCCCTGGCCGGGTGCACGTCGACCTCGTGGTCGGACCCGCCGACCAGGTCGGCCACGCGCAGCGCGGTCGAGCCGTCCGGACGGCCCACCACGAGTGCGGCGGACGTGCCGTCGGGTGAGAGCACACCCGTGGGGCCGTTGCGATCCACAGCGACCGGCAGCACGCTTCGCCCACCGGTCGCCCGGTCGACACCGACGGTCGTGCACCGACCGTGCTCGTCGCACTCCTCGGCGAGCCACCCCGAGGGTCCGGTCGCCACCACGAGACCTGTGGTGATCCGCTGCAGGCCATCCGGGCGCGCGACGTAGAAGCCGCCGGCGCCACGGAACAACGGGTACCCGGCCCCGTCGTCGTGCGCGCCGACTGGCACCGCCCCCGGAGGAACGGGCGCGGTGGCGAGCACCCGGCTGCCGTCGAGATCGGTGAGTGTCATGACCGGCGGTCCGCCGTCCTCCGGGCCGACCCAGACCTGGTTCGGGTCGGACGCGGGCAGCGCCGTAGCTCCGCGGTCGAGCAGGCCGGTCAGCCCCCGCACGGGGCCGCTGTCCGGCACGACGTGCCCCGGCACGCGGTCGAGCGGCTTGACGATCGCCCGGTCCGGGCCGACGACGAGCAAGACCGGGCCGGTGCTCTGCAGCGGAGCGAAGTAGGTGGTCGTGATCCGGCCGGCGGCGAGCTGGATCTGGGTGACGCTGTTGTCGCCGAGCGCGAACAGCTCCCACCGGTCGGTCACCCCGAGGATCGCCGGTCCGAGGTCGGGCACGACAACGCGGGAGGTCGTCGCCGACGTCGGGGTCGGGTTCGGCTGGGGCTCGATCGGGCCGGGGACCGTGCCGCGCTGGACCAACGACGGGACGACCACGAGCACGGCGACGACGCCGGCGAGGGCCACCCACCCGCGCCAGGGACGTGTGCGGCGCGCGGCGAGAGGCTCGGCCTCCTCGTCCTGCCAGTGGAGCTCGACCGGATGACGGTCGGGAGCCTCGTGGCCCATCCCTCGATCCTCGCCCCTGGACCGCTCGTCGTCCAGGCACGACCAGTACGCCTGCCGTACGCCTGTCGTCCGCGTTGTGCCGGCCGGGCAGCATTGACCCGGACCCCCCTCTCGCGGCCCGCGGCGCCAAGCCCGCAGGCGTGGGCTCGTCGCTAGTCGGAGTCCCCGTGACGTATCGGTGGGGCGGAAAGCGTCGTGGCGTGACTCACGGACGGCCGCCGTACGGCAGCAGGTCACTCATCGAGTAGATCGACGCGATCTTGACCACGGTGCTCGGGTTCGGCGCGTGGATCATCTGACCGCCGCCGATGTAGAGCCCGACGTGATGGCTGTCCGGGCCGCTCGTACCGTAGAACACGAGGTCACCGGGCTGGAGCTGGGAGATCGGCACGCGGTCGGTCTCGGACCACTGGTAGCCGGTGTAGTGCGACAACGACACGCCGGCCTGGCGCCACGCCATCATGGTCAACCCCGAGCAGTCCCAGACCGACGGTCCGGCGCCGCCCCAGACGTAGGGCTCGCCGAGCTGGGCGCGCGCGAAGGCGATGACGGCGGCGACGCCTCCCGACGGCGGCGGCGGAGTGGGGACGGTGGTCGGGGGCTTCGTCGTTGTCGTCGGCGGCTTCGTCGTGGTCGGCGGCGTCGTCGCGGTCGGCGGCCTGGGCGCCGGGGGCGGCGTGGCGGCGGCGGCCCGGGCGGCGTCGGCCGCGGCTTTGTCCGCGGCGGCCTTGTCTGCGGCGGCCTGCGCCTGCTTCTGCTCCCGAGCGGTCCGAGCGGCCGTTTCCGCCTCCGCGGCCGCCTGGGCCCGGGCGGCGGCCTCGCGGGCAGCAGCCTCGGCGGCGGCCTTCGCCGCGGCCTCCGCGGCGACGCGCCGGGCCTCCTCGCGCTGGCGCTCCTGCTCCGCGGCGATACCCGCCTGGCGCTGCTGCTCGAGCTGCACCGAGGTGTTCTGCAGCGCCGCGAGCTGGATCATCGTCTGCTGTTGCTGCTGCTCGATCTGGACGGTCTGCGTCACCGCGTCCTGCGCGGACTGGCGCGCCTTGTCGGCAGCGGCCTTCGCGGCGGCTGCCGCCGTGGCCCGGCGACCCTCGGCCTCCGCGGCGACCTGCTGGAGGTTCGCGGCGATCAGCCGGGCCGAGTCGGCGTCCTGGACCATCCGGGCGCGCTCGGCGCCGACGGCCTGGATGCCGGACGCCTTGTCCAGCACCTCCTGCGGACCGCCGCCGCCGAAGAAGATGTCGAGCTGGCCGGTGTCCCCGCCGCCCTGGTAGACCTCAGCGGCATACCGGGACAGGGTCAGGGTGGCCTCGTCGGCCGTGGCCTGGGCCGCCGATGCCTTGGCCTGCGCATCGGCACTCCCCGCCGCGGCCCGCTCCAGCTCGAGCTGTGCGCCGTTCGCCGCCTCCGCGGCGTTGCCGGCGGCCTGCTGGAGCTCGTCGACCCGGTCGCGTGAGGCGGCCAGCTGCGCGTCCAGCGTCGCGACCTGGCCCGCAGCGGAGGCTGCCGCCGCCTGGGCGCCGGCGACCTGGTCGGCCGACGGGTAGACCGGATCGGCGTGCGCGGCGGAGAGCGGGGCCGCGATTCCGGCGACGAGCCCGAGTCCGGCGAGGACGGTGATGCCGGCACGCGCGGCGCGACGGGCGGGCCGGTACACGTCGGGCACGAGGGTCCTCTCAAGCAACGGCGTGTCGCCTTGACGAACCGCGTCTCAGGCGAGCAATTGCCGGACGAACTGGGCGCAGCCGACACTAGGACCCATTCGTCACACTGGGAACACCCTTCACACGGATCCCGTTGCTATCTGGGCGAATTCGCGTCTTACACCCTTGTGATACGGGGACTTACACCGCTGTTTTTCTGCAGGTCACCCGGCCGATTCGCTCAGGTGTCCGAACGACATCACGAAAAGGTAACGATGTCGAGCAGGCGACGAGGGAGCGACCGTCAGTCGCGGCCGGAAATGGCCGCCGCCACCGTCTTGACGATGTCCGGCGCGAAGACGCTCGGAACGATGTAGTTGGCGTTCAGCTCGGCGTCCGTGACGACCGACGCCAGGGCGTCCGCCGCCCGGATGAGCATGTCGGTCGTGACCTGGGTGGCCCGGGCGTCGAGGAGGCCCCGGAACACCCCCGGGAAGGCCAGGACGTTGTTGATCTGGTTCGGGTAGTCCGACCGCCCGGAGGCCACGACCGCCGCCCGCTTCGAGGCCTCGGCGATGTCGACCTCGGGGTCGGGGTTGGCCAGGGCGAAGACGATCGGGCGCTCGGCCATCTCGTCGATCCACTCGGGCGCCAGGACGTTCGGGGCGCTCACCCCGATGAACACGTCGGCGCCGGTGACCGCGTCGCGCAGGGCGCCGGTCAGCCCCCGCGGGTTGGTCCGCTCGGCGAGCGAGTGCTTGGCCGGAGACAGCGCGGCGTCGTCCCGGTTGAGGATGCCCTCGCGGTCCCACACGACGATGTCGCGCGCGCCGGCGGCCAGGAGCAGCGAGACGATCGCCGACCCGGCCGCACCACCACCGCTGACGGCGATGTGGACGTCCTCGATCTGCTTCCCCACGCACCGCAACGCATTGCGCAGCGCGGCGAGGACGACGATCGCCGTGCCGTGCTGGTCGTCGTGGAACACCGGGATGTCGAGGAGCTGGCGAAGCCGGGCCTCGACCTCGAAGCACCGGGGTGCCGCGATGTCCTCGAGGTTGATGCCCCCGAACCCGGGCGCGATGAGCTGGACCGTGCGGACGATCTCGTCGACATCCTGGGTGTCCAGGCAGATCGGCCACGCGTCGATGTTGGCGAACCGCTTGAACAGCGCGGCCTTGCCCTCCATCACCGGCATCGCGGCCCGCGGACCGATGTTGCCCAGGCCGAGGACGGCGCTGCCGTCGGTGACCACCGCGACCGAGTTGCCCTTGACGGTGAGGCGTGAGACGTCCTGCGGGTTCTCGGCGATGGCCATGCTGACGCGTCCTACGCCAGGGGTGTAGGCCATGGACAAGTCGTCGCGGTTTCGCAGCGGAACCGTCGGCTGGACGCCGATCTTGCCGCCGAGGTGGATGAGGAAGACGCGGTCGGACACCTTGTGCACCGTGACGCCGGGCACTGCCCGGATCGCGTCGACGACCTCGGTCGCGTGGTCGCCGTTGGCGGCCGAGCAGGTGAGGTCGATGACCAGCCGGTCGTGCCGCGACTCGACGATGTCCAGTGCCGTCGTGATGCCGCCCGCGTCGCTGACCGCTGTCGCCAGCTGGCCGACCACGGCCGGGTCCGTGCCCGAGTGGATGCGCACGGTGATCGAGTAGGACCCCGTCGTCGCCTGCGCCCGCCGGATGGTCTGGGTCCGCGCCTGCTGCTCCTCGGCCGGAGTCGGCTCCCCGTCCTCGCCCTGCGCGCCCGTCGCCACCGAATCGCCCCGCTGCGTCTGCATGGGGCGCATCCTTCCACCGACGCCCAGCGACGGACAGGATGCCTACCCTCGGGGTTGTCCGATGTGCCCGACGACGGCGCATCGACGCCGCTGGCGTGACCAGCGGTTTCCGGTCGAAACCGGTCAGGAGCGTGGTCGTGGTCGGGCGGATGCTCGCGGTCGCCGTGGTGATCGCGGCATCGCGCTCGGTGGCTGCACCACCACCGACACTCCCTCGGGCGGGCTCACCGCCACGGTGGCGAGCGACGCGCCCGCGCGGAAGGTCGCCGACGTCGTCAACCAGAAGATGGCCGAGTGGAACATGCGCGCCGTCATCCTCAAGGTGACCAAGGGCGACCGGACGATCGCGAGGCAGGCGTTCGGCCCGTCGATGGACCAACCAGACCACGGGGTACCCCGACTGCCAGGCCGACCCGTCTGGCTGGCGGCGGGTTCGGCAAACCGTTGCAGTTCGCTCCGGGGACGAACTGGAGCTACGCGCACACGACCTTCATGATCCTCGGCGACATCCTCGCGAAGGTCGGCAACAAGCCGCTCGACCAGCTCCTGGACGAGGAGGTGTTCACGCCGATGGGGCTGAAGAACACCGTCAGCTCGGTGACGTCGACCGTGCCCGAGCCGGCGCTGCACACGTTCAGCTCGGAGCGCCGCCCCGCCTTCGCGGTGCGGGGCAAAGCGTTCTACGAGGAGGCGACATACTGGAACACCCAATGGGGAACGCCCATGGGCGCCAACGAGACGACGACGATCGACGACCTCGCCACCACGGCGATCTCGTTCGGCACGGGGTCGTTGCTGTCCCCGTCCAGCTACCAGGAGATGACCGACTCCACGCTCATCGGGTTCGGGAAGAAGGATCCGGGCTGCGTGCCGAGCTGCTTCACGCAGGTTCCGATCTACAACTACGGCCTCGGCGTGATCCGGTCCGAGCCGTGGATCATGCAGAACCCGCTGCTGAGCGGGATCGGCGTCACGACGGCCTATCTGCTGTCGGAGAAGTGTCCAACTCCGTGGCGGTCACCCTCACCCCTGGCGGGTTCGACGCCGAGGGCAACGACAAGAACCGCGCCGACTACCTGTTCCGGGCCATCGGCGCCGTGGTGACGCCGGACAACGCATCACTACCCCTCCCGCCCGGCTGGCCGGCCAGCGGGATCGCGGACGTATCTCCAGGCTCGTTCGCGGGTCTTCTCAGGGCGACACCCTGCCCTCGCACACCGCACCAGCCCTGGAGCCTCCCCATGACGATCACCGAGCCCGCCGCCACGGCCGTCGCCACGACCAGCCCCGAGGCGACGTCGAGGCCCACCGTGGCGCCCCTTCCCGGGACACCCTTCCTGGAGGTCGAGACGTCGGTCGTCACCGACCGTCTGGGTGAGCTCGCGGCGGCGCTGCCCGGTGTCGCGATCCACTACGCGGTCAAGGCCAACCCCCACCCCAGAGTCCTCGCCGCGGTGGTTGCGGCCGGCGGCAACTTCGACGTCGCCAGTCCCGCCGAGGTCCGCGCCTGCCTCGCGGCCGGCGCAGCGCCGGACGACCTCGTCTACTCGAACCCGGTCAAGCGGCGCGACCACGTCGCGGAGGCGGCGGCCCTCGGTGTCCGCCTCTTCGTCGTGGACTCGTCGACGGAGGTGCGGAAGGTCGCCGAGGCGGCGCCCGGTTCGGCCGTCCTCTGTCGCCTGGTCACCTCCGGCGACGGGTCCGACTGGCCACTGTCACGCAAGTACGGCTGCTCGGTCGGCCAGGCCGCTGACATCCTCCGGCTCGCCGTCGCGCTGGGCCTGGACGCCGCCGGCGTGAGCTTCCACGTCGGCTCCCAGCAGCGCGACCCGAACGCCTGGCGCAGCCCGATCGCCGCCGCTGCCAGCGTGTTCGAGGCGGTACGCGCCGACGGTCTCTCCCCGTGGCTGCTTGACCTCGGCGGCGGGTTTCCCGCGCGGCACGAGGGCGACATCCCGCCGCTGGCCGCATACGGCGCCGTCATCGAGGACCAGCTGCGGCAGTCCTTCGGCGAACACCGACCGCGGACCATCGCCGAGCCAGGGCGGGCCGTGGTCGGCGACGCGGGCGCCCTGGTGACGTCCGTGGTGGGCGTGGTCGAACGCGGCGACAGCCGGTGGGTCTACCTCGACGCCGGCGTCTTCACCGGTCTGGTCGAGACCCTCGAGGAGGCGATCCGCTACCGCATCGAGACCAGCGCCGACGGCGGTCCGACCGGGCCCTGTGTCCTCGCGGGGCCGACCTGCGACAGCGCCGACGTGCTCTACCAGGTGACTCCCGTGCATCTCCCGCTCGATCTCGCCGAGGGCGACCTCGTCCGCTTCGAGTCGGCCGGCGCCTACACCTCGTGCTACTCCACCGTGGGGTTCAACGGGTTCGACCCGCTGCCGGTCGTCGTCGGCTGACCTCGAGACCACAGCCTCACCGCCGGCGCGGGTCCGGGTGACCTAGGGCCTCAGGCCCGCGGGTTCACTGGTCCGCGAGCCCGCGCCGGGCGCACAGGCCCAGCACGGAGTCGACGTCGTCCTGGGCCATCCGTCCGGGCGACGCCGTGGCGGCGACCACGAGATCACCGACGAGCTCGATCTCCTCGCGGAGAGCTTCGTCGGTGAGGTCGCCCCAGTCGCCTCCCATGGGTCAAACCCTAAGGAGGACAGGCCCTCCGATGACCCTTCGTCCCCAGACTTGACCTTCGGCATACCCAAAATGGCCCGATGGGGCTATGCGACTGGTCACTCTCCTACCCGGTCGAGCTCGGTGACGACGCCACCCTCGACGTCGACGTCGATCTCGGACCGGTCAGGGAGGGACAGGACGTACCGTCCGGCGGCGAGCTCGGGAAACACCGCCGAGTAAACGACGCGGTCGCCGGCCGGTCGGCCCACGACCGCGACGTGCGGCCGGTGGGTGTGGGCGTGGTCGTGATGGTGGGCACTGTCGTGATGGTGGGCACTGTCGTGATGGTGGTCGTGGGTGTCCTGGTGGGCGTCGGCTTCGTCGTGCCGCCGGTACTCGACCTCGGCGCCCTCCCAGGCGCCCGGCAGGTGCAGGATGACGGCCCCGACGTCTCCGCCGATGTCGAGCAGGACCGAGCCCTGGCCGGCGTACGGGTTCTCGGCAAGGTTGGCGGCGCGCTCCGGGCTGAGCGTGGAGTGCTGCGGTGCGGTCATGTCAGGTCCTCATGGGCTGAAGGTCGACGGAACGGGAGGCGGTGGACTGGGTCCCCAGTCCACCGCGGCTCTGGGGTTCAGGCCGCCGGTGACGTACCGGGCTTGGCCTGGTAGCCACCACCCGGCGTCCCCAGGTAGGGGAACGTGCCGAGGAGCGGCGAGTTGGTGTTCGTCGTCCCGTCCTTGATGGCCGAGGCGGCCCCGTCCGGGGTGAAGGTCGGGTCGACCAAGGGGATGGTGAGGCCGGCCACCGCCCGGAGCTCGATGGTGACGACGTCGTCGGCCACCCGTCGGCCGTTCGGGAAGCCGGCCGCGTCCCCGGCCACCAGCCCCAGCGGGTTCGGAGACGCCGTCGGCGGCACCGCGAGGTTGAGCCGGAGCAGGTCCGCCTGCTGGGTTCCGGTGAAGTTCTGGAACCCAGGGACCACGCCGGCCGGTATGCCGGTCAGCAGGATCGCGAGAAGGTCCGCCCGGGGCTTGGTGTAGGCCTTCAGGTTCGGGAAGACGCCCGGGTAGAGCACCGGCAGGAGACCGGCGAGCTCCGGCTTGGACACGTACTGCGCGAACGCACTGTCGTTCCAGGGGTCCAGGGCGTTCCACTTGTCCTTGCGCGCCATCGGGACGATGACCTCGTTGAACAGCGGGTTGCCGAGACGGGACACCTGCTGCCACGGACCGTGGCCGCCCATGCGGCTGCGCGAGTCGTCCCAGACCTTCGTCTTCTGCCGGCTGGCCGACGCGTAGACGCCGATCACGGACGTCGCGTCCATGACGTCGGTCGGGTTCTTGCCGTCTCGCGTGAGGTCGGTCTTGGGCACTTGGATCGCGATGGTGTGCACGTTCAGGCCCTGGAGCCCGTTGACGCCCGCGGCGGCGGCCGACGGGATGAGGTGCAGGTTCTGGAACGGCCGCAGCGCACCGAGGTCGAAGATCGACCCGAGGTCCACGAAGAAGGCGTCGGCCCGCTGGCCGGCGAAGACGACCCGGCCGCCGGGCAGCGCGTGTGTGGCCTGCGCGGTGAAGTGCGCGTAGTTCGGTGTGCTGCGAATGCCGACGTTGACCGGCGGCACCGCGAGCCCGGACGCCAGCGTCTTCGAGCCGCCACCGCGGGTCACCCGGGTCACCGAGTAGGTCTGCGGACGGTTGAAGGTCGAGTCGCCGATGTTGGTGATCGGTCCGGTGTTGTAGAGGAACGTGTTGGGGTTGCGGATCTTCGTCGAGAACCGGAACTGGTAGGTCACGTCCGGCTTGGCGTCGCCGCCGTTGCTGATGTGGATCTCGTAGAGCACGTCGTCGCCGAACTCGAAGAAGTTCGGGCCGCCCTGCGGGTTCTGCAGCGGGATGAAGTTCGCGATGAGGGTGACCGTCGACGGACGGTCCGGGCTGACGAACGCGTAGACGTCCGTGTTGTCGGCGGCGGGGTCCTTGGAGATTTCCGGCGCCTCGCGGTGCGATGACATGGGCAGTACCTCTCGTGCTGGGCTGATGCTGAGTAGGAAGCAGCGCAGGTCCCCACGTCGCTGGACGCACAGGAGCGGAGGGTGGTGGGCAGCACCGGTCGCCGCGCTGCGGCCGGTGCGGGCGGGCTCAGCCGCGCAGGTGTCGGGCGATCGTGGCGACGAGCGCCTTGTCGGTGACGACGACCTCGCGCTCACCGGCCATGACGGCCACCGAACCGGTGGAGGCGTCCTTGATGTAGGCCACGACGGCCCCCTCGGGCGGCGGGGCGGCGTCGGCCGACTCGGCTCCGATGATGGCTGGGGCGATGGCGATCGCCGCGACGCCCGTTCCGCTGGCGGCGAGGAACCCTCGCCGGCTGGTCTGGCTCATTCAGCTGTCCTTTCGAGATGGTCCCCTGCACGGTGAGGTTCGTCTCGGCGGAGCGGGCGGATGGGACCGCGACGAGCCGACTTCGACAGACTTCGCCGAGGCCGCGACATGCGTGACAGCGGGGCACAGTCCTCAGGACAACGTTCAGCGCCCGGGAGACGGGGAGACCCGTTGGGTAGTGCCGCGCCCGGGTCTGACCCGGCGGGACGCGGTGTGAAGGAGCCGCCTATCGGAATCGAACCGATGACCTATTCATTACTGCCCGGAGGTCGAACCACCCTGTCCTCGTGCTTGCAGACCTTCCGGCAAAGGTGGTTGTTCGGCCGGTTCTGGAGGGCACGTAGTACCC
>NZ_DATBTV010000113.1:0-11957 GCF_036559105.1 Lapillicoccus sp. | reverse complement strand
AGGTGCGGGATCTGGAAGTTGCAGACCCCGATCGTCGTGATCCGGCCGTCGTCGCGCAGGGCCTGCATGGCCTTCCACGCCTCGGGGTAGCGGTCGGTCTTCGGGAGCGGCCAATGGATCAGGTAGAGGTCCAGCACCTCGCGCTGCAGCTTGTCCATCGAGGCGTCGAACGCCTTCATCGCGAGGTCGAACCCGTGCGCGTTGTTGTTGAGCTTGGTCGTGAGCCATACGTTGTCGCCGAGGCCGCTGTCCGTGACGGCCTGGCCGACGCCGCTCTCGTTGCCGTACATCGCGGCGGTGTCGATGTGCTCGTAGCCGACCTCCAGGGCCTTCGCCACAGCGGGCACGACCTCGTCCTCCGGCACCTGCCAGACGCCGAAGCCCAGCTGGGGGATCGGGACCGTGCCGGTAGGGGTGTTCAGGGGGACAGTGGGAACGGTGGTCATGCCTTTACCGTATGCCGCGCCGCGCCGGTCGCGCTCATCGGCGGCTCCGCTCGCAGGCCGACGGCCAGGGCGGCCACGAGGCGTTCCAGAGTGGCTCGCACCGACCCGCTCGGCACGATCTCGGGGTGCGCGGCGTACACCTCCAGCACCACCTCGGACGGTCGCGAGGCCGACCACAGCCCGGCCCCGATCTGCGAGGTCGCGCTGATCAGGAGGGCGGCCTGGTCGGGGTCGAGCCCGACCGGTCGGGCGGCCAGGGCTCGCGCCAGCTCGCCGATGACGAACGTCGAGGAGATCTTGAGGCGCTCGGCCGCCGCGTACGAGACGTTGTGCTCGAGGTGGGTGGTGAGCTGGCTGACCAGCTCGCAGAACAGCTCGTGCTCCATCAGGGTGCCCGCGAGCACCCCCGGTAGCGTCTCCTCGGTGACGTCGGCGAGCCGGGGCAGGAGCGCGTCGCGCAGGACGAGGCTCTCGTCGCGGCACAGCTCGACGAAGATCTCCTCACGGGTCCCGAAGTAGCGGACGACGTTGGACTTGGCCAGGCCGACGGCGTCGGCGAGGTCGCCCAGCGTGATGGTGCGCACGCCGCGGCGCACGGCAAGGTCGCGGGCCGCTTCGAGGATCGCGTCGCGCCGCTGCTGCTTGTGCTCCGGGCGGCGGGCCCGGACGAACGGGGACGCGAGATCGCTCGGCACCGGTCCCCCTCCTTCCCCTTGCTAGCGCAACGACGTTGCGTTAGCGTACCGCTCATCGAAACAGAACGTCGTTGCGTTAAACGGGAGACTGGCAGATGACCGATTCCACCGCCCCACCGGCGCCCCGCTCCGTCCGGCTCGTCGTCAACGGCGTGCCCACCACGCTGGAGCTCGAGCCGCGGGTGAGTCTCCTCGACGCCCTGCGCGAGGACCTCCATCTCACCGGCACGAAGAAGGGCTGCAACCAGGGCGCGTGCGGAGCCTGCACCGTCCTCGTCGACGGCCGCCGGATCGTCTCCTGCCTCGCGCTCGCGGTCCAGTACGACGGCCGCGAGGTGACGACGATCGAGGGCGTCGGCCCGCATCCCCTGCAGGACGCGTTCGTCCACTTCGACGGGCTCCAGTGCGGCTACTGCACGCCGGGGCAGATCTGCTCGGCCATCGGGATGCTCGCCGAGCACGAGCGCGGTGCCCCCAGCGTCGTCACCGACGACGTCGCCGTCTCGCCCACGTTGACCCGCAACGAGATCCGTGAGCGGATGAGCGGGAACCTCTGCCGCTGCGGCGCCTACAACGGCATCGTCGACGCGATCGAGTCGGTCGTCGACCACCAGGCGGCGGGGGTGTCGGCATGAGGCCCTTCGACTACGAACGGGCGACCGACGTGGCCCAGGCCGTGACCCTGGTCGCCGAACGTCCGAACGCGCGGTTCCTGGGCGGCGGCACCAACCTGGTGGACCTCGTCCGCCGCGGCGTGGAGACACCGGACAGCCTGATCGACGTCACTGGGCTGCCGCTGGCCGAGGTCGAGGAGACAGACGACGGCGGCCTGCGCGTCGGCGCCGTCGTGACGAACGCCGACCTGGCCCATCACCCGCTCGTCCGCACTCGGTACCCCATGCTCTCGCAGGCGATCCTGGCCGGAGCCTCGGGACAGCTCCGCTCGATGGCCACGGTCGGCGGCAACCTCCTGCAGCGAACCCGCTGCCCCTACTTCACCGACCTCACGACCGCCTGTAACAAGCGCGAGCCCGGCTCCGGCTGCGCCGCCCGCGAGGGGTTCACCCGGTATGCCGCGGTGCTGGGCGCCAGCGACCACTGCGTGGCCGTCCACCCCAGTGACATGGCCGTCGCGCTGGCTGCCCTGGACGCCCGCGTCGAGCTCACCTCGTCAACCGGGGTCCGCGAGGTAGCCGTGACCGACCTCTACCGGCTGCCCGGGGAGACGCCGCAGATCGAGACCGTCCTGTCTCCCGGCGAGCTGGTCACTGCCGTCGTCCTCCCGCCACCGCCGGCCGGTTCCTCGCGGTACCGCAAGGTCCGCGACCGCGCCTCGTACGCGTTCGCCCTCGTCTCGGTGGCGGCGGTCCTCGGCGTCGAGGACGGCCGGATCACCACCGCGCGTCTCGCCCTCGGTGGTGTGGCTCCGAAGCCGTGGCGGGCCGCCGCCGCGGAGTCGCTGCTCTTCGGTGCCGAACCGACCGACGAGGCGTTCGCCGCGGCGATCGACGCCGAGCTCTCCGACGCGAAACCGTTGCCCGGCAACGAGTTCAAGCTGGACCTCACGCTGCGAACCGTGGTCGCCGTGCTGCGACGGCTGCGCGACGAGGGGGTGACGGCATGACCACCTCGTCCGCCGTCCCGACCACGGCGCCGACCCGCGTACCCGACCGCACTGCTGCTCCGGCCGACACCGGGCCGTGGGTCGGCCGCCCGCTCGACCGGGCCGACGGGACCGCCAAGGCCACCGGGTCCGCGACGTTCTCGGCGGAGTACCAGGTCCCGGACATCGCCCACGCCGTGCTGGTCCACGCCACGATCGCCCGCGGCCGGATCCGCCGGATCGACACCTCGCGGGCGGAGGCGCATCCGGGCGTGGTCGCCGTGCTGACGCACCACAACGCCCCGAAGCTGGCCGCGCCGCGCCGCGCGAGCCTCATGGACCTCAGCACCATGGTGGTCGGGAGCCGGGTCCCCTACCTCAACACCGACGAGATCCACTACGACGGCCAACCGCTCGCGGTCGTCGTCGCGGACCGGCTGGAGGCGGCCCAGTACGCCGCCTCGCTCGTCGTGGTCGAGTACGACGAGCGGCCGGCCCACGTCGACTTCGCCACCGAGCAGGCCCACGCGACTCCGGTCAGCCAGTCGCTGGGGATGCCGACGGTGAGCGGCCGCAAGGGCGATGCGACGGCGGCCCTGGCCACCTCGCCGCACCGCGTCGACCTGCGGTTCACCACCCCGACCCAGAACCACAACGCGATGGAGCCCCACGCGACGACCGCCGTCTGGGACGGCGACTCGCTCACGGTCTGGGACGCCGCCCAGAACATCGACTGGTTCCGCAAGCACCTGGCGCTGCGGTTCGACGTACCGCTGGAGAAGGTGCGCGTGCTGGCGCCGTTCGTCGGTGGCGGGTTCGGCGCCAAGGGGTTCGTGTGGTCCGGCACGTTGCTGACCGTCATGGCCGCCCGGGCGACCGGGCGTCCGGTCCGGATGGCGCTGACCCGCGAGGGCGTCTACCGGACCGTCGGTGGTCGGACGCCGACCACCCAGCGGGTCGCCCTCGGGGCCACCCCTGACGGTCGTCTCACCGCCCTCATCCACGAGGCGGTCATGCGCACCTCGCCCATGGGAGGCAGTCCGGACCAGGTCGTCGGCGCCTCCGGCGACCTCTACGACGCCCCGGCGATCGCGCTCAGCTCGTCGGTGGTCGAGCTCGACCTCGTGCCCAACACCGCCATGCGGGCGCCTGGCGAGTCCGTGGGTTCCTTCGCCATGGAGTCCGCGATGGACCAGCTGGCGCACGACGTCGGCATCGACCCCGTGGACCTTCGGCTCCGCAACGAGCCGGACGTCTCCCCGATGCACGGACGGGCGTACTCGCACCGCCGGATCCGCGAGGTCATGGACCTGGGCGCTCGCGAGTTCGGTTGGCACGAAAGGCAGTCCAGGCATACTGGTTCGGTCTCGGTGGGGTACGGAATGGCCCTGGCCTACCACCCGGCCTGGATCTTCGTCGCGAACCTCACCCTGCGGCTCGACGCCGACGGCACCGCGCGGCTGCGGTGCGGGTTCCACGAGATGGGCATGGGCACGGCCACGGTGCAGGCACAGGTGGTCGCGGACGAGCTCGGCGTGCCCTACGACGCGGTGCGGGTCGAGTACGGCGACACCGAGCTGCCGATCGCGCCCGGGGCCGGCGGCTCCGCCCAGGCGGCCAGCGTCGCGGGCAGCATCGTCGACGCCGCCTCCCAGATCCGGCGGCGGGTCCGCCGCTGGGGTGGCCGCGACGGCGAGCCCCTCGCCGACGCGCTCCGGCGCACCGGGCACGACCACGTCGAGGTGTCGGTCGGCGCCGACTCCGGTATGCGGGCCATGGCCGGGCAGGTGCGGTTCCTCGCCCGGACCCTGCGCGACCAGCGGAGGTGGGTGCGCGCGGCGTCGGGCGCCCACTTCTGCGAGGTGCACGTCGACCGCGACACCGGCGAGGTGCGCGTCGCCCGGTGGGTCGGCGCCTTCGACGTCGGTCGCGTCCTCAACGCCAAGACCCTCGCCAGCCAGCTGCGTGGCGGCATCGTCATGGGCCTGGGGCTCGCGCTGACGGAGGAGACCCTCATCGACCCGCGAACCGGACGCATCATGAGCGCGACCTTGGCCGACTACCACGTCCCCGTCCACGCCGACGTCCCGGACATCGCCATCCACGTGCTCGACGACCCCGACCCGGCCATGCCCAAGGGCGTCATCGGGGCCGGTGAAGTGGGTATCACCGGCGTCGGTGCCGCGGTCGCCAACGCGGTGTTCGACGCGACCGGGGCCCGGGTGACCGACCTCCCGATCACCCTCGACAAGGTCCTGCGCGGCATACCGCGAGCCTGACCGTCCCGGCCCCTCCCCAGTTTGACTGCCAGTCAGGCCTGTTGACTGCCGTTCCACCCCCAACCAAGGGCTCGACTGGCCGTCAAGCGAGTGCTGAGCGGCCGTGACCGACGTCTCCCGTGGCCCCCTCCGGGAGCCGGTCAGGGCCGTCTGCGCACCCGTTAGGCTCCGGCCATGCCGATCTCGAAGGTGCTGATCGCCAACCGCGGGGAGATCGCCGTACGCATCGCCAGGGCCTGTCGGGACGCGGGCATCGGCTCGGTCGCCGTCTACGCCGAACCCGACCGCGACGCCCTGCACGTCACGGTGGCGGACGAGGCCTACGCGCTCGGCGGCTCGACCCCCGGCGACAGCTACCTCGTCGTCGAGAAGCTCCTCGACGTCGCCGCGAAGTCCGGTGCCGACGCCGTTCACCCCGGCTACGGGTTCCTCGCCGAGAACGCCGGTTTCGCCCAGGCGGTCCTCGACGCCGGGCTGACGTGGATCGGCCCCGGGCCGGCCGCGATCGACGCGCTCGGCGACAAGGTCAAGGCGCGCCACATCGCGCTCAAGTCCGGCGCTCCCCTGGTGCCGGGGACGGCCGACCCCGTCGACGGGCCGGACGAGGTGGTGGCGTTCGCCAAGGAGCACGGGCTCCCGGTCGCCATCAAGGCGGCCTACGGCGGTGGCGGCCGCGGGCTCAAGGTGGCCCGGACCATCGAGGAGATCCCCGACCTGTTCGACTCCGCGGTCCGCGAGGCGGTCACCGCGTTCGGTCGCGGCGAGTGCTTCGTCGAGCGGTTCCTCGACAAGCCGCGCCACGTCGAGACTCAGTGCCTCGCCGACCAGCACGGCAACGTCGTCGTCGTCTCCACGCGCGACTGCTCGCTCCAGCGCCGAAACCAGAAGCTCGTCGAGGAGGCGCCGGCGCCGTTCCTCAGCGAGGAGCAGCACGCGGAGCTGCTCCGCGCGTCCAAGGCGATCCTCGCGGAGGCCGGCTACGTCGGCGCCGGCACGTGTGAGTTCCTCGTCGGCCCGGACGGCGACATCTCGTTCCTCGAGGTCAACACCCGGCTCCAGGTCGAGCACCCGGTGAGCGAGGAGGTCACCGGCGTCGACCTGGTGCGGGAGCAGTTCCGCATCGCCGACGGCGAGCCCCTCGGCTACGACGATCCCGAACCGCACGCCCACTCGATCGAGTTCCGGATCAACGGCGAGGACGCCGGCCGCAACTTCCTGCCGGCACCGGGCACCGTGGTCCGGTTCCTCCCGCCGTCCGGCCCCGGCGTCCGGGTCGACTCCGGCGTCGTCGAGGGCGACGTCATCGGCGGCGCGTTCGACTCGATGCTGGCCAAGCTGATCGTGACGGGACGGACCCGCCAGGAGGCGATCGAGCGGTCACGCCGCGCGCTGGACGAGTTCGTCGTCGACGGGATGCCGACCGTGCTGCCGTTCCACCGGGCCGTGGTCCGCGACGAGGCGTTCGCGCCCACGACCGACGAGCCGTTCACGATCCACACGCGCTGGATCGAGACGGAGTTCGACAACACCATCGAGGCGTATGCGGGTGTGCCGGCCGACGGTGCCGAGCCGGCTGAACGCCGGGCGGTCGTCGTCGAGGTGGGCGGTAAACGGATCGAGGTCGTGCTGCCGGCCGAGCTGTCGCTCGGCGGAGGTGGCGGGGGTGCCGGCGGCGCCGCCCGCAAGAAGGCCCCCCGACGGGCCGGTGGCGGCTCCGGCCGGGCGGCAGTGTCCGGTGACGCGCTGACCGCGCCCATGCAGGGCACCATCGTCAAGATTGCCGTGGAGGAGGGGCAGGCGGTCGAGCAGGGTCAGACCGTCGTCGTGCTCGAGGCGATGAAGATGGAACAGCCGATCAACGCCCACAAGGCCGGCGTCGTGTCCGGCCTGACCGCTCAGATCGGGGCGACCGTGACCAGCGGCAGCGTGTTGGCCGAGATCAAGGACGCCTGACACCTGACCGTTCTGGCCGCGCTCGATGGGACGTCGAGACGCACGTTCTGGTGGGAGCCTCGTGCTCTGAGCACTCGAAACGGCGTCGAGATGCGGATCGTGGTGGACGAGTCGACGCTCAGGCCCGCGGCGCCGGATCGGTGCTCGTGGTGTCCGGCGCGGCCTCGGGGACGGTCTCGGGCGGCGTCGTGGGCACCGGGTCCGGGCTGGGGGTCGGCGGTGTCGTCGTCGGCTCGGTGGGCGTCGGGACCGTGGGCGTCGGGACCGTAGGCGTCGGGACCGTGGGTGGTTCCGGGGCCGTTCCGGGGGTGGGCGTCGGTTCGCCCGGCACCGCCTGCGGGTCGCGGGGCTCCGGGACGGTGGTCTCGTCGTCCGGGAGCCCGAGCCGTTCGCGGACGACGTCGTCGCCCTTGTCGATCTGCTCGGTGTACTGACCGCCGGTCCGCTCGTCGAGCACCTGCTCGGCCTTGTCCAGGCCCTGGTCGGCCTGCTCGGGATGCCCGGTGATGAAGTCCTTGACCTTGTCGAAGAAGCTCTCGTTGCTCATCGCGCCTGTCCCTCCTGGTTCGGCCGACGGCCGGACGTCGTCGCGGCCGCCGTTTCGACCCTAGTCCGCGCACCCGCATCCGGCCGCTCGGCCGACGCCTACCATCGGCGTATGCCCCTGCTCAGCTCTGCGGACCAGACGCCGTGGGAGGGGTTCTCGGTCAACAACCTATTGATCCTCATCGTCATCCTGGCCATCCTCTGGCCGCTGATGCGATGGATCCGGCGGCGGGTCTCGGACAGCCGCCGCGAGCGGTGGGCCCACGAGGACGACGCGGAGATCCGCTACACCGAGGAGAACGACCCGGACCTGCGCCGGAATCACCCCGAGGGCTGACCTGCTGCCCGGTGGAGGCGCCGTGCCGCCTCGGCGATCGAGCCCGACATCGACGGGTAGATGGTGAAGGTGCTCGACAGCTGGTCGACACTGAGATGGTTCTGGACGGCGACGGTCAGCGGGTAGACCAGCTCGGAGGCGCGCGGCGCGACGACAACACCGCCGAGCACCGTTCCGCTCCCCTGCTGCGCGAACACCTTGACGAACCCGTGCGTGAACCGGTCCATCTTGGCGCGCGCGTTGGTGGCCAGCGGAAGCAGCACCGAGCGAGCGGCGCCTCGAGAGTCGTCGACCTCGTTCTGGGTGATCCCGACCGTGGCGATCTCCGGCGACGTGAAGACGTTGGCGCTCACCACGTCAAGCCGGAGCGGGGCCACAGCGTCGCCCAACGCGTGCGACATGGCGATCCGCCCCTGCATCGCCGCCACCGAGGCCAGGGGCAGAACGCCGGTGCAGTCCCCCGCCGCATACACGCCTCGGACCGAGGTCCTCGAGACCCCGTCGACCTCGATGTGGCCGGACTCGGTCAGCGCGATCCCGTTCTCCACCAACCCGAGTCCCACGGTCTGCGCGATGGAGCCCACGGCGAGCAGCGCGTGCGAGCCGAGCACCGTCCGACCGTCGGTGAGCGTCACGCATACCCCGTCGGCCGTCCGCTGGACGCCGGCCATCCGGGACCGGCCGAGCACCTCCATGCCGTCGCGCCGGAACACGTCCTCGATGACGGTGGCCGCGTCCGCGTCCTCGCCGGGCAGGACCCGGTCGCGCGACGAGACCAGGGTGACCCGAGCGCCGAGCCCGACGTAGGCGTGGGCCAGCTCGGCCCCCGTGACGCCGGACCCGACGACGACAAGGTGCTCCGGCAGCTCGGTGAGCGAGTAGATCTGCTGCCAGGTGAGGATCCGCTCGCCGTCCGGCTGCGCAGTCGGCATGGTTCTCGGCGTCGAACCGGTGGCGAGCAGCACCACCTCGGCGTCGAGGTCCTCGGCGGTCCCGTCGACACCCATGGCCCGGACCGCGCCGGCCCCCAGCAGGGCCCCGGTGCCGCGGACGATCCGCACGCCGTCACCAGTGAGTCGCGCCGCGATGTCGTTGCTCTGGGCCTCCGCGAGATCGAGGATTCGGCGGTTGGCGGTCGCGAGGTCGACGCTCGCGTCGGCCAGGCCCACCCCGAGGTCTCCGCCGGTGGCGCGGTTCGTGACGAAGCCGGCCGTCGAGATGAGGGCCTTGCTCGGTACGCAGTCGGTGAGCACACAGGCACCGCCGAGGCCGTCGCGGTCGACCACCGTGACCGAGGCCCCGAGCCGTGCCGCGACCAGCGCCGCCTCGTACCCGCCCGGGCCGCCGCCGAGGACGACGACCGACGTGGGCTGCCCCTTCACGCCTCCATCCAACCATCGGAGGGGGGCGCGGCTTCGCCGCTAGGGTGCCTGCGTGAGTGTGGACCTCAACGACCCCGGCATCGACCCCTTCGACGTCGCCAAGGCCGCCGCCACCGTCATCGCCGAGCGCACCGGTGCGGCGACCCACGACGTGGCCCTGGTCCTCGGGTCCGGCTGGGGCCAGACCGCCGACCTCATCGGGCCGACCCTCGCGACCGTCGACAATGCCGACGTACCCGGCTTCCACGCCGCAGCCGTCGCCGGACACAGCGGGAGTATGCGGTCGGTCGCCATCGGTGACACTGGACGGCGCGCACTGGTCTACGGCACGCGTACCCACTTCTACGAGGGCCGGGGCGTTCGCGCCGTGGTGCACGCGGTCCGTACCGCCAAGGCGGCCGGCTGCTCGACCATCGTCCTGACGAACGGCTGCGGCGGGCTCAACCTGGCCTGGGGCCCCGGGACGCCGGTCCTCATCAGCGACCACATCAACCTCACCGCCGCGTCCCCGCTGGAGGGACCGACTTTCGTCGACCTCACCGATCTCTACTCCGCACGGCTACGCGCGATCGCCCACGAGGTCGACCCGACCCTGGACGAGGGCATCTACGTCCAGTTCCGAGGGCCGCACTACGAGACGCCGGCCGAGGTGCAGATGGCCAAGCGGATGGGCGGCGACCTCGTCGGGATGTCGACGACGCTCGAGGCGATCGCCGCCCGGCACGTCGGGCTGGAGGTCCTCGGCATCTCGCTGGTGACCAACCTGGCCGCCGGCATCTCCGACCAGCCGCTGTCGCACCAGGAGGTCATCGAGGCCGGACAGGCCGCCGCCGAACGATGCGGTCGGCTGCTCGCCGACGTCGTGCAGCGAGTGGCGTGATGACGGAGGACGACCTCGGCTCGCGGGTCCGGGCGTGGGTGGACGACGACCCCGACCCGGTCACCGCACGGGAGCTGACCAGCCTCCTCGCCGCCGCGGACGAGGGCGATCTCGAGGCCGCCGTCGACCTCGCGGACCGGTTCGCCGGGACGCTCGAGTTCGGCACGGCGGGTCTGCGAGGCGCGCTCGGTGGCGGACCCAACCGGATGAACCGCGCCGTCGTCCTGCGTGCGGCGGCGGGTCTCGTCGCCTACCTGCAGACCGAGCGGGGCATCCCGGAGCCCATGGTCGTCGTGGGGTTCGACGCGCGGTACAACTCGGACGTCTTCGCGCGCGACACCGCGGCCGTCGTGGTCGGCGCCGGGGGGCGCGCCTCGATCCTGCCGCGACCGCTGCCGACTCCGGTGCTGGCCTTCGCGATCCGGCACCTCGGCGCCGACGCGGGGGTCATGGTCACTGCGAGCCACAACCCGCCTCAGGACAACGGCTACAAGGTCTACCTCGGCGACGGCAGCCAGATCGTGCCGCCGTCCGACGCGCAGATCGCCTCGCACATCGCCGCCGTCGCGTCGGTCCGCGACCTGCCTCTCGCCGAGGATGGGTGGGAGAACCTCGGGAACGAGGTGCAGGACGCCTACGTCGAGCGGGTAGCCGCGCTGCTGCCACCGCACTCCCCCACCAACGTCAGAGTCGTGCACACCTCGTTGCACGGAGTGGGGGATGACACCGTGCGGCGCGTCTTTGCGGCTGCCGGCCTGCCGGAGCCCATAACCGTTGCGACACAAGCGGTTCCGGATCCGGACTTCCCCACGGTGAGCTTCCCGAACCCCGAGGAAGCGGGCGCCATCGACGCCGCGATCTCCGTCGCGCGTGAGGTCCACCCCGACGTCGTCATCGCCAACGACCCCGACGCCGACCGGTGCGCCGCCGCGGTGCTCGATCAGGGTGACTGGCGGATGCTGCGCGGAGACGAGCTCGGTGCTCTGCTGTTCACCGCCTCGCTGCGACGCGGGCTCGCGCCGGACGCCGTGGTGGCGTGCTCGATCGTGTCGTCCCGGGTGCTGTCCGCGCTCGCCGCGTCGGCCGGGCTCCGCCACGAGGAGACGCTCACCGGGTTCAAGTGGATCGCGCGGGTCCCGGGCCTGGGGTACGGCTACGAGGAGGCGATCGGCTACTGCGTGGCGCCCGACATCGTTCGCGACAAGGACGGCGTCAGCGCCGCCCTGCTCCTCGCCTGGTTCACCGCGGCGCTCGCGGTCGAGGGCCACACGCTGCTCGACGTCCTCGACGAGATCGCCGTCGACGTCGGCGTGTATGCGACCGACGCCTTCTCGGTCCGGGTGGCCGACCTCGCTCAGATCCCTCCGGTCATGGAGCGGCTGCGCTCCGCGCCACCGCGCGAGCTGGGGGCGGTGGCGGTCGCCCAGGTCGACGACCTGTCCCGCGGCGACGGGGGGCTCCCGCCCACCGACGGGCTGCGCTGGTTCCTCGCCGACGGGTCCCGCGTCATCGTGCGACCGTCCGGCACCGAGTCCAAGCTCAAGGTCTACCTCGAGGCCGTCGAGCCGGTCGGCACGCCCGACCGGCTGGCCGCCGCCCGCAGGACGGCCGTCGAGCGGCTGGTAGCCATGCGGACGGCGATGGAGGGCATGACCCGGATCTGAGGGCGGCCGCGGCTCAGCGTCAGACGTCAGCGGCCCCCACAGCATCCGCGTAGGAGCGGCAGGCGCCCAGGATGGCCATGACGCGTTCCGCCAGCTCCTCCTGGGTCAGGTCGAGGAGGTCGACCAGCTCCGGAGCCGCTTCCACGTCGCGGATGCCGCCCCGCAGCCGCCG
>NZ_DATBTV010000112.1:0-23585 GCF_036559105.1 Lapillicoccus sp. | reverse complement strand
GTGGTGCTCGAGTTCGAGGCCGAGGTCGTCCAGTGGCGCGGTCCGGCGCCCTACTACTTCGTCCCCGTCCCGGAGCCGCTGTGCGAGGACCTCCGCGTGGCGGCCCGCGACGTCAGCTACGGCTGGGGCGTCATCCCGGTGACGGTCCGGATCGGCGTTACCTCCTGGACGACGTCGCTCTTCCCCAAGGACGGCGGCTACCTCGTGCCGCTCAAGGACCGGGTCCGGACCGCAGAGGACATCGCGCAGGACGACGTCGTCGCGGTGGTCCTCACCGTTTAGGGCCACGGGGTATGCGAGACCGTCGGGCTCGCATACCCCCTGGAGGTCACCGCCGGACGAGCACCGCCACCGTGCGGGCCGGGACCGTCGCCGTGCCGGTGGACGTATCCCACGTGGTGCCCTTGACGACCGAGTCGCTGCCGGAGGCCTGCACGGGAGGCAGGGCGAGCGCGGAGCCGGCCAGCGCCGGCACCTTTCTGGGCCACCGCGGTGGGCGAGGCGTTGACGACGACCAGGACGCCCGCGAGCGCCGGGTCGACGTTCGGCCCCACCGCGTCGTTGATCCGCATGACGACGACGCCCGGAAGCGCATCCGGCGTCCCTCCACGGCGTCCAGTGGTCGGTCGGACTGTTCTCCGCGAACCACCTGGCCGGTCATCGACGAAGGAGCCTCGATCAGCGAGCAAGCACTACGACACGTCGCGCAGCTTGCCGCTCTTGGAGAGGTTCGGGTCGGTGCACGACGACAGGTCGAAACAGCACGGGCGCCGCTTCCCGTTGTCCATCTTCGAGATGCTCACCTCGACCCGACGTTGCCGTGTCTCAGGGTTGCTCGTCGCCTGCACCCAACGCACCCACTCCCACCGGGCCATCGGCGTGATGTCCTCCCACACCGCATGGATCTTCGCGGGTGCCTTGGCCAGGGCGGCCGCGAGGTCGTCAGGCACGTCCGGCTCAGGCCAGTCCCGCGACACTTCCAGGGTGAGCTCGGCGGTGTCACCCGGACCCACGTCGGCGGCCCGCTGGAGGGTGTCGTCGACGCGGATCCAGTGGCCACCGCGGCCGTCCGGCTCGACGACGGTCTCGAAGTCGTGCGCTCCGAGTGAGGTGCGCACGGCCACCTGCCCGCGCGAGGGGAGCCGCTCGCTGGCCTGCTTCGGCAGACGCACCAGGGTCGTGTCGTCGATCGTGGACAGGTCAGCCGAGAAAGTGATCGGCGCCGGGTCGGAAGCTCGGGCCGGCATGACTACCTCCGTTGTGGTCTCCGCTCGCGGCGCGGGCAGTCGTCCTGCCCGGGCCATCGCGTGCTGATTCCAGTCTACGGCGGCTTCGATGAGCGCCTGGGGGCGTAGCCGACCATGCGGTGGCGTAGCCATGACCGGGGCCGTGGTCGCGCTCGAGCCCCCCGACCGGCTCGCGGTGGCGTGTGATTGGTGTTGGAGTTGATCAGGTCGAACCCGGAGACTCCCACCGGCGACTCGCCGCGCGACGTCCGAGATGACGACGTCCCCTCACGTGGGTCACCGGCCGCGTAAGCCTGCCTGACCGATGAGGTTCCAGAACGACTCATGCCCGAGTTATGGTGGCGCCGAAAGACACTCTTTCCCACCCGGACCCCGTGGGCAGGACCTCCGATGACCTCAGACGCCCTCATCCGACTACCGCACCTGCATGACGAGCTCTCCGCCGGCAACGGACGTACCGACCTCGCCGCGGCGACCGCCGAGCCCGAGACAGAGGTGGCCCAGCTGCGGGCCGCCCTGGTCAGCAACCGTCGCATCAGCATGGCCGTGGGCATCGTGATGCGCGACCAGAACGTCGACGAGGACCAGGCCTTCGCCTACCTGCGGCGCAGCAGCCAGGACAGCAACCGCAAGCTGCGCGACGTCGCGGAGGACGTCATCCGTGACCTCCGGTCCCTCCCCGACACGAGGCGAGCCGAGAGGCTCGATTCCTGAACCTCTCGGCTCTTGGCCCGGCGGGGCCGGCCGCTCCCCAACTGACCTGCGGTCAGTGTAGTTAAGTGGCGACGGGGTGCTGACCTCGGTGTGATGTCTCCCGGCCGCCCTGGCGCGGCCCGATGTGAGAGAGCCGGACCAGGTCAACGAGCTCGGGCCACGCGGCCCTCGTCCCACACCGGTTCGGTCGACTCGTAGACGCGCCCGTCAGCGCCGAACACCAGGTAGCGGTCGAACTCCCGGGCGAACCACCGGTCGTGGGTCACCGCCACGACGGTCCCCTCGAAAGCGTCGAGACCCTCCTCCAACGCCTCGGCGGAGTCGAGGTCCAGGTTGTCGGTCGGTTCGTCGAGCAGCAGCAGGGTGGCACCGGACAGCTCGAGCAGCAGGATCTGGAACCGCGCCTGCTGACCGCCCGACAGCGACTCGAAGGTCTGTTCCGACGCACGGGCCAGCTCGTAGCGGTCGAGCGCCCGCGCCGCCTCCTCGCGCGGCTTGCCGGGTCGGTGCTCGTCGCCGCGGTGCAGGACCTCGAGCAGCGTGCGTCCGAGCAGCCCGGGGTGCTCGTGGGTCTGTGCGAACCAGCCGGGCCGCACGCGCGAGCCGAGCCGGGCGACGCCGGTATGCGCCACCGGTGCCGCGACCACGTCGCCCACCGGCTCGTGCTCGCGATCGGGGTCCGACCCGCCGGCCGCCAACAGCCGCAGGAAGTGGGACTTCCCGGACCCGTTCGACCCGAGCACCGCGACCCGCTCCCCGTACCAGACCTCGAGGTCGAACGGCCGCATGAGGCCAGTGAGCTCCAGCTGCGTGCAGACCACCGCCCGCTTGGCCGTGCGGCCGCCGGCGAGGCGCATCCGCACGTTCTGGCGCATCGGCACCGCCTCGGGCGGACCAGCGTCCAGGAACCGCTCCAGTCGGGTCACCGCCGCCTGGAGCCGGGACGCCATGTCCGCGTTGTAGGCGGCCTTCTGCCGGTACATCACGACCAGCGCCTTGAGCTTGGCGTGCTCCTCGTCCCACCGCTTCCGCAGCTCCTCGAGGCGGTCGTTGCGGTCCCGGCGCGCCTGCGCGTAGGTCGTGAACCGGCCCGGGTGCACCCAGATCGTGGCCCCGGCGGCGCCCGGCTCCAGGGTGGCGATCCTGGTGGCGACGCGGTTCAGCAGCTCGCGGTCGTGCGAGACGAAGAGGACCGTCTTGGGCGAGGCCACGAGCTGGTCCTCGAGCCAGCGCTTGGCGGGGACGTCGAGGTAGTTGTCCGGCTCGTCGAGGAGCAGGACGTCCTCGGGTCCGCGGAGCAGCGCCTCCAGGACGAGCCGTTTCTGCTCGCCCCCGGAAAGAGTGGTCACCTGGCGCCACTGCACCTTCTCGAAGGGGATCCCGATGGCGGCGACCGTGCAGGTGTCCCAGAGGGTCTCGTACTCGTACCCGCCAGCGTCGCCCCAGTCGACGAGGGCCTGGGCGTAGGCCAGCTGGACGGCCTCGGTGTCGTGCTCCATCATCAGCAGCTCGGTGCCGTCGACCTCCGCCGCGGCCTTACGGACCTTGGCTGGGGCGACCGACAGCAGCAGGTCGCGCACGGTCGTGTCGTCACGGAGCTGACCGACGAACTGGCGCATGACGCCGAGCCCGCCACTTCGCGTGACGGCGCCGTCGTCGGCCACCAGGTCTCCGGAGATGATGCGGGTCAGCGTGGTCTTGCCGGTGCCGTTCGGGCCGATCAGCGCGATCTTGGCGCCCTCGCCGACCCGCAGCGAGACGTCCCGGAGCAGCGGCCGCCCATCGGGCAGCGAGAAGGACACTCCCGCGATGTCGACGTGTCCCACGGTCCGCAGTGTGGCAAATCACGGACGCCTGGTCACCCGGGTTTCGCCTCATCCGGAGGGGTGGGCGGCCATCGTGCGGTACCAGAGGTCGGCGAGATGGTCCGCATACCGGTTCGGGGTGAACCCCCGCCGCTGCAGCAGGTGGAAGTACTCCCAGGAGTTCGTCGACCACACGAGGTCGGCGACCGCGTCGTCGTCGAGGTCGGCGCGGACCTCGCCGGTCGCGCGCAGGTCGGCCGCGAGCCGCCGCATGTTGGCCGCCCGGCGCTCGTCGATGTGCCGGAACGCCTCGGCGCAGGCGACATCCTCCTCACCGGCGAACGCCAGCGCGCGCAGCAGCGGAGCGATCTCGGGCTGCAGGCGGCCCATCGCGTCGGCGTAGCCCCGGAGCTTCGCCTGGAGCCCGAAGGTCGAGACCATCTGCGCGACGTACGCGCGCTGCGCGGCAGGGATCGGCCCCTGGCCCTCCCCCAGGATGTCGTCGACGACGGCGAGCACCAGCTGCGGCTTGCGGCCGACACTCGCGTAGAGCGTGTCGACCGACACCCCGGCCCGGCGAGCGACCTCGGTGACCGTCGTCCGTGCATACCCCTTGTCGCGCAACATTGTTCGGGCGGCCGAGACGATCCGCGAACGGGTGCGGGCGGCACCTTCGGCCCGGCGCGGCGAGCGGTATGCGCGGGGCTTGACGTCCTCTGGCACGGCTCCTACTCTACTATCATTCACCCGAAGTTGGTTCGGATGAATTGAGGAGAGAATGATGACCACCACCCCTGTCGCACCCACCCGCCACGTCGTCCACCGTCCAGCCGGGACCGGCCCGGCCACCTGGGCCATGGGGTCCCTCTTCGAGCACGTCTTGTCGGCCGACGAGTCCGGCGGCCTCGGCGTCTCGCTGGTGACCCAGCCGCCGGGCATCGCGACGCCCCTGCACCGGCACACGCATGAGGACGAGGCGTTCTTCCTCCTGCACGGGACGATGACCTACCGGGCGGGGGACGAGGTCTTCCGGCTTGCCGAGGGCGACTTCATCTGGCTGCCACGCGGGCTTCCGCACGCGTTCCGCGTGACCGGCACGAGCCCGGTGCGGTTCGTCGGGTTCGCCGACCCGGGTGGGATCTTCGGGCTCTACGACGAGGTCGGCGTCCCGGCCCGCGAGCGCCGGCTTCCCGGAGCCGACGGGCTCAGCATGGCGGTCGAGATTCCCCGCTGGAACGAGGTCGGGCCGCGCTACGGTCTGGAGGTGGTGGGCCCACCACTGCCCGAGGAGGGGTGACGTGACCGAGCCGACGAGCCCGCAGGGCGCTGACGTCCACGTACCACCGCCGCTGGTCTACGCGGCGCCACTCGTCGCGGCGTGGGCGGTCGATCGGCTGCTGCCCTGGCGGATGCCCGGGAAGCACTGGCGCACGGGAGCCGGTTGGGTGCTCGTGGTGGCGGGACAGGCGGTCGCGGCCGCCGGCGCGTCGTCGTTCCGGCGCCGCCACACCCCGATCGTTCCCGGCCGGCCCGCGTCGACGATGGTCACGACCGGGCCGTACATGTACACCCGCAACCCGATGTACCTCGGCATGACCGTGGCCTACGTCGGCGGCAGCCTCGTCCTCGGCACGTGGTGGGCCCCGCTGGCCCTTCCCGCCGTGGTGGCGTTCATCGACCGCAACGTGATCCGGCGCGAGGAGGCCTACCTACGCAGTCGTTTCGGCGACGAGTACGAGGAGTTCTCGCGGCATACGAGACGCTGGGTCTGACGTCAGCCCGGTATGCGTGTCGCCCGAGTCGCGAGGGCGCGGGCCGCGAGCTCGGCGTCCGGAGGGTAGGTCACCTCCTCGAGGCTGAGGCCGTGGGGTGGCATGACCCGCACCCCCGGGTCGCGGACGGCGCCGGTCAGGACCGCTGCCGGCCAGTCGACGTCGCGGCGCCCCTCTCCCACCGGGACGAGCGCACCGACCAGGGAGCGCACCATCGAGTGGCAGAACGCGTCAGCCACCACCGTCCCGGCGACGACCCCGTCGCGCTGCCGCTCCCAGGAGAGCGCGAGCAGGGTCCGCACGGTCGTCGCGCCCTCGCGCTGCTTGCAGAACGCGGCGAAGTCGTGCAGACCGACGAGCAGGTAGGCCGCGTCGCTCATCGCGTGCGGGTCCAGGTGGCCGCGGACGGACACCGTGTCACGCCGGCGGAGCGGGTCGTGGACCGAGACGTCGTCCGCCAGCCGGTAGAGGTACCGCCGCGACGTGGCAGAGAACCGCGCGTCGAAGCCGGCGTGGGCGCGAGCCACCCTGGCGACGGTCATGTCGGAGGGGAGCACGCCAGCCAGCCGAGTCGGCAACGCCTCCTCGGGCGAGCGGTCGGAACGCCCCGGGACCAGTCTCCACGCCTCCCCGTCGACGTCGGCGTGCGCGACCTGGCCACGCGCGTGGACGCCCGCATCGGTCCGGCCGGCGACCGTCAGCCGGACCGGTTCGGGACTGCGCAGCACCGTGCTCAGCGCGGCTGACAGCTCACCCTCGACGGTCCGGCGTCCGGGCTGCGCGGCCCACCCGGAGAAGTCGGTCCCGTCGTACGCGAGGTCGAGTCGAACGCGCACCACCTCGCCCATGGCCAGCGAGCCTAATGGGGTTGCGCTGGTGGGTTTCGGCCATGCTGGTGCTCCTAGCCGCCGCCGGGTCAGGTTGTCGCACCGGGACCCTGGTCTCCAGGTCCGGGTCACCCAGCACGGGTGAGGCGACTCGGGGTCGTGGCTCATGAGGATGGGCGCGGACGGCGGACCGTTGGGGTCGGCCGGCAGACGACATGGAGGTGCCCTGGTGGCGACCTTGAGCGTGTGGAAGTTCAACGACACTTCGGGCGCGGAGCGCTGCGTCCAGGTCCTGCAGACGCTGCAGCAGCAGGAGCTGATCAAGGTGTTCGACGCGGCAACGGTGGTGTGGGAGGAGGGCAAGAAGAAGCCCAAGACCAAGCAGCTGAACAACCTCACCGGTGCCGGTGCCCTGGGCGGCGCGTTCTGGGGCCTGCTCTTCGGGCTGCTGTTCTTCGTCCCGCTGCTCGGCCTGGCGGTCGGCGCCGCCGCCGGTGCCCTCACCGGTTCGCTGAGCGACGTCGGCATCGACGACAACTTCATCAACAGCGTGCGCGACCAGGTCACCCCCGGCACGTCGGCGCTGTTCGTCATGACCAGTGACGCGGTCCAGGACAAGGTCTTCGCCGCGGTCAAGGACGCTGGGCTGCACGGCGAGCTGGTCCGTACCAACCTCTCCGACGAGCAGGAGGCCAAGCTCCGCGAAACCTTCAGCGAGTGACGGCAACCGGTCGGCGTGAGGGTCCGCTCAGATGAGGCCCTGACGCCGGCCGGCGGTGACGGCCTCGCGCCGCGTACCGACTCCGAGCTTGTTGAACATCGAGCGCAGCTGTGTCTTGACGGTGTTCGGGCTGACCGCCCGGGCCTGGGCGATCTCGGCGACGGTCATCAGTGACGGCAGGTCCTGGAGGAGAGACAGCTCACGGGGTGTGAGGGTCGCGACGATGCCCAGGGTCTCGTGCGCGCCGCGCCCGGTCGGGTCGAGGGTCTCACCCGTCGCGAGTGCCTTCTCGACGAACGCCTCGTGGTGTCCGAACCGCCCTCGTCCGAAGCTCATCGCCTCGACCACCTCGGGCGACGTCTCGCGCATGAGGCGGACGCAGTCGCGGGGCGCGCCGAGGTCGAGGGCCTGCAGGAGCGCGTCGTGCGCGACCGCGTGCTGGTCGTTGCGGATGGCCAGGGTGGCCTCGACCAGCCAGGCGACGATGGTCGCGGTCACGGCCACGCACGGAACCTCCCCGCTCAGGACCGGCGCGACGAGCGCACGGGCCTCGCGGTCGTGCTGCTGCCGCATGGCCTTGCTGGCCTCCATGGCCAACGCGTCCCCAGCCATCCCGGGGATGCGCTCGGAGACGCGGAGGGTGGTATCCGCGAGGTCGAGCTGACCGCACAGGAGCGCCATCCGGTGGTGCTCGCCCAGCTCGTACGCCGAGATCTGCACGGGCAAGGAGGCATCCAGCGCGTCGATTGCCGGGGCGCGGTCGTGGACGATCATCCGCCGCCGCGCAGGGTCGTCGGCTGCTTCGGCGAAGGCAACGTAGGAGAACACGGCCTGAGCGGCCCGGGAGAGCAGCGGATCCACGTCGATCCGCTGCCGGTCGCCGCTCGGGCTGTCACGCGGCGACGGGGTCCCGTCGAGGATCGCCTCCGCGGTGTTCGACAGGCGCCAGGCCAGGGCGACGTCGCACGCGGAGTACGCCGCCGCGGCGGCCAGCACGTAGGCGTACAGCAGCTGCGGTGAGGAGGCCCAGCCGCGCGGGCGCGCATACGTGAGGGCCGCCTCGCTCCAGGTGCTCATGCCCGCGAGGTCGCCCATCGCCGCGGCGGCGCCGGCGAGGTGGGCCAGGCAGACCATGACCGTGTACTCGTAGCCGCCCCGCCGGGCACGACGCAGGGTCTCCTCCAGCTCGAGTGCCCCCAGCTCGTAGTGGCCGATCGCGAGGAGGGCGACACCGCTGTTCATCCGCTCGAGCAGCTCGAGGTCGCGCAGGTTCCGGGCGGTGCCGGGAGCGTGGTTCGCTTCGGCGACCCCCGCGAGTGCTACCGGGTCGACATCGCCGCGGATCCGCTGCACGGACAGTCTCGCCAGGGCGACAAGCCGATCCCCGGGCAACGCGTAGTCGACGCCGCCCACCCACGTGTAGGGCGCCCCCGACATCGACGAGGGCGGCGCAGCGTCGGCCGCATCGACGTGCACCTCGCCCGCGAGGAGGTCTCCGGAGTCGAGCGCGACGATCGCGGCCAGCGCCGCCATCGGCCGCTCGGCCCGCACGGAGGCCGGGGCGCGCTCGATCGCCCGTCCGACCGTGCTGGCGCGGCCGGAGAGGACGAGGCGAACTCCGTAGCGATGCAGCATCGCGTGGATGATGTCCTCGTCCTGCGAGACCACGGCGTGCTCGAGCGCCTCGGCGTCGAGGCCGTGCTCGGAGAACCACGTCGCCGTCTCGGCGTGCAGCTGCCCGAACCGGTTGCGTCCCAGGCTCTTCAGGCGCGCACTGAGGTAGCCACGGAGAAGCGAGTGATAGCGGTAGGTCGTCACCGAGCCCGTCGTGACGCTGACCAGCGTGTTGGAGTCCGCCAGCCGACTGAGGATCTCTCCGGCGTCGTCGCGACCGGACAGGCGGCTGGCCAGCTCGGGGGTGAGCCGTTCGGCGACGCAGGTCAGCAGCATGAAGTCGAGGGTGGTCGCGTCGAGGCCAGCGAGCACCTCCTCGAGGAGGTACCCCGCCATGGCTCCGGTGTCACCGGCGAACGAGGTGATGAAGTCGTCGGCGTCGCGGCCCGTCCGCAGCGACGCCGCCGCAAGGCCGAGCCCGGCGGCCCAGCCCTCGGTGAGACTGTGCAGCCGGTTCAGCTGGGTATGCGTGAGCCGCACCCCCTGCGCCTCGAGCATCGCCGCGGCCTCCTCGGAGCGGAACCGCAGGTCACCGTCGCGGATGTCGTGGACCCGGCCCTCGAGACGAAGCCGAGGAAGATGGATGGCGGGGTCGGCGCGAGCGCCGAGAACGATGTGCACGCGAGCCGGCGCCCAGCGCAGCAGCAGGTTCAGCGACTCCAGGACGGTGGGGTCGCGCACGAGGTGTACGTCGTCCAGCAGCAGCCAGAGCGGATAGGGAACGCCGCGCAGGACTCGGGCGAGCCGACCGACGAAGCCGGACTCCGCGCGCGGCCCGGGCGACGTCATCGCCGCGAGCTCCTGGCGTGCGGCCTCGCCCGCGGCGCGCTGCGCGTCGGTGTCACCGCGTAGGTCGGCGGCGTCCCCGCCCCGGGCGACCGCGTCGCGAAGTGCGCCGAGCAGGGTCGTCCACAGCGTGCCGGGGTCGTTGTCGTCGGACCCGAGGGAAGCCCAGCCGATCCCGGCGCCCTGGCTGGACAGCTCGGAAGCCCAGGCGGCCATCAGTGTGGACTTGCCAGCGCCGCCGGCGCCGGTGACGACGACGATGCTGCCCTTACCGAGCTCCGCGGCCAGGTCGGTCGGCTCCGGGACGCGCAGCCGATCGCGGTAGACCAGGGAGCGGGGGAGGGCGGGGACGTCCCGCTTCGGCGTCGCGTCGTCGGCGGGGTCGCCGACGTACGAGTTGGGTTGCGTGACCACCAGTGCCTCCGAGCACGTCCCTGCTAGCGATTTTCGCGTGGTGGGGCATGGAGCGCCACCATCTGGCTCGTGCGCCACCTTAGTAGCGGAGTCTTCTCACCCGGATCGGGTGAGACCGAGACGTCCGTGTCACCCCTTCACCCCCGCGAGGTGACGGGACGGAGACCCTCGGGTGGTCTTCACACTGCTGCTCGTCCTGAACATCCTCGACCGTCCCCGCCCCGCGTGGCCCTCACCGCACAGCACGACGACGTGGCTGTCGTCGCGGTGCTGGGGCCGCTCTACACCGCGAACGTCCTCTTTACCGAGGAACGCGTCCTCGACGTCGCCCACGACGTCCCCGGCCTCCGGGTCCTGGTGCTCGACCTCACGGTGATCCAGGAGATGTCGGTGACGATCATCGAGACCCTGATCGACCTGGACCGCGAGCTCGCGGCGACGGGAGTCGAGCTGCGCATCGCCGGCAGTGCCGCGCAGTGCCGCCGAGGTCGCCGAACGGACCACCTGGTTCCAGGGCCCGGTCGCCACCGGACGCGTCAGCGCGACCGTGGAGGACGCCTCGCCGTCAGCGTCGTGACCGGCGCGGTGGGACAAGGTGCGTGCAGGTTCACCACCGGCGCGCAGAGTGCAACCTACGCGCGACGTGCCGAACCTGCGCGGTCAGCCGAGGTTCGTGGCACGGGCTCGGTCGGTCGGGATGCCCGGTATGCGCCGGGCGAGGTCTCGCTCCGAGGCTTAGAAGGGGCCGCGGTCCTCTCTTCACCCGAATACGGTGACTCGGTCTATCCCGTGGCGCTGGGCGGAGCCGCCCGGACCGCATCGACCGCGGCCGACACGCTGGGGTACACCGTCGTGGCGTCGATGTCGTCGCCGGCGCGGCCCAGCACGTCGCGGACCTGGCCGATGTCGTCTTCGCCGCCCCGATGCCGTCGGCGAACCCGACGAGGACCACGCCGACCGCTGGGCCGGCCAGGCTGAGGTACTGGTCCAGCCCCACGCCGCCGGGGAGCCCGAGGTGCGGCAGGCCGGGAGTGATCGTGCCGACGACCTCGACACCCTTCTGGTCGAGGTGGAACAGCATGACGACGATGACGCTCAGCGCGACCGCGACCAGGGAGCCCGGCACCAGGGGCAGGTAGCGCCGCAGACCGAGGACGAGTGCCAGGGACACGAACCCGACGACGAAGGTCGGCCAGTGGGTCTCGCCGAGAGAGGTGACGAGTCCCCAGAGCCTCTCGAAGAAGTTGCCGGAGGCGTCGTCGACGCCGAACAGCTTGGGCAGCTGGCCCATGATGATCGTCAGCGCAAGACCGACGACGAACCCCTTGAGGACCGGTTCCGAGATGAAGCCCGCCGGGAAGCCCAGCCGCAGCACCCCTGCGATCAGCGCGACCACCCCGGTGACGATCGCGAGCGCCGCCGTGAGGGCGACGTAGTTGTCGCCACTCGGGTCGGCGAACGTCGCGATGGTGCCCGCGGAGAGGGCGGCGGTGGCCGACATCGGCCGACCACGAGGTGCCGGGACGAGCCGAACATGGCGTAGAGGACCAGGGCGGGGTGCCGCGGCATACAGCCCGACGACCGGCGGAGCGCCGGCGATGGTCGCGTAGGCCAGGGCCTCCGGGACGAGGACCGCCCAGACAGTGGCCCCCGCGACGAGGTCGTTGCGCACCAGGTGCCCTGGTAGCCCCGGAGGCTCGGGAAAAGGACGCTCACGTTCACCTCACTCCGGTCTCATCGGCCTGACGTGATCCGGTGTCATCGTGCCGAGGCGGGGTGTCCGAAACCTCACCCCGCTCGGGTGACGTCCGGGGTTCGGCCTTCGGCGAGTCTCGATCGGGGTCCGCGGCACCTCACGGTTCCGGCGCTACCCTTCCGACGAGCCCACCCCCAGGAGCCGTTCATGGACACGTTCGTGCTGCTGGCCGGCCGGTACGCGGACGAAGCCTCGGCCACCGCCGACTACGACGCCGTCAAGGACCTCTACGGCCGGCTCGGGCTGGACGCCACCTTCGACGCGGCGGTGATGACGCGCGACGAGAACGGCAAGGTCCACCTGGTGCACCGGCACGAGCAACCGACCCGGCGCGGCGCCGTCGGCGGGCTCGCCCTCGGCCTCGCCGGTGGGGCGGTCGTGGCACTCTTCCCGGCCGTCGCCCTCGCCGGCGGGCTGATCTGGGGGGGCGCGGCGGGAGCCGGGCTGGGAGCGCTGGTCGGCCACGTCTCCGGCGGCCTGAGCCGCACCCAGCTGAAGTCGCTCGGTGAGCTGTTGGACGAGGGCCAGAGCGGCCTGATCGTCGTCGCCGACCTGGACCTCGAGGCCCAGGTCGAGAAGGAGATCCGGCGAGCCGCCAAGGTGGAGAAGGCTGAGCTCACCGCCGACGAGGCGGCGCTGCAGCGTGACATCGAGCAGGCCGGCGCCGACACCCCATGACCCAACCCGTCGTGCCGACACCCTCCGAGGAACCGACCGTGTCCCCGGCGCCGGCCCGTCTCCGCCGGACGCTCGTCGTCCTCGACCCGCGGTCGGTGTGGCGGGCCGGCGGTCTCGTCATCGTGCTGATCCTCCTCTACTCCTTCGGGTCGTTCGTCCTGCACGACGGCGGCTCGCTGGTCTTCCAGGTGATCATGGCGTGGCTCGCCAGCATCGCCATGGAGCCGGCCGTGAGCCGACTGGCCCACCACATGCGCCGGGGGCTGGCCACCGCTCTGGTCATGCTCGGGGTGATCCTCTTCGCCGTCGGATTCTCGGCGGCCTTCGGGAACCTGCTCGTCTCGCAGGCGGTCACGCTGGTCCAGGCGATCCCGGAGGTCCTGGCCTCCCTGACGACCTGGCTCAACACCAGCTTCGGCACGTCGTTCGACCCCAACCAGCTCCTGGAGGAGCTGCACATCACCCCGCAGACCCTGGCCAGCATCGGGGTCGACGTGGCCGGCGGGGTGCTCGGTGTCGTGGTGGCCGTTCTCGGCGGGATCTTCTCGCTGTTCACTCTGGGCCTGTTCATCTTCTACTTCTCGGCCGACGCACCCCGGCTGAAGCGGTGGATCGCCCGGCTCCTGCCGCCGCAGCACCAGGAGATCTTCCTCGTCGTCTGGGGACTGGCGGTGAAGAAGACCGGCGGCTACGTCGCGGCCCGCGTCGTCCTCGCCGCCGTCTGCGGCGGGATCACGGCGATCTTCCTGCTCATCATCGGGATGCCCTACTGGCTCGCCCTCGGCGTCTGGACCGGCGTCGTCTCCCAGTTCGTCCCGACGGTGGGCACGTACATCGCCATCGCGCTGCCCGTCGTGGTCGGTCTGACGAGTGCCGACCCTGTCGACGGCGTGCTGGCCCTGATCTTCGCCCTGATCTACCAGCAGATCGAGAACCTCACCATCGAGCCGAAGATCAGCGCCGACGCGGTGGAGATGCACCCGGCGGTGGCCTTCGGGGCGGTGATCCTCGGCGCTGCGCTATTCGGTGTCGCGGGGGCGTTCGTCGCCGTTCCGATCGCTGCGCTGCTGCTCTCGCTCGTCGAGATCTACAGCCGCACCTACGACGTCCTCCCGCAGCTCGGCGACTCGGGCGCGGACGCCGACAGCCCCTCGGGTGGCGCCTCGCCGGAACATGGTCATCTCGGAGAACGGTTGCGCCGCCTGCGACTTCGGTCCCGGGAGGCTGCTCCGGCCGACCACGAGTCCTGAGGCTCGCGGCTCGGCCGAATGGCCGGTCACCTCGGACGGGTGAAGCGCCGGGCGTACCATCCCGCCACCCTGGGGTGAGCGTCCAACGTCAGTAGGGAGGTGGCACCGTGCGGGCTCGAGAGGGCGCGATGCGCTATGAGTTCATCCTCGAGGAGCGGCTCACCCCCACGATGCGTGAGGCCTTCCCGGAGCTCCAGGAGTCAGCCGCCATCGAGATGCCCGGGTCTGTGCTCTTCGGCGCGGTCCTCGACGGTCCCCATCTCCACGGCCTGCTCGACCGGTTCCAGACGTTCGGGCTGACCCTCGTCGAGATGCGTCGGCTGCCGGACTGACCGCCCGGCCGCCCGTCGACGAGGTCGTCGCCGGGCGATCAGCGACGCTCCAGCCTGACCATCGCCGCCAGCATGCGGTGCTCAGGGTCGATGAGGTGGTTGTGGTCGTCGTCGCCGGCGTCGAGGCGCACCCAGCCGATGGTGCCCGTGAACGCGTTGCTCGTGGGTCCGTAGTCCGGTGAGACCGGTGAGGCGACATCCATCCCGATGTCCACGGTCTCGTCCACGCGTCGTAGGTGACCGTGCCGGTGTAGGCCAGGTCGGGCCCCGTCGCGTCGTCACTGCTCGCTACCGAGCCAGCCTCCGCGCCGCCCGCGACGGGTCACATCACGCGGGTCAGGTGAGTCGTCAGGTCCGCTGGAGCACGCCCCGGACGTAGGCCGCCTGACCGAGGTGCTGGACGGCGTCCTGCTCGATGCTGACCAGCCTGGCCAGCAGGGTGACGGGCGGATCCCAGTGCTCGTCGACGACTCGGTCGTAGTCGGCGGCGTCGAGGCCGTCGAGGAACTCCACGGTGTGGTCGTTCACGGCCCGGTGGTAGGCGGTCAGCAGCTCGGCCGGAGCGACGATCGCCGCGACCTGGTCGGAGTCCATGCCGTAGCCGACCTCGCGGTCGCCGACCGGGAGGTTGAACCGGCCGGCGAACCCCTTCGCCGTCCAGACCTGCTCGCCCTCGCCGCGGCCGAGGGAGTGCTCGGCCCGGGTGACCTGCCCATCCTGCATCCGGGCGGTGTGCCACACGAGCCACGCGATGGTGTTGGCGTCCGGGTCGACCCGGCGGGTCAGGTCCTCCTCGGACAGGCCGTCGAGGGCGCGCTGGACCAGGTCCGGGGTGCGGTTGAACCCCTCCACGAGCACGGCGGTGGCGGAGGCAGCGTTCGGCGTGTCAGGCATACCCCGAACCTATGCCTGCGGCCCGACCCCGCCGTCGTGGGTATGCCGCGGACCCCTCGGTAGCGTGGGTGGGATGGACCGGCCGTCACTCGAGGAGGTACTGCGCCAGCGGGACGCGGTGCTCCGCGCCTTCGTCGCGCCGGACGGGTCGTTGCGGTCGATCCCGACCCGCGCCGCGAAGCGGCTGGTAGTCCTCGACCACGTCGCCCAGGCGTTTCCCATCGGCGAGAGCTGGCCCGAGGACGAGGTCAACGCCACCTTGCGCCGGTTCCACCCGGACGTCGCCGCGCTGCGAAGGTATCTCGTCGACAGCGAGCTCCTCGACCGGCGCGACGGGCGCTACTGGCGCTGCGGCGGGTCGACGGACGTCTGAGCGCAGAGATGTTGAGCGCAGAGACAGGAGCACCCCGGGACGCCGATGTCCCGGGGTGCTCGAGTGCTGAGGGGCCTACTTGCCGTCGTCGCCGCCGGCCTTGGTGAAACCCGCCTTCTCGGCGTCCGCCGCGGTGGCGAAGTAGACCTCGGCCACCGTCTGGTCGTACCACTGGCCGTCCGGCTCGTGGAACTTCATCGAGTCGGCGTTGCCCTTGATCTCGAACCCGGCCGGAGCCGAGCCGTCCTCGCTCGGCGCAGCCGAACCCGGACCGTAGCCACCGTCCTCGGGCGCCGCGGTGAGCGACCCGTCGATGAGCGGCCGGGGCGACACGTCCTCCGGAGTGGTGTCGGCCTCGTCCGAGGAGTCCAGCTCCCGGGACCCGTCGATGAGCGGGCGGGTCCGGACGTCCTGGGGCTCCTCGGCGTCGGCGTTGGCGGCCTCGGCCTCCTCGGCCTTCTTGGTCGCCTCGGCCGCCTTGACGGACTCGGCCTGCTTGGCCGCGCGCTTGGTCGCCGCCTCGGCCTCCTTGACGGTGGCCTTCTTCGGCGACAGCGGCTCGCGGACCAGCTCGATCACGGCCATGGGGGCGTTATCGCCCTTGCGGGCCCCGATCTTGGTGATCCGGGTGTAGCCGCCGGGACGCAGCGCCATGTCCGGCGCGATCTCGGCGAACAGGCGGTGCACGACACCCTTGTCCCTGACGACGGTCAGCACCCGGCGGCGCGAGTGGAGGTCACCGCGCTTGGCGAAGGTGATGAGCCGTTCGGCCAGCGGCCGCAGCCGCTTGGCCTTGGCCTCGGTCGTCGTGATCTGGTCGTGCTCGAACAGCGACGTGGCGAGGTTCGCCAGCATCAACCGCTCGTGCGCCGGGCCGCCGCCGAGGCGGGGACCCTTGGTGGGGGTAGGCATCGTTGTCTCCAGTCAGTCGTCAGGTCCGCGGTCCGGTGGTCGTCAGCGACGACCGCTCAGTACCGCTCGTCCTCGGCGAGGGCCCGGCCGTCGTCACCGAGGTCGCCAAAGTCCGGACCACCCTCGGGGCTCGCCGGCACGTCCGCCATGTCGTCGTAGTCGTAGTCGTCGCCGTAGGTGTCGACGATCGCGCTCGGGTCGAACCCGGGCGGGCTGTCCTTGAGCGCCAGACCCATGCCGACGAGCTTGGCCTTGACCTCGTCGATCGACTTCGCACCGAAGTTGCGGATGTCGAGCAGGTCGGCCTCGCTGCGCGAGACGAGCTCGCCCACGGTGTGGATGCCCTCGCGCTTGAGGCAGTTGTACGACCGGACCGTGAGGTCGAGGTCCTCGATCGGCAGTGCCAGGTCGGCCGCGAGCGCGGCGTCGGTCGGCGACGGGCCCATGTCGATGCCCTCGGCCTCGATGTTGAGCTCGCGGACCAGGCCGAACAGCTCGACCAGGGTCTTGCCCGAGGACGCCATGGCGTCGCGCGGAGCCATCGAGTTCTTCGTCTCGACGTCGAGGACGAGACGGTCGAAGTCGGTGCGCTGCTCGACCCGGGTGGCCTCGACCGAGTACTTGACGGCGAGGACCGGGCTGTAGATCGAGTCGACCGGGATGCGGCCGATCTCGGCGTCGCCGGCCTTGTTCTGGGCGGCCGACACGTAGCCCCGACCGCGCTCGACGGTCAGCTCCATCTCGATGCGGCCCTTGCCGTTGAGGGTCGCGATGTGCAGGTCGGGGTTGTGCACCTCGACACCGGCCGGCGGCGCGATGTCCGCGGCGGTCACCGTGCCCGGGCCCTGCTTGCGCAGGTACATGACCACGGGCTCGTCCTGCTCCGAGGAGACGACGAGGGACTTGAGGTTGAGGATGATCTCGGTGACGTCCTCCTTGACCCCAGGAATGGTCTGGAACTCGTGGAGGACACCGTCGACGCGGATCGACGTGACCGCGGCACCCGGGATGCTCGAGAGCAGGGTGCGACGGAGGGTGTTACCGAGCGTGTAGCCGAAGCCGGGCTCGAGGGGCTCGATGACGAAGCGCGAGCGGTTGTCCGCCACGACCTCTTCGCTGAGCACGGGACGCTGTGCGATGAGCATTGTTCTGTTCCTTCCCACGGGCGCCCGCTATATGACGCCTCGTGATGCGCCCGACCAGCTCTGTCTCTGGCCGGGTTTCCTGCTGATCCGGTATGCGGTGACTCGCTCCGGAGAGGGAGTCACCGCATACGGACGACTAGTTCTTCGAGTAGAGCTCGACGATCAGCTGCTCCGTGAGGATCGTGTCGATCTGCGCACGGGTCGGGAGCTGGTGTATGAGGACGGTGAGGCTGCCCTCGACCACCTGCATCCAGGCCGGGATCGGCCGGTCGCCGAACGTCTGGCGGGCCAGCTCGAACGGGAACGTCTCGACCGACTGCTTCCGGACGGTGACGATGTCGAACTGCTCGACGCGGTACGACGGGACGTCGACGCGCTTGCCGTTGACCTCGAAGTGACCGTGCGTCACGAGCTGACGGGCCGCCCGACGCGTCCGGGCCAGGCCCGCGCGGTAGACGACGTTGTCGAGCCGTGACTCGAGGATGGTCAGGAGGTTGTCACCGGTCTTGCCGGGACGGTTCGCCGCTTCCTTGTAGTAGCGAACGAACTGCTTCTCCATGACGCCATAGGTGAAGCGGGCCTTCTGCTTCTCCTGCAGCTGGGTGAGGTACTCCTTCTCCTGGATCCGGCGACGGCCGTGCTGGCCGGGCGGGAAGGGACGGAGGTCGAAGTTCTTGTCGCCGCCGACGAGGTCGACCTTGAGTCGACGGGACTTCTTGGTGATGGGGCCGGTGTACCGAGCCATGGGTTATCGAATCTCCTTCTGGCTCAGACGCGACGGCGCTTGGGCGGGCGGACGCCGTTGTGCGGCGAGGGCGTGACATCGCTGATCGCGCCGACCTCGAGGCCGGTGGCGGTCAGCGAGCGGATCGCGGTCTCACGACCGGACCCCGGACCCTTGACGAACACGTCGACGCGCTTCATGCCGTGCTCCATCGCCCGGCGGGCGGCCGCCTCGGCGGCCATCTGCGCGGCGAACGGGGTGGACTTGCGCGAGCCCTTGAAGCCGACCTGGCCGGCCGAGGCCCACGAGATCACGTTGCCGGTCGGGTCGGTGATCGAGATGATCGTGTTGTTGAACGTGCTCTTGATGTGGGCGTGCCCGTGAGCGACGTTCTTCTTCTCCTTGCGGCGGACCTTCTTGGCGCCGGCCTGCGCTCGCTTCTGCGGGGGCATTACTTACCAACCTTCTTCTTGCCGGCGACCGTGCGCTTGGGACCCTTGCGGGTACGCGCGTTGGTCTTGGTCCGCTGACCGCGCACGGGCAGGCCGCGGCGGTGACGGATGCCTTCGTACGAGCCGATCTCGACCTTGCGACGGATGTCGGCCGCGATCTCGCGGCGCAGGTCACCCTCGATCTTGAGGTTCGACTCGAGGTAGTCGCGCAGGGCGACGAGGTCCTGGTCGGTCAGGTCCTTGACGCGGGTGTCCGGGTTGACCCCGGTCGCGGCCAGTGCCTGGTTGGAGCGGGTGCGGCCCACTCCGAAGATGTACGTGAGGGCGACCTCGACGCGCTTGTCGCGCGGCAGGTCGACTCCGACGAGTCGTGCCATATGTAGGTGTTCTCCCGGTTCGGGTTGTTCGGAGGTCTGGAGCAGTCACCGTTCCGGTCGGCGCGGCCAGCGGGGCTGGCCGGCACGAGCTCCTCAGGGGAGCTCCGGTCCCCGGCCTCCGAGCCGGGGGTGACGTCCTGGGCGTTCTCTGCGGGGTGAAACCCGTGAGCCAGGGGCCGGGTGCTGCAGTCTGTTCTGTTGTCTCGTCGCGAAGTGCTGGCGAGTCGTGCGGGTCCGGTTGCCGTGTCGACGTCCGGAGGTGGCTGGTCAGCCCTGGCGCTGCTTGTGGCGCAGGTTCTCGCAGATCACCATGACCCGCCCGTTACGGCGGATCACCTTGCACTTGTCGCAGATCTTCTTGACGCTCGGCTGGACCTTCATCTGCCTCGTGTCTTCTGCTGAGTTGGGATTTCGAGCGGTCGTGCTCAGCGGTACCGGAAGACGATCCGGCCACGGTCGAGGTCGTACGGCGAGAGCTCCACCACCACGCGGTCCTCAGGGAGGATCCGGATGTAGTGCTGGCGCATCTTGCCCGAGATGTGAGCGAGCACCTTGTGACCGTTGCTCAGCTCGACCCGGAACATTGCGTTCGGGAGAGCCTCGACGATCGTGCCCTCGATCTCGATGACACCGTCCTTCTTGGCCATGTCCTCCGTCAATCCGTCGTGTGCGTGCTCAGAACAGTAAAAAAGGGGCGCCCGAGCACAGAACGCCCAACGGACGATCTTACGGCAGCCGGGGTCTCCCGGCCTAATCGGTGCGGACGGACACCGATGACGCCCGCACCTGGTCATCTCGACGGGCAGGAGTGGCCGAGAACCGCCGAAACGGCCCGTCGGGGCGGGTCGTGCTCGTCGAGATGACCACCCTTACGCTTCTAATTCATCACATGTAGAATAAGGCGATGATCTGGGTGCGCTTCTTCGACGAACCGTCGGCGCTCGACGAGGTCGGCGGCAAGGCCGTCAACCTCTCGCGGCTCACCCGTGCCGGGTTCCCGGTGCCACCGGGCTTCACCGTCACGACCGACGCCTTCCGCACGGCCGTCCACGAGCACGGGCTGCGCGACCTGGTGAACGATGCGCTCTCCGGCGCCGACCCCGACGACTCGGACTCCGTGGATGCCGCCTCGGCTCGCATCCGCGCCGCGTTCGCCGAGGCGCCCGTCGCTACCCTCCTCACCGAGCCCGTCGCCCAGGCCGTGCTCGACGCATACCGTCGGCTGGGCGGCGGGTCCGTCGCCGTGCGGTCGTCGGCGACCGCCGAGGACCTGCCCGACCTGTCATTCGCCGGCCAGCAGGACACCCTGCTCGGCGTGACCGACGAGGCCGCCCTCCTCGCGGCCGTCGCCGTCTGCTGGTCGAGCCTCTGGACCGCGCGGGCCATCACGTACCGACGCCGGGCCGGCATCCCTGAGGAGGCCGCCGCCCTCGCGGTCGCCGTCCAGCGCATGGTGGCCGCCGACACCTCCGGCGTGCTCTTCACGGCAAACCCGCTCACGGGGCACCGCGGGCAGATGGCCATCGACGCGACGTTCGGGCTGGGCGAGGCCCTCGTCTCGGGCCTCGTCGAACCGGACCACTACGTCGCGGACGCGGCCACCGGTCGGCTCCTCGCCCGGACCTTCGGCGCCAAGGCCGTCACGACGGCGCCGCTCCCCGGCGGCGGTGTTGAGACCCGCCACAGCGCCCGCGGGGCCGAGGCCACCCTCTCCGACGACGACGTGTGCGCGCTGGTCGACCTGGGACGGCTGGTCCAGGCGGAGTACGGCACGCCGCAGGACATCGAGTGGGCGATCGCCGGCGGCCAGGTGGCGCTGCTCCAGGCCCGGGCGATCACCTCGCTCTTCCCCATCCCCGACGGTGCGCCCACCGAGGCGGTCTACCTGTCCTTCGGCGCGGTGCAGGGGATGCTCGCACCGATCACCCCGCTCGGCGGCGACGCGATCCGGTGCGTGATGGCGGGCGGCGCCAGCGTCTTCGGCTCGAGCCTCGAACCGGAGAGCAACCCGTACATCGGCACCGCCGGCGAACGCCTCTGGATCCGGCTCGACCGTGCCCTGCGCAACCCGCTCGGTAGCCGGGTCCTGCCCGGGTTGCTCAAGGCGGTCGACCCGAGCGCCCGCCGGATCCTCCTCGACCTGCGCGACGAGGGCGTCCTGACGCCGCTGCCCCGCGAGGCGATGCGAGCGGTTGCCCCGAAGCTGGCCCGGTTCGCCCGCGTCGCCGGCCGGAACCTCGCCCGCGCCGTCCGCGACCCGGAGACCCTCCGGGCTGAGTTCGACGAGGTCACCGAGGCCGCCGTCCGCCGCGCCACCGCGGCCTTCGCCGCCACGAGCGACGAGCAGGACGTGTTCCGCCGCGCCGCCCGCCGAGCGCAGACCCTGCGCGAGACCCTGTCCGACGCCTTCCCGACCGTCGTGCCCTACGCCGGCGTCGTCATCGCCGGCCCCGTCCTCGCACTCCGGGTGCTCACCCGGCTCTCCGGCGCCACCGACGAGGGCGACCACGGCGTGTCACCACTCGTCCTCGAGGTCACCCGCGCGCTGCCGCACAACGTCACCACCGAGATGGACCTGGCCCTCTGGCAGGTCGCCCGGACGGTCCGCGACGACCCGGAGTCCAGCCGGCTCGTCGCCGACCTGAGCCCGGCCGAGCTCGCGGACCGGTATGCGTCCGGCGGTCTCTCCCCCGCGGTGACCGCCGCACTGGACGGGTTCCTGGCCGCCTACGGGATGCGCGGGATCGGCGAGATCGACCTCGGACGCCCACGGTGGAGCGACGACCCGGCCGACGTGCTGGCGACGGTCCAGCGCTACCAGGACATCCCGGAGAACCAGTCGCCACCGGCGCAGTTCGTCCGGGGTGAGCAGGCCGCCGCCGCGGCGATCGACCAGCTCGTCACTCAGACCGGCGGCGCGCGGGGCTGGCTGGTCGGATTCGTCGCCGGCCGGATCCGGGCCCTGGCCGGCGGCCGGGAGCTGCCGAAGTTCACCATCATCCGGATGATGGGCGTCGCCCGCACCGCACTCATCGCCTCCGGCCACGACCTCGTCGAGGCCGGGGTGCTGGACTCACCCGACGACCTCTTCCTGCTGCGGCTGAACGAGATCGAGGCCCTCGCCGACGGCCCGATACCGGGCCTGCGGCAGCTCGTCGAGGATCGCCGGATGGCCCTGAACCGCGAGGCGAAGCGCACCCAGATACCCCGCGTCCTCGTCGGAGACGGCCGCGCCTTCTACGAGGGGCTGGGCGACCTCTCCGACCAGGAAGGCGCCATCGTCGGGTCTCCGGTCTCACCGGGGACGGTCGAGGGGTCGGTCCGCGTGGTCCTCGACCCCGCCCACTCGGGGCTGCGGCACGGCGAGATCCTCGTCTGCCCGGGGACCGACCCGGCGTGGACACCGCTGTTCCTCAGCGCCGCGGGACTGGTCACCGAGGTCGGCGGGATGATGACGCACGGCTCGGTCGTCGCCCGCGAGTACGGCATCCCAGCGGTCGTCGGTGTCCACGAGGCGACGACCCGGCTGGTCACCGGCCAAACGGTCCGCGTCGACGGGACGGCCGGAACGATCGTCGTGCTGGACGACGCGGCCCCGACGCCGACGGCCCAAGCGATGGCCGCGGGAGCGGGCGCATAGCATCGGAGGCGTGACCCCTCAGGAGGCAGCGGACCAGACCGAGATCGACCCCACCGTGCCGCCGTCAGGCACCGGCTGCGCCGAGTGCCTCGATACGGGCGGCTGGTGGGTCCACCTGCGCCGATGCGCGGCGTGCGGCCACGTCGGCTGCTGCGACACGTCGCCCGCGCAGCACGCTACCGCCCACTTCCAGGCGACCGGCCATCCGATCATCCGCAGCTTCGAACCCGGCGAGGGGTGGTACTTCGACTACCGCACGTCGCGGATGTCGAACGGGCCCGAGCTCGCCCCGCCCGCCTGCCACCCCGAGTCGCAGCCGGTGCCGGGGCCGGAGGGCAACGTGCCGACCGACTGGCAGGCCCACCTCAACTGACGGATGTGCCCGGCGAGGAGTCCGGGTGACACCAGGGGATGGGTATGCGTCTCGTCGCCGTCGGACTCCTCCTCACCGGGGCGCTCGTCACCCCAACGCCTGGGCCAAGGCCAGCCCCCGCACCTACTTCGGCCGGATCACCGTGCCGGTGCTGATCCACCAGGGCACCGCCGACCTGTCCTGCCCGATCGGCTGGGCGCAGGCCAGCGTCGACGCCCTCAAGGCCGCCGGGAAGTCCGTCGATACTTCACGTACCCCGGGCAGCCGCACGTCTTCACGACCGGACCGTGGACGACGTCGATCCAGCGCAGCATTGCCTTCCTCCAGAAGCACCTCGCCTGAACCGGAGCGGGCTCGGACGGCGCTTCGGATAGCGGAGGGTAGTGGCCCTGATCAGGGCGACAACCCTCCGACGTAAGAGGTCGGGGACAGCCAGCATGGTGATGCATTGAGGCGTTTGTGCGATGTTTTGATGCGATCATGAGAACGACCGTGACGATCGACGATGACCTCCCCGGGAGGGTCAAACAACTCGCCGCGCGATCGCACCGTTCGATCAGGTCCGTGCTCGAAGAGGCGTTGCGCGCGCATCTCGACCAGCAGGCGGCCCGGACGAGGTTTCGGGAGCAGTGGCCGACGTTCGTGCCGTCGACGCCTGGACTGCGACCTGGTGTCGATCTCGAGGATCGCCACGCGATCATGGATCTGGTCGACGGCCT
>NZ_DATBTV010000111.1:0-2863 GCF_036559105.1 Lapillicoccus sp. | reverse complement strand
AGCGGCGTTCTCGACCACCCACTCCAACGCCGCCTGGGCGTCAGTCAACCCGGTGGGGAACTTGTGCTCGGGCGCCTTGCGGTAGTCCACGGCTACGACGACGCAGGACGCGCCGACGCAGCGCTCTCGGCTGACGACGTCGATGTACTTGTCATGGACGGATCCGGCGACCCAGCCGCCGCCGTGCAGGAAGACGTGAACGGGGTGCGGGCCCTCGCCGGCCGGCCGGTAGACGCGCAGATCGATGGCGCCACCGGCCACGGGGAGGCTCACGGTCCGTGTCTCGTGGACCTCCGGTCCCGGCTCGGTGAGCTGCTCGACCATCGCGTCGCTGCCCTGACGGCCCTGGGTGCGGAAAGCGTCCCAGTCGTCGATCTGCTCAGGCATCGGCGGCAGCGACGTGAGCATCGGCTCGAGGAAGGGGTCGACGGGCATGTGCACTCCTGGGCGATGAAGGGGTTGGGCGTCAGACGGTCGGTCGTGGGGCGGCGAGCTCAGGTCAGGGACCCCCGGAGGTGTTCATGAGCACGGGGGACGAGTCGGTGCCGGCTTCCTGCTGCCACTCGGGGTAGCGATGACAGGCGACGACGCGACCGTCGGTCAGGGGCCGCAACGAGGGCCGGGTCTCCCAGCACTGTTCACGGGCGAACGGGCAGCGGGGCGCGAACGGGCATCCGGCGGAGGCTGACGGGCCTGAGCCGTCGGCCTGTTCCGCCGCGTCGGCGCGGCGCCGGCGCTGCACCGTCGGGTCGGCCACGGGCGCGGCCAGCAGGAGCGAGCGCGTGTACGGGTGGGCCGGCTCGCGGGCAACGAGGCTCGTGGGCCCCGCTTCCATGACCTGCCCCCGGTACAGGACGGTGAGGTCGTGACAGACGTGGCGGACGACGGACATGTCGTGGGAGATGAACAGGTAGCTCAGCCCGTGCTCGTCCTGCAGGTCCGACAGCAGATTGAGGATCTGTGCCTGAACGGACAGATCAAGGGCACTGACCGCCTCGTCGCAGATGACGACCTCGGGCGACGTCATGAGGGCCCGGGCGATGGAGATGCGCTGGCGTTGCCCACCGGAGAACTGACGCGGGAAGCGACCGACGGCCGCTGGGTCGAGCCCGACGTCCTCCAGCATCACTGTCGTGCGCCGGTCGATCTCCTTTCCCTCCCGCACTCCCTGTGCGCGCAGGGGTTCCGCGAGGCTGCGGCCCACCGTGTACGAGGGGTTGAGCGAGCTGTTCGGGTCCTGGAACACCGCTTGGAGGGACCGGCCGAGCGCGCGTCGCTGGGTGGGCTTCAGGTGCGTGATGTCCCGGTGGAGCAGCTCGACGGTGCCTGACTGAACCGGGACCAGACCGAGCACGGCTCGGGCGAGCGTCGACTTGCCAGAGCCGGACTCGCCGACCAGTCCCATGGTGCGGCCGCGGTGCACCGTGAGGCTGACGTCGTCGAGGGCCCAGAACAGGGGAGCACGCCGTCGACGACGGAAGCCGACGCGGACGTTGCGGACGTCGAGGACTGGGATCCGGGTCTCGGTCACTGCGGCAGAGCTCCTTGGCGCACCAGGTCGTCGACGCGCAGGCAGCGCGTCACCGATCCGCTGTTCACCGTCATCAGAGGGATAGGGCCGGTAGTGCAGATGTCGCGTCTGTGCGCGCAGCGGCCGGCGAAGCGGCAGCCGGCTGGCCACGTACCGGGCGGCGGCACCCGTCCGGGCAGGGTGGGGAGCCGGCTGCCTTCGGGGGCGGTGCTGGGATCGGATGCGAGCAGGGCTGCCGAGTAGGGGAACCGAGGCTCTCGGAACAAGGTGTGGACCTCGGCCTCCTCCACCACCTCGCCGGCGTACATGACGACCGCCCGGTCGGCGACGTCGGCCACGACGCCCCAGTCGTGCGTGATGATCAGGATCGCCATGCCGACGGCGTGCTGAAGCTCTCGCAGCAGCTGCAGGATCTCCGCCTGAACGGTGACGTCGAGCGCCGTCGTGGGCTCGTCGGCGATCAGCAGTTGCGGGCGACCGGCGAGTGCGAGTGCGATGTTGATGCGCTGCGCCATGCCACCGGAGAGCTCGTGCGGGTAGGAGGCCAGCACACGTTCTGCGTCGTTGAGCTTCACCTGCCGCAGCAGTTGTACGGCGCGCGCCCGAGTTCCGGCCGAGGAGAGCCGCTCGTGCAGGCCGATCACCTCTCGGAGGTGGCTCCCGACGGTGTGCGTCGGGTCGAGGCTGCCCAAGGCGTCCTGGGCGACGTAGGCGATCCCCGACCCACGGACGGCGCGGTAGGCCCGGGGTCCTCCCGCCACGAGGTCGGTGCCGTCGAAGACCACCGAGCCGCCCCCGACGGAGACGCCGGCGGGCAGCAGCCCCAGGATCGCGAGGGCCGTCATGCTCTTCCCGCAACCGGATTCGCCGACCAGTGCCACGGTCTCCCCGGGCCCGACGCCGAAGGTCACGTCACTGACCAGGGCTGTTGATGCGTCAGAGCCCGCAGTCACTGTTAGGCCTCTGACCTGGAGCAGTCCCTGCGTCGGGGCCGTACCGGCCGACGCCGCCAGGTCCTCGGGCTGGCGGGGGGTCTGCCCGTGGGTGGGGCGGTGGTGGCGACGCGACACCGGGGTGTCTTCGCCGGACGACAGGTCACGGATGGCGTCCCCGAGCAGCCCGAACGCCAACACCGTCAATGCGATGGCGACGCCGGGCGGGACCAGAAGCCACTGGTCCTGGCTAATCACTTGGGCGGCGTCCCCGATCATGCCGCCCCAGGTCGGACGTCCTCCCGACGTGATGAGGCCGAGGAAGGCCAGAGCCGCCTGGAACGCCAGAGAAATGCCGGCGAACACCGACGCCTGCACGAGAATCGGGCCGAGCACGCGG
>NZ_DATBTV010000110.1:0-7459 GCF_036559105.1 Lapillicoccus sp. | reverse complement strand
CCGTCGTCGGGGAGCTTGATCCGCCACTCCCCGTCGACCTTGGTCATCCCGAATACCGCCGACGCCACGGTGTTGGGCGGGAGCTCGCGGTAGTGGCCCGTCTCGTCGATGGTCGCGACGGCGGTGATCGTGAGCCGCACCTGGTCCGAGGGGAGCGGTTCGATCGTCAAAGGCGTCCGGGAGTCGTAGACCGTCGTGGTCAGCGCAATCGGCCGCCAGAGGTCCACCGAGCCGGGTGCGAGGTATGAGCGACCGACGACCTGCTGGTCGTCGCCAGTCTCCTGGAAGGCAGCGCCGGACCGGATGAAGTCGCGAGCGACGACGTCCGGCGGGGACCCGACCGCGGGTGGGAAGACGACGATCCGGGCTCGAGGGGCGACGTTGTCACCGACGCGCCGGCCGTCGATGACCTCGCTGGAGCGCGGGATGCCACAGCCGGCCAGAACGGCCCCGCAGAGGAGGGCCACCAACCCCACCCGGATCCGGTATGCGACGCGACCGGCGGTCATGGAGTGCCTCGTACTCCAGCGGCCGTCGTGCGGTCGCCCGTCGCCGGCGCGGCTGCATCAGTGGCGGAGGCAGGGTCGGCCGCTGCGCGCACTCGCCGCAGGATTGCGGTCTCCGGCTCGGAACCGGACGGCATGAGCGGCAGGCCGGACACTCCCGACCGGGTCACCAGAACGTCGCCGATCAGGGGATTGAGCGGCAGCGGCGAGGACTCCAGCGACTCACCGGCGCGGCGCGGAAGGGTGAGCCGGAAGCAGGAGCCCTCTCCTGGCGCCCCCCAGGCCTGCAGCCAGCCGTTGTGAAGACGCGCGTCCTCGAGGGAGATCGCGAGGCCCAGTCCGGTCCCGCCGGTGGTGCGGGCGCGTGCGGGGTCGGCCCGCCAGAACCGGTTGAAGACCATCGACGCCTCCCCCGGGCGCAGGCCGATGCCGTGGTCCCGCACCGTGACCGCGACCGCGTCCTCGTCCTTGGCCACGCGCACGACGATGGGACGTCCCTCTCCGTGCTCGACACCGTTGACGAGGAGGTTGCGAAGGATCCGTTCCACCCGGCGGCTGTCGATCTCGGCCTCGCAGGGCACGCTCGGTGCCTCGACGGTGACCTGGATGCCCTTCCGCTCGGCCAGGGTGGCCGTCGACTCGACGACCCGAGTCACGGTGGCCCGGATGTCGGTGGGCTCGACGTCGAGGACGGCCGCCCCCGCGTCGAACCGGCTGATCTCGAGCAGGTCGGTCAGCAGGGCCTCGAACCGGTCCACCTCGTTGTGCAGCAGCTCGGCCGACCGCGCGACCGCGGGGTCGAAGTCCGAGCGCGAGTCGTGGATGAGGTCGCCGGCCATCCGGATGGTCGTCAGCGGTGTCCGCAGCTCGTGAGAGACGTCCGACACGAACCGTTGCTGGAACCTCGACAGGTTCTCCAACTGGGCGATCTGCTGCTGGATGCTCGCGGCCATCTCGTTGAACGACGTCGCCAGGGTGGCGATGTCGTCCTCGCCCTTGGCAGTCATCCGCTCGCCCAGCGCGCCGGCGGCGAACCGCTGAGCGACGTCGGCTGCGCGACGGACCGGAGCGACGACGAGGCGGGTGACGACGTAGGCGATGCCGCCGAGCAGCAGCATGAGCACGACGCCACCGAGCAGCAGGAAGCGCCCGACCAGGGCGAGGGTGTCCCGCTCACGGGTCATGGGGTAGACGAAGTACAGCCCGTAGTCGCCCGCCCGCGGCACGGCCACCTGCTGGCCGATCACCCAGGCGGACACCGGGTCGGACTCGCCCGTCAGCTTGACCGGGACGATCTGCATCTGCTGGACGGTGGGGTTCTCCCCGACCTTCGTGCGCAGCTCGTCGGGGATGGCATCGGCATCGACCTCGCCGGACCGGATAGGCGGCAGGACGTCGCCCTGAGTGGTGTTGTTGGTCCCGCGGATCAGCACGACGTATCGGCTGCGCTCGGTACCGGCCGCGTCCTGCACGAAGTTGCGGGCCGACTCGAGCAGCGCGTCGGTGGTCAGGACCTTGTCCGTGCCGTCGAACTGCTGTTGCGTCCGGTTGGCCAGCAGGACGACCTCGGCCGACGCCGTGACCCGGCGGTCCTCGGCCAGCCCGTTGGCGACCCGTTGGTAGAGGTACGAACCCACCCCCGCGAGGACGATGGTGCCGAGAACCATGGTCACGGCGACGACGCGGAACTGCAGGGACCGCCGCCAGCGGTGTCGCAGCCACCCGCCCCCGCGGCCGACCCCTCGACGTGCCCGGTTGAGGGTGCGCCGCGTGGTCGCGTCGGCGGAGGCCCAAGGCCCGACGGGCGCTTCTGGCGAGCGCTCCGTCGGTGTGGAGGCGCTCATGACGGTCTCATCTGCGGGTCAGGACGGGCCGGCCTTGTAGCCGACACCCCGGACGGTTACAACGATCTCGGGGTGCTCCGGGTCCTTCTCGACCTTGCTGCGCAGGCGTTGGACGTGGACGTTGACCAGCCGCGTGTCGCCGGCGTGGCGGTAGCCCCAGACCTGCTCGAGGAGGACCTCACGGGTGAAGACCTGCCAGGGCTTCCGGGCGAGTGCGACAAGCAGGTCGAACTCCAGCGGCGTGAGCGACAGGGCGCCGCCGTCGCGCTTGACCGAGTGGCCGGCCACGTCGATGTGCAGATCGCCGATCTCGAGCTTCTCGGGCTCCGGCTCGTCGCTCCGGCGCAGCCGTGCGCGGACCCGGGCGATCAGCTCCTGCGGCTTGAAGGGCTTCATGATGTAGTCGTCGGCGCCGGACTCGAGCCCGACAACGATGTCGACCGTGTCTGTCCGCGCGGTGAGCATGACGATGGGGACGCCGGACTCAGCCCTGATGCGGCGGCATACCTCCATGCCGTCGAGCCCCGGGAGCATCACGTCGAGCAGGACGAGGTCGGGGCGGTAGTCGCGGAACGCCTGGACGGCGGCGGATCCGTCGGCAACGTGTGAGACGTCGAGGCCCTCTTGGCGCAGGACGATGCTGAGCATCTCCGCGAGCGCCAGGTCGTCGTCGACGACGAGTACGCGTCCCTTCACGCCCGTTGTCCCTCCCCTTTTGTGACCGGATCGTCACTTTGGATCATCGCACACGCGAGTACACGGTCCAGCCCGCGACGGACCGTGCGGGGGCGAACCGCGAGTCTGTGGACACGGGGCCGTCCGCCGGTCCCCCCGTACGGACGACGACCACCTCTGCAGCGTTCAGGAGGGGCTGGGAGTTCCCGGTCGAGCTTCCGGAGACGAAGTCGAGGTATGCGGCCTGGTCGGCTCGGTCGAAGGCGTCGATCGGGTTGCTCATCCAGATCCGGACTCCTTCGGCAGCTAGCGACTCGACCACGGGTTCGTCGGCGAGGACGACCCGCTCCTGTGCCACCGCTTTCACGGCGCTCACCAGCTCTGGGTTACCGGACGGGTTGAGGCCGTCCTGACGGCTCCACAACAGGCCGGCGCAGCCCACCAGAACCACCAGGCCGGCGACCACGGGGATCGCCCTACTAGTCTCGCCAACCGGCTCGCGCGAGCGGCGGGTGAGCCTCACAGCCGCCGGAGCCGCGCAGAGCATGAGCAACCAAACACCGTGGCGTGCCGAGGTCACGGTTCCGACCAGAAGTCCCAGAATCGCGACGATCTCCCACAACGGGGGGCGGGACCCTAAGGCCAGGACGACGAGAGCGACTCCCGCGACGATGAGGAGCAGGTCAAAGAGGTTGTTCGGGTTCGGACGGGCCCACAGCTCGGTACCCCGCCGGGCGGCCTCGTTGCCGAGCACTCCCGCGTAGTAGTGGACCGTCCCGAAGAGCGTGGGGTTGGCCCCGAGCGCGAGCACACTGGCGATGCCGACGGCGAGGGTCTCGACCGGACGGCGTCGAAGTCGGGAGAAGAGCAGGTAGGCGCCGATCACGGCCACGCCCATGAGAACGGCTCCGTGGAGGTTGCCCCAGACGGCGACGACGAGGACGACCCACCAGACCCGCCTCGATGGGTGGCGATGGTCGGCGCGAAGAAGAAGGAGGAGGATCGGGAAGAGCGCGAGGGAGAACAGCTGCATCTTCACTGCGGCGAGCGCGGGCAGCGCGCCGAGGACCACCAGGGTCAGGGAGACGGCGGTGGCGCCGTCACTCGCGCCCGACCGGCGCGCTCCTACGGCCAGGAGCACCAGCGCGGTCGCATCGAGGAACAGCTGGGCGGCGACGATGCCGACTGGCCCTGGTGCCGCGAGGCCGGCCAGGACCAGCTCACCGAGGACCGGCACGTTGGGCCACCCACTGCTGAGGGCCGCGGCAAACGGGACCCCGTCGGGGATCGAGCCTCGCCCGACGATGTCCCGGCCGAGGGCGACGGCCCAGTAGGTGTCCGCGCCGATCGAGACGAAGAGCGCACAGAAGAGGAGTGCTGCGACCACTGCGACGGCGGACCAACGTTCCAGGGGCCAGGCGGCGCTGACCGAGGCCGAGCTGCGCCTCACCTCCACGCCGTCCGGTTGGCCGAACCGAGGGTAGCCGCGATCACCCCGAGGACGGCTGGCATACGGGGAACGTACCGGCCTGAACCCCTAGCAGACCGGCGTCGCGGTGCGACATTACTGTTCGGTCGAGCGACGGGAACGGCGCCGACCGTCCAGTTCGGCGCCGCTCCAGGTCCGCGTCAGTAGCGGTAGAGCTCCGGCTTGTAGGGCCCGGCGACGTCGACGCCGAGGTACTCGGCCTGGCCCTTGGTCAGCTCGGTGAGCCGAACCCCCAACGCGTCGAGGTGGAGTCGTGCGACCTTCTCGTCGAGGGCCTTGGGGAGCGTGTAGACCGAGGTCTGGTACTCGCCCGGCTTCGTGAAAAGCTCGATCTGAGCGATCGTCTGGTTCGAGAACGAGTTGCTCATGACGAAGCTCGGGTGGCCAGTCGCGTTGCCCAGGTTCATCAAGCGCCCCTCGGACAGCACGATGATGGAGTGGCCGTCAGCGAATGTCCACTCGTGGACCTGCGGCTTGATCTCGGTCTTCGTGACGCCCGGCAGCTTGGCGAGGCCGGCCATGTCGATCTCGTTGTCGAAGTGGCCAATGTTCGCCACGATCGCCTTGTTCTTCATGCGCTGCATCTGCTCGGCAGTGATGACGTCGAAGCAGCCGGTGCAGGTGATGAAGATGTCCGCCGTCTCCACGACATCGTCGAGGCGGGCGACCTGGAAGCCCTCCATCGCGGCCTGAAGCGCGCAGATGGGGTCGACCTCGGTGACGATGACACGGGCGCCCTGGCCGGCGAGCGACTGAGCACAGCCCTTGCCGACGTCGCCGAAGCCCATGACCACGGCGACCTTGCCGCCGATGAGGACGTCCGTGGCGCGGTTGAGCCCGTCGATGAGCGAGTGGCGGCATCCGTACTTGTTGTCGAACTTGCTCTTGGTGACCGAGTCGTTGACGTTGATCGCCGGGAACAGCAGGTCACCGGTCTCGGCGAGCTGGTGGAGACGGTGGACACCGGTCGTGGTCTCCTCGGTCACGCCGCGGATGCCCTTCGAGACGGTCGTCCACTTCGTCGGGTCAGTCTTCAAGGTCTCGCGGACGAGCTCCTTGAACACACCGAACTCCTCGGAGTCCTCCTCGGTGGTGGAGGGGACCTGGCCCGCAGCTTCCCACTCGGTGCCCTTGTGGACGAGCATCGTGGCGTCGCCACCGTCGTCGAGGATCATGTTGGGACCCTCGCCACCGGGCCAGGTGAGGATCTGGTCGGTGCACCACCAGTACTCCGGCAGGGTCTCGCCCTTCCAGGCGAAGACCGGGACGCCCTGAAGGTCCGCCGGCGTCCCGTGGGGGCCGACGACCGCCGCGGCGGCCGCTTCGTCCTGGGTGGAGTAGATGTTGCAGGAGGCCCAGCGGACCTCCGCCCCGAGAGCGGTCAGCGTCTCGATGAGGACCGCCGTCTGGACGGTCATGTGGAGCGACCCGGCGATACGGGCGCCCTTGAGCGGCTGCGCGGCGCCGTACTCCTCGCGCAGGGCCATGAGGCCGGGCATCTCGTGCTCGGCGAGTCGGAGCTGGTGGCGGCCGGCCTCGGCGAGGCCCAGGTCGGCAACCTTGTAGTCAAAGGACATGCTGAATCGATTCCTTATCCATGAAGGGTGTGCGGACCCGGCGTAGCCCATCTGGGCGCGTCTTTATGCGGGGCATCACCCACGCCGGCGGTGTCCCAGTGTACGCGTCGCCGGCCGCAGGCAGGAATCCGTCAGCCCTGGTAGCCCTCGACGGTCCTGGCGTCACGGACCTGAGCAGTATCGGGGTCCTCCCCGAACTCCTCCTTGGCCTGGCGCTGGCGGAGTAGGTCCCAGCACTGGTCCAGCTCGACCTCGAGGTCACGCAGGCGAGCGGACTCCTCGGCGGCCGAGATCTCACCGGAGGACAACTTGTTGCGCAGGGAATGCTCCTCGTGGACGAGGTCGGAGATGCGCTGCCGGATGCTGCCGTCGGTCATGGGCGCGAGCGTACGCCCGCGATCTTCGGGCTCTCGCTAGGCGTTTGCGGTACCGCGATCCCATGTCGGCCGTTCCGTCGTGCCGCGGTCGAGGTCCGGCTCGATGTACATCAGCAGGGTCAGCGACGGAACCGCCTGACGAGCGGCCAGCTCGGCCCGGTTGATCGCGTCGGCGATCTCCTCGGCGGTGTCCGTGGTCGTCACCGCCACCTTGGCCGCGACCAGCAGCTCCTCCGGACCGATGTGGAGGGTGCGCATATGGATGATGCGTTCGATGCCCTCCGAGCCGGCTACGGCGGCCTCGATGGCCTGGACGTTCTCGACGCTGCCCGCTTCACCGAGCAGCAGCGACTTCATCTCCACCGAGAGGGTGATCGCGACCACCACGAGGAGGATGCCGATGAGCGCCGTTCCCACGGCATCCCAGACGCCGTTGTGGGTCACCAGGGTCAGACCCACGCCGAAGAGTGCGAAGACGAGGCCGATCAGCGCCGCGAAGTCCTCGAGGAGCACCACCGGGAGCTCGGGAGCCTTGGCCCGGCGGATGAACTCGCTCCACGACCGGCTTCCCCGCACGTGGTTCGACTCGTGGATGGCCGTGCGGAACGAGTAGCTCTCCAGCCCGATGGACACCACCAGGACCACGAGTGGGACCCACCACCAGCGGCCCTCGATCGGCTCCGGGTGCTGGAACTTGTGGAACGCCTCGTAGAGGGCGAACAGACCACCGACGGAGAACAGCACGATCGAGACCACGAACGCCCAGAAGTAGCGCTCCCGGCCGTACCCGAAGGGATGCAGCGGCGTGGCCTGCTTGCGCGCGCGGCGCCCACCGAGCAGCAGCAGCGCCTGGTTGCCCGAGTCGGCCACCGAGTGGACGGACTCCGCCAGCATCGAGCTCGACCCGGTGAGCAGAAACGCGACGAACTTCGTGATGGCAATGCCGATGTTCGCGGCCAGCGCTGCGACGATCGCCCTGGTTCCGCCCTCA
>NZ_DATBTV010000109.1:0-3347 GCF_036559105.1 Lapillicoccus sp. | reverse complement strand
ACCAGGTTCGCCGGGTCGAGCGGGTTGGCCTCGTGGTTGGGGAAGGAGCCGTCGAGCTCGAAGTACATCGGGACGACGGTCAGCGGCAGGTCGGCCAGGACGACGGGCACCGTGTAGCCGCCCATGCCGTTGCCGGCGTCGACGACCACGGTGAGCGGCCGGATCGCGGCCAGGTCGACCAGCGACCGGAGATAGGCGGAGTACTCCCCTAGGACGTCGCGCTGGGTGACGGAGCCGGTCCGCCCGGCGGGCGCGTAGGAGTCGGCCTCGGCGAGCTCGCGGATGGCCGACAGCCCCGACTCCTGGCCGATCGGGGCCGCCCCGGCGCGGCACAGCTTGATGCCGTTGTACTGCGCCGGGTTGTGGCTCGCGGTGAACATCGCGCCGGGCAGGTCGAGGGCGCCACTGGCGTAGTAGAGGCCGTCGGTGGAGCACAGGCCGATCAGGGTCACGTCGATCCCGTGCGACGCCACGCCCTCGGCGAAGGCGCGGCTCAACGACGGCGAGCTCGGCCGCATGTCGTGCCCGACGACGACGCCGGAGGCGCCCTCGGGCCGGACGACGACCTGGGCGAACGCCGCTCCGATCGCTCGCGCGACCTGCTCGTCGAGCTGTTCGGGGACCAGCCCGCGCACGTCGTAGGCCTTGATGAAATCGGCCAGTCGGCGAGAACCGAGGGGTGCGGCCGTAGCCGGCGGCGGAGCGGAGGTCACGACCCAGGAGGTTATCGGAGGCGCGGTATGCCTCCGTGCCGCCCGGTCGCGACGGCGGTAGGCGTCAGGAGTCGCGCAGGACCCGAAGGTGCCCACGGCGCCCGACCTCGACCGCCCCCGTTGCGGCTTCACGCCGCAGTTGGTCGGGGGGTTCGGTCGTGGCCGCCGGCCGGGGCCGCCCGGCCTCGCGCACGGCGTTGGCCAGGGCGAGCAGGTCGTCCGTGGAGGGCGGCGGCGTCGCATACTCTCCGCCCAGCCTGACGACCTCCCACCCGCGCGGGGCGGTGAGCCGTTCGGCGTGCCGTGAGCAGAGGTCGTAGGTGTGCGGCTCGGCGTAGGTGGCAAGGGGGCCGAGCACCGCGGTGGAGTCGCGGTAGACGTAGGTGAGGGTCGCGACAGCCGGCCCGGAACACCCGGTCTTCGAGCACTGCCGCGACATCCCCACGTCCGGACTCTAAGGCGGCGACCGCTCACCACGAGGGCGGCGCGCCGTCGCACCGATGGCGGGGCGGCGTGCTGACTAGCATGGTGACGTGGTGTGGAGCGACCTCGAGGGGACCCGGTCGGTGCGGCGCCGGAGCCGGCGTCGCGACCGGCGCGGCCGCGGTCCGCGAGGTCCGCTGGCCTGGCCGGCGGTACCCGCCATGACGACCCGCTCGGAACGGTTCGACGACCTGGTCATCGAGGCGGCGACCCGGCTCGAGGAGACGTGGGGGAACCCGTTCCCGCCGGTCGAGTTCGGCGTCGAGGACGTCCCGCCGTCGGACCCGGCGCCCTGGGAGCACTCCGAGGTCCCGCTCGGTCGCCTGTTCGGCGCCGAGGGCCGCGAACCGGCGCGGATCGTCATCTACCGGCGCCCGGTGGAGACGCGCACCCAGGGTCAGCGTGAGCTTGCCCTGCTCATCTCCGACGTCGTCACGGAGCAGGTGGCCGCGCTCCTCGGAGTGACCCCGGAGCAGCTCGACCCCCACTACGCCGACGGCGATGACGACGACTGACGAGACGGAACCACAGAGTTCGTCGACGCTGCTTCGGCGCGCGCCGCTCATCGTCTTCCTCCTCTTTCTCGTTACGGTTGCAGTCGTCTTCGTGCGTCCGATCGGCGACCCCGACACGTGGTGGCATCTGCGATTGGGTGGCGACCTCGCTCGTACCTGGGCGCTGTCCGACCCGCCGCGCTGGACGCGATTCGCCACCCAACCTTGGGTCGCCACTCAATGGCTGCCCGAGATCGTGGCGGCGCGATGGACCGGGTGGTTGGGCCTGCCCGGCCTGGTCTGGCTCGTCTGCGCGACGGTTTTGGTGCTCGCTGTCACCCTCTACGTCGTCTGCCGACGGGAGGCGGGGCGACTTCCGGCCACGCTGGCGACCATCCTGGGCTTCGGCGGCATGGCGGCCACGCTGACGCCGAGACCGCAGTTGGTGTCGTTTGTGCTTCTCGTCGTCACCGTCGGAGCCTGGCTCCAGACCTCACGAACCCTGCGCACACCGTGGTGGCTCGTTCCGATGTCATGGGTGTGGGCCTGCTGCCACGGTCTGTGGTTCACCGGGCCCGCCGTTGGCCTTGTGGTCGTCGCCGGCCTCTTCCTGGACGGACGTGCCCGGGGCCGAAAGGCACTGACCCTCCTGGCGATACCGGTGCTCTCTGTACTTGTCGCAGCCATGACGCCGGTTGGGCCACGGCTGATCGTTGCCCCCTTCGCTGTCGGCGGGATCACCCAATACATCACCGAGTGGCAGACACCGTCGTTCCGTGAACTAGGCCCGGCCCTGACTGCCGCGATGATCACCGCCGTCATGGTCCTCGCGGCCAGGCGTCCGGGACGCGCGTCGTGGGTATCGATCGGACTGGTGGTCCTGGCCTCCGCTTGGACGCTGCTGTCAGTGCGAACGGTGACGCTGGGGGCCGCAATCGCGACCCCCTTGTTAGCCGGGGCGATAGATCAGGCGCTGCCCCAGCGGGCGCTCCCGTCGCGCGGGGTGCTGCGTGGCGAGAAGCTCACTCTCGCTGCAACGACGACAGCCTGCCTGGTGATCGTCGCGATCATTGCCGCCGCACTGCCCTCGCTTCGTGTTCCTGCGAATGTCCCTGCCACATTGAACACGGCGTTGGATGCGTTTCCTGCGCACACGGTGATCTGGAACGACTTCTCGCTGGGCGGATGGTTGGACTATGGCCACCCCAATGTCGAAGTGGTCGCGGACGGGCGCGCCGAGGCCTTCGGCGCCACCCAGCTCGAGAAGTACGGACTGGTGGCACGTACCGAGCCTGGTTGGGACGAGATCATTCACGCTGTCGGCGCACACGTAGCACTCGTCGCTGCCGACTCGCCGCTCGCGGCCGCGCTTCAGCAACGGCTGGGTTGGCGGCCTGTGGGTGAGGACAACGGGTATGTTCTGTTGACCGACGGCACGCTGGGCTAGGGGGACGCGGCCCGGACCTTGAAGGCGCGCGTCCGCCCGACGTGATGGCGACCTCCGGGTTCAGCCGGCGAGGCCGGCGGCCCAGTCGCCGCAGAAATGCCTGTCTCGCGTCCGTGCGCTCGTCGCTGGCTGGCCCGGGTTCGACGCCGAGGGTCTGGCCGGCCTGAATGACCGGTCCAGTCGGCGCTGTTCCTGCCCGCCCCGCACCCA
>NZ_DATBTV010000108.1:0-47720 GCF_036559105.1 Lapillicoccus sp. | reverse complement strand
TGGATGCCGGTTCCGCGCAGCAGTACGCGCTGCCGCTCGGCCAGGGGGACCACGTCGCCGGCCGTCGTCAGGGTGGCGTCGAGGTCGCCCCACGCCCGGTTGCGGGACGTGGTGTCGGACGTTCCCTCGGCCTCCGCCGCCGCCGCCGAGAGCGCCGGGTCGTCGAGCCGGCCGACCAGCGAGGGCAGGACGGCTCCCCCGCTCGGGTAGGCGGCGGACACCTGGCCGAGCTCGACATCGACGACGTCCGGGCCGGTGGTCCGCGGGACGAGGCTCACCGAGAACCCGGCCTGCTCCCAACCCGGCAGCAGCGCGGTCAGGGCGCGGGTCGCGGCCTCCGACGGCGCATACCCGAGCCGCAGCCTCACCGGGGTCGCGATCCCGACGGCCGTCAGGGCGGCCCTGGCCGCGGCCGGGTCGCCGGCCATGGTGATACCGGGGGGGTCGGTCACGGGACGGCCGGGGATGGCCCGGGCGAGCACCGAGGTGGTCGGCGTCATCGGCGATCCCTCGGCGGACGCATACGCCTCCCGGCTCGTGGCGACGGCGAAGGCGCGGCGCACCGCAGGGTTGCTCATCGCCGGCGTCCTGACGTTGGGCAGGAGGACGTCGACGACTCCGCTGTCCGGCCGGCTGGTCCGGGCGGCAGCCGCCGGCGCCTGGAGCTGAGCGTCCATCACCGCCGGCGCGTTCGCGAAGGTGATGGCCGTCGCGTCGACATCGCCTTTGCTGTCGAGGAGCCGCTGCGCGACCGTCGTGGTGGGCAGCCCCTCCTCGACCTCGATGACGTCGGGCCAGGCGTCGCGGATCGGGTCGTCGCGGGGCTCCCACTTGCGGTTGCGCACGAACCGGCCGCCCTCGCCCGGCTTCCAGACGCCCTCGAGCATGTAGGGGCCCGACGCGAACACCGACAGTGGGTCCCGGTTCGTGCGGTCCGTGTCCTGGTCCTGGCGGGCCGGTGCGAACGCCGGCAGCGAGACGATCTGGTCGAAGTCGAAGCGGGGCGTCTTGAGGTGGAAGGTGATCTCCTGCCCGTCGCAGGTGACCGCCTTGTCGTAGAGAGCCTGGCCGACGCCGGAGTACGGCCCCTTGTAGGCGGACACGACGCGGCCCTGCGCGTCGGTGGTCGACGGGATGTCGAGCAGCTCGAGGGCGTACTGCGACCCGCCGGTGATCCGGTCGGTCGCGAAGGTGCGGGACACGCCGTACTTCACGTCGGCACAGCTGACGAACCGGCCGTCCTGCCAGGGAGCGTCGCTGACGAGCGAGAAGACCCACATCTTGCCGCCGTCCTGCGCGACGCCCGTCGTCGTCGAGAGGTCACCGACCAGCCCGGGGAGGAAGCCGGTACCGGACGGTGCCTGGGCCGTCAGGGTGCGCACGAAGGTCCGGACCGCGAACGCCGACTCGCTGTCGGTGCCGATCCGCTGGGGGTCCCAGGCCTCCACCCGCGAGTCGACGAGGACGTGGAGGGTCCCGCCGCGCTCGGTCGGGATCCCCGTGGCGTCGGCCTGCCTGGTCGTGCAGGCACCCAGCAGCGCGCAGCCCACCGCCAGGGTGGCCGCGAGTCCCCGACGCGCTGCCCGTGCCGTCACCGGCTCATGCTCTCGCGGCAGCCTCGGTCTTCAGCGCCGACCGCGCCCGGGAGGCGGTTCGCGCCCGTTCCGTCTGGTCGAGGACCACCTTGCGGATGCGGATCGCCTCGGGGGTCACCTCGACGCACTCGTCCTCCCGGCAGAACTCCAGGGACTGCTCCAGGCTGAGCGCGCGGGGCGGGACGATCTTCTCGAAGTTGTCCGAGGACGCCGCCCGCACGTTGGTCAGCTTCTTCTCCTTGGTGATGTTGACGTCCATGTCGTCGGCGCGCGAGTTCTCACCGACGATCATGCCCTCGTAGACCTCGGTGGTCGGCTCGGTGAAGAGGCTCCCCCGCTCCTGGAGGTTGACCATGGCGTAGGCAGTGACGACGCCGGAGCGGTCGGACACGAGGGACCCGCTGGTACGCGTGGTGATCGCCCCGAACCAGGGCTCGTAGTTCTCGAATACGTGGTGGGCGATGCCGGTACCGCGCGTCTCGGTGAGGAACTCGGTGCGGAACCCGATCAGCCCGCGCGAGGGCACGAGGAACTCCATCCGGATCCAGCCGGTGCCGTGGTTGGTCATCTGCTCCATCCGGCCCTTCCGGGCGGCCAGGAGCTGGGTGATCGTGCCGAGGAACTCCTCGGGCGTGTCGATGGTCAGCCGCTCGACGGGCTCGTACAGCTTGCCGTCGATCTCGCGGGTGACCACCTGGGGTTTGCCGACGGTCAGCTCGTAGCCCTCACGGCGCATCTGCTCCACGAGGATGGCCAGGGCGAGCTCTCCGCGACCTTGCACCTCCCACGTGTCGGGGCGCTCGGTTGGGAGGATCCGCAGCGAGACGTTGCCGACCATCTCGCGGTCGAGGCGGTCGAGCACCATCCGCGCGGTGACCTTGGACCCGCGCACCCGGCCGACCATCGGGCTGGTGTTGGTGCCGATGGTCATCGAGATGGCCGGCTCGTCGACGGTGATGAGGGGCAGCGGCCGCGGGTCGTCCCGGTCGGCGAGGGTCTCGCCGATGGTGATCTCCGGTATGCCGGCGACCGCGATGATGTCGCCGGGGCCGGCGCTGTCGGCCGGCTTGCGCTCCAGAGCCTCGGTCATCAGCAGCTCGGTGATCTTCACCGGGCTGCGGGACCCGTCGTGGCGGCACCACATCACCGTCTGGCCCTTGGCGATGGTGCCGTTGTAGACCCGGAGCAGGGCGAGCCGGCCGAGGAAGTTCGACGAGTCGAGGTTCGTCACGTGCGCCTGGAGCGGCGCCTCGTCGTCATAGACCGGCGCGGGGATGGTCGAGAGGATCGTCGCGAAGAGGGCCTCCAGGTCGGTCCCGTCCGGCTGGGTGCCGTTCTCGGGCTGGGTGAGCGAGGCGCGACCGGTCTTCGCCGACGCGTAGACGACCGGGAAGTCGAGCAGGTCGGCCGCGTCGGCGGTGTCGTCCTCGAGCAGGTCGAGGAACAGCTCGGAGGTCTCCTCGACCACCTCGGCAATCCGCGAGTCCGGGCGGTCCACCTTGTTGACGCAGAGGATGACGGGCAGCCGCGCGGTCAGCGCCTTGCGCAGGACGAACCGGGTCTGCGGCAGCGGCCCCTCCGAGGCGTCGACGAGCAGGACGACGCCGTCGACCATGCTCAGGCCGCGCTCGACCTCGCCGCCGAAGTCCGCGTGCCCGGGGGTGTCGATGATGTTGATCGTCACCCCGCCGGGAAGGCCCGCCTCGGCCGCCGACTTGCCGCGGTAGTGGACCGCGGTGTTCTTGGCGAGGATGGTGATGCCCTTCTCGCGCTCGAGGTCGCCGGAGTCCATGGCGCGCTCGTCGACGTGCTGGTGCTCACCGAACGCGCCCGACTGCCAGAGCATCTTGTCGACCAGCGTCGTCTTGCCGTGGTCGACGTGCGCGACGATCGCGACGTTCCTGATGTCGTCGCGGGTGCGGGGAGCCATGCCCCAATTGTCTCAGGGGTTCGGAGTGCTCCCGACCATCAGCCGTTCCAGGGCCCGGACGATGGGCAGGTCGGCCGGGAGCCAGGCCACGGCATACAGGTCGGAGCGGTCCAGCCACCGGAACGCATCGTGATCCTCGATGGGCTGCGGGTCGCCCTCCGTGACCACCGCGAGCCAGACGTGCATCCGGTGCCGGTCGCCGAGCGGCCAGCCACCGTCGCCGTCGGGTGCCGGGACCGAGGACCCGGTCCGGATGGCCACGCCGAGCTCCTCGCGGATCTCGCGGTGCAGGGCCTCGGTGGCCGACTCCCCCGGGTCGACCTTGCCGCCCGGGAACTCCCAGCCACCCGCGAGCGCCGGCGGTTCGGTGCGGCGGGCGGCCAGGAGCCGGGTCGGCTGGTCGAGATCGTCGACGATCGCGGCCGCGACGACCTCGAGCGGTTCCACGCGGCCACGGTATGCCCCTGGACCGGAGCCCTCCCGCGCGCTCTTCTCCGCACGTGCGGAGCTGTGGGCGGCGTGGTGGACCGCGGTCAGCCCTGACCGCACCTTCCATACCGCCACCGCGCAGGAACACCCGCTGGAACACCAGGAAGATGGCGACCGGGATGATCGTCGCGATGGCCAGCGCCGCGAGCAGCACGTCGAGCTACGGCGCGATGGCCGGTGGCCGCACCGACAGCGGCCGAAGGTCAGGCTTCGGCAGCACCAGCCACGGCCACAGGACGTCCTTGTAGGCATTGCGACCGCGAACGCCGAGACCACGCATAGGACCGGTTTGGTGAGCCTCTCCTTGGATGACAACGCCCTGCCGGGCGGGAACGATGGAGCCGTGGACGCGACCGACCCCGAGGCGATGCTCGCCGCGCACGAGGAGCCCCACGGCGACCAGGGGTCGACCGGAGCACGGCTGAACTGGCTCCGCGCGGGCGTGCTCGGCGCGAACGACGGCATCGTCTCGACCGCCGGCGTCATCGCGGGCGTCGCGGGTGCGACGGCCGAACCCGGGCCGGTCCTCACCGCCGGTGTCGCCGCCCTCGTGGCTGGGGCGCTGAGCATGGCCGTCGGCGAGTACGTGTCGGTGAGCACGCAACGTGACACCGAGAACGCCATGCTCGCCAAGGAACGTCGCGAGCTGCGCGACGAGCCCGAGGCCGAGCTCGCGGAGCTGGCCCACTTCTACGAGGACAAGGGCCTCGAACCGGAGCTCGCCCGCCAGGTCGCGGTTCAGCTCACCGCCCGCGACGCGCTCGCGGCGCACGCGGAGGTCGAGCTGCAGATCGACCCGGACGACCTCACCAGCCCGTGGCACGCGGCGTTCGCGTCGATGGGGTCCTTCGTGGTCGGCGCGCTACTCCCCCTGCTGGCGGTCGTCGTCGCGCCGCACGCGGTCTGGGCGGCCGTCCTGGTGGGCGCCGTCCTCGTCGCGCTCGTCATCACCGGGGTGGTCAGCGCCCGGCTCGGCGGGATGTCCCCGACCCGTCAGGTGGCGCGCAACGTCGCCGGCGGCCTCCTGGCCATGGCCGTGACCTACGGCATCGGCGTGCTCGTCGGCCCTCACCTCTGACCGTAGGCGGGTCGGGGCCGGCCGCTCAGCCGCCCAGCGTCGCGACGAGCACCGCCTTGATGCTGTGCAGCCGGTTCTCGGCCTGGTCGAAGACAACCGAGGACGGCCCCTCGAAGACGTCGTCGGTGACCTCGAGGGCGGTCAGCCCGAACTCCGCGTGGATCTCGCGCCCGATGGCCGTGCCGAGGTCGTGGTACGCCGGGAGACAGTGCATGAAGCGCGCCGCCGGGTTGCCGGTCCGCTCCATCAGGTGGGCGTTGACCTGGTACGGCGAGAGCAGGTCGATGCGCTCGGCCCAGACGTCCTTCGGCTCCCCCATGGACACCCAGACGTCGGTGTGCACGAAGTCGACGCCGTGGACGCCGGCGGCGGGGTCGTCGGTGACCGTCACCCGGGCGCCGGTGCCGGCGGCCACGGCCCGTGCGGCATCGACGACCTCCGCCGCGGGCTGCAGCGAAACCGGAGCGACGATCCGCACGTCCATCCCCATCAGGGCACCCAGCACGAGCAGCGAGTTGCCCATGTTGAACCGAGCGTCACCGACGTAGGCGAAGGCGATCTCCTCGGCCGGCTTCCCGGCGTGCTCGAGCATCGTCACCCCGTCGCACAGGGCCTGGGTCGGATGCCACTCGTCGGTGAGCCCGTTCCAGACCGGCACCCCCGCATACCGGGCCAGGGTGTCGACGGTCTCCTGGGCGGCCCCCCGGTACTCGATCCCGTCGAAGAACCGCCCCAGCACCCGTGCGGTGTCGGCGACCGACTCCTTGTGGCCGATCTGGCTCGACGACGGGTCGAGGACGGTGACGTGGGCGCCTTGGTGGTAGGCCGCGACCTCGAACGCGCACCGTGTCCGCGTCGAGGTCTTCTCGAAGACCAGCGCGATGGTGCGGCCGACCAGCCGTTGGACCTCGCGGCCCTCGGCGCGTTCGGCCTTGAGGGTGCGCGTGAGGTCGACGAGGGACGACCACTCGGTCGGTGTGAAGTCGAGCTCGCGCAGGAACGACCGGCCGGTCAGCGAGGTCGTGGTGGTGTGGGACACCGGCCCATGCTAGGAGTCCGGCGACCTCACAGGTGCGCGGTGATCGCGTCCGCCACCGCCTGCGGGTCCTCGAGCGGCACGCCGTGGGCGCAGCTCTCGAGGGTGACCACCCGCACCTCGCCGCCGTTCGCCGCATACCGGTCGAGCACCGCCTGGATCTGCTGGTGCATCGGCTGCGGCGGCATGGTGTCGGCGCCGGGCCAGCCGGGGACCGCGCCGATCTGACCGAGGAAGGCGAGGTCGAACGCCGACGTGTCGGAGATGACCTGGTCCTCCATGGCGCGCACCCAGGTGAGGGCGGGCTTGTCCTCGACGTCGGGAAGGCCGGACGCGTCGAAGTACCCCGCCGCCATCGCGTTGAGAACGCCGCGGTCGCCGGGGGCGATGCCCGGCCATGCCTCCGACGTCGTCGACGACCCCGGGTAGAAGTCGTCGCCGATGGCGGTGAGCAGCGTCTCGTCGAGAAGGAAGTCCTCGTCGACGTTGGCGGCGTTGCCCCGCGCGCCGAAGTAGGCCTGCAGGACACGGCGGGGGCTGCCCTCGGTGTCGGAGCGGTCGTCGTCCTTGATCCGCTGGACGAAGTCGGGTGACGCCGTCCCCCCACCGCTGCCGGCGCGGTCCTGGCTCGCCATGGCCCCGTCGGCAGTCGTGCTCCCGCCGAAGCCGTAGGGGCTGATGGGGGCGACGAGGACGGCCGCACCGAGGTCGCCGGGGTGGTCGACGACGTACTGCTGCAGCACCCCGCCACCCATCGACCAGCCGGCCGCGACCAGATCCCCCCGTCCGGTGAGACCCAGGGTCTCCAGGAGGCCGTGGACGTCGTCGACCATGTCGCCGAGTCCCCGGGTGGCGTCGATCGGCTTCTGCTCGGTCCGCCCGAACGCGCGCATGTCTGGAGCGATGACCCGCACGTCGTCGGGGAGCAGGTCGGCGACGTAGCGCCAGTAGCCCCCGGTGGTGATGTTGCCGTGGACGAGCAGGACGGGGCGCCCGTCCTCGGGGCCACTGGTCCACACGTTCATCGCGAGACGCGGGGTCTGGACCATCTGGGGGACGAGCTCGGCCATCTGGGGGCTCCTTCGAACTATGCGGGTGGCGCCGTTCTAGCACCTAGGCCCGATGGCCGGTCGGCCGTTCGGTCACGATTCGGTGGCGTCCCGGCGTGTCTGGGCAAACCTTTCTCGCCGCGGCTACGTATCACCACAGACTTGAGGCACTCCTTGTGAACATGCGTTCGCGGGAGCGCAGCACCGAAAACTTTGACGGTTGGCCCGTTGTGGTACGTGAACCGTCGCCTACGCCCGGTCCCGGTGGGACCGGGCTTTTCGGTGCCTTCAGGGGTTCTCGGCGATCGCGGCGAGCCGGTCGATCGAGGCCTGCAGGCGCTCCGACGTCGTCCATCGCGCGCGCCCGAGCCGCTTCTCGTCGGTGAGCCCGGACCAGTCGTAGGTGTGGGTGACGCGCGTATGCGTGTCGTCCAGCGGCTCCAGCTCCCACCGCCACAGGTGGCCGGGCGGCGGCGTCCCCGGCTCGGCCGGCAGCCACGCCACACGTCGGGCTTCCTCGAACTCGACGACCCGGTTCTCCCGCGTCGCGCCCTTGGTGGTCGTCATGACGAACACGTCGCCGAGCGCCCGGACCCGTTGCCCGGCGGCGGCCTCCGCGAGGTTGTCGTTGCCGTCCCAGCGCGGCTGTTGCGCCGGGTCGGCGATGAGCTCGAAGATCGTCGCCGCCGCCGCCTCGATCTCGCGGCTCGCGGAGACGACGCGGGGCTGGTCGACGTCGGTGTCGGGTTCGGCCATGGTGTCAAGTATGCGTGGGACGCTGGCCGTCATGTCCGAGTCCGCATCGCCGCGCACCTGGTACGTCCTGCTCCACACCCGAGGCGGAGCGGTCGCCGAGGGGCAGTCGGTGTTCGAGCATCCGGGAATCGCCGAGCACTACGCGTTCCTGCAACGCCGAGTGATGGCCGGCGAGCTCGTGGCGGCGGGACCGCTGCCCGACGAGCCCGGCAACGGGATGACGGTGCTCGCGGTGCCCGACCTCGACACCGCGACCCGGCTGGCGACCCAGGACGACCAGGCGGTGGTGAGCGGCGTGCTGGAGGTCCAGGTCCGCCCGTGGCACGTCGTCATGGCGCGCGGCGACTGACTCGCGCCGCCGGGGTGTTCGGCGCCCACCGTGAGGCCGGCCTTCTGGGTGGGTCGACGGCGCTGCTCCCGGCAGCGCTGCTCTGAGCAGCGCGCTCTTCCGCGTCGTGGTGTCGTGACCAAGGGTGGAGCCATGAACGACGATCCCGGGCAGCGGTTGGACCACGAGCTCTACCGGAGCCTCTATGAGAGCCGGACCATCCTGCTCGGCGAACCCCTCGAGGACCGCAACAGCAACCGGCTGTGCAACGCCCTTCTCCTGCTCGCAGCCGAGGACCCGGGGGCCGACATCCGACTGCTCATCAACTCACCGGGGGGATCGGTGCCGGGGATGCTGGCCATCCGCGACTGTATGCGTGCCATCCCCAACGACGTTCGCACCGTCAACCTCGGGATGGCTTACAGCGCAGGCCAGTTCCTGCTCTCCTCGGGGACCAGGGGCAAGCGGTCGGCCATGCCGCACTCCAAGGTGCTGCTGCACCAAGGATCTGCGGGGATCGGAGGCACCGCGATGGACATCGCCATTCAGGCCGTCGACCTACGCCACACCCGCGACACGGTGCTGGCGTGCATCGCGGAGGACACCGGGCAGTCGGTCGAGCAGGTCGAGGAGGACTCGCGCCGCGACCGGTGGTTCACCGCGCAGGAGGCACTGGACTACGGTTTCATCGACTCCATCGTGGGCTCTCTCGACGACGTCATGCCGCGCCGGCGCACAGCGATCGGCTTGGCAGCGGTGGGGACCGGGAGCACGGACCGGCGGGGGTCTGCCTGATGAGCAGCTACACGATCCCCTATGTGACGACCCGCAGCGGCAACGGCGAGCGGACCGTCGACATCTACAGCCGGCTCCTCGCCGACCGGATCGTCTACCTCGGAACCGGCATCGACGACGGGGTTGCCAACGCCGTCATCGCCCAGCTCCTCCACCTGGAGAACGACAACCCCGACACGCCGATCTCGTTGTACATCAACTCCGCCGGCGGCTCGATCCCCGCGACCTTGGCGATCTACGACGCCATGCAGTTCGTCCGGCCGCCCGTCGAGACCACCTGCGTCGGTCAGGCCGCCGCGACGGCAGCGGTACTGCTGGCTGGGGGTGCCGCCGGGCGCCGGAGCATCCTCCCGCACGGCCGCGTCGTCATCCACGCCCCGGCGGCGGAAGGCCGCGGCGCGATCCCCGACCTCATCCTGGAGGCCGATGAGGTCGAGCGCGTCAGGTTGATGCAGGAGCTGATCCTCGCCTCGCACACCGGGCGGCCGACCGAGCAGATCCGCCGGGACACCGAACGCGAGCTCATCCTCACCGCCGACGCCGCGGTGGCGTACGGCGTGGTCGACTCGGTCATCACCAGCCGACCAGGCTGAGTCAGGCGGCCAGGCAGACCGGACCGGAGGTGCGGTTCGACGCCGCCTGCGTAGCCGCCAGCCGGCGGCCGGTCGACAGGGTCAGCTCCGCCACCGTCAGATCCAGCGCCCCGGCGACCGCCGACATGATCTCGGACGACGGGTCCTTCTTGCCCCGCTCCAGCTCGGACAGGTACTGGGGCGACACACCAGCACGATGAGCGACGTCGGAGATCCGCTCACCGCGTCGCACTCGATCGGCGCGCAGCTGGTCACCGAGACCCTGTCGCCACAGTCGTTCCACGTCACCACGCCGCGCATCCCCGAGAGGCAGTAGCGGTACGACGTCACCCATCTTCGCGACGGTAGCCGTCCGGGAGCATCCGGGCGAGGCGTCGCGCCATGCGTTCGCTACGAGCGAAGACGACCATCGCGAGCAGGTGATGCCGGCGATCAACCGTGCTGATCGACGGTCATGCCGTGTCGGATGGCCGCGTGAAGGGTCTCGGCGTCGATGACCGAGAGGCGTGTGAACTTGATGCAGTAGCCCGTGACGCTGGCGGCGCCGATCGAGGCCCCGTAGGTGCGCGCCAGGTAGGTCTTGTCGTCGAGGCCGAGCACATAGACCGAGATGCCCGTCGTGTTGGCGCTCAGGCCGATGCGATAGAACTCCCGCGACGATCCGTTGGCGTAGGTGATGGTGTGGGTGCCGTAGCCGATGTTGGGGTTGGACACGACCTTGCCGTGCTCGTTGGTGCCGTCGTCGAACCACAGCCGGCACCCGGGGAAGTCCGCCAGCATCCGCTCGTGCAGCTGTCGCAGGTCGGTCTGCTTGGGCTCGGGTTGACCGGCGAGGTACGCCTCGACCCGCTGAGGGGTATCCATCTCGAGCTCGATGCTAGCGACCTCCTCGACGTCTGCGCCCCGCGTGGCTCGCCTCGGCTGCCCCGCGGGTACCAACGCTCCACCGGATGGCGGTGTCGCCATGGATATCCCTGGTGAAAGCGTGATCCGGTGACGCGCGAAACCTCTACACGTTGAAGCGGAACTCGACCACGTCGCCGTCGGCCATCACGTAGTCCTTGCCCTCGATCCGGACCCGGCCGGCCGCCTTCGCGGCGTTCATCGACCCCGCGGCGACCAGATCGTCGTACGAGACCACCTCGGCCTTGATGAACCCGCGCTGGAAGTCGGTGTGGATCACGCCGGCCGCCTGCGGAGCGGTCCACCCCTGGTGGATGGTCCACGCCCGCGACTCCTTGGGGCCCGCGGTGAGGTAGGTCTGCAACCCGAGGGTGTGGAACCCGACCCGCGCCAGCTGGTCGAGGCCGGACTCCTCGGCGCCGACCGACTGCAGCAGCTCCAGCGCCTCCTCGGCGTCGAGCTCGGACAGGTCGGACTCGAGCTTGGCGTCGAGGAACACCGAGTCGGCCGGCGCCACGAGCGCGGCCAGCCGAGCCTTCAGCGGCGCGTCGACGAGCTGCTCCTCGGACAGGTTGAACACGTAGATGAACGGCTTGGTCGTCAGCAGGGACAAGGCCCTCGCCTCGGCGAGGTCGACCCCGGCGGCGGCACCTGACGCATACAGGGTGTCGCCCTTCTCCAGCACCGCCTGCGCTGCGACCGCGTTGTCGAGGGCGCCCTTCTTGTCCTTGGCGATCCGCGCTTCCTTCTCCAGCCGCGGAACCGCCTTCTCCAACGTCTGCAGGTCAGCGAGGATCAGCTCGGTGTTGATGGTCTCGATGTCGCCCTCCGGCGAGACCTTGCCCTCGACGTGAACGACGTCGTCGTCCTCGAAGACCCGGATCACCTGGCAGATCGCGTCGGCTTCCCGGATGTTGGCGAGGAACTTGTTGCCCAGACCCTCCCCCTCGGAGGCGCCGCGGACGATCCCGGCGATGTCAACGAACGACACGGTCGCGGGGACGGTCTTCTCGCTCTCGAACAGCTGCGACAGGACGCCGAGCCGGGCGTCCGGCAGCGGGACCACGCCCACGTTCGGTTCGATGGTCGCGAACGGGTAGTTCGCCGCGAGGACCGAGTTCTTGGTCAGCGCGTTGAAGAGGGTCGACTTGCCGACGTTGGGCAGACCGACGATGCCGATGGTGAGAGCCACGAAGCCGAGAGTCTAGTTGGCTGCGGCCGACGTCAGCGCTGGGTCCGAATTCCGCACAGCTGCCGGGACTGTGCGACGAAGTGCCCCTCGCTGTCCCAGACGACGGCGTCCTCCTCCATCAGGCCGGCCGTGACGTTCTGGCTCGACAGCGCGACGCGGAGCCAGCCCGCCGTGGGGCGACGTCGGATGTGGCCGGTGAACTCCAGCGTCGGCGCCCACCCGAGGATCCCGAGGTCGAAGGCCACCGGCGGCAGCGCGTCGAGCGCGAAGAGCAGCATCACGGGGTCCGGCTCACGGCCGTCGCGCATCCGGAGCCACCCGCGCATGGAACCGGCACCGCTCGGATGGCCGGCGGCCCAGCCGGCGGTGGCGGGGTCGATCCGCAGGTCGAGCCGGTCGAGGAGAGAGGCCGCGGCGAGGAAGGTCGGGGGCGCCTCCTGCGCCGAGAGGCACTGCTCCGGCGGGGGCATGTCCGGCGCCGCCACGGTCCGCATCACCTCCGCGGACACGTCGAGGTCGCCGAAGCTGGCGAGCCCGCGCATCCGCTCGACGAGCGCACCGTCGGCGCCGGGCTGCGCGATCGACACCTGCCCCGTCGACAAGGTGCGACCGATCCGCAGCACCTCGGTCGTCGCCTCGACGGGCCCAGCTCCCGACGGGGTGAGGAAGTAGCCGCTGAAGGCCAGCGGGTCGCCGTGCGCTCCCTCGCGGTCCAGCCGCTGTTGCAACGCGGACGTCGCCAGCGACATGATCACGCCACCGTTGACCCCGTTGCCGATCCGCCAGCCCTCACTGAACGAACCCACGTAGGCGTCGTTCCGCCCCTCGACGGGCTCGACCGTGGTCTCCTCGTCGAACTCGAACCGCCCGGTCGCCATGACGCCATCTCTACCAGACCATCTCGCCTGCCCGATCGGACGTTGCCTGAGCAGGCGTACCCGAGTGCAATGGGTCCAGCCACCCACGCCGACGTGAGGAGAACCGATGCCCGAGACCAGCCAGGCCGTCGAGAGCTGGCTCAACGCCTTCGACTCGGCGCTGTCCGCCGGTGACGCCGACGCGGCCGCCGCCCTGTTCACCGACGACGGCCTGTGGCGCGACCTCGTCGCCTTCACCTGGAACATCACAACGGTCGAGGGCCCCGAGCAGATCGCCGACATGCTGCGCGCGACCCTCCCCCGGGTGCAGCCGAAGGGGTGGTCGCTCTCCGAACCGGCCACCGGCGAGGCCGGCGCCGAGGAGGCGTGGATCGCGTTCGAGACCGCCGAGGCGCGCGGCTTCGGCCACCTGCGGCTCCAGGACGGCAAGGCGTTCACCCTGCTCACCACCATGGTCGAGCTGAAGGGCTTCGAGGAGCCGCTCGGCGACCGACGAGAGAAGGGCGTCGAGCACGAGGTCACCAAGGGTCGCCGGTCGTGGCTGGAGCGCAAGACCGAGCAGGACGCCGCACTGGGCGACAGCGAGCAGCCGTACGTCGTCATCGTCGGCGGCGGCCAGGGCGGCATCGGCCTCGGCGCCCGGCTCAAGCGGCACGGCATCCCGACGGTGATCCTCGAGAAGAACGACCGGGCCGGCGACTCGTGGCGGAAGCGCTACAAGTCACTCCACCTCCACGACCCGGTCTGGTACGACCACCTGCCCTACCTCAAGTTCCCGGAGCACTGGCCGGTGTTCGCGGCCAAGGACAAGCTCGGTGACTGGCTCGAGCACTACGTCGCGCTGATGGAGCTCAACTACTGGACCCGCTCCGAGTGCCGCAACGCGCGGTGGGACGAGGACGCCGAGGAGTGGGTCGTCACCGTCGATCGCGACGGCACCGACGTCGAGCTCCGTCCGAAGCAGCTCGTCATCGCCCTCGGGGTCAGCGGGTACCCGAACCGGCCGACGTATGCGGGTCAGGACGTCTTCCGCGGCGAGCAGCACCACTCCTCGGACTTCCCGGGCGGCGACGCGTACGCCGACAAGAACGTCGTCGTCATCGGGTCGAACAACTCGGCGTTCGACATCTGCGCGGCCGTGTGGGAGGCCGGCGGCACCCCGACGATGGTGCAGCGGTCGAGCACGCACCTCATCAGGAGCGAGTCGCTGATGGACCTCGCGCTCGGCGACCTCTACTCCGAGCGAGCCGTCGCCAACGGGGTGACCACCGAGCGGGCCGACCTGATCTTCGCGTCGCTCCCCTACCGGATCATGGCCGGCGCCGTGAAGCCGGCGTACGACGAGGCCCAGGTGCGCGACAAGGAGTACTACGACGGCTTGCGAGCGGCCGGGTTCGACCTGGACTTCGGCGAGGACGACTCCGGCCTGTTCATGAAGTACCTCCGGCGCGGCTCGGGCTACTACATCGACGTCGGTGCGGGTCAGCTGGTCATCGACGGGCGGGTCCCGGTCGTGCACGGCCAGGTCGACCACCTCACCGAGGACGCGGTCGTCCTCGACGACGGCACGTCCCTGCCCGCGGACGTCGTCGTCTATGCGACGGGGTACCAGTCGATGAACGGTTTCCTCGAGACGCTCATCTCGACCGAGGTCGCGGACCGGGTCGGCAAGGTGTGGGGCTACGGCTCCGACACGACCAAGGACCCGGGCCCGTGGGAGGGCGAGCTGCGGAACATGTGGAAGCCGACCAACGTGCCCAACCTCTGGATCCACGGCGGCAACCTGCACCAGTCGCGGCACTACTCGCAGTTCCTCGCGCTGCAGCTGCGGGCGCGGTACGAGGGCCTCGACACTCCCGTCTACGGGCTGCAGGAGTCGCACCACCGGAGGTAGATCCGAGGTTTTGTCGGTGCGGGGTGTCACGCTCCAGCACATGGAGGTTCTCGTCGCGCTGGCCGGGCTGCTGCTGGGCGCGCTGTTGACATGGCTCGGGGTGCGCTCGCGGTATGCGGTCCGCCTCGCGACCGCGGGTGCGGAGCGCGACCTGCTGCGCGAGCGCGTTATCGACCTGGAGGCCACGCTGAGCGAGGACTCCGAGACGGCTCAGATGATCGCGCCGCTGCGGTCCAGCCTCGACCGGGTCGAGCGACAGGTGCACGACCTGGAGCGCGAGCGGGTCGCCCAGTTCAGCGAGGTCGCGGCCGAGATGGCCAGAGTCGCGCGGACCACCACCGAGCTCGGAGCGCAGACCGCGTCGCTGGTGGGGTCGCTCAACGCCTCGTCGGTACGCGGGATGTGGGGCGAGGTGCAGCTGCGCCGGGTCCTCGAGCACGCGGGGATGCTGGCGCGCTGCGACTTCGAGGAGCAGGTGACCGGCACCAGCGCCGACGACCGACGCGTCCGCCCCGACGTCGTGGTCCGGCTGCCAGGCGACAAGTGTCTCGTCGTCGACGCCAAGGTGCCGATGACGGCCTTCCTCGCCGCCCAGCGTGAGGGGATCACAGCCGCGGAGCGCAGCGGCCGGCTCACCGCGCACGCCAAGGCGCTGCGCGGACACGTCGACAACCTGGCCGGCAAGGCGTACTGGTCCGCCTTCGAGACGACGCCGGAGATGGTCGTCTGCTTCGTGCCCGGGGAGGCCATTCTCACGGCCGCGCTGGCCCACGACCCCGAGCTGCACGAGTATGCGATGGCTCGCCGGGTCGTGCTCGCCTCACCCGCCACCCTGCTCGCCCTGCTGCGGACGGTCGCGTTCACGTGGCAGCAGGACGCCCTCTCGCACAACGCCCGCGAGCTGCTGACCGTCGGGCGCGAGCTGCACGAACGGCTCGGCTCGCTCGGCGCGCACACCCAGACCATGGGGGCCGCGCTGCGCCGCTCGGTCGAGGCCTACAACGGTTTCGTCGGCTCGCTGGAGCATCGCGTGCTTCCGACCGCTCGCCGGATGCGTGACCTCGGCGTGGTCGAGCGCGACATCGAGCGGCTGGTCCCGCTCGACGCGACGCCGCGCCCGCTGACCGCCTTCGAGCTGGTCGAGACCGCCGACGACGGGCTCCACCCGCATACCCCGGAGAGCGACCTGGCCGCCCTCGATGCCGAGGTCGGCCGCCCGGCCCTCGACCTCGGAACCGCCCACGAGCGCGACGGAGGGGCTCGGACCGCCTGACGAGACCCTGGCCTGCGCCGAGGCCGTTCCCAGGACCCGGCGATAAAGTTCAGCACGTGGCTGAGGACACGGTGTTCTGGGTCGAGCGGGACTCCGGACTCGCGAAAGAGGTCGTCAACGCCGACCTCGACGAGCTGCTGGGCCGCGACGACGGCTGGCTCTGGCTCGACGTTGCCGAGCCGACCGAGCAGACGGCCACCACGCTGACGACGAGCTTCGGCTTCCACCCGCGGGCCGTCCAGTCGGCGATGGAACGCGCCCACGTGCCCCGGATGCACGGCTACCCCGACCACTTCATGCTGATCCTCCATCGCCCACTGCGGGGTGAGGGCGGCCACGTCCACTACCTCGAGCTCGACCTGTTCGTCGGCCCGAACTACCTCGTGTCGGTGCACGGCCCCCGCAACCCGGTCGTGCCCATCTCGGCGATGCTCACCGAGACCGCAGAGGTGGCCAAGCGGTTGAGTGCGGGGCGGTTCAAGGCCACGTCGCCGGTCGTCCTCATGGGGTGGATCATCGCGACCCTCACCGCGGCGGAGGAGACCTCGGTCAACGAGCTCGCCGAGGAGGTCGGCGGGCTGGAGAAGCGCGTCATGGCGCACATGGACGACAACAACCCGCAGTCCTTCCTCGACGAGCTGTTCATGGTCCGGCACGTCCTCATCACCGTGCGCACGATGGCGTCGCAGAGCAGCGAGATCCTCACCCGGTGCACCCGCGTACTGAAGCACCTGCCCGAGGCCGACCTCGAGATCATCGAGGACCTGCGCGACCGCTACCGGCGGCTCGACCGGATCGCCACCAGCCAGCTCGACTTCCTCACGGGCGTCTCGGACTTCTACCGCGGCCGCACCGACACGCGGATGACGATCGCCGCGGAGCGGCTGGCGGTCATCGCCGCGGTCACTCTGCCCATCACCGCGATCTCGTCGGTCCTGGGCATGAACGTCATCGTCAACGACCACTCGGACCCGATCCTGCTGACGATCCTCCTCGTCATCATGGGGACCATCTCGATCTGGTTGCTGCGCTGGGCGAAGCGACAGGGCTGGTGGTGACCTCCGGTTTCCATCTCGCCGAGAGGCCAACTTCGGTCGCTATTCGCCGCGGATAACGACCGAAGTTGGCCTCTCCACGGCTGCGCCGCGGCTCCAGGCGGCGGGGGTGCGGGTCAGCGCAGAGCGCCGGCGGCCAGGCTGGACGGGTCGTGGCGGACCTGGTCGGGCTCGCTCCCGGACCGCGCCTTGAGGTCGCGGCGCAGCTCGGTCGGGAGGGCGAAGAGCAGCGACTCCTCTGCGGACACCACGGTCTCCGCCTCGCCGTACCCGCGCTCGCTGAGGTAGGTCAGGACGTCGCGGACCAGGACCTCCGGCACACTCGCCCCCGAGGTGACGCCGACGGTCGAGACGCCGTCCAGCCAGGCCTCGTCGATCTCGTCGGCGAAGTCCACGAGGTGCCCGGCCTGGGCACCATGGTCCAGGGCGACCTCGACGAGGCGGACCGAGTTCGACGAGTTGCGAGAGCCGACGACGAGCACGAGGTCGCACTCGGGCGCCATCTGCTTGACGGCGACCTGTCGGTTCTGGGTGGCGTAGCAGATGTCGTCGCTGGGGGGGTCCTGCAGTTTCGGGAAACGCTCCCGCAGCCGCCGGACCGTCTCCATCGTCTCGTCCACGGACAGCGTGGTCTGGGACAGCCAGACGACCTTGTCCGGGTCGCGCACCTCGACGTTGACGACGTCCTCGGGACCATCGACGAGGGTGATGTGCTCGGGAGCCTCGCCCGCCGTCCCGACGACCTCCTCGTGACCCTCGTGCCCGATGAGCAGGATGTCGAAGTCGGCGTCGGCGAAGCGAACGGCTTCGCGATGCACCTTGGTCACCAAGGGGCAGGTCGCGTCGATGGTCTTGAGACTCCGGGCTCGCGCCTCGTCGTGGACGACCGGCGCGACGCCGTGTGCACTGAAGATGACGGTCGCGCCCTCCGGCACCTCGTCCGTCTCGTCGACGAAGATCGCGCCACGCTTCCGCAGGGTCGTGACGACGTGCTTGTTGTGCACGATCTCCTTGCGGACGTAGACCGGCGCGCCGTAGAGCTCGAGCGCCTTCTCGACCGTGACAACGGCCCGGTCGACGCCGGCACAGTAGCCTCGCGGAGCGGCCAGGAGGACCCGCTTGGGAGTGGTCGTGGGGAGGCCGGACATGCGTCCATGCTACGTGGGCGGGTCCGAGACCCTGGTCTGGACTACTGCGCAGCCGAACTTCCCGCATACCCGAAGTTCTTCCTGTACCGCAGTTTCTGCGGTACACTCGGTGTCATGTCCACCTCCGCCGACCCCCGCTACGACGCGATCCGCGACGCCCTGACGACCGCCGCGGAGAGCTCGGAACCGGCGCAGGCCCTGCCCCTCCTGCGGGCGGCCGCCGATCGGCTCACCGACCTCATCGACGACACCATGGCGCAGGCGCTCGTGACCGGCCGGACCAGCTTGCGCTCGGTCGGAGCCGGCGCCGGACTGTCGGAGAACGCGGTCGGGCCCCGGCTCGCCCGAACTCCGATGCTCGCCCCGTATGCGAACGAGAGCGGCCGCGTGACGGCGTCGGGCGTCGAGCGGGCGAGGTACGACCACGAGACCGGACGCACTCCCGAGCCCGGCCCGGACAACACCGACCAGGAGCCGCGAGCACCCATGCGGTTCCGTCCGAGGAGGACGACATGACCCGTTCCGACCTGACCCATCTCTACGTCCTCCTCGACCGCAGCGGGTCGATGCAGTCCATCAAGTCCGACATCGTCGGCGGCTTCGACGCGTTCGTGGCCGAGCAGAGGTCCGCGACCGGCGAGTGCCGGATGACGTTGGCCCGGTTCGACAACGAGTACGAGCTGGTCTTCGCCAACCTACCGATCACCCAGGTCGGGTCGCTGGTGCTGGAGCCCCGCGGGAGCACCGCTCTGCTCGACTCGATCGGACGCCTCGTCGTCGACGCCGGCGCCCGGCTCGCTGCCCTGCCGGAGCACGACCGTCCCGGCACCGTCGTCGTCGCGGTGATGACCGACGGCTACGAGAACGCCAGTCGCGAATGGACGTACGCGTCGATCAAGGCCCTCGTCGACCAGCAGACCAAGGACTACGGCTGGCAGTTCCTCTACATGGGCGCCGACCAGGACGCCGTCGAGATCGGCCAGGGACTCGGCATCGCCGCCGACCACGCGATGACGTGGAGCCGCGGTTCGGCCAAGGCGGCCATGGGCGCCACCTCCGCGCTGGTCGCCGACCTGCGCCGCGCGCGGTCCGCGAACCCCGCTGCGGCGATGCGGGCATACACCGACCAGGAGCGGGCCGAGGCCACGGCGGAGTGAGGGTGCCCGCGCCTAGGGTGTGGCCGTGACCGGTTCATCCTCGGGCGCGTCGCTCCCGGAGAAGGCGGCCGACACCAGCGCCGAGCAGCCCTGGCCGGTCCGGGTCCTCAGCCTCAAGATCGCCGACTACGTCGACAAGATGTCGCCGCTCTGGGTCGAGGGGCAGGTGGTGCAGATCAACCGGCGCGGCACCACCGCCTACCTCGTCCTGCGCGACCCCGACGTCGACATGTCGCTGTCGGCGTCGATCTCCGTACACGCCATCGCGGCGATGGGCACGCCGCTGGACGAGGGCGCCCGCGTCGTCCTGCAGGCCAAGCCGGTGTTCTGGCCCAAGCGCGGCACGCTCATGCTCGATGCGCGGCAGATCCGGCCGGTCGGTGTCGGCGACCTCTTGGCGCGCATCGAGATCCTCAAGCAGCGACTCGCTCAGGAGGGGCTCTTCGACCCCGACCGGAAGCGGCCGCTGCCGTTCCTGCCCAGACAGGTCGGCCTCGTGACCGGACGCGGCAGCGCCGCCGAGAAGGACGTCGTCGAGAACGCCCGGCGTCGTTGGCCCTCGGTGCGGTTCGCGATCCGGGAGGTCGCCGTCCAGGGCAGTACGGCGGTGGCCGAGGTCAGCGCCGCGGTGAAGGACCTGGATGCCGACCCCGAGGTCGACGTCATCGTCATCGCCCGCGGTGGCGGCGCCGCCGAGGAGCTGCTGCCGTTCTCGAACGAGACGCTGCTGCGCGTCGTCTCCGAGGCTTTCACCCCGGTGGTCAGCGCGATCGGCCACGACGTCGACACCCCGCTGCTCGACTTCGTCGCCGACTGGCGCGCCTCCACGCCCACCGACGCGGGGCGCCGGGTCGTTCCCGACGCCGAGGGCGAGCTCCGCGCCACCGAGCAGTCGCTCGCCCGGGTCCACCGGGCGCTGTCCCGCCGGCTCGACCACGAGCGGCAGGTCCTTCAGGCACTCCGGTCCCGCCCGGTGATGGCCGACCCCACGGCGCTCGTCACCCGGCAGCGCGAGCTGGTGGTGGGACTGAGCAACCGGTCCCGCGAACGGTTGCTCACCCGCGTCCTGCGCGCCGAGGACGAGGTTCGCCACCTCGGCGCCCGCGTCCGCAGCCTCTCGCCGCAGTCGACCCTCGAACGCGGGTATGCGGTGGTGCAGCACCGTGACGGCCGGGTGGTCGTCTCGCGCGAGGAGGTGCAGCGGGACGAGCTGTTGCGGGTACGCGTCGCGCGCGGCGACTTCGGGGTCCGCCCGGTCGCCGGTCCGGACGGCGGTCCGCCCGCGTCGGCTGGTTAGGGTGGTCGATATGGCCGCACGTACCGAGCCCGGTCCGCAGGATGACGCCGCCGAGATCGCCGACGTCGCCGAGCTGTCCTACGAGGACGCACGAGACGAGCTCACGGCCATCGTCGCGCAGCTGGAGAGCGGTCAGCTCCCCCTCGAGGAGGGGATGCGGCTGTGGCGCCGCGGTGAGGCGCTCGCGGCACACTGCACCGCCTGGCTGGACGGCGCGCAGCGCCAGATCAGCGAGTCTGGGTCGGCTTCAGCGCCGTCGTGAACGTGACGATCTCGTCGTCGTCCGCGATGGCGGTGATGACGGTGGCCATCGAGGTCGCGGTGTCCGCGCCCGAGGGCACCCAGACCAGGCTGGTCCGCTTGTTCTCGGCGTCGTAGTACCTCGTCCACGTGCGCCCGGCGATGTCGGTCGTCCCCGTCTGTCGACCCCCGCTGGTCGCGGCCTGGAGCCACGCGGGGCTGGCGGTCTTGGTCTGGCGGATCGCGACGTAGTCGCCCTTCGGCGTGCTCCACCCGGCCTGCCAGGTCGGCAGCCCGTCGGTGCTCGACGCATACCGAGCGTTCGTCGCAGACCAGCCGTCCGGCAGCCCGACGGGGGCGTCGAAGGGGAGCCCGCTCTGCCGAGCCGCGTCGGTGACGACCGACGACGCGTCGACCGGTGGCTGCTGGATGCTCTGCACCCGGGGGACGATCGCGACGAGGACCGCGACCATCCCGAGGATCACCAGCAGGGACCGGACCATGTTGCCGTAGGTCCCCAGGCTGTAGCGGCTGCGGGGGGGCGGCGCCTGCTCGTCGGTAGCCGTCTCGTCGGGCGGCGTCACCCGGAAGGCGTCCTCGGGGACGCTCGGCGGTGGCACCGGGCCCGGCGAGCTCATGTCCCCATCGTCTCCCGGGAGACTCGGGGAACCAAACGCGACTCCCCTATGGTGGGCGCGTGCCGATGGCGGACGAGAGGCGAGGACGAGCCGAGCAATGACCTCCACGAGCAGCCCCTTCAGCCCTGCCCCACCACCGACATCGTCGGAGCGTCCCGACCGCAACCTCGCTCTCGAGCTGGTGCGGGTGACCGAGGCCGCCGCCATGGCGGCCGGTCGCTGGGTCGGGCGAGGTGACAAGAACAGCGCCGACGGCGCCGCGGTCGAGGCCATGCGCCACCTCATCTCGAGCATCAGCATGAACGGCGTCGTCGTCATCGGCGAGGGCGAGAAGGACAACGCGCCGATGCTCTACAACGGCGAGCAGGTCGGCGACGGGACCGGTCCCGAGGTCGACGTGGCGGTCGACCCGGTCGACGGAACCACGTTGACCGCCAAGGGGATGAGCAACGCGGTCTCGGTCCTCGCCGTCGCTGAGCGGGGCACGATGTACGACCCCAGCGCCGTCTTCTACATGGACAAGCTCGCCACCGGACCCGATGCGGCCGACGTCGTCGACATCCGCCTCCCGGTGCGCGAGAACATCCGACGCGTCGCCAAGGCCAAGAACGAGCGCCCCTCGGACGTCACCGTGGTCATGCTCGACCGACCACGGCACACCCGCCTCGCGGAGGAGATCCGCGACGCCGGCGCGCGGCTCTACTACATCAGCGACGGCGACGTCGCCGGCGCCGTGATGGCCGCCCGGCCCGGTACGGGCGTGGACCTCATGCTCGGCGTCGGAGGCACCCCGGAGGGGATCATCGCCGCCTGCGCGATCCGGTGCATGGGCGGTGTGATCCAGGGCCGGTTGGCGCCCACCGACGACGACGAGCGGCAGAAGGCGGTCGACGCCGGCCTCGACCTCGATGCCGTCCTCGCGACCGAGGACCTGGTCAGCGGGGAGTGCTACTTCGTCGCGAGCGGGATCACCGACGGCCAGCTCCTGCGGGGAGTTCGCTACGGCTCCGGGGGCGCCACGACCCACTCCCTCGTGATGCGGTCGCGCAGCGGGACGATCCGCACCATCGAGGCGCAGCACCAGTTCCACAAGGTCAACGCGTACGGCCACCTCGACTTCGTCCACCCCGCCTGGGACCGGTGACCTCATGACTGACCCCTCCTCCACCCCGGTCCTCGTCGTCGGCGAGTCCCTCATCGACGCCGTGGAACGAGGCTCGGAGCCACCGGAGCTGCACGTCGGCGGTTCCCCGGCCAACGTCGCTTTCGGCCTCGGCGCCCTGGACCACGACGTGTCGCTGGCGACGTGGTTCGGTCGCGACGACTGGGGACGGCGCATCGCGGACCGCTGCGCCGAGAAGGGCGCCAGGGTCGTCGCCGGCAGTGACGGCGCCGCCCGCACCTCTGTCGCCCGAGCAGTCCTGGACGCCGGGGGCGCAGCGACCTACGACTTCGACATCACGTGGCAGGTCCCGGCGATCGCCGACCTCGCGGGCTTCGGGCATCTCCACACCGGAAGCATCGCGGCCGTCCTCGAGCCGGGCGGCTCGCAGACCCTGGTCACCGTGCAGCAGGCCCGCGCGACGGCGACGATCTCCTACGACCCCAACGCGCGGCCGAGCCTGATGGGCTCCCCCGACGAGGTTCGCCCGCGGATGGAGGCGTTCATCGCCCTCGCCGACGTGGTCAAGGCCAGCGACGAGGACATCGCCTGGCTCTACCCCGACCGGTTCGTCCCGGACGTCCTGCGCCACTGGGGCTCCCTCGGAGCGTCCCTCACCGTCGTCACCCGCGGCGGCGAGGGCGCCCTGTATGCGTTGCACCACGTCGGCTCGGTCGCCACCTGCGAGGCTCGCAGCTCGGGACTGGTCGACACGGTCGGCGCCGGCGACTCGTTCATGGCGGGGCTGGTCTCCGGCCTGCTCGATGCCGGGCTACTCGGGTCGACGGAGGCGCGCGAGCGGCTCGCCACGGCCACCCTCGACGACGTCCGGCCGGCGGTCGAGCGGGCCGTGACGACTGGTGGGATCACCGTCTCCAAGGCCGGCGCCTACAGCCCGGGGCGCTCCGAGCTCGACTGAAAACCCTTACGACACAAAGGTATGCCGCGTCCCGACCGGGGACGCGGCATACCTGTTGGTGAGAAGGGCCGGTCAGCCCTTGACCGCTCCCGCCGTCATGCCGCGGATGAAGAACCGCTGCAGCGAGAGGAAGACGATCAACGGGACAAGGATGGTGACGAACCCGGCGGAGGGGATGAGCTCGCGGCCCGCCCCGGTTTGGCCCTGGAGGCCCTGGAGGGCGACGGTGAGGATGGTGTTGTCACCACGGCCGAGGAACAGCAGCGCGGCGAGCAGGTCGTTCCAGACCCAGAGGAACTGGAAGATGGCAAACGATGCGAGCGCCGGCACCGACATCGGCATGATCAGCCGCCAGAAGGTCGTGAAGTGGCTGGCCCCGTCGATCTTGGCCGACTCGATGATCGCCAGTGGCAGTGTGGCCATGTAGCTGCGGAGGATGTAGATGGCCAGCGGCATGCCGAAGCCGATGTGGGCCAGCCAGATGGCAGGGAAGGTTCCGGTGAGGCCGATGGCGCCGTAGATCTTGAGGAGCGGGACCAGGGCCACCTGGTTGGGTACGACGAGTAGGCCGACGATGATGATGAAGACGATGTCGCGGCCCCTCCACTGCATGAAGGTGAACGCGTAGGCCGCGAACGCGGCGATGAGGATCGGGATGACCGTCGCCGGCACGGTCACGACGAAGCTGTTGATGAACGCCGTGCCCATGTTGACGCCGGCATTATCGGTGGTGAGGACCTGGACGTAGTTCTGGATCGTCCAGCCAGTGGAGAAGGGGCTGAAGATCGCGGTCCACCAGCCGGAGCTCAGCTGCTCGTCCCGGGGCCGGAAGGAGTTGATGAGCAGACCGAGGACCGGGATCATCCACAGCACGCACAGGACGATGATGAAGATCTTGACTGGCAAGGTCGCGCTGCCCGGACCCATGCCCGTCTTGGTCTGCCGGAGAACCTGGGCCGGCGGCTTCGCCTCGGGGGCGCCGACTCCGGGCTGGACGGTGGTACTCATCGGCTGGCCTCCTCAGCCCGGAAGTGACGGACCTGGTAGATGAGAATCGGGATGATCGCGATCATCAGGATGACGACGATCGCCGACGCGAAACCGTTGTTGCCCTGGGTGAACATCTCGTCGAAGAACCGTCGCCCGATCACGTCGGTGTTGAAGGCGCCGTTGGTGGTGACGTAGACGACGTCGAACACCTTCATCACCCCGATCAACACGGTGATGAAGACGGTGATCACCGTCGGCCAGATCTGCGGGACGACGATGCTGAAGAAGATCCGCCGCTCCCCCGCACCGTCGATCCGGCCCGCCTCCACGGTGTCCTCGGGAACGCCCTTGATGGCGGAGGAGAGCAGCACCATGGAGTACCCGACCTGGGTCCAGATGAGGATGATCATCAGCAGCAGGCTGTTGAAGTGCAGGGTGTCGATCGAGTACCAGAAGAACGGGCCCTTGTTGAACAACCCGAAGATGGCGTTCAGCAGACCCGTCTGCGGCGCTCCGGCCGGTTGGTACTCGTAGATCGAACGCCAGATCGTCGCCGCGGCGACCATGCTGATCGCCATCGGCAGGAAGATGAACGTCTTGCTCAGCTTCTCCCCTTGGGGCCGCAGCCGATCGGCGAGGACCGCGACACCGAGACCCAACACCACCGTGGCTGCCGGCACCACGATGATCCACAGCAGGTTGTTGAAGAGCACCTGGAGGAAGGAAGGGTCGGTCAGCAGGCTCGTGTAGTTCTTGACCCCGACCCAGGCCGTGTTGTCCTCGTTCTGGAAGCTGTACACCAGCGTCACGACCGCCGGGTAGATCAGATAGGCGCCGATGGCCAGGATCGCGGGCCCCGCGAACATCCACGGTTTGACCCGGTCCTCCCAACGGCCCGGTAACGACTCGGCGAGCTTGTTCAACAACCAGTACAACAACATCGCGCCACCGATCCCGCCGATGATGGCGAGCAGCGCGTTGGCGATCTTGATAGCCAAGGGACCCAGTCCTTCCTACAACGACGGTCTGAGCGTGGAGCTGGAGTTCGGGTTTCACCGGGCAGTCGCGGGGAGACCCTAGTCCCCCCGCGACTGCCGGCTCATGACATCAGCTGCTGGCCTTCGGGAAGCTGGCGTCGATGTTGTTCAGCGTGGTATCCAGGTCCTGCTGGCCCGAGAGCCACTTGACCGGCTCCGTCCAGAACGTACCCGCGCCGACCTTCGCCGGCATCGAGTCAGACCCATCGAACCGCGCGGCCTTGGCCTTGTACAGCACCTCGGAGGCGATCGTCTGCAGTGTCTTGTTGGGCAGCAGACTCACGTCGGCCGTCGTGTGCGGCGAGAACGAGCCTGCCTTGGCCTGCTCGGTTCCGTTCTCCTTGCTGGCGATGAAGTTGCGCAACTTCAGCGTGTTGGCGTCGTTGTTGAACGCTGCGGCGATGTCACCGGCGACCAGCACCGAGTTGTCGCCCTCGGCCTTGGGTGGGAACGCGTACGGCCGGGTCTCGGTGTCCAGCTTGGCGATGACGGCGTCCGGGAAGCCACCCTTGTTCGCCACGAAGGTCGCCTGCTTGAACAGGTAGCAGCCTGGCGGGTTGTCGAAGAGCGCGTTGCCACCGGTCTGGAAGTTCGTCGCGACGATCGACTTGGTGCCACCGCGGACGTTGGCGTCGGTGAAGGCGATCTTCTGGAAGTACTCGAATGCCGGCTTGATCTCGGGGCTGTTGAACTTCAGCGCACCGGTGACCCACTTGTCGTAGTTGTCCGGGCCGGCCAGACGCAGGACGAGGTCCTCGATCCAGTCGGTGATCGGCCAACCGGTTGCAGCGGCGGATTCGGCGGCGATGCACCACGGCGTCTTGCCAGCGGCCTTGATCTTGTCGGTCAAGGTCAGAAGGTCGTCCAACGTCTTCGGCTGGGTGAAGCCAGCTGCACTGAAGGCCGGGGCGTCCGTCCACACGAGGCTCTTGACGCTGACTTCGTTCGGCAGGCCGTAGACCTTGCCGTCCGCACAGGTTCCGGCCTGAACGAAGCCAGGAACCAGCGTTTGCTTGTCCGTCGCGACGGTGGCGTCGTCGAAGGCGACGAGCTTCTTCTGCTTAGCCAGGTCGCACATCAGGCCCGGCTGTGGGAAGAGTCCGACGTCCGGCGGGTTGCCACCGGCGACGCGTGCCCGGATCTCGGTGTCCCACGCCGCAGCCTTGGTGAACTTGACGGTGACGCCGTTCGAGCTGGCCCACTTCTGTACGTCCGCCTTGAAGCCCGGCTCGGTGTCGGCGCCGAGGCCGTACATGACCTCGATGGTGCCCTTGCCGGCGCCGGCAGCGGTTCCCTCCCCGCTGCTGCCACCCGAAGTTCCCGAAGATAGGCATCCCGACGCGAGGCCGGCGACGGCCACGGCGGCGAGAGCGGTAACGCTTGCCCTGCGAGTGATCATGGTTCCGAACTCCTCCTTGGAGGTGATCTGGGGGCTCCATTGGCCCCACGCGGGCCGGCCGCTCAAGGCCGGGCGACAGAGGAACCGGCTTCGTCGCTGGTCCGCCTGTTTCGAGGCGCTGGGTCGCCTCTGGCTGCTCCTTCGTTGCTCTCCGGCCCATGCAACACCACAGGAGGTGATCTGCGCCACATGCACCCCAGGCTTTCCCATGTTGTGACCTGCACCGGTTCAGTTCCTCGCTGCCGTGGGCGCCGTTGACCCCGTTAGTAATTCCCTTGCAACGCGTCAACGGTGAACCGGGTGGAAACGGGCAAGGTGACGGACCCCACGCTCGCACAAGGGGATCGCGGGCCTGGCCCGCTTGCAAGGGGCGGCCTCGCTGGTCGGCCCTCGGCGACGCTCGGGGCCGGCCGAAGCCCCGTTCGGGTCGGCCGAGCGGTCCGCAACGTGGGGCCCCTGTCCGCCTGCTGGACGGGACGCGGCAGGCTGTCCCCCGTGAACGAGGACCACGATTTCGACGACCTGCTCGCGGCCAACCGCGGCTACGCGGCGAGCTTCACCATGCAGGAGTTCGACGGGGTCGCCCATGCGGGGGTCGCGATGGTCACCTGCATGGACTCCCGGATCGACCCACTGCGTCTCATCGGCCTCGAGCCCGGCGACGCGAAGATCTTCCGCAACCCCGGCGGCCGGGTCACCGAGGCCGCCCTCGAGGCGATCGTCCTCGGGGTGCACCTGCTCGGGGTGAACCGGGTCCTGGTGATCCCACATACCCGCTGCGCCGTCGCCTCCAGCACCGAGGCCGAGCTGCGTGACCGGGTGAGCAAGTCGGCCGGCGTGGACGCGACGTGGCAGGTCTTCCACGTCGTCGAGAACCAGGAGGCGGCGCTGCGCGAGGACGTGCGCAAGGTCCGCACCCATCCGTTGATCCCCGAGCACATCGCCGTGGGGGGCTTCATCTACGACGTGGACACCGGCCTGCTCGATCGGCGCGTCTGACCGATTCGGCAGCATGACGCCCAGGCGCCACCCGAGATCGCGACCACGTCGGTGCGTGGGTGCGTTATCGCGCCGAGCCGCCCGTTGGTGGTGGTGGCGTGACGGCGGCCGACGTCAACCCCCTGACAACGTGGTTTCGCAGCGCTAGCGCTGCGAGCACCGGAACGACGATCGTCACGATCGCGGCCGAAGGAATGAGTTCCGTGCTGTGGATGTCCTGACCGTGCAGGCTCTGAATGGCGACCGTGGCCGTGGCGTTCTCGCCACGGCCGAGGAACAGGAGCGCCATCAGCAGGTCGCCCCACACGCCGACGAACTGGAGGATGGCGAAGGACACGAACGCTGGCACCGACATGGGAATGACGAGCCGCCAGAACGCCGTGAAGTGGCTCGCTCCGTCGAGCCTCGCGGACTCAATGACTTCCCGGGGCAGCTGCGACATGTAGGCACGCAGGATGTAGACCGCCAGCGGCAGCCCGAACGCGACATGGACCAGCCACACCCCGAGGAATGTTCCGGTCAGCCCGACTGCGCCGTAGATCTTGAGGAGAGGCACCAGGGCCACCTGGCTCGGCACTATCAGCAGACAGACGAAGACCACGAGGAGAACGCCACGCCCGCGCCACTGCATGAACGTGAAGGCATAGGCCGCGAACGCCGCGATGAGGATGGGGATCACGGTCGCAGGGAGGGTCACGATGAGGCTGTTGACCAAGGCCTGCCCCATATTCACGCCGTCCCCCGAGGTGGTGAAGAGGGTGACGCGGTAGTTGTCCAGAGTCCACTGAGTGCTGTCGAGCGGGCTGGCGATCGCCGTCCACCAGCCGGTGCTCAGCTGCGCGTCGCGGGTGCGGAACGAGTTGATGAGGGTGCCGATGACCGGGATCATCCAGACCGCGCACACGACGCCCAGACCGAAGCGAAGCGTCCAGGTCGCACGCGGACTGCGCGGGCCCATGCCCGGCCGGCTCGTTGTGCTCATCGAACGGCCTCCTCGCCGCGGTGATCACGGTCCACATCGACATGTTCGTCCAGCGGCGCGACCGAATTCGCGTCCCCGCACGAGGCGCTCGGGGCGGGCGTCGAGCGTCACCGGCCGAACACCGCGTCCACCTCAGGGATGCGGTCCCGGTATGCGCGCAGCAACCCTCGGGCGACGGTCACCGAGTCGACGAGGGGGTGCCGGGCCAACGCCTGCTCCGCGAGGTCCGGCGACCCGCTCACGGCCGCCTCGATGGTGAGCCGCTCGACGTGCTTGACCTGGGCCATGAGGCCGAGCTGGTAGAGCGTCGGCGGTGAGACCGGAAGCGGAGTGGGACCCCCGGAGCCGACGGTGACGGGCACCTCGACGACCGCGTCGTCGGGCAGGCCGGGAACGCTGCCTCGGTTCGCGACGTCGAGGATCATCGTGGCCTCCTCGTCGCGGGTGATCGCCCGCATCAGTGCGAGTGCGACACCCTCGTAACCGCCGACGTCGGCGATGCCCTCCTCGCCGCCGCGGGCCTGGCCGGCGTGCTCGGCGGCCATGTAGGTCGCCTCCCGCTCGGCCCGGGTCGTCGTCCACAGCTCGTGGGCGCGGCTCGGGTCCCTGGCAGCCGCGGCGTAGAAGTCGCCCTGCTGTCCGGCCAGGAACTCGCCGCGGGTGAGCCCACCGGACCGGATCGACGCGACCGCGTCGCGGGTGAAGTCGTAGTAGTAGAGGTACTCGTTGGGCAGCGCGCCGATCTCCCGTATCCAGTCCAGCCCGAACAGCTGGCCCTCCTCGGTCGCCCCGAGCAGGGCGTCGTCGGCGAGCAGCCGAGGCAACAGGTCCTCGCCGTCGATCCGCAGCCCGCGCAGCCAGCCCAGGTGGTTGAGGCCGACGTAGTCGAGACCGACGGGCGTACGCGGGTCGACGCCCAGGAGCCGGGCGGCCCGCTTCGCCATGGTGATCGGGGTGTCGCAGATACCGACGACGCGGTCGCCGAGGACGCTGCGCATCGCCTCGGTGATCATGCCGGCCGGGTTGGTGAAGTTGATGACCCACGCGTCCGGTGCGACCGCGCGGACCCGCTCGGCGACCCATCTCGCGACGGGGACGGTGCGCAGACCGTAGGCGATCCCGCCGGGCCCGGTCGTCTCCTGCCCGAGCACGCCGTGCTCGAGGGCGACCAGCTCGTCCTGCACCCGCGCCGCCAGGCCGCCCACCCGGATCGCCGAGAAGACGAAGTCGGCGCCCTCCAGCGCCACGTCCAGCTCCGTGGTCACCGTGACCAGCGGCCCCTCCGAATCCCGGGTGGAGGTATATCCGAGCGCCCTAGCGCTCGCAGCACCCTCCACCGACGAGATGGAGGCGAGGACGTGGGCCATGACGTCAAGGCGGCCGGCGTCGGTGTCGTAGAGCACCACGTCGGTGACCCCGGAGTCGGTGAAGGCCAGCGCCGCGTACACGAGGGGCGTGCGGAACCCGCCGCCACCGAGGATCGCCAGCCTCACCGGCGCACCCGCGGCCGTCACCGCAGGGCGAGGTGCGTGCGGACCGATTCCGCCAGCCGCTGCGCCACGGCCTGGGCCTGCGACTCGTCCGCCGCCTCCACCATGACCCGGACGAGGGGTTCGGTCCCGGACTTGCGCAGCAGCACGCGGCCGCTGCCGTCGAGCTCGTCGGACGCCCTGGCGACGTCATCGAGCAGCGCCTCGTGCGAGTCGACCTGAGAGGTGTCGACGCCGCGCACGTTGACGAGGACCTGCGGGAGGCGGGTCATCACCGACGCGAGCTCGGTGAGCGACCGCCCGGTCTCCGCGACCCGGGCCGCGAGCATCAGCCCGGTGAGCACGCCGTCGCCGGTGGTGCCGTGCTCGAGCAGGATGACATGGCCGCTCTGCTCGCCACCCAAGGCGTACCCGCCGGACTTCATGTCCTCGAGGACGTAGCGGTCGCCGACCGCGGTCTGGCGCACGGTGATCGCCGACCGCTCCATCGCCTGGAGCATCCCGAGGTTGGACATGACCGTGGCCACGAGAGTGTCGGACACGAGACGGCCCTTGTCGCGCAACGAGATCGCGAGGATCGACATGATCTGGTCGCCGTCGACCGGTGTACCGGAACCGTCGACCGCGAGGCACCGGTCGGCGTCGCCGTCGTGAGCGACGCCGAAGTCGGCGCCCTCGGAAAGGACTGCCTCGCACAGCCGGTCGAGGTGGGTGGAGCCGTAGCCGTCGTTGATGTTGAGCCCGTCGGGCGAGGCCCCGATGACCGACACTCGCGCCCCGGCGCGGCGGAACGCCTCGGGCGAGGCGACCGATGCGGCGCCGTTGGCGGTGTCGAGGACGACGTGGAGACCGTCAAGCCGGTTCGGAAGGGCGGCTATGAGGTGCCCGACGTAGCGTTCGAGGCCGTCGCCCAACGAGCGGAGCCGCCCCACCCCGGCGCCGGTGGGCCGCTGCCACGGCTCGCGCATCCGCGCCTCGATGGCGTCCTCGACGTGGTCGGCGAGCTTGTGGCCGCCGCGGGCGAAGAACTTGATCCCGTTGTCGGGCATCGGGTTGTGCGACGCGGAGATCATCACGCCGAGGTCGGCACGGAGGTCGGCCGTCAGGAAGGCGATCGCCGGTGTCGGCAGCACGCCGGCGTCGAGGACGTCCACGCCCGCCGAGGCCAGTCCAGCAACCGTCGCGGCGAGGAGGAACTCGCCGGAGGCCCGGCCGTCGGTCCCCACCACGGCCGTCGGGCGGTGCCCCTCGAACTCGCCGGACTCACCGAGCACGTGAGCCGCCGCGACCGCCAGGTCGAGGGCCAGCTCCGCGGTGATGTCCTGGTTCGCCAGGCCGCGAACCCCGTCGGTCCCGAAGAGTCGAGCCACTGCGCTGGTCCACCTCTCTACGTGACCTCACCGCGCCAGCCCGGGAAGCGGGCCGACGGACGAACCTACTACGCCGCGAGGGCGGCCCCAGGCATACCGGGACCGCCCTCGCGTTCGAGCAGGTGCGCGTCAGCGCTTGCTGTACTGCGGAGCCTTGCGGGCCTTCTTGAGGCCGGCCTTCTTGCGCTCGGGGACGCGCGGGTCGCGGGTGAGGAACCCGGCCTTCTTGAGCGCGGGACGGTTCAGCTCCTCATCGACGCCGTTCAGCGCGCGGGCCACGCCGAGGCGAACCGCGCCGGCCTGGCCGGAGGGGCCACCGCCGTGCACGCGGACGAGCACGTCGTAGGCACCGGTCAGGTCGAGGACGGTGAACGGCTCGCCGACGATCTGCTGGTGCACCTTGTTGGGGAAGTACGCCTCCAGCGTGCGGCCGTTGATCTGCCACTCGCCGGTGCCAGGGACGATGCGCACCCGGGCGATGGCCTGCTTGCGACGGCCGGTCGCGGCGCCGGGCGCCGAGGCGCTCGGACGGCGGACGTCCTCACCGGCGACGGGAGCGGTGGACTCGGAGGTGTAGGTGCTCAGCTCCGGCTCGTCCGACTCCAGAACGGTGTCGGTAGTGATGTCAGTCAACTCAGGGTTCCTTACTGCGCGACCTGGGAGATGGTGAACGGGACCGGCTGCTGGGCCGCGTGCGGGTGGGTGTCGCCGGTGTAGACCTTGAGCTTGGTCATCTGCTGGCGGGCGATGGAGTTCTTCGGGAGCATCCCGCGGACGGCCTTCTCGACGGCCTTGGCCGGGTTCTTCTCGAGGAGCTCGGTGTAGGACGTGGACTTCAGGCCTCCCGGGTAGCCCGAGTGGCTGTAGGCCTTCTTCTGCTCCGCCTTGGCGCCGGTCAGCACGATCTTGTCGGCGTTGACGATGATGACGAAGTCACCGGTGTCGACGTGCGGGGCGAAGGTCGGCTTGTGCTTGCCGCGCAGCAGGATCGCGGTCTGGCTCGCGAGACGACCGAGGACGACGTCGGTCGCGTCGATCACGTGCCACGTGCGATCGACCTCGCCGGGCTTGGGGGTGTACGTGCGCACAGGACTCAGCTTTCGTCAGCGGTATCTCGGGTATGCCTCGCCGCGGCCCTTCCGGTCGACCGACCGCGCCGCGTGGCCCCGAGCCGAAACGCCCCGGGTGGCACAACCTCTTCAGTGTAGGGGCGGGCCGGAGGCCGGCCAAATCGCGCTGTAGGCCGCTGCATACCGGGCCTGACCTGCGGTGACGTTGTCGCACAGATTCTCTGCACGATCCTTGTGCAAAGAGAGTGTGCATAGGTATTGTGTATGTCATGACCACCACGCCACCCACCGGACCCGGTACCTGGGGCTCCTCCGAGAGCCCCTCGGAGCTGCACCTGGGGGGCGAGGCCGTCAAGGTCCTCGCCCACCCGCTCCGCTCGCGCATCGTCACCCAGCTGCGCCGCAGCGGCCCCCTCACGGCGACCGCCCTGGCGGCACTCCTGGGCACCAACTCGGGCGCCACGAGCTACCACCTGCGCCGGCTGGAGACCGTCGGGCTCGTCGAGGACACCGACACCGGCAAGGGTAAGGAGCGGATCTGGCGGGCGGCCGTCGAGCAGCACTCGTGGACCCAGAGCGAGCTGGTCGACGACGAGGACGCCCTCACCGCCCTCAACTGGCTGGAGCGCGACTACATCCGCCACTTCGCCGGCAAGGCCGAGCAGTGGCTCGACGTGCAGCAGGACTGGCCGGTGGAGTGGGTCGACCATCTCGGCATCAACGACAACGTCGCGCTGGTGACCCTGGAACAGCTGCGGGCCATGCGGGCGGAGATCGAGGACGTCCTGCTCAAGTACCGCCGGGTCGGCCAGGGCAACCCGCAGGCCAAGCGGGTGGCCGTCTACACCTACGCCTACCCGGTCGACCTCGACCAGTCACCGCGAGGAGACCGCTCGTGAGCGCCATCGTCTCCCCGGCCGCCGCCCGACGGGTGTTCCTGACGCTCACGGTGACGCGCTGGTTCCCGGTCGGGCTGGTCGTCGGGATCCTCACGCTGTGGCCGCTGGAGCGCGGCCTGACCATCCCGGAGGCCCTCTCCGCGATGTCGCTCACCGGGATCACGGTGTTCCTCCTCGAGCTGCCGACCAGCGGGTTTGCCGACGCGTTCGGGCGCAAGCCGGTCTACGTCACGGCGGCGGTCTTCCTCATCACCTCAGCGGTCGTCTTCTACACGGCGACGGCCTGGTGGCAGTTCGCGCTGGCCGCGGTGTTGACCGGCGTCTTTCGGGCGCTCGACTCCGGACCGCTCGAGGCGTGGTTCGTCGACACGGTCCACGCGACCGAGCCCGGCGCCGACATGGACCGCGACCTGTCTCGCCAGGGGATGGTCATGGGGTCGGCGATGGCGCTCGGTGCGCTGATCTCCGGCGGCCTGGTCTGGTGGCACCCCATCGCCTCGCAGAGCGCCCTGCTGCTGCCCGGGTTGCTCTACCTGGGACTGGGCGTCGTCCACCTCACGGCCGTGCTCCTCATCCTCAAGGAGCCGGACCGTCGCGGAGCCGGCGGCAGGGTCGGTATGCGTCGGGCCGCGGCGTCGGTGCGCGAAGCGCCGGTGGTGGTCCGGGAGGGCCTGTCGCTCCTCGGGCACAACCGAGTGCTGGGCGGCCTGGTGGCGGTGGAGCTGTTCTGGTCGGCCGGGATGGTGGTCTTCGAGACGTTCCAGCCGATCCGGCTGGCCGAGCTGCTCGGCAGCGAGGAGGCCGCCGCGGCGGTCATGGGTCCGGTGGCGAGCGCCGGCTGGGGCCTGTTCGCGCTCGGGTCCGCCCTGGCCGCGGTCGGCAGCCGCCGGCTGGGCATCGCCCGGACCGCGATCCTGGCCCGGATCCTCAACGGTGTCGGCGCGGTCGTCATGGGTCTCGTCGCCGGGCCGCTCGCCCTCATCGCGGCCTACGCCTTCACCTACACGTTGCACGGGGCGGGCGGTCCGGTCCACGGCGCTCTGCTCCACCGTGAGGCCTCCGCCCGCAACCGGTCCACCGTGCTCTCGATGAACTCGATGGTCTCGTTCCTCGGGTTCAGCCTCACCGCCGCGCTCGCGGGCCAGCTCGCGGCACATACGTCGACCCAGGTGGCGATGGTCCTCGTCGGGGCGTTCAGCGTCCTCGGCGCGTTCGGCTACCTGCCCGCGCTGCGGGCGGAGCGCGCCAGGCGGCGCGAGGCGGAGCGGGCGCACACGCCAGCGGGCGCTGGTCGCTGATCCCCCCCGACTCAGGGCCGACGAACGGACCAACGCCTGCTGGCGTGTCCGGTTCAGGCGAGCTCGGCCGGATCCGGCTCCCAGTGCAACCGGCGGGTACCGCGGACTGCCAGCGGACCCACCCCGGCGACGAGGATCACCCCGGCGCAGGCGGTCAGGACCGGCTGGGTCCCGAATCGGTCGGTGAGCACGCCGGCCATCGCCTGGCCCAGGGGCATCCCGACGAACGAGGTGAGGATGTCCCACGACGACACCCGGGCCAAGAGGTCGTGGGGGACGTGGTTCTGGATCGCCGTCTCCCAGCAGACGCCGAAGAACATCAGGCCCGAGTAGCCGATGACCGCCCCGAGCAGCACGCCGGTGAGCGTGCCGGGCCATACGTAGGCCATCACCCAGACCGGCATCAGGCCGAGCGCGACGAACCCGACGACCAACGGCCGGCGGGGGCGGACCCGCATGGCGATGACGCTGCCAATGACCCCGCCGAGACCTTCCGCCGCGGCGATCACGCCCAGCGCCGAGGGGCCACCCAGGTCGCGTAGCGCCACGACGTTGACGGTGACCAGGACGACCCCGTTGGCCACGTGGTAGACCCCGGCGGCCACGACGCCCCAGAGCAGCCAGTCCCGCGAGCGGACCGCAGCGAACCCGCCGCGCAGCTCGCTGAGGAACCCGACCCGTTCCGCCCGGAGCGCCCGCGCCCGGATCAGGGCGACGGTGACGGCTGACGCCAGGAAGCTCAGCGCGTTGACGACGAACCCGAACGGCGCACCGAAGGCGGCGATGAGCACGCCCGCGGCCGCCGGACCCACGGTGAGCGAGGCGGTCTGGACCGCGTTGAGGGTGGCGTTCGCCGAACGGCGTCGCTCCAGCGGGACCAGCGTCGGCTTGAGCGACGACATGGCGGGGTAGAAGAAGGCGCCCGCGCCGCCGAAGACCGCCACCAGCCCGCAGAGCAGGGGCAACGGGTGATGGTCGCCTGGGCCCACGGCGAAGCCGGGGACATAGAGGACGGCCAAGGCCCCCGCCGCCCCGGCACGGACCAGGTCCGCCGCCACCATGATCGTCTGCGGCCGGAGCCGGTCCGCCCACACTCCCCCGACCAGGGTGCAGGCCAGCCGGGCGACGACCCCGCACGCGAGGACCAGCCCGAGGTCCGTGGCCGAGCCGCCGGACGCGATCACCGCGAACGACAGCGCGATCGGCTGGAACGCGTCGCCCAGCCACGACAGGCCCTGACCGCCGACCAGCAGGCGGAAGTCGCGGGTCCCCCATCGGGAGGCGACGGGGAGGTCGTCGACAACAGTCTCCATGATCAACCACATTAGTACGTCGTCTAACTATTTGTCATCAGACTTTCAAGCACTATCTCTGTACGGCGGCGAATGGCATACTGATGGCGTGACCAGACCCCGGCCCACGGACGCGGTCGACGCGCACGTGGCCCGGTGGGTCACCCAGATCCCCGACCTGGACCCGTCGGTCGAGGGCGCGACGACCCGGATGCAGGCCATCGTGCGGAAGCTCCGCAAGGACGACGCCGAGTTCCACGCCGGCCGCGAGTTCACCCTCGAGGACTCGAACACGTTGCATGCGTTGATGATCCAGCCCTACCCGGTTGAGGCGACGCCGGCACAGCTCGCCGACACCTGCCACGTGACGCGGGCGGCCATGACCAGCCGGCTCGATCGCCTCGTCGACGGCGGCTACGTGACCCGCGAGGTCGACCCGTTGGACCGCCGCCGCGTCATCGTCCGGCCCACCGCCAAGGGCAGCGACACCTGGCAGGAGCACCTCCACGCCGGGATGGAACGCGAGGCGAACCTGCTCTCTGCCCTCTCCCCGCGTGAGCTCGACCAGCTCAACGGGCTGCTCCGCAAGGTGCTCCTGTCGTTCGAACAGGGTTGACAGCCGTGGGCGCGGATGAGGACGCTCGATCGGTGCCCGGCCCGCGGACCATCGACCTCAACGCCGACGTCGGCGAGTCCTTCGGGCGGTGGCGGCTCGGCGACGACGAGGCCCTTCTCGACGTCGTCACGTCCGCCAACGTGGCCTGTGGGTTCCACGCCGGCGACCCGGCCACCCTCGTCGCCACGTGCCGCGCCGCCGATCTGCGTGGGGTGGCGATCGGCGCGCAGGTGGGCTACCGCGACCTGGCCGGGTTCGGCCGCCGGTTCGTCGACGTCTCCGCCGACGACCTCTACGCCGACGTGCTCTACCAGCTGGCCGCTCTGGACGGCATCGCCCGCACCGTCGGCAGTGCGGTGACCTACGTGAAGCCCCACGGGGCCCTCTACAACGCGGTCGTCCACCATGAGCTCCAGGCCGATGCGGTCATCCGCGCGGTCGCCGACTACTCCAGCGACCTGCTGGTCGTGGGGCTGCCCGGCTCCGCCCTCCTCGCCGCGGCCGCGGGCGCCGGGCTGGCCACCGTGCGCGAGGCCTTCGCCGACCGGGGGTACACCGCGGCCGGCACCCTGCTGCCCCGGACGGAACCCGGCGCGCTGCTCGACGACCCGCAGGAGATCGCAGCCCGAGTCCTTCGGCTCGTCCGGGAGGGCCGCGTGACGTCGACCGACGGCGCCGAGGTCGAGCTCGAGGCGGACTCGGTATGCGTCCACGGTGACTCCCCCGGGGCAGTCGCCATGGCCCTGGCGGTCCGAAACGCCTTGTCGGGGGCGGGAGTCCGGCTGGCGGCCTTCGCACCACCGCCGTCCGCGCCACCACCGTCCGCGCCACCACCGACCGCATGAGGCTGCTCCCTTGCGGCGACCGGGCGATCCTCGTTGAGGTCGCCGACGCCGCGGAGCGCCGCCGCCTCGACGCCACGCTCCGGCGCCGTCCGCTCCCGGGCACGCTGGAGCACGTCCCCGGTGCCCGCACGGTCCTCGTCGTGGCGAGCGCGGCACACCACCTGCCCGAGGTCGCCGCGGCGCTGCGCGGCCTCGTCCTCGACGGCCCTGAGGCTTCCGCCGAGACCGACGAGCTGGTCGTCGAGGTGCGGTACGACGGTCCCGACCTCGACGACGTCGCCACCCACCTGGGAGTCGCGCCGTCGGAGGTTGTGGCGCGGCATACCGGGCAGCCGTGGACCGTCGAGTTTGCCGGTTTCGCACCGGGTTTCGCCTACCTGACCGGATCCGAGGGCGACCTGGAGGTCCCCCGCCGCCACTCGCCCCGCACGCGCATACCGGCCGGTTCGGTGGGGCTGGCCGGCCCGTACTCCGGGGTGTACCCACGCTCGTCGCCGGGCGGGTGGCAGCTCATCGGACGCACCGACGTCACCCTGTGGGACGCCGAGCGGGACCCGCCGGCCCTCCTCACCCCCGGTCGTCGCGTCCGATTCGTCGAGGTCCCCTCGTGAACGCCGTGGTGGTCGAAGCCGTCGGCCCGCTGGCCCTGATCGAGGACCTCGGCCGGCCGGGACACGCATCGGTCGGGGTGACCGGGAGCGGAGCCGCCGACCGGCGGGCCCTGCGCCTCGCGAACCGGCTGCTCGGCAACGCCGAGGGAGCCGCCGGTGTAGAGGTGTTGCTCGGCGGCCTCGCGGTGCGCGCCGACGGCGACGTCCGGGTGTGCGTCACAGGGGCGCCGGCACCGGTCCTGGTCGACGGCCGCGCCGCCCCCCTGGGTGCGCCCCTCGAGCTCCGCGACGGTCAGCTGCTGACCCTGGGCGTGCCGTCCACCGGCCTGCGCACCTACCTGGCCGTCCGGGGCGGACTGGCTGAGCCGCTCGTCCTCGGCAGCGCCAGCACCGACCCGACCATGGGGGTGGGCCCGGAACCGCTGGCGCCCGGACGGCGGCTGGCCCTGGGCCGTCCACCCGACCGTGAACCCGCCCCCGCCGTCGACGTGGCCGCGCTCGAGCCCCCGCCGGTCACCGACGTCGCGCTCCGTGTCGTCCTCGGTCCGCGGGACGACTGGTTCGCGCCGAGCGCGGTCGACGCGCTCACCTCGCAGCCGTGGACGGTCACGACGGAGTCCGACCGGGTCGGCGTTCGGCTGGCCGGGCCGGCGCTCGACCGGGCCGACATCGGCACCGCGCGCGAGCTGCCCAGTGAGGCCGTCGTCCGCGGCGCCGTCCAGGTCCCGCACTCGGGCCAGCCACTGATCTTCCTCGCCGACCACCCGACCACGGGCGGCTACCCCGTGGTCGCCGTCGTGGTCGACGACGACACCGACGTCCTCGCACAGCTGCGGCCCGGCGAGCGGGTGCGGTTCCGACGCGTACCCAGAGGTTGGTGACCGGACCCCACCCGATCTGAGCACCCGCACTCATGCGCCCTTCCGGTGACCCGGAGAGGGTTGGGGGACGTACCAGCCGGGTGCCGGACACCCGTGACAACCGCGACACCGACGACAGGGGAACTCGTGTACGACCCGATGGAGGCCATCGGCCGCACCCGCGACGACGTCGTCCGGGGCAGTGGCGCGTTCCACGAGGCGACCGACACGCTGGGACCGGTCACCGCCAAGGACGACACGGGGGCCGTCACGGTCACGATCGACGGCGACGGACGGATCTCCTCCATCCTCGTGTCGATGACGTGGAAGAACAGCTACACCGCGCACTCACTGGCCGCAGGCATCAACGACGCGGCCAACAAGGCCGGGATCGCCCGGCTCGAGCAGTGGGGCACGACGCTGGTCGAGGCCGACGAGCGTCCCCACGGGCGCGTCGTGGCGCCGCGGCTGGACGCCGACGACCTGTCGGTGCGCCTGTCCGAGGCCGTCGACCGCGACCGGTCCGGGTCGGTGGACTCCTCCATGCAGGTCATGCGTGACCTGCTCCACGAGCTGGTCGACAGCATCGAGCAGGTCCGGGACGAGGTACGCGAACACCTCACCCGTGAGTACACCGGGCGCAGCGCCTCCGGTCACGCCAAGGCCACCATCGCGGGCAACGGGACGCTGCTCGACCTCACCTTCGACCAGACCTGGCTGGACTCCGCGCACCCGGCCAACATCGGCCGCGAGGCGACGCAGGCCCTGCACGAGGCGTACCGGCAGGCCGGCGGCGACGACGTCGAGACGATCGTCGCCCGTAGCCCGCTCGGCCGTCTCCAGCGGCTGTCCGAGGACCCCGTCGCGCTCGCGCGCGCCATGGGTCTGCGCAACTGACACACCAACGGGGACCAAGGAGCAGACATGACCTACGAAGTGCAGCTCGCAGCGCTCAAGACCGATGCCGACATGTGGGACCAGACGTCCGACGCGCTGCTCACCGCCGAGAACAACGCCTGGAGCCAGAACCTCGGCGAGTACGAGCTGTCCTGGGCCGCCGAGGCCGTCGGTCTGACCACGACCTACAGCTCGATCCAGAACAAGGTCGGCATGCTCCTGGCCGGCGGCTCCACCGAGACCGGAAAGATCTCGAACACGCTCCTCACCATCAAGCACAACTACGAGGTGAACGAGAACAGCGCCGAGCAGCAGTACCGGGGCGCCTGGGAGCCCATCGGCTGACGCCGACCAGCAGTTCACGACAACGACTTCCGACACAAGGGGACGCGACATGTCCGGTACCGCCAACGACATCCGAGATCTCGTCAACCGGTTCAACGGCCTCGTACAGGACCTTCAGGACGCCATCAACGACGTCCTCGACTGGGTTCCATGGGGTCTCGGCTGGTTGGCCGACAAGATCCGCGACCTGTGGAACGGCCTGATGGACAAGATCAAGGAGCTCTTCGCCCCGCTGGTCGAGATCCTCAGCAACCTCGGCGAGCCCAGCACCGTCTCCAGCACGGCCGACGCGTGGAGCACCAGCGTCGGCTCGCCGGTGAGCGCCCGGGTGGCTCTCGCCGACCTCGGCTCTCTGGCCGTCGACGACAACTGGAAGGGCTCCGCGGCCGACCAGTACAAGCAGAAGGCCCCGCTGCAGAAGACCGCCCTGCAGAACGTCAAGACCCAGTTCACCGACGGGATCAGCAGCGCCCTCAAGGACGTGTCGTCGGCGATCCAGGTGTTCTTCGGCCTGATGATCGCCGCGATCGGTGCGTGGATCGCGGCCATCATCACCGCCCTCGGCGCCACGGCGACGATCTTCGGCATCCCCGCCGGGATCCTCATCGCCATCGCGGCGGCCGCCGGGTTCGGCGCGGCGTTCTGGGGTGCCGGCGAGAACCTCAAGTCCCAGTGCCGGAGCGCGAAGACGCTGCTCGAGCAGAAGATGTCGGAGAACACCGCCTACCCGAACGGGGCATGGCCCGTGGCGACGCTGTGACGTCCTCCGGCGTGGAGCGGGACCGGGCCGCCATCACCCGGGGGACGGCACGGTCCCTCGTCGCCGGGGTGTTCGTCGTGGTGAACCTCGCCCTCATCGCGCTGTGGTCCTCGGTCGCGTCGACCCTGCCGGACCTGCGCGGGCTCGTCGTCGCAAGCATCGCGGTCCTGGCGGTCGGAATCGTGTGTCTCGCCGGGGTCATCGTGCTGGGCAACCGCTGGCGCGGGGCCCATCCGCCGGAGGCCGCGACGGGAAGCAGGGCCGCCACCGTGCTGGCGGCGGTGGCCGTGGCCCAGCTCGTCGTCGGGTTCGCGGCCATGACCCTCCTCGGGGCCTTCACGGACCTGCTCGCCCTGCAGATCCTCCTCGCGACGATGGTCTCGTCGGTGGTGGTGCTGGTCCTGGGGGTCGGCCTGTCCCGCCGGATCTCGAAGGCGGCCGCCGCCGGCTGACGTCAGCCGCAGACCGCCAGTACCCGCATCTGGTCGTCCTCGAGCCACCACGGCCCCCCGGCTCCACCGAGGACCGCCCGCTCTCCCACCACCGGACGCCGGCCGGCGTCGAACCCACTGAGCAGCAGTCCGTCCGATCCCAGCGCCAGCAGCTCGTCCCCGAGTCGGAGCAGCACGGGCCCAGTCGGGTCGGCGCTCACCGCAGTGCGTCCCGCCGCGACCCCGCCCAGGACGTCGTCCCCGTCGGTCAGCACCCAGGTCGTCGGGGCACCAGGCAGAGCGTCGTTCCCGTATGCGTGGAAGTCGCTCCCGCCGATGGGTACGGTCTCGCGGTCCCAGGACAGCCACCACGCCAGCGGGCCGCCCCAGTTGTGCAGCACCGGGAGTGCGTGCCACGACGAGTGCCAGACCTCCGCGACCGCGGTCGGGTGGTCGAGCGCCATCCGCCAGCAGCAGTCCGTCGCCAGCGGATGGTTCACCGACAAGACTCCGCCGCGAGCCTCCACGTCGCGTTGCCACTGCGCGCCGGGGTTGCGAAAGTCGACGAACCCGATGTCCCCCAACGCGTTGGCGTGCCCGCGGTCGGTGGTGACCTCCTGACCGGGGATCAGCCGGATGCCGTAGCGCTCGCCCACCAACGGGAGGTATGCGTGATGGCTCGTCGTGTTGTGGTCGGTCACCGCCAGGGCGTCGAGACCGCGGCTGACAGCGAGGGCGGCGAGCTCCTCGATCCCGAGCGCGCCGTCGGAGTGGACGGTGTGCGCGTGGAAGTCCGCGGCCAGCCAGCGCATCCCGTCGACGTCGGGGAGCTTCCGGCGGGGCCCGCGTTCGGGCACTGGTGGCGCCTCGGGCTGGGCGTCCCGTTCCGCGGCCACCTCGGCGGGGGTGGCCCGCCGGACGGTCAGCCGGTAGCCGACCCCGGCCGGAGGGACGCGATGCAGGCCCACGAGCACCTTCCAGGTCCCCGGCGACACCGGTGTGGGCAGATAGCCCGGCGTCGCCCAGCCCTCGCTGACGACGTAGTGCGGCCGTGCTCCTCCGGACCACCCGACGTAGCCGTCCGGGCCCTCGCAGCCGAGGTCGAGGACCACGCCGTCCCGCCGCTTGTACCCGAGCTCCACCCGGAACGCGCCGACACCGGGTGGTACCTCGAAACCGACTGTGACGCAATAGTTCTCGGCTCGGTCCTCCGGAGTCCAGGTACCGCGCCGGTCGAGCAACGTCACCGGTCGGCCGGCGCTGCGACGCGGTCCGGCTCCAGCAGCTCGCCGTCGGCCGCACCGTAGCGCAGCACCCGCTTGTCCGCGGGGCTGAGCGAGACCTTCGTGTCGACCAGCGGCTCCTCGCCCTCCGGGACCAGCGCCTGCACCGAGTGGTCGCCACAGCTCACCGACACGAGCATCGATGCGCCGAGGTTCTCGACGATGCTCACAGTGCCGTCGAGCGAGTACCGGCCGGTGTCGTCGAGCTTGGTGTACTCGGGCCGGAACCCCACCAGCACATCGTCCCCCTCGGGCACCCGCTCGCGTCCGAAGGCACTGCCGGGAACGAGGTTCATGGGCGTCGAGCCGATGAAGTTGGCGACGAACACGTTGGCCGGCCGGTGGAACACGTCCGAGGGTGTCCCGATCTGGCGGATGTGCCCGGCCTCCATGACGGCGATGGTGTCGGCCATGGCCAGGGCCTCGGCCTGGTCGTGGGTGACGAAGACCGTGGTCACGCTGAGCTCGTGCTGCAGCCGCTTGAGGAAGGTGCGTGCCTCGAGCCGGAGCCGCGCGTCGAGGTTCGACAACGGCTCGTCGAAGAGGAACACCGCGGGCTGGTACGCGATGGCGCGGGCCAACGCGACCCGCTGCTGCTGGCCCCCGGACAGCTGGCCCGGGCGACGGTCCATCAGTTTCTCCAACCCGAGCCCGGCCCCGGTCGTCGCGGCCTTCTCTCGACGTTCCGCCTTGGCCATCTTCTGGATCCGCAACGGGTAGCTGATGTTGTCGGTGACGTCCATGTGCGGGAACAGCGCGTAGTCCTGGAACACCATGGCGACGTCGCGCTTGCCCGGCGGCAGCGTCGTCACGTCCTTGCCGCTGAGAAGGAGCTGGCCCGCGGTCACCTGCTCCAACCCGGCGATGGTCCGCAGCAACGTGGTCTTGCCGCAGCCGGAGGGCCCGAGCAGTGCGAAGAACTCACCATCAGCGATGGACAGGGTGAGGTCGTCGACGGCGGCGACACCACCGGCATACACCTTGGAGAGCCCGACGAGGTCGATGCTGGCCATCAGCTCTTGATCCCTCCGTGGAAGCGGAAGCCGTAGCGGCGGTTGACGAACAGGTACAGGGCGATCACCGGTATTGCGTACACCAACGAGAACGTCGAGATGAGAGGGAGGTTCGCCTGCCCGCCCTCGGTGTAGAAGGTGTACATGAGCACGCCGGCGGGGGTCTTCTCCGGGTCGCGCAGCAGGATGTAGGCGGTGAGGAAGTCACCCCACGCGTTGACCAGGGCCCACACCGCGATGGTCGCCAGGCCGGGTCGTGCGATCGGCAGGACGACGTGGCGCAGCACCTGCAACGGGCTGGCTCCGAAGACGCGCGCGCTCTCCTCGTAGGACTTCGGCGTCGAGTCCATGAAGTCCTTGAGGATGAAGATCGCCGCCGGCAGCAGCCCGCCCGTGAGCACCAGCGAGACGCCGCTCCGGTCGTCGATGAGCCCGAGCTGGAACATCAACAGGAAGATCGGGACCATCGCCGCGGTGCCGGTGACGATCGAGGACAGCAGCAGCAGCGCGTAGAGGATGAGGTCGCGGCCGGGCACGCGCACCCGGGAGAGGGCGTATGCGGCGAGCGCGGACAACGCGGTGACCAGCAGCATCGCCCCGCCCGAGATGAGGATCGAGTTCTTCAGTGACGACAACGCGTAGGGGTTCTTGCCGAGCTCGGCGAAGTTGTCGAGGGTGAAGTCCGGGATCTTCACGGTGAGCGTGGGTGTCTTGTCGAACGGCGCCAGCACCAGCCAGAGCAGCGGCAGGGCGAAGAACAGCGAGAGCAGCGTGATGAGGCCGTAGAACAGGATCCGGCGGACGACGGCGGCAGGAGTCACCTCACTGCCCCACGTTCCGGGCCTCGGCCGCGGTGAGAACCTCGTCGGCCTCCGCCTTCGCGTCGTCGGCATCCATGGACCGGTTCGCGGTGCGCCGCTCGCGCAGCAGCCGGATGTACAACAGCGCGATGACGAGGTTGATCAGCAGCATGATGAAGGAGATCGCCGAGCCGTAGCCCAGCTCGCCGCCGTAGAGCGCGCGCAAGTAGATGAACACCGGCAGCGTCTCGGTCGCGTGGTCTGGTCCCCCCGCGGTGAGCAGGTACGGCCCGAAGTCGTTGAAGGTCCAGAGGCTGATGAGCAGCGTGTTCGTCAGGATGTGCCCGCGGATGTGCGGGAACACGACGTCGCGGAACTGCTGCAATGTGGATGCGCCCGCCAGGCGAGCGGTCTCGAGCTGGGACGGTGGCACGGCCCCCAGAGCCGCGGAGAACAGCAGCATCGAGAACGCAGTCCCGCGCCAGGTGTTGTAGATGATGATCGAGGCCATGGGGTACTCGAGCAGCCAGGCCGTGTCGGGGGTGTTGAGGATCGTCCCCAACGTGCCGCCGTTGTTGTTCAGGAACGCCACCCAGAGGAACGCGACGATCGAGCTCGGCAGGATCCACGCCATGAGGACGAGCGTCTCGACGATCGCCTTGACCGCCTTGGGAACCGAGCGCATCGTCCACGCGATGAGGAACCCGAGGACGCTCTGGCCGACGATCGCCGACCCGAAGACGAAGACGATGGTCAGCCACAGCGAGTTGTGGAACGCCGGGTCGGCCAGGGCCGCTCGGTAGTTGTCCAACCCCACGAACTTCGGGTCGGCCGCCTGCGCGCCGGTGAGCCGGAAGTCGGTCATCCCCAGCCAGATGGTCCAGACGGCCGGGAAGACAAGGAACGCGGCGATCAGGAGGAAGGCGGGCGTGACGAAGGCGACCGCCCGGGCGCGTCCGAGCCCGGCGGCGTCGGACGCACCCGAAGCGGCACTCACGTTCCTGCTCCGCGGGTCGCCGGGGGGAGCACGGGGGGCTTGCCCCCCGTGGGCCTCACGACTTCTGGACCTTGTCCGCGCCTCCGGCGACCTTCTCCACGGCACCCTGGTAGGTCGCCGCGGCATCGTCGACCGACTTGCCCGAGACGATGTCGGCGGTGGCCTGCTGCAGCGCCTGCGACACCTGCGGGTAGACGGCGAGTCCTGGGCGGTACCGCGTGATCGGCAGCACCTTCTCGGAGATCAGCGACAGCAGCGGGTCCTTGCTGAGGACCTCCTTGTTGACGTCCTGCCGCGCGGTGATGCGGGCCGATCCGGCCAGCGCCGCCTTGATGGCGTCGGGCGAGTAGATGAACTGGATCAGCTCCCACGCCTGCTGCGGGAACTTGGTGTTGGGGTTGAGGAAGGTGCCGCCACCGCCGGACATCGACACCAGGTCCTGGCCGCCCACACCGGCCCCCTTGGCCTTGGCCGGGATCTGGGCGTAGCCGACGTCGGCGTCACGGGTGGCCATCGGTGCGGACCCCTTGTCGGGGTTGATGACCGACCGCCAGAAGTAGTCGCCCTCCAGCAGGATGCCGATCTTGTTCGCGGCGAACGCGGCGAAGGACTCGTCGCGGCCCTTGGCGGCCTGCTGGAAGTTCTTGTCCATCAGGCCCTGGTCCAACAGCTGCTTGTAGAAGCCGAGGACGTCGCGGGTGTTCTGGGTGTTGCCCTGCCACTTGCCGTCCTGGTAGATCTCCGCACCGGTGCCGACGAGCAGGTCGAGCGCCCCCTGCATCGTCGTGGCCTCGCCCATCGCCGTGCCGGCGTTGATCTGGATCGGGACGACCCCGCTGACCGCCTTGAGCTTGGCGCCGGCGTCGAGGATCTCCTGCCAGCTGGCGGGCTTCCAGTCGGCCGGGAGACCGGCCTGCTGGAACAGCTTCTTGTTGTAGTAGAGAACCCGCCCGTCGGTACCGCCCGGGACTCCGTAGACCTTGTCGTTGTAGGACGCGTTGGCCTGGACCGCCTTGGGGATCTGCGCCCAGCCGTCCCAGGACGTGACGTTGGGCCCGACGACGTCGGCCAGGGGCTTGATGTAGCCCGCGTCGGCGAACTCGCCGACCCAGATCCCGTCGAGGGCGATGACGTCGGCCCCGGACTTGCTCTTGAGGTCGAGCGCCATCTTGGCCTTGTACTGCTCGTCGTCCACGCCGGAGGGCTGGAACTTCAGGGTGACGTTGACCCCCTTGGCCTTCTGAGCCTCGGTGAACTTCGGGATCACGTAGTTGGCGTACCAGTCCGCCTCGGCAGCGTTCTTGCCCCCGGAGATCGCGTTGGAGGTCACGGTGAGGGCGACCTCGGTCGCGCTCGCGTTCTGGGTGGGGTTGGCCCCGCTGCTCCCGGAGGACCGGTCGCACGCCGCAACCATGGTGCCGAGCAGCAGGATCGAGATGGCGGGGACGGCTCGACGGGCCAGTCGGGTCCGCGGAGGTCGGTTCACGGTGGTCATCGTTGACTCCCTGTCGTCATCGCCGGCCGACCGACCCGTCACGCGGCCGACTCCAGCGGAGAACATCCTAGTAGGAATGTCCTGACAAGGCGCCCCGAGACGTGACTTGTCGCCGGACGTTCACCGAGGCGCCCGCCGCGGCCCGCGGTTAGGCTGGCGGTCCAGGGCGGCAGGGACAGGCGAGGAGCCGAAGATGGCCCGAGAGGACCGTGGGCGCTGGCCACGGCGGTCTCCCGCGCGCTACAAGGCCGCGATCCCGCCCGCGATCGTCGCGGTCGTCGGGTTGGCTCTGATGCTCGCCCTTCCGGACCTGCCCAACCTCGGACTGGTCGTCTTCCTCGGTGGGCTGGCGGGGGCGATCATCACGGCGTTCCTCGCGGGGCTGGGCGACTGAGGTGGTGCTCGAGTTCGAGGCCGAGGTCGTCCAGTGGCGCGGTCCGGCGCCCTACTACTTCGTCCCCGTCCCGGAGCCGCTGTGCGAGGACCTCCGCGTGGCGGCCCGCGACGTCAGCTACGGCTGGGGCGTCATCCCGGTG